>JBASOA010000045.1:0-72989 GCA_049657765.1 Clostridiaceae bacterium
GTATGGGAGTATAAAGACGAAGAACTCACAACACCTCCTAAAGAAATGATTATTGATGCCATTCTAAAAGAGGTTGAATCAAAACTTCTCCATTTTCCAAAAATAAAAGCGTATGAACTTCCCCAAAATTTGAAGGTATATTTTGATGCCGTTGAAAAAAAGCAATAAAATTTTCTCTTCCCATTAATATCGGTTATGGCATGCTTCTAAATCTTTGAATCCATGCAAAGCAATCGTGAAAAGGAGAAAATCTCAACGCTCTTCACAATCATTCATTGGAATATAGCCGTTGTACCCATTTTAACAATTTATATCTATTACTTTAATTTAATCATTAAGGGACATAAAAGGTGCCAAATCATCGCGATTTGGCACCTTTTATTTAAATTGAATTTAGCCGAAACTCTGAAGAAGCATTTTTAATAATCATACTCCAAATAATTCTCACTGATTCGAATCTGCAGCTTTTCGTCTTCCAACAGCTTTTTATAGGAGACTAAGAACTCATTCAATTCATTGTCAGCTAAGTCAACCTTCTTCTTAGAAGAAATGAGTACAACCTTTTTATTCAGAAATAGGATCAAGTCATTTTTATCATTCTTGATTTCATAAGACATTCCAGCAAAATCAGTCACTTTACCTTTGTACTTTTCGGTAAATCCCAATTTTTTTCTGTAATTCTTGTACTCCGGATTATTCTCGAGATTAAATTGCGAGTTTAAATCATCAGCGGAAAAACCATATCTTTCCACCAGTTTCTTTTGGATCTCAGCAAATTTCTCAAAAGAAATATTGTTCTTCTCTCTATAATCAAGGATGGACTTGTACATCGAGGTAAAATCAGTATTACCTGCGCCCATTTGTGCATTTAAATTGATAATGTAGGTTTCAAAGTCATCAATATCCTTATCTCTGACTTTATTTTTGAGATCATTGAAGTCTATGACATCACTCAAGTTTATTCCTCCTCAAGGCTCTTTAGATACTCCAACAGATCTGATTTTTGTACTCGGTTCACACCACTGTGCTCAATATCAAATTGCGGATCAATCTTTTCGCCATATTCTCTTTCCATGACTTCGATGATCCTTGATTTACAGAAATCTCCCTGGCACCAGCCCATACTCGCCCTTGTTCTTCGCTTAACCCCATCAACGGTCTTCACCTTGATTCCTCTATGCAGCGCATCTACAATCTCGTCTTCGCGTACTTGTTCGCATCTGCAGACGATTCTGTCTTTGCTGCCTAGTGGCAACTCAATAAACGGGGTAATTTCTTTAAGGGGCTTAAGAGGCTTCTTGGTTACAATAGGTTTTCTATAAGGATCGAAATCTGGATTTGTCTCTAATTCTAGTCCAGCATCCTTAAGAATTCCTATAACCATCTCTGCAATTGCCGGTGATGACGTAAGCCCAGGCGACTGTATTCCAGCAACATTAATAAATCCTTTGACAGCAGTCTCTTCAATAATAAAGTCATCAGTTGAACTTCTTGCCCTAATTCCGGTAAAACTTCTAATGAACTTCTTTGGATCGATCTTCGAATAAAGCTCCTTAGTTTGCTTGTAAATCTTAGCAATTCTTTCGATATGGGTTGAAGTATCTTCCTTCCCGATAAAATCAGTAGCATCAGGTCCAATCAATAAGTTTCCATAATAGGTCGACGCAACCAAAACGCCTTTCCCAAGTTTTGTAGGCATCTGGAAGATCACTGTATTGATCGGATCACCAGTCCCTCTCGTAAATAGGATATATTCGCCACTTCGAGGAAGAATTTCAAAATTGTCGACGCCCACCATCTTTGAGACTTCATCAGCATGTACTCCTGCAGCGTTGATTACATATCTGCCTTCATATTCTCCCTTGTCTGTAGTGACTTTGAAATGTTCATTTTCTTTCTTTATGGCAGTCACTGTATTCTCAAGTTCAAGTTTGACTCCATTCTTTATTGCATTTTCTGCCATAGCAATGGCCATTTCATAAGGAGAGCAGATTCCAGCGCCTTTGCAGTAAAGTGCCCATTTTACATCATGTGTAAGTTCAGGTTCTATTTCTCTGATTTCTTCTGGTCCAATGATGCTTAAATCAGGTAACCCGTTAAGGATTCCGTTCTCCATGATCTTTTCCAGAGGTTCCTTATCATCTTCCATGGTAATGACTAGAGAGCCCGTTTCCTCAAATCCAAAATTTAATTCTTCATCTAGTTTTTTGAATTGAATTCTACCCTGATAGCATAGTCTTCCCTTTAAAGCCGTGTGCTTCTCAGCAAATCCGCCATGAACAATGGCACTGTTGGCCTTTGTAGCACCCATGGAAACATCTACACCTTTTTCCAGAATAAGCACCTTCGCTTTTGACTTCGATAATTCTCTTGCAATGCTGGTTCCAATGATTCCAGCCCCGATGATGATTACGTCATACATAAAAATCCTCCTCCTCACACTATAGTTTCATTCTATAGTATTGAAATAAAACAGTCCTCTATTTATCGTTAAATTATTACAAAATTAACAACTTTATGCGATTTATTCTACAAAAAAATGTGGGCCTACACCCACATTTTTAATCTACATATTTCTTGTTGCTACGATATCTGCGCCAGTATCAAGAATATTCTTGATGATTACCGTTCCCACTTTTATTGGTGCGGTAATCTCGATCTTCTCCAGTTCTTTCATCACAGCAAAGTTAAGTCCCTTTGCGATATCTGTCGATGTCTTAACAGGTAATCTCTTATGGATTCCTCCATTGATTTTCACAGTGGAAGTGACTACTCTGGTGGGATTCGTAAGCTCTTTCTTTGCGTAAGGGATTCCTCTATTGCATCCATTTCCCGTGACCAGGATTTCTCCATCGGGTCTTTGGTCTACACTTAGTCTGCATCCTTTAGGACAAACAATACATGTCATCTCTATCATCTTAGATCACCTCTTCCAGGGCTATCGTAAGGCTTCCCTTAGCCTGATCAAGTTCTGCTCTCTTCAGTTTGATTTTTTCCATTTCGCCTGGAGTAACAACTGGTCTTCTAAGTTTCTTAATCAGTTCACCTTCACTGTTTCTCACTGTGATGTTGACATCCTTAAATACGTTGGAAACCCTAAACATGAATTCCTGGGTATCGCTTATGTTTTCAAGTCTGATTTGCTGAGGAACAGTGTAGTTTACTCTGCTTCCATTCTTAATTTCAGTAACTTCTTGTCCTTCAACAAGTAAATGCTGAATGTATTTTGCTGCATTTCTTCCAGCTTTTCCGCCTTCTTCGCTTACAAAATCCACAAGATCATGGACATGGACAACATTACCGCAGGCAAATATACCCTTGACATTAGTTTCCATCGCTTCATTGACCATTGGACCCGATGTCCTTCTATCAATATCTATTCCTGCATTCTTCGTAATTTCATTCTCAGGAATGAGTCCTACAGAAAGTAATAAGGTATCACATTCCAAGGTTTGTTCTGTTCCAGGAATTGGATTTTTATCGTTATCTACTTCACTGATCACAACCGCCTCAAGTCTATGTTTTCCAATAATTTCTGTAATGGTATGGGAGAGTAAAAGCGGAATATTATAGTCATTCAGGCATTGGACAATATTTCGGTTAAGACCATTGGAGTAAGGCATAAGTTCAACACAAGCCTTCACTTCAGCGCCTTCCAAGGTCATCCTTCTTGCCATGATCAATCCAATATCACCAGAGCCTAGGATAACAACTTTCTTACCTACCATATAGCCTTCCATATTGATGTATCTTTGTGCGGTTCCTGCAGTAAAAATCCCGGAAGGTCTGTCTCCTGGAATCTGTATTGCTCCACGGGTTCTTTCACGGCAACCCATTGAAAGAATAATGGCACTCGCATCAAGCGTGAGGTAGCCTTCATCTGTATTGATGGCCTCAACGGTTTTAACCTGACCGCCATTTGATATGGAGAGAACCATGGTATCAAGTTTGTATTCTACATTGGTTGAACCTAGCATCTCAATATATCTTGTTGCATATTCAGGTCCTGTAAGTTCTTCGTTGAACGAATGAACACCAAATCCATTATGGATGCATTGATTTAAGATTCCACCAAGCTCCTTGTCTCTTTCGAGAATCAATATTTTTTCTATTCCATTTTTATAGGCTTCATAAGCTGCTGCAAGTCCAGCAGGACCTCCACCAATAACGATTAAATCATATTTCATCTTCTCCACCCCTACTTCTTCGTTTCGCCGATAAGAATATACGAATCATCAACATCCTGCATAACTTCCTCTAATGGAAGATGAAGCTCTCTTGCGATAATTTCGAGTACCCTTGGTCCACAGAATCCGCCTTGACACCTTCCCATTCCAGGTCTGCATCTTCTCTTGACTCCGTCTACGGTATGAGCTCCAACCGGCCTCCTGATGGCTTCAACGATTTCGCCTTCAGTGATGGTTTCACATCTGCAGATTACTCTGCCAAATCTAGGATCTTCTTTGATTTTCATTGCCTTTTCTTCAGGACTCAATTGCATAAAGTGGGTCTGATGTCTTATAGGGTTGAAGTCTTCTTTCTTTTCAAGCTTCACTCCAATACTCCCTAAAATTTCAACAGCATCTTCAGCAATCGCTGGTGCAGAAGTTAGGCCTGGAGATTTTATTCCTGCAAGGTTAATAAATCCTTTCACAGATTTTGATTCCTCTATGATGAAATCCTCACGATCAGACTGTGCTCTCATTCCTGCAAAGTTTCTGATACTTTCTCTATAGTTGATTCCTTTAATTGACTTTTCTGCTTCTACTTTTACGAATTCAAGTCTTTCTTTCGTTGTGCTTACATCTTCTCTTTCAACATCATCTTCAGCATCTGGTCCTACTATGAGGTTTCCGTGAACTGTAGGCGAAACAAGAATTCCTTTTCCCAGTTCTGAAGGACACTGGAATATGACATGATTGGCAAGTGGTCCCTGACTCTTGTCAAGAACAAAATACTGACCTTTTCTTGGCTTAATCTTAAACTCTCTTTCTCCAACCATACCCATAATCACATCACTGTAGATTCCTGCAGCGTTCATGATGTATTTGGTCTTTATAGGGTCGATTGAAGGATTTGAAGAATAAATCGTAAAGATGTCGTCTTCTTTTTTGATATCGACAACTTCACAGCTCAAATAGAGTTTGACGCCATTGACTACGGCATTTTCCGTCAGTGCAATGCAGAATTCCCAAGGTCCGACAATGCCGGCACTTGGTGCATAAAGCGCACCTAACGCAGTATCTCCGATATTTGGCTCAAACTTTACAAGTTCTTCCCTCTCGATGATTCTCATGTCTGGGACTCCATTTTTATTTCCTCGATCCAGGAGTTCCTTCAAGGTTTCCATTTCAGATGGGGAGAACGCTACAACTAAAGAACCAATTTTCTTGTATGGGACATCCAGTTCCTTTGTATACTTTTCTGTAAGATAACACCCTCTTACATTAAGTCTTGCCATATCCGTTCCTACTTCAGGATCATATCCGGCATGAACAATTGCACTGTTGGCTTTAGTCGCACCTTCAGAGACATCATTTTGCTTTTCGATCAAGCATACATTAAGATTGTATCTTGATAATTCCCTTGCAACCGATGCTCCTACAATACCAGCCCCGATGATTGCTACATCATACATAAATTATTTCCCTCCTAACACAAAAAAGAGCAATACAAACAATCTGTTAGAAACAGATACGATTTGCCTACTCTTTTACTCTTAGCACAATATTTAATTAACTACATTTTAACATCTTACAAAGTTATTGTAAACATTAACATGTTAAAGATTCCAGATTGAAGTATCCGTAGATGATACTGCAGTTGCACCAGCACTTAATGCCGCGATCACATCTTCCTTATCAGAAATGAGGCCCCCAGCAATAAGAGGTACATTTGAAATGGCTGCCAATTTTTTGATGATCTTGTACATTCCCCCTGGCAGAACCTCGTAAGTATCCGCGTGACCAGCTTCAATATACTTGATTACATTTTTAAGGGATAGTGAATCAATGAGAAAAAATCTTTGAACTGTGATTAATCCTAATTCTTTTGCAGCACTGATAATATTTGCCTTAATGCTAATGATTCCATCAGCCTGAGTATTATACTTGATGAATTTTGCAGCAATCTCTTTACTGCCCAGACCTTCGATCAAGTCTACATGTACGATGGCGATCTTATTTTTTTGTTTAACTTTTTTTACAATTGACGCAATATCAGTGATATTGCCAAAAAGGATGAAGACAACCTTACTTTCGGTTTCAAGCGCAATATCGAGACCGGCATAGTCTTTAATCGCCATTACTACGGGATATTCTTCCAGTGCATTATAAAATTCTTCTTTCATAACTACCTCCTTAGGTCTTCTCTCATTATACAAAAAAAAAGCCGTTTGTAAATCTTTACATTTGTTTATTTAATTTAATTTTTCTCGCGGAAAATTTAACTTGACATTATTCTAATTTATACTTATTATTATATTATAATCATTATTAATAAACGCCTTACTACAGTGTTTATTAAATCATTATCAATTACAATTACGGGAAAAAGGAGCTGACGGGCTCCTTTTTTCTGTCTAAAATCAAATTTCGAATTAAACAGCACTATTACCCTCCTCCAATTGGAATTGGAGGACATGCAAAATTGATGATTTTAAATCTTCTTCTTTAGAAAACACCATAAATTCTAGCTCATATTATTCCATTATACTATATAATCTTTAATTTCACATATCTATAAAGTGTTTAGTCCATGTCTCTCAAAATACTTAGCCCATGTGATCTAGGATCGATATGTTGAAATAAGATAAATGCCTATGCCGAAATCTAAATGGATTTCGACATAGGCATAAAATTTACTGTAGGGCTATTTCTCAGCACCTCTATTTTTATCATCTATCTCATTCATTTTTTCTACCTTAGGAAGTGATCTTCCACCTTGGAATTCACTGTTCAGATAGGCAAGAACCATCATTTCAGCTACGGATGTTCCTATGGTAAGTCCGCCCATGGTAATGACATTCGCATTATTACTCTTGGCTGCTCTTTCCGCTGAATAGATATCCGGTACTTGAGCGGCACGGATTCCATGAATCTTATTTGCTGTGATTGCCATGCCGATTCCTGTTCCACAAATCAATATTCCTCGATCAAAATTCTTAGCCTGAACTTCTAGCGCGACCTTCTCTGCAATATTGGGGTATAGAACCTTTTCACCTTCATAAGAACCAAAGTCTTCAAACTCATATCCATTATCCTTTAGCGTCTTGATGATCGTTTGTTTCAGGGAGTAACCCATCTCATCGCATCCGATTGCTATTTTCATTTATTTTTCCTCCTTAGATTTCCTGACGAGATTTACAATCTCTTCAAAGTTGTTGATATCATGTCCGAACCGTCCGATGAATAGTCCATCGACATCAGGATGCCCAGATAAATCCAGTGCATTTTCTTTCTTGACAGAACCACCATAAATGATTCTAATCGCGTCCTTAATGTCTGAACCATACGCCCTATTTAGAATCTCTCTGATCATTCTGTGAGATTCATGTACATAAGTGGTTTCAGCCGGTTTGTCCTTTCCTATTGCCCATTCGGGTTCATAGGCCAATACGACATTTGAAAGCTGATGATGCGGGATATCACTTAAAATTGTTAAAATTTGCTCTTTTAGAGAATCTTCCCTTGCATCGCCTGGTTCACTTTCACCGATACAGACTAATGGTATCATATGATTATTAAGAGTTAGCTTAACTTTTTCATTGATCATCGAATAATCTTCTTTGAATATTCTTTTCCTCTCCGCGTGACCTATCTCAACCATTGTACAGCCTAAATCCACAGCACTTTCAATCGAAAATTCTCCAGTCATGGCTCCATTCTCAATTGATGCGATATTTTGTACACCATAAATGATATTGGAATTTTTTAGTACCTGAGATACGGGGTAAATCGTCCCCATAGAGGGAATAAAGAAAATATCCATATCGCTTATCGGTTTAAATCTTTCTTTCACAAGTTCAGCAAGCGCTACCGCCTTATCCATGGTATTGATATAAATTTTTAGATTAATTCCTACAATTGGTCTTCGTTTCATCTACTTAGGCGTGGATACACGCGACTTTAGTCGTGTGAGGAAACGCCGTCCTCCTTTCTATTAATAAGCTTTGTCTTGACTGTATTGGTACTAATTTCTTGTAACTTGCACTTCTATGAACAATTGTACGGTCTAACGTCCTTATATCAAAATAACCACTATTACGAGAACTTTTATATTATACGATAGGGCTACAGACTAGGATTTATATCTGTAGGTATCATGACATAAACAACGTAGTGATTTAACACTTAGTCTAGTCACTAAAGGCTTTTGCAAGCCTACGACTTGAGTCGTGGGTTATTGACTACATCAAATCCTAATTTATATTTTTTAGTTCTTTAAGCACTTCATTATAAAGCAGGTAAGACGAATATGATCCAGGGTCTCTGAAACCGATGGCTCTTTCGCCAAGTCTCATGGCTCTTCCTTTTCTTGCAATCAGAGGAATTGTTCTGTCTGAACCAGCTTTAAGCTCGTTGACAAAATCTTCGAAGATTTCAATTTCAGACTTTCCTGATTCGAGTTCGCTTTTCATGAGATCAATCGCTGGCCTTAATGCATCAACCATTGTTTTATCGCCAACTACAGCTTTTCCTCTAGCTTCGATCGAAGCCACACCATTTTCAATAAATTCTACAAATTCAGGAAATGTCAGGGTGTTTTTGCCTTTGACATGGTCGCCAGCCTTCATGAACAGACTCCCATAGAGTGGTCCTGAAGCACCACCAACTTTTCCAAGAATAATCATCCCTACTTTTTTATAAAAGCTTGCAATATCATCAGTTTCATCATAGATTTTATCGAGTTGTTTTTCCACTTCTCTAAATCCAATGGACATATTGATGCCATGGTCTCCATCTCCGATATTAGAATCGAGTTGTGACAGATAATCTCTTTCAGTCTCAAACAATGGGATAAGTCTAAGAATAATATCCTTGAAGAATTTTTTATTAAGTTCCATTAAATCTGCCTCCAATAGTTTATTTCTTGGTCTTATTATATTACTAAAACAAAGTGAAGTACACCCATTAAATTTAGTACAATTTAATGATATCCGCTACAGATGCTGTAGCGGATATCTACTTCCTTAATCGAAAATCTTATTTATCTGATGCTTAGATATGGTGTGTCGCAAGGATAATCTAAGAGTTCTTTCAGCTCATCGTCAACCTTAACGATTGTGATTCCCATTCCAATCATATCCATGGAAGTGGCATAATTGCCTACCATACCCTTGTAAATCTTGACACCCTTTTCTGTTAAAACTTCTTCTACTCTGTTAAAGAGAATATATTGGTCCATGAGTGGCAGTCCGCCGAGTCCATTAACCAATGCATAAACTTCATCGCCTGATTTTAATTCAAAATCAGCGAAAATATGTTTCATGATTTCATCAACAACCTTATCTGCAGGTTCAATTTTTCCTCTTCTTACGCCAGGTTCGCCATGGATTCCCATACCGATTTCCATATCGCCATCTTCCATATCAAAGATAGTTCCACCTTTTACTGGAATAGTTGAGGATGATAATGCAACACCCATAGATCTTGTATTGTCATTACATTTCTTAGCTGCTGCTACTACTGCATCAAGGTCTAATCCCTTAGCTGCTGCAGAACCTGCTGCTTTGAATACGAAAAGATCTCCTGCGATTCCTCTTCGTTCATCAATGTTCTTTGAAGAGACTACGTCATCTGTGATAAGAACTGTTTCAACTCTAATGCCATCATCAGCAGCCATTTCAGCACCCATATCAAAATTCATGACGTCTCCGGCATAATTTCCATACAGATAGATACAGCCTTTACCTTGATCAACTGCCTTAACAGCATTATAGCAAGGTTCTGGAGATGGTGAAGTATTAATGTTTCCTATGACAGCAGCATCAGCAAAATCTTTGCCGACATAACCTAAAAATAGTGGTTCATGTCCTGAACCTCCACCGATGATTACTCCAACTTTACCTGGTACCGGATGGGTTGTAACAACAACTCGTCCATCGTTTTCCAAAAGTTGAACATAGTCTGGATGTGCTTTAACATAGCCGGATAGCATCTCTTCTACAACTTCATAAGGATCATTGATTAGTCTTCTCATTTCACATTCTCCTCGCCTATTATATTTTGATAACATACCAAAAGCATTTCCTATCTTCTAAACATGTAGACGTACAAATCTGATCATTATTAAGACAGTCAACCATACTAAACACCACATATCAAAACACAAGAAATCCTTCATTCACAATTATGAATCATGATATTGAAGTATACAAGAATAAATTGTAAACGTTTTTTGAATTTAATTATTTGCTTCTAATTCATCTGTCAATTTTTCCAGTTCATCGATAATTTCACCGATAAAAGAGATGGTTCTTCGAAGCGGTTCCTCGGTCGTGATATCAACGCCACCCATTTTTGCAAGTCCAACAGGGCTTTCTGTGCCCCCAGCTTTGAGGACGTTTTTCCAATCTTCCACGGCCACCTGCCCTTCTTCTTCAATTCTCCTTGAAACTTCAGTCGCGATGGTAAGTCCTGCACTGTAGGTATAGGGATAAAGTCCTTTATAATAATGCTGCTGACGCATCCAGGTATTTTCCGCCCCTTGATTGATGTTCACCTCTTTACCCCAGAAACCTTCAAGTGTCTCGCGCTTAAGTTCATTCAATTTTTCAGCATGCACGCTTCCACTACGATCGATGATTTTATACACCTCACGTTGAAAATGGGCTTCGAGCATATGGGTAACAAAATTGTGATAATACGTTCTTGAAATCATCGAAGATAACACCCATCTTCTAAACCTCTTGTCTTTATTTTGCTTAAGTAAATAATTCGCCATGATCATTTCATTCATCGTTGAGGGTGCCTCGATAAAATAAAGCGAAGGCCTTGAGTTTAGGATATTTTGATTTTGATGAGCCAGGCTGAAATGCCCCGCATGACCAAGTTCATGCGCAAGGACAAAAACTTCTCTCATTCGCTCTGTCCAACTGATTAAAATAAATGGGTGTGCACCATAGGGGCTCGAGCAAAAAGCACCCGTGGACTTTCCTTTGTTTTGAACAAAATCAATCCATCTTTCATTAAACGCCCTATCGATAATGGTTTTGTAGTCCTCACCAAGAACGCTCAACCCATCCATGACATACTTTTTCGCCTCGTTAATTGTAATTGAGGGTTCATATTGTGGGTCGATAGCGAGCTTTAGGTCGCTGAATGTCATCTCATCAAGTCCGTGTATTCTCTGAAGCAGCTTTGCATATTTTCTCATATGAGGGGCAAGTTCCTCATAAATCAAATCAATTTGCCTGTCATAAAGTTCTTTTGTCACTTCTTGCCCAAAGAGCAAATAGTCAATGACAGACTCAAATCCTTTCAGGGTTGCCAAGGATTTTTCCTTTTGCACCTGTGTCTGATAAGCTCCAGCTACAGTATTTTCGTAGTCTTTAAGTTTCCTTGAAAAAGCCTTGAAAGCCTCTTTTCTTACTATGGGGTCAAGTTCATAGTCATAATGATTTTCAAAGAGTACAAAACTCAAGGGATATTCTTTCCCTTCTGCGATAAACGTTCCAAAATCCATATCCTGGAGCTTTGCCTTATTGTAGATGTTCATTGGAGCATTTAACACTCCAGATAACGTCGCCAATGCTTTTTCAACTTCACTACTGAGCGCATGTGGTTTTTCTCTGAGCAGCTCTGCTAAAAAATGTTTGTTTTCTTCATCTTCATCCATTGTATCTCTTATTATTTTTTCATCATTTGCCAAAATTTCACTATCTATGAAACTTAATTCACTGTTTACCTTCGAAAGAACATTTGAGATTTCCATATTTTTTGATTGATTTTCATTATTGGTCATATCTGCACTAACCGCGAGAAACCGATAACTTCCTAAGCGGCCGGCGAGTTCAGAGAACGCCTTCAGCTCATTAAGGCAGCGGTTTATATTTATCGAATCTGTCAACTTTCCCTTATATTTTTCCACCATACTTATGGCCAGTTCATCGAGTTTTATTACGTCTTTTGAAAATTCTTCTTCATTATGATAAATCGTTGATAAATCCCAGGTTCTTTTCTCATCCACATCTTTTCTAAGTTTTATTTCTTTTTTCATTTGATCCTCCTATTTTCTTAAAACTGCCTAATACATCAATTATAAGACTTAATTTCAATACTTCATGCAATTCTAGTACAGAATTCATCCCTATCACCATAGATTTCTTCGCTGATATTTAAATATTCCCAAAAGGGCTTTTCTTACTTAAATGTAAAACTCCCGCCTTCTCTTTTTAAGAGCGAACGGGAGTAAATAATTAATAAATATCAAAATAATTCCTAAATATTTTTGATGTAGACTCTGTAAGTCTTATATGGTGTATCTGCAAACCCCAATGCATCATTTTGCATCGGTTTATTGTATTCCCAAATGGTTGAACCTTCTGCATAAAGATAACCTTTCTCTATCCCCTTCTTAAGCCCTGCATAATAGATTGCTGCCGTGACACCCTTTTTTCTGAATTCAGGCACAACAAAAAGGACGAATATTCTTAGCCTATTGATTTTCCTCTTATAGTATAAGAATTTTAACAAACCAAAGGGAAACAATCTACCATTCATCTTCTTCAACACCTGATTGTAATCGGGAAGTGCAATATTAAATCCTATAGGATTTCGATGTTCATCTCGAGCAATATAAATAAAATCAGGATCTGCAAAGGGAAGCAATTGCTTTGCGATCAGTTTTATCTCCTCGTCAGAGGGTGGCATGAAATCGTCCCAGTCTTTAGGCATCGCTTTAACAATAACTTCTTTTACATCCATCATCTCTTTTTGGATATTCTTGAGATCAAGTTTCTCCACCGTAAACTTATATCGATTCATGGCATAGGGAATAAGCTTTTCGTACTTCTCCATTTGAAGATTGCTAAAGTCTCCCAAATAAGCATAGCAGTCAAGGTATTTTTCCATGCTAAATTTCAGGAATTGGTCATTGTAGTACTTCTTATTATAAATATTCATGATCATGGTCGGATCTGTAAAGTTGTCAATAAGAAAGCCCCTATAGTCATCTCCACCTGGAAGCGATAAAGGACCTTTTATCTTTTCAACTCCTCTTTCCTTAAGAAAATTTTCAGCACACTGAAGAATTTTTTTAGAAACCTCATCATTTTCTATACACTCATATAAGGCAATATAACCTTCGTTAAATCCTTTATACTCATTTAGCTCCTGATTGATTCCAACCAAAAGTCTTGCTGCAATCTTGCCATCCTCATAAGCCACAATCCGCTCATTTGGCCCGGCCTGGTGTAGCGCATTATCTTTGCCTAGAACATATTTCTTGAATTCACTAATCAATGGCGGAACCCAAGAATCATCGTTTTTGTATAATTTAAAGGGAAGCATTACAAAATCGTCTAGTTCTTTAGTTGTCTCGACAAACTTCACTACAATCATCTTTACTACAACTCCTTATCGGTGCCCATTTACAATATTGAGTTTCTAAAAAACTTTAGACCAGCAAACACACCATTATCTAATAGATATTATATCATTATTGATGTCACATAACTATGAATATCGAAAAAGGTTGGGAAATCCCAACCTTTTCAAATACTTTCAGCTATTTCATTTTTTAGTTTTTAATCGTTCCAATTGGTGTTAGTTTTTCAAGTGGCGTAAGTTTATGAGGTGCTATAGTTTTCATTTCGTTCGTCAGATCTTTGCCTGCGGTATAACCGTTATGTTTTCCACCTTTCCATTGTGGAATATCCGTAACATCATAAATTTTTCCATCAATTGCAATATAAGCCTTATTCCCATTCATCCCATCGAATTTCGCCAATTCTTCTAAGGTTAGCGAAAGCGGCTCTGTATCAACTGTAGTTTCAACTGGAGTTTCCATTGGTGTTTGTGTTGGAGTATTCGTCGTGCCACAACCGGCTAAAATAGTCACGCCCAAAAACATAATCATGAGGATACTAAAAATTTTTCTCATACGAACTCCTTTTCATCACAGATTACTATTTATTTCTACAAAGCGCTGAGCTTAACTGTAGATTTACTATAGTCTATTCCAATTGAATAGCATTCTCAAGTAGTATGAATGAAATGTCAGAATATCTTATTATGAAGTTCATTATATTCACAAAACAGGTTTTTTATCAAAAACAAAACACCACAATTGCTTTCCACCAACACACTTTAAAATGAATTAATAAGATTTTCTATAATTCCAGCAGTGGCTATTGAAGTTTCACTGTCCATGATTGGGCTGTTTAGGAGGCCATTCCTGATACAATCATTGATATGGTTCACTTCATAAATCATCTCGTAATCCACGGGAAAATCTAAAATCCGCTCTTCGCCATCATAAAGTTTAATTGACATTGTCCTCGCTTTCCAAAAATCTTTGATGAGGATCATGCCCTTCTCTCCATATATTCTTGCTTCACTCTCTGCCTTAACAAGCGTTGTGATTCTGCCGCTGACAAGCACGCCAGAGGCGGATTTCAAATTGAAAATGCACTGCGTATCAATTCCGGTTTCACCAATTGTCGCCACGCCATCATACGAAACAAACTCCTCCTGAAGTAGTTTTCTTGCATGGCTTAGGATATAACTTCCACTGCCAAGGAGAGCTCCACCGCCTGAATTCTTATCATAGAACCATTTAAAGTCCACATTGGGTACTGAAATTGTATAGTCGATGAGGTGGACTTGTCCAAGAACACCTGAACAGATCAGTTTTTCGGTCTCTAGGGTCACAGGAAGAAAAACCGATTTTTGCGCCTCCATCAAGAATAATCCTTTTTCTTTTGCCAAGACAAAAAGTTCCTCAGCCTCCTTTTGGGTCAAGGTCATGGGTTTTTCTAAGACGACATGCTTTCCGTGAAGCAGAGCATCCTTGGCATTCGTATAGTGCATATGATTAATCGTAGGGACGTAAATAACATCAATCGTCTGATCATTGTAGAGTTCCTCGTATGAACCATAATACTTCCCAATGGATAATTTTTCTGCGCTTAAACGTGCTTTTCCCAAATCTCTTGAGGCAATAGCACTTACCTCCCCAAAATCACTATACTTTACAGCCGCGACAAACCGATCGATGATTCTAGCCGTTCCTAAAATACCATATCTCACTTTTTTCATGATGACCTCCTAAGATTTCAAATATATTCTAATCCGTTTTATTTTTTATTCATTCCCTACGACGTTGTTAGTCGTACCATATGGATTTACTGGACTACATCATGTTTCCTGTTTTACTTAAAGTATAGTACATTCTTTTAGATTTGGCTTTTTTAAATTTATACTTTAGTCAGTAAACTCTTTGAGTCCCTCGTATTATCCACAGCCAAAACCACTTTTTCTACAATCTTACCCTACTTATAGGGTTAACTCTAAGTCATTTATGACGAATCTAAATTTATACCTCGGACATCTAGCTCTTGCGTTTTTAATTACTACAACACAAATTGTAATTTCATCCTAAAAATATGATAAACTGAATACTATTCAAGTTTAAAAAACAAAATAAACCCTTTCAGATTTTTAGCATACTGAAATCACAAAAGATAAATGGAGGTTACAATGAACGAAACCATCACCTTACTTAAAAACCATCGCTCCATCAGGCATTTTAAGGATTATCCAATAAGCGAGGAAACTTTAATAGACCTCATAGAAGCCGGACAGAGCGCGTCTACTTCAAACTTTGCACAGGCTTATACCATTATCAATGTTAAAGACATCGAAAAAAGAAAGATTATAGCAGAGCTATCCGGCAATCAACAGCACATCATTGATGCACCATTATTCCTCGTATTTGTAGCCGATCTTGAAAGAGCAAGACTTTGCTGTGAAATGAATGGAGAAGTCATGGATGCCGGATCAACCGAGGCTTTTCTATTGGCTACAATCGATACGGCCCTGATGGCACAAAATATGATGACTGCAGCTGAATCCATGCAAATGGGCGGAGTATTTATCGGAGCGATAAGAAACAATCCAGAGCTAGTTTCGACGCTTCTCGAACTTCCGAAAAACACCTATCCGGTCTTTGGAATGTGCCTTGGATATCCTGATCAAGTTACCGAACAAAAACCAAGACTTCCCCTACAAATCATCCTGAAAGAGAATCTATATGACCATAAACAGGATGAGGCTTACCTAAAGGAATATGACGCTAAAATTGTTAAGTATTATGGATCAAGAAGCGATGGGAAGAGAACAGATTCCTGGACAAAACAGCTCTCTAGAATGTTCTCCAAATATCTCAGACCTCACATGAAAAGTTTCTTGGAAAGTAAGAACCTTGATCTGAAATAATAGGTAGCCGGACTTTAAAAGACATCTTGATGGAATATCTCATTTGGATGTCTTTTTTTAGTGCAATCATATTTGTCAGTGAATTCAAGCGTTTTCTTTGAATAAATTTCGATGATCCAAGGCTGAAAAAGAACCGATAGAATTCTACCGGTTCAAAAAATAGTATATTTAATAATTTTCTATTTTTTATAAAGATTATGGTTATGCACCAAACTACTTAAGCATATCTCTTCAAAAAGTTCTCTTCTCTGGAGATTCCATCCATTTCATTTGGTCAAGCCATATCGTCTTAAGCCAAGTGGCCAATGAAAACTTTTAAGCCTTTATGCTCACCTCCAATTGAACCTTTTATCCTTTTGCATTATCATTCTATCAATAAACCATTAAATATTGATTACGGAAAACTAACAGGATGATTACAAATTTGTTAACACTGCTTTGGTGTAACATTATTACTAATCAGCAAAATTAAGTCCGAGAAAAAATTCATCCGCATTCATTCCCTCATACCCAACGATCTCATAAAAATTCTTTACTTCAAACCATCCTATGTCTCCTTTTGAATTCGTTACTCTGCACCAGCTCATATTGTCTGTTTGGTCGAGAGTCACTTTTTCGCCGACTTTAAGGGTAATACCATTAGCTTCTGATTCCTTCGATTGCTTTAGTGTAATTTCTTTTATGACTTCGACTTCCGTATTCATCTCATAAATATCTTTCTTCACCTTAACCAGTTCATCATTCTCATTTAAAAGGTAAGTATCATCATAAAACCAGGTTTGAAGAATTTCTCCTCTGGATTTTGTTTTGACAAAACCAGAGTGATCAATAAGAACGCTTCCTCGGGTATCCATACCCGGATATTTGCCAAGGAATCCTGAAATCTTACTCAATTCACTCAGTTTTTTCCCATCATATCTATAGAAGACGGTGGTATAATCACTGCTTGGACCCTCTTCGCTGATTGCAATCTCGAGGTACTTGTCTTTATTTGATATATCAACTACTTTGAACATGGGATCGATCATTTCTCCCTCATACGGAATTTTTTGCTCACCCACATGAAGTTCTATCGCATTAACCTCACCTTCATTAAGGCTTTTCTTAACCATGAGATCAATAGATTCAACTTTTCCGTCACCATCTAGATCGGCTGAGGTGGATATTTTCTGGATAAATCCATTTTCTTCATGGGGTATATTTTCTACATTTAAGGTAAAATCTGGATTTTGAGTGCTGTTCGTCTGATTTTCAATTGTCGGGCTACGTTTTCCACATCCTGCGGTATAGACCAAGATAATCAAGATCACTAGGATTTTAGATATGGATTTTTTCATCTGATTTAATCCCCCTTCATTTTCCCCAGTATTTATTTACCACCAACGAGTTTATAGAATTATCATAATTCTAATCATTAACTTAATGATGAAAAAAGCGATACAGTTTGATTACAGCTTTATTACAATTTGCTCTTTAATCGGTGTTACAGCAATTTTTTTCCTGTTTAAAAAAAGCTAACATCCACACGTTTTCTAAACGACGTATTTTCATTTATTCAAAAGCAAACAAAAAAAATAAGGCAGCGCTAAAATGAACAGCACCGCCTCTTGTTGCTTATTTGATTGTACTCATTTCCTTTGATTTTTCGATGCAGGCATCCACTGCTGAAATCACCGCATTCCTAAACCCTTTTTCTTCGAGTTTTACCACAGCTTCAATGGTTGTTCCTCCTGGAGAACAGACCATGTCTTTTAAAATTCCAGGATGAAGCTCGGTCTCTAGGACCATTTTCGCTGCGCCCAAAACAGCCTGAGCGGAAATTTCATAGGCCTCTTTTCTTGGAAATCCATTCTTTACCGCAGCATCTGCCATGGCTTCGATAAACATAAAGACATAAGCTGGTGAAGATCCACTGATCCCTGTGATGACATCCATATGTTTTTCTTCAATGACACTGGCTCTCCCAATACTGCTGAATAATAAAAGCATATTTTCTTGTTCCACTTCACTAACTTGGTCATTAAACACCACCGCCGTATACCCTTCCTTTACGGATGCTGGAGTATTCGGCATGGTTCTAACGATCTTCACTCTTTTACCGAAGGCTTTCCCCATTTTATCCAAGCTCATTCCTGCTGCCATTCCGATAATGATGGTATTCTCTTTAAGAGCGTTTCTGATTTCATGAATGATTTCTTCATATCGGTTGGGTTTTATCGCAAGAAAGAGGATATCTGAAGTTTCAGCCACCTTTTTATTATCTAAAGTGACGCCTACGCCATATTCTTCTCTCACCGTATCCAGTGTTTCTTGAGTTGCTGCTGATACCGTGATTTGCTCAGGTATCGCTCTTCCAGAATCAAGTATCCCAGAAAGAATTGCTCTGCCCATACTTCCGCACCCGATAAAGCCAATAGTCTTATTCATCATATTCGCCTCCACAATGATATTCATGATTCCCTTTTATCTTATCGATTTCTTTCTTTGAGCTCTCTGTCTATATCTCTTTTTGAAGCTCTTTCAAGAAGTGAATCTCTTTTATCATAGTCCTTCTTACCTTTGGCTACCGCGATTGCGACTTTCACCATACCATTCTTCAGGTATATGGAAAGGGGAATCAGGGTATAGCCCTCAGCGGAACTTAGGTGACCTAGTTTCGCAATCTGGTCCTTGTGCATAAGAAGTTTTCGATCCCTTAGTGGATCTTTATTATAGATATTTCCCATCTCATAGGGACTGATATGCATATTTTTTAAGAATATTTCATTGTTTTTGACATCAGCGTAACTATCCTTTAAGTTTAGTTTTCCCATCCTGATGGATTTGACTTCTGTCCCGATCAGTTCTATTCCTGCCTCAAAGACTTCAATAATGAAATAATCATGCCTTGCTTTTCTATTTTCTGCCAGTGTTTTGTTCTTTCTGTCTTTCTTTTCCACATTCTCACCTCATTCTCATACTTTATTCTATCACAGGTATCAGTTGATTTCATTGAGATTGTGAAATTCTAATGTGATTAAACCTTATGGGCTCATTGCATAAAACAAAAAAGGAACATTGCGTTCCTTTTTCTTGATGCCATATTTTTGTCATTAGTGATAACCTTGTGCTCATCCCTATGTGTTAAATCACCTATAGCGTTCAAAACGCTTAATCTTTGAAAAGTTTGTTCATTTTATTTTTTATTCTGTCCCGATCGTCAGCTGCTTCAGTATCATCGACTTCAATCAATAGTCTAGATCCTTCAGCTATCCCTTCCGGAAGAGCTTTTCTTGGTATATCAACAAACTCCCCGTTTTCCATTTCACAAACCGCATATTCACCTTCAAAACGATCCACAGTCAATCTCATCTTATCCCTCCGATTTCAATGCTTTACCCATTTATTATCTATTGTAACATCTTAGAGAAAACTATCCATTGATTTCTTGATCAATTTAGAATGTACCCCTACTTTTGTATAGAGATGTTGTGTCCATCAGATTGGAATACGATTGTGCCTAATAAGTCAGTCCTATAGATTTCCACTCCTGCTTCTTCCAGTTTGGAGATGACCGATGGGGATGGATGATCATACTTATTTCCTTCTCCTACACTGATTACGGCATATTTAGGGTTTACCCTATTGAGAAAATCTCTTGAGGTAGATGAATCAGAGCCATGATGTCCTACCTTAAGCACATCTGCTTCAAGGTTCTGAGAAATCTGTTCTTCTGAATCAACTTCTGCATCCCCCGTAAATAAGAATGAATTCTCCCCATATGTAAGCCTTATAACCGCTGAATAGTTATTAAGATCAGAATATGTGTCTGAAGTCGGCGCTACGATTTCAATACGCAAAGCCCCTTCTTCAAAAATTACAACGCCAGATTTGGCTGTATAAACCTCAACACTTTTGGTCGTTAGTGCATCGATCATTTTTTCAAATATTTTTGTTGTCTGCTCTTTCTTTGGCATAAAGAACTTATTGATGCTGAGCTCTTCGATTACTGTTGCCATTCCACCAATATGATCTGCATGTGGATGCGTTGCAACCACATAATCCAGCGTTTGATATCCTGCATTTTTAATGTAGCTCACAACCTCTGGACCATTCCCTGTTTCTCCAGCATCGATCAGCATGGATTGACTGTTAGGCAATTCGATAAATATAGAATCTGCCTGTCCTACATCAATAAAATGGACCTTAAGTTCCTTCCCTTCCAAATTAAGATCAGGTACTCTTTCCACATGATCATTCGATACTATCGTTGCTGTTTCCAAACGGATAACTTTAGATAATATACTCTTTAGTTCATTTTGTCCAATCCCTGTTGTTGAGACAATAATAAACAAAGCAATCATACCCCATACCGAGAAGCGACTTAGAAACGTCTTCTTGGATTTTTTGCTTTTCATTATATTCCCTCCTAAAATATGGCACCAAGTGTACATTATACCTTAATATTCTAGAACGTTATATTTTAGAATGGCCTGTTTATTGGGTTCTATTCATAATTCACATTTGATCTAGTGATATTTGTGCTCAATGAATCGATTTTCAAAATATGTGCATTAAAAAAGCGAATGATCATTAAGAATCAATCGCTTTTTTAACACTTGAATTTTGTTATAGACAGTGGTGAAGTATATTCAACTTATTCGTTTAAAAAATCAAGAGCAAACTGAACATGTAGTGCTGTCCCATATTTCATGTAATCTTCATCGATCCTAAACTTTTCATGGTGTGGAAAATAGATAGACCCCTTTGCTTCATTTCTATAACCCATAAAGGCATAAATTCCTTTTGAATGCTGAAAATAGAAAGGCATATCCTCGGATCCCATTAATTTCTTTGTTTCTATATTTTTGCCTTCTCCAAAAACCTTGGTGCAGCTTTTGTCAGCTAGACTGGAGAGCTCATCATCGTTATAGAGGCTCAGTGCACTTTCTTCGATATTTACCTCAACTTTTAGTTCATATGCATCTGCAATGGCTTTTGCATGTCTCTTAATGCCTTCATGTGCGATTTCTCTTACTTTGGGATTGAAGTATCTCATGGAAATATCAATCTCTGTAAATTTCGCAACAATATTTGCTTTTGTTCCTCCGATGAACTTTCCGACAGAAATCACAATAGGTTCCTGGGCATCGATATTTTTCGTTACAATCCCCTGAAGATCTGTAACAAATACACATGCTGGATGAATCGTATCCTTGGCTAGGTTTGGAACCGAACCATGACCTGATACCCCTTCAAATCGAACATAAATCGTATCACAGCCAGCCATACGGTAACCTGGTGTAATATCGACATAACCTGGTTCTAAAGAAGGCATGCCATGCATGCCAAAGCACGCATCAACCCCATCCATTCCGCCAGCCTCGATGATTTTTTTGGCGCCTGAAAAGGTCTCTTCTCCTTCTTGAAAGAAGAACCTTACATTACCTTTAATCTCTTCCTTCATTTCAGAAAGAATTTTTGCTGCCCCTAAAAGCATTGCAGCATGAGCATCGTGGCCACAAGCATGCATAACTCCGGGAACTTTGGAGGAATATTCCACGCCGGATTCTTCCTTGATTGGAAGAGCATCAATGTCACCTCTTAAAGCGATGGTTTTCCCTGGTTTACCACCTTTAAGCTCCGCAATTATCGATGCATTTCCTGCTTTTCGATAAGGTATTCCAAGTACATCCAGTTCTTTCATGATTTTTTCCTGAGTCTTGAATTCTTGTCCGCTCAGTTCCGGATTTTCATGAAAATCTCGCCTGAAATTTATGATATATTCTTCATTTGATTTAGCTTTATCTAATAGGTTAGACATGTTCAACACTCCTTTTAACTCATTATAATCTTATTTTTGTTAGAAAAAAATATAGGATAAAATCGGGCGGCTTTCCAGCTTGTTATAGCAGCCCAGAGAATCCTAAAAACAAAGGATGTCGTTGAGATCCGATTAGATGAACTCCACGACATCCCTAGTAAATGATCAAGCAAAATTCCGAAACTTAATTTTAGGCTTCCAGATGTTTTATAGACATCTATGGCTAAGTATATCCCCTTACAAATAATCAAATTTTAAATGAAGTACATCACTATTATAAATGCAATCAAAGATACGAGCAAATGAAGTGAGATGAAGTCCAAAACGTATTTCTTATGGTCGCACTCCCCAATAATCGAAAGTGGAATGATAAACGGAGGTGGAAGGATGAACATCGTATATAATGCCGCCTGATAGATTTTATCAAGTTGCATCCACCTGACGATGACAAATGTATTCAAAACATAAGCAATCGGAAGCATTATTGCCAGCCTTAAGAGGACTGCTATCATTGTTTTTCTGTAATTCTTGAACTCAAATGGAAGCTCGTAACCAATGATCAGGAGTGTTAATGGAAATGCCAAACTGGCCATAAGTGAAATGGCTTCAAGCAATGCAGCAGCAATAGGCATCTTCTCTATAGTGGAGCTGGTTCCTGTCATTGCTATGATAATACCTAGAAACATGCTGATGACCAGAGGTGATTTTATCATGTTCTTCAAAATTGTAGAAATGTTCTTTTTTTTAGTTGAGTTCATCTCGCAGCTGACCGTGCTTAGAAAAGCGATCAGCACCGTAAATATAAACAAAGAATTTCCTACATCCAGGAGTGCCAGCTTATATAAATGCTCAGCACCAAAATATGCATTAAAAAGCGGAAACCCAATGGGACCGGTTAAGAAGGTCGTGAATAATGTTGGATAAAAGGGATTTGAAGATTTCTGCAGCTTCATGATTAAAAATCCAACACCAAAGAGCAAAATGCAAGTGATAAAAATCACTAGAGAGAGAACGAGAAATTCGGGTTCCATTTTTGCTCTGAAAAATGTAAGAAAAAGCAAACATGGTAGTGATATGCCTAAGGTTATCTTTTTCATTCCACGGACAATTTCAGCGTTAATAAATCCGATTTTCCTCATTACTACGCCCATCAGAAGAATGAGGATTATCGGAAGAATTTTAAGTATAATAAGAATGACTTCATTCACTTCGGTCACTCCCTTCAAGGCGCAACTCCTAACGCATTTCTACGAAATTCATTAGCATACTAATGATTAAATTAGGTTTAATCCCCCTCTTTATTTGAACGATATCTTCGTTTTAAGATTCCCTTGATCAAATTGAGCAATCCATTATTTAACTTTCCTATATGAAACGGAGGGCTTCTACGGGGTCAAGGTTTGCTGCCTGCTGTGCTGGATACACACTGGCTATGGTACCGATAACCAAGGAAATGAGAATCGAAATTCCTAGCATGTCCAATCGCCAGGAGAAATTAAATACCGTGCTTGAAAGCATCGGTATGGCAATTCTTGCGAGAAGCGTACCTAAGATAAAGCCAACCAAACCTCCAATCAAGCTGAGTACAATCCCTTCCAAAAAGATAATCCGTTGAATCACTGACCTGCGAAATCCGATAGCCCGAAACACGCCGATTTCTCGCGTTCGTTCCCGAACCGCAGAACTCATTCCGAGTCCGGCTGCGACCATTCCCGCAAAAAGAATGAACGCAGAAACTGAAAAGCCAAAATGAGACAAACGTGAAATGACCTCATCCCGATCAAGCATCGCTTTACGTAAACTGGTCACCTTAGCCTGTGGAATCATGGTCTTTATCTGATCAAGAAGTTCATCTTCGGAGCCACTGGTATAATCCGTCGCCAATTCAATGATTGTAATTTCATTTGTATACCCTAGTAGCTTCTGTGCGACATCAAGGTTCATCAATATCTCGTTATCTTCTGCTGTTCCATTTTTTTCGAGAATTGCTTTCACTATAAATTCTTGTCCATTGAGAACGAGTGAATTACTGGGAAATAAACCTAAAGTATAGGCGACGCCTGCGCCTAGAAGAACTTCAGACTCGCCAAGTTCAATTTGTGTATAGTCTTCCCGATTGAGGTTCAGTTTTTCGCCGCCCATGGCATTATTGCCATTGTTTTCTGTACTTGTTTCTACTGTCTTAGAAAGTGGATTCACAATGCGAAGCCATGGCTTGATGGAGAACTCACTTTTCAAATCGCTGCCTGCGACGACAAGCTCATTGCCGTACGCATTGACCATGCCTAAAAGTTTAGGGACGATTGCTCGAATCATGGGTCGAGACTGAAGTTTCTCTAAGGCAGCGACATTTTCTGTAGTCAGCTGCTCAACATCATAAAGCATACCAGGGATGCTTATTCCACCATATGAAAAGGTAAGTTCGCCTGTATTGGCAGTGATCAAAATATTGGCGCCATAATCAGCCATTTGCTTTTTAATTTCCATCTTCATGTTCTCCACTACACTGTATATGGAGACAATTGTTGCAATCCCTATGGCTAACCCTAGGATGATAAAAATGGACTTTACCAGCCGCTGACGAATATTGCTCATCGCTATTTGAAAAACACTCATCCTATGCCACCTCTATTTCGTTTGCCGAAGGGCATATACTGCTGTATTTCAATTTCACTTGTGGAAAGAATACCATCTTTCATGATGATCGTCCTTCCCATATAGTTTGTATTCATCGGATTGTGGGTCACCATCAGAATGGTTTGCCCTTCACTGTTGAGTGCCTGAAAGAGTTCCATAATCTCTGTCCCCGTGCGGGTATCGAGGCTTCCTGTGGGTTCATCAGCAAGAATCAATGGCGGATTGTTTACCAAAGCTCTCGCTATAGCCACCCTTTCTTGCTCTCCTCCCGAAATCTGGCTGGGCAGACGGTTCATTTCCTTGTATAACCCCACACGATTGAGCACATGTTCTGCCATCTCTCTTTTCTGCCTTGAGGAGTGCTTTGTCGTCGTTAAAGGAAGCATCACATTTTCAAATGCTGTAAGGTAGGGAATCAGTTGAAACTGCTGGAAAACAAAACCCAGATATTTAAGGCGGAAATCCGCCCTCTTTTCCTGGGACAGGGCATATAGATCGATTCCATCGATTTCAATGTGGCCTTCTGTTGGAGGATTAAGTCCACCGATGATGGATAGCAAGGTACTCTTCCCTGAACCTGACTGACCCATAACCGCAACAGATTCACCTTTATAGATATCGAGCGTCACCCCACTCAGGGCCTTCACGACATCACCTTTGGTCTCATACGTCTTCTTTACTTCCTTTATTGTAATGAGTATATCTGACATCTCTTTCCCCCTTAAATGCATCGAAGCGCTTCCATAGGATCTAGTCTTGCTGCCTTCAACGCAGGATATAAGCTGGATAAAACGGCAAGCAAGACTGAAAGTGAGATGGCTGGCAGAATCAAAGCCACATTCCAAGGGATTGATACCTGCATTTGTGCAAGGTAGGTTCCTGCAATCCTTGCAATTCCGGTTCCTAGGATGAATCCAAGAAGTCCTGCAAACAAACTCAAGAAGAATGCTTCAAAGATGATTATTTTTATGATATGGAATCGCTTAAAACCAATGGCCCGGAAGATTCCGATCTCATGTGTACGCTCATTGACTGATGAGAGCATCGTAATTACTACAAAGAGCATGGCCACAACGAGGGCCAATAGTGAGAAAATATAACCGAAGGTTGCAAAGCGATTGATGGTTTCCTCCCTGACCAGTGCAGCCTGCCTAAGTGCAGTCACTCGGCCATTTGGCAAAACAGTCGTCATTTGGCTTGCCATATCTTCAATTGGACAGAAATTGCAAAATCCTGAAACTTCAATCATGGAATACATCCCCTCGCGTCCGAGCAATTTTTGAACTACAGACAAGTTGGCATAGATCAGGCCATCTTCCTCCGTTCCAAATTCCTCAAGGATTCCGATGACGGTGAAGTTTTCCCCATTAACCAGCATCGTCTCCCCCACTTCTGCTCCATATGTCTTTGCTGCCTTGACTCCAAGAATCAGCCCATTTTCGGGAATATCTATTAGCGAAAGGTCAGTCATCTCATCACCCGGAACAGTTCCAGTAAGGGATAAGAGGGAAATCCAGGGTTTCATCTTGAATTCATTTTTATTTTCAACGCCCACGAGGATTGCCGCTCTATCATTAAGCGTTACTGCCCCAACAAGTTTAGGGGAGATAATATTAATGCTTTCACGATCAGGAATAGACCTGATTTTTATCAGGTCGCTTTCAGTCAGTGGCTTGACATCAAAGGCCACGCTCGTGACCTCTGAACCGCCATAGTACATTTCCTGTCCTTGGAACTTTGGCGTAATGATAATATTGGGACCAAACTTGTCCAATTCATTTCCAAGCTCAAGGCGCATGGCTTGAACAATGCTCATTAATCCAACCACAGTTGCCACACCGATCACGAGTCCAATCATTAGAAAAATCGATTTGGCTTTGCGGCGCTTCAAATGATCAAGTGCAATCTGAAAAATGCTCATGGGCAAGTCCCCTTTCATATCTATGAAATCCTAATTTATCGAATGTCTCTAGCTTAAAGAAATCTTATGGCTTCCTAACCATCGCTTTCACTAATATCGCTAACCTTGAGAACTGGATATGACTTTCCGTCTTCAGCCGTCTTCATTTCACCAGTTAAGACACCTGTCACGGTAAAATAAAAGTGGTCTGTTTTAGTTGAATCGTTAATCATCTTGGCCGCCATATCCTGGGTACCTGATGCAGCTGGTGCAAATTCACCATCTAAAAAATAAAATTTGTAGGTTTTATCGCTTTGCTGTACGGCAAGTCCATAACCTGTGGCAGCGCAAGCAGGCATCAGAAGGCATTTCTTTGCATCCAGGGTCGGATCCGGTTTCTTTAGATAGCAATGACTGTCTGTAACGATTCCGGTTAAGGTTTGTGGATTACTTGCAACTGCACGTTGCCCGCATGAAGCCAGTCCGAATGATATGATGATCAACGTAAGGCTCACAATAATCAACTTGATTCTTGCATTCATTTTCACGTCTTATCCTCCTCTAATTTAAATTGGCTTTAGAAATATTCAATAATACCTTTTGGTGCTACCAAGGAAGAAGAAGATACCTTGCACTTCTTCTTCCCCGGGAAGCACCGGTTAGGAGTAGGTTAGCCCTTATGGAGTCGTCACTGGGAATGGTACAGCATTGACCCATACAGATGAACCAGCGCCATTATTGGCTTTGATTCTGAAATAGTATGGCGTATTTCTGAGGATGTTTCCAGTGGTATAGGTTTTGATATTGGCACCTACGTTGACACTCACGACATTAGTTCCTGTGAATGCCGAGTTAGTGGATCTTTCAATGGTGAACCCTGATTCATTCGTTGAATTGTCGGTCCACACAAGTGTTACATTGGCGTTACGTTTGCTCGCGATTGCAGCCGTTGCGTTCAGTGCGCTTGGCGCTGCAGGAGGCGAAGTTAGCGTAACTGCTGCCAGGTTAGTATAGGCAGACTTACCAGCTGCATTGATTGCAGCAACACGATAGGTGTAGTTTGTTCCCGCTAGGACGTTCATATCAGTGAAGCTTACGCTGCCAGTGTTGTTCTTCGCTGGTGCTGTTGTGATCAGCGTAAAGGCTCCGCCATTGACTGAACGTTCCACAAGGAATCCGCTTTCATTGTTGGCATTGTCTGTCCAGCTTAAGAGGACCTGTGGTCCAACCTGAACTGTTGCAGTAAGTGCTGTTGGAGCTCCCGGAACACCTGCCTGAACGGTTCCTGTGGTCACGGTATTGCTCGCAACAGATTTCGTAGTTATCGTTGGGAATCCAGCGGTTTGGGTATCACCAACCGTATTGACCGCGATGATCTGATAGAAATATGCGGTGTTGGTGTTTCCAATCCTATCCCTATAGGTGATTGCATTAGCAGGTACTGTCGAAAGTGTTGTCCATGGACCAGCTGCGCTGAGCGCTCTTTGGACAAGGAAGCCGGTCTCGTTCGAAGAAGCGTCCTTCCAAGTGAGGACAACTGTCCTGTTATTTCCGTTGCCGCTTATTGCACGCGTGAGGTCAGTTGGCTGTAATGGTCTTACACTTACCGCCATTGAATGCATCATATCCATTTCTTCATGGGAAAGGATATGGCAGTGGTAGACATATTCCCAACCATAGTTGACTTTATGGTTCAAAACTTGGGCTAAAACATTGCCCTGTGGGTCAAACCATGATTCTGGTGGTGGGGTTGGTAATACGGCACCATCTGGCATCGTTGGGTCGATGAGTCTTACACTGTTTGGTACAGCGAATGGAAGTTCATTTGCAGCAGGTACCTTAGGTCTCATAGCGATGACGGTCTGCTCAAGTGGATTGACACGATAGGTTTCCTTCCATCCCAGTTCGTTTTCGTCTGGAGGCAGCATAGCGCCATCCCAGGCTACACGGTTGATGAGCTGTGAAGAGAACAGATGGGTGTGGATGGTATGGGTATCTACGCCGTTATGGGTGATTTGCCAGATTTGCGTTCCATCATTTTCTGATCCGATGAGAACTGCATCTAGATCTTCATCAATTCCTTTGAAGAGCTCGACTGGTGGGCTGGCATACCCTAAGGTGATAAACGGTGCTGCGGTAGCCGCGGCGTTAGGAGATGTGAGTCCAAGGAATCCGCTCATACGACCAAATTCATCGAAGACACCACTCATTTCGTCATGCATCGCTTTCGGTTCAAGTGGTAAGGTTACTGGAGATAGTTTCACACCATTCTTATCGATCGGGGTGAATGTCTTATTGTTTTCGTCAAGTTGAACATAGGCACTATTTGCATCTGCAGGAAGATTAGTTACGCCATAAGCTTTGTTATATTGAGCTTGTGGAATGATTATGGTGTCTTGAGATGTTGCAAAAACACCAGTATTGGTAGGAACTGTTGCAGTTGCAGGGATTGAACCTTTAGCAAATACATCAAATAAAGGTTTGGTGTCATATGGTACAGGTTTTGGAGCTGCAGCATCACCAGACACTCTGATTTGCATGATTGTACGTGTATTAGGTCCAAATCCAGGCAATGTCGTTGGTGCGCCACCAATTTCTTCCTGGTTTGGATTGCCTGTAAAATAGTCATACCTTGTATCGTTTGCTGGGAAAGGTGCTGGAGCATCGTTGTAAAGGATCAGAGTTTTTCCTGCATATTGTGAGAAGTCAACAAGGACATCCGCACGTTCTGCAGTTCCTAATAACAGCGAGTGCTTATCAACATTACCAAAGTTAAATGCTGTTCCAACTAAGTTCCAGGTGGTATGTTGAGGATCGATAATCGCTGGTGTTGGCAAGAATCCGCCTTCACTACCGATTTGAACCCAGCTTGGTCCTAAATTCTCATTATTCACACCAGGATCAGGCTTAATTTGAGCAACATGAGTTGGCAGTTCGCCAGGAGTTGCTGTAGTCATTTTGACTTCTGTGAGATAACCTGGTGTTCCAACCGCATAGGAATCATCAGCCACATAAAGGGAAAGGTTAAAGAAACGGTCATTGGCTGCATTCAGAATGCGGAAGCGATAAGCTTGTGGATCTACTTCCATATATGGATATACAGTACCATTAACAAGTGGTGTGTCCATGAAGGACTCGCCCGGTGTTGATGGATTAGGTGTACCAGGCATTAGTGGTGGTCTGTAGTTTGGATCGCCTGGTTCTAGGGTTGCATCATAATATGGGTTTGGAACTGGTGGATTGGCAATATTGGTTGTCGGTGGATAGAACCACGGACCATACATCCAGCGTCCAAATGGATTTGCACCGGTCGTATCATAAGGATTCTGAGCCGGGCTGTAAACATGTGGATACCAGAGGTCACCAGTTCTTGGTGTCCCTGGCACGTATGGCGTAGTCGCTGTTGCTGGTGTGGCAGGATTGGTTCCCCATGCCCAGGTAGGATCGGTCGTCAATACTGTTGCAGCATCGACAAATGTCCTGTCCTGAATGACTAGAGGAATTTCAATTGCTGGCAATTTATAACCGTTTGGGTTAACGCCAGTAACATTCGATCCAGTAATCAGATCTTTTTCCACATCGTCTCTAATAATATAAGGAGCAGCTTCACCGGCATAAACATTCAAACGCGTAATACCAAACGAATGGTCATGGTAGAACATCAGTCTGGCACTTTGTGAATTGGTATAGTACAGTGTCGTCGATCCATCTCTTGCATCATTAGGATCAGCCATATCAGGAACGCCTACAACGCTTGTGCCTTGTGGGTACGGTGTTGACTCACCGGCAGGTGTAATCCACTGATGAGGAGAGCCATCACTGATCCATACGGTATTGTTACCATGAAGATGGACATTGGCACGATTTTCAGTGTATTCTCCACCATTTGGTCCCATTCCTGAACCCATGACAGTTTTGTCTACTGGAATGTAAAGATCTCCGGCAACGCCTACAGGAAGAAAGTTATAGAATTTGATACGTACTGGCTTGTCACTATCGGATACGATCGCTGGTCCAAGATAATGTGGCTTGTCCACAACTCGAACCTGAGTTGTTGTACCCGGATAATAAATTGGGGTTGTACCATCCGCTTGGAATAAAGGTAAATTCTTTCCAGGTACTGCAGTGGTCGCAATCTGGACATAACCGCGGTTCTTGGTCTCCGGTAAGTTGGAATGCATTTTTTCCATGTATTCAACTACAGCAATCTCATAGTAATCTGATGCTTTGGCGCCAGTAGTTGCATTGGCTGGATAAGTTGTTGTATCCTTTTCAGCCAGGGGGATGTATTGTCCCAAAAGATTCGCATTTGCTGAACCAAGGCCAGCAAGTTTATCGACGAATTTTTGTATGTTTGTAGGACTATATGCCCAGTTGGCAGAACCAAAGTAATCTGGAACAAGATATCCAGTAGCTGGATCTGTTACAGTACCAAATGTAGACGGAAGAGCAAGAGCTGCTAATCCAGCTTCTTCAAGCATTAACTGAAGTTTATCTGCAGCAGCCTGTCTATCGGCAGGAGTTACTTTTTTCAAATTTAGCCCTTTTGTTGAAGTGTTTCCACTATTAGCATTTTTTGTCGGGGCAGCAGAAACATTTAGAGATGTGCTCAAAAAGAGCAAGATCAATATTAAAATCAATGGTCGTTTAATTATTTTCTTCTTCATTTTGTGCCTCCCAGCATATTGAACAAAAAAAACCTGGAACGAACCTATTGTGACCAGCTTGCTTTACATCAATTACAAAACAAGAATATAAAATCACAAATAGCTACTTTTTCCAGGAACCATGTAAAAAAACATCTAATTCACACCCAAAATCAACCACCGACGATTGAAACAATAACCGAATTTTCAGACAAAATACACTTCGACAAGCCTTACCACGTACACTATACCTACTAGAAAGCTACTGAATTCAGCAAATACATCCGCTAAAAATATTATTATGACACACTAAAATAATACTAAAACATTCCGCTAAATATTAGAGAAAAACTTAACAATGTAATACTAAATCGTTATAGATAATCAAGTACAACCTTATACTATTTTACCAACGTTCTTTAGTCAAGTTAATGTTTTATGTATAATGTGAAGAACGGCTTCAATAATATTAAATATTAAAGTTCCATTTTAACTTTTCTTTAATATTTTTATAGTCACATTGAAAACGTGATGGTTAACTTGTCACAAATCATAAGACTTTCTCTTCATCTCTTAGCGCTCAGCAATCAACTCTTCCTGCTTTTGCAGCATTTCCCAAGCAAATAGAACGGACAATAACACTTCATGTTATTGTCCCTTCTATTTGCCGTTTGCTTATGATTAATACTAAAGATGTAACGCAAAGCGATTTTTATTTATTTTATAATGCAATATTACTTGATTAGAAACATATTGTTATCTTTGTTTCCTAAACTTTAATCATGAGATGATCATCATATCCCTTGCTGTTTCATTCACCTGGGTTCTCTCTCCATCCATGATCCGTTTTATGGCATTTTCCACCCTGACAACTGCGGGCAATCCATATTCGCGTGCTATTGTCGGATTTCTTTCAACTTGTGCTCGATAACCGGCGGAGGATACCACTTTGGGTACCTACCCTTATTCGGTTCATTCTCCTCCTCTTGCAATGGATTAATAACATCTCTTCGCGTGAAGATGCTCATGAGCGCATCTTTCATCGGCGAATCGAGTTCTCTCCTAGACTTTAAGAACATCTTTTCCCTTCGTCTGCTGCTTCTTGCTCATCTTCTTATCGCTATCAAATCGCGAGTAGATAACACAGTTTATAGCGTTTAGATCTGACAATTCCGTTCCTGCCAATCTAATACTCTTTAAGCCAGAGCGTTGACCAAAGACCAATAGTAATTAGAATAATAGACAGAAAGAGGAAGCCTGCAAAGATACTAAGCTTCGTGGAAATCAGGCCGAATGGGATTCCGATAAGTGCAATAGCCAAATGTTCTATAACAGAGAATGCCGATTCTATGGTCGCTCGATATTTCTCGATGGCATGATGATGTAAATATCCAAGTGATACGGGCTCTAGAACAGAGGATGCAAAATAGATCATAGCCATCATCGCGAGTCCAAGAAGCTTAAATCTGAAGGACATTATGGTGAAGCCAATACCTGTTAGAAGCAGCGAGAGCATGATGACGTAACGGAAACCAATTTTGCTTTTGATGGAATCCGCCATGAATCCTCCAAGGGAGACTACTGCAAAGCTGACTAGCTGGATGACACCGAAGTAGACTAACGTAATAGAGACTTCTTCAGCGAATATCTGCCAGAACTCATAGAGGAAATTAACGGATGCACCCACGATGACAGCCACAAACATGACCTTTCGGACTCTCTTATGCCGAATAACGAAGTTAAAGATCTCTTTCCATTCTTCTTTCTTCCATGACTCTTTTTCGATTGGTGTGACCCTGATCTCTTTTAACGTCAAGGCTACCAGGAGAGCGATAATCAGGCTGATAAGGGAAAGCCAGTATGCGGAGATTAGTCCTCTAGAGGATGCAATTACGCCACCTATAAGACCACTTAACATGGCTCCAAGATTACCTAGTCCTTGGATCCGTCCAAGCACTTTCTCAAAAGTCGATGATTCCCCCTCAATCTCCAATGTATCATATACTAGGGCATTATGCGCTCCGCTCTGCATAGTCTGCCCTATGGCTGCAAGGCTTATTGCCAGTACAAAATGCCAAAAGTTCTGTGCTAAAGTGATGATGAGGATTTCAAGAATCCCCGCTACTGCATCAAAGACCACAAGGTTCTTTCTTGAGAACCTGTCTGCATACATGCCCATCGGCAGCTCCAGTGTAACGACAATTGCGGAGTAAATAATCTCTAGCCAGACAACCTGAAGGATGTTTATCCCTTTACTTGCCCAGAAGAGTCGCTCGATGACATAGGCGAAGACCAGACTTCTGAAAAAATTGTAGACATAGATCTTATTAATGTTGCTCATTATTGTATCCACCTCATTACAAGGCTAATTATTGGTTTAAACACCTTGATTACATTCTATATTTTAGGGCGACTCGTAGAAATGATAACGTCTTGAAATCCTACCCTAATATGTCTCTATAATATATCTAATTTCTACCAAGCTCGAGATATATTCTTATGAGACTCGATTCGATTCCTTACCGTATTTATTCTACATGGGGAGGATAACTCCTTTGAAACCTTGTCTTCTTCGTTTGTCTTTCAAACACGCAAAATTTGACTCAGGCAATTCTTTAGCCTCAACTTGAAGAACCTCGCAATTTGAGTTGAAAAAGGCGACCATGCGGTCGCTTCCTATCTTGATGATTTAGACTGCATATTTTCTAAAGTTAATATTCCCAGTGGAGGTGAGCATCAAGATTTCACTTTGCCGTGAGATAAGAATACGAAGGCTTATGATCTGAATTAGGCCTGCTCATATGCTATTTTTAGCCAGCCGATCACTTCCTCGTCTAAATCATGGACAGATTCCAACTGGACACGATGTGTGCACATCCCATTGAAGATATTTCCAGCCTCTATGCGTTCAGTCGGTGGGTATTCCTTTAGATTGAGGCCAAGATCGATTCGAGTCTTTGTGCTTGGCTGTATAATTGCGAATTGCTTGCTGCGTCTCAGGCTGACATAGTTTTTCTTTGGAGCGATTTCCACATCTTCTCCGAATGTACGAAGCACATCAATGATCGCGTCATAAATCGGACGAAGCCCCTCTTTTGAACCTGTGTACTGCGATGATACCAAATCATCTTTTAAAGGTGCACCACCAGCTTCCTGCTCTCTGTAAAGGAGGGCGATGAGGTTGGCAAAGCCATGCGATACCCCATAGTCTTCTTTCATCAATTTCATCATTTCACCATGCTTTTGTAAACCGGATTCACGAATTAGCTTATGCCACTCTTCAAGTTTTTTACCTGTCTTTTCTGGTATATTACTGATCATGGTCTGTGTTTGAGAATCAACTGAATTACTCATATCACTAATCCCCCTATTGTTTGATTGGAATAATCTTCCTATTTTGAGTCAAGTATAGCATATGGAGTTATTCATATATGTTAATTTTCTTGAACGATTCCATTGCAACTCAGCGTTCAGTGGCTGATTCCTAAAATGGCTGTATCGCAATTAAATGCTAACATATTTTTCTTTCCCAGTAGAACCCTTTCTGCTATACTTAGAAAACTTACAATATACGAAAGGAGGAGTCTATTTGCCGCTATTATCCTCACTTTTCCGAAATCCCAATACTCTGACCCAGCCAGGAGCACGTCATGATATTCCACATATAACAGATCAAAATAGGATCCGATATCTGATCTTTGTATCTTTGTTGACGTTTTTCACGGGATTTGCTTTTAATACTCCCATCGAAATCCTCAAAGGACTGGGGAGGATTATAACCTCCTCAAGCATTCTCATCACAGACTATATGATGGTGGGAAACATTGGTTCGGCCTTTGTAAACAGTGGCATTTTGATGATGATTGCCATCATTGTCGCCACAAAAAACCACACCTCATTCGGCGGACCTCTGATAGCAACAGTCTTCACCATAGGTGGCTTTGCCTTCTTCGGAAAGAATCTCTACAATATATGGCCCATCATGGGTGGCGTCATGCTCTATGCAAAGTATCAGAATGAATCCTTTGGGAAATTCATTTTGCCTGCATTTTTTGGCACTGCACTCGGGCCTCTGGTCAGCCAGATTTCCTTTGGGTTCTCTCTACCTCCAGCTTTAGGAATATCCTTGGGTATCCTGTCTGGAGTCATCGCAGGATTTATCCTGCCTCCTCTTGCCAATCACTTTATCAGGTTTCACCAGGGGTATAATCTATACAACATCGGTTTTACTTCCGGTATCATCGGGCTTCTCTTCATGAGTATTTTACGCGGAGTAAACCTTGAGACTCCCGCGACCTTAATCTTACTCGAAGGACACACTAAAGGGCTGTCTGTCTATCTTGTAGTACTCTTCCTGTCCATGATCGTCTATGGATCTGTAACTTGTACAGATCTATTTAAAGGGCTATCTCATCTATTTTCTCATCCCGGGCGTCTTGTTTCCGATTTCGTAGCATCAGATGGTTTTCCTGTGACCCTGATCAATATGGGCTTACTTGGCTTTCTGTCTATAGCTTATGTGACCCTGACGGGTGGAACACTAAACGGTCCGATTTTAGGAGGCATTTTCACCGTAGTTGGCTTTGGTGCTTTTGGTAAACATGTTAGAAATGTAATTCCAGTCATGGCAGGAATATATTTAGCAAACATGGTCTTTCACTGGGAAGTATCATCCACCACTTCCCTTATCGCAGCTCTTTTTGCCACTACGCTTGCGCCTATCGCCGGTGCCTATGGCATCATCCCTGGAATTATTGCAGGCTTCCTGCATATGGCTGTGGTGATGAATGTAGGTTATCTGCATGGTGGTTTGAATCTTTACAACAACGGTTTCTCAGGTGGCTTTGTCGCCGCCATTATGGTTCCGATTCTTGATTCTCTGAAAATCAATTCACACACATGGGAGGATGAACGTTAATGCAAAATAGATACAGATCCATAAAAATCCTTGAAGAAGTCATCGGTTATTTCATTCATCATAAAATCGACCACATGGATATCCAGTTTTTTGCTGATGATGAAAAAATGGACATCACCGTTTCTGGAGTTTCGGACATCCCTCCTATAGATCTTGAAAACTTGGAAAATCTTCTGAACGAACCAAGAAAACCAGAATATGAAGAGTACTACTGGAGCCTTCTCGATGCAACGGGAAAAAGACAGGAGCTTCGCCTGCTTGGCTCTCTGGTAGACAGTGGAAGTGCTAAGTTCGACGAGGGAATTCTCACCATCCATGTTAAAAGAACCTACTGAAAAATCCAAAATAAAGGACCGAATCACCATAAACGATTCGGTCCTTTCACATGCAATTTTAAAAATTCAAAAAAGTTTTAGCCGTTTGACAAAAACCAATTTATCAATAAATAATTCTAGATTATTTCCTCAGATTTCCATCCAAATCCTTATTATCATTTACAAGATTTTCAATAAGAATTCAATCTTGATTACTCAATATTCACCCTTACAACTTAACTTAATGTTGAGCACTAAAGATCAAGAAATTCACAGAATGAGTTTACTCGATGTTTGAGCATCCCAAAAATCGTTTTTTAAATTTATGCCTTATTTATGGTACGGAATCAGAAGAACTGTGATTTGGGTACAGATTATTATGAATACTTTCTTTTACAGAATTAGGATATTAAAAATCCTGGATTAATCACCAAACATAACTATTCCTCTTAAGAAAATAGCTTTCTCGAAGTCTAAATAAAATTTGGGCTTATTCACCGAACACTAAAATAGAAGATTGTGTAAACAACGAACTAAAACTGAGCATAAGTGATAGTTTACTTGATCTAGGACAGTGTGGATTTTATATAACGCAGAATAAAAACGTAAAAATGTCCTGGTACTAGCTTATTGAATAATCCGTGCAAAATATTCTTATTTTACCGAAATTCTATCTCCTCATTGACTTTCTGATGAATATCTATTCTATTCTCAATATCAATAACATTTACAAGCCAACCATTCAGAGTACAGCTTCTTATGAACTCATCAATTCTATTTATACCATTCATCTCTTTCAGAGTTACTACCACACCAAACCTAACACCTATACCGTCTCTAGGGTCTAACCTATTATTAGTTTTTACTTCCATTCCCCAATTTTTATTTTGAGAAGATTCTTTAGGTATCATTCTTTTTGTTGCACTCTCTGCAATGTACTTTACATTATCCCACTTCCTAAATTGCATTCTTGCTTCGCCCTCCAGCAAGTAGTTTCTCTCGATATCTAACGCATCATCTCGATTCTGCTTATCTCCCTTAATATCATCAACCTTATCGTCTTTACCAATTCTCCCAAAATGAAGATTAAGCTCAGTATTTGTATAATCTACTCCCTGAAATCTATCACATGATGGAAAATAGCACATCGTTGCTCTTGCAATATATGGATACTTATTGTCCTTAAGCGGAACAGGGAAATGGTAATTATAAGTATTCCATTTTTCACTTATATCAGAAACAATAAACTTAATTTCATCCTGTTTGGTTTTAATAATGTCGTTGATGTGAATAGGAACAATTCCATGTCCATACAATGCAACCTCTTCAGGACTTGGCTTCTCATTCCAACTCCTAGCAGAATCAATAATCATAGCTTTAGCAACTTCCCTATTCAAACCCAAAACATCTATTAAGTACGATAATTTACGTGCAATCCAAGGTGCAGCGTATGAAGTTCCAGCAACATCTGCAGCCCCAAGTGGTTCACAAACCTTGATATACTGTTCTTCACTTCCACCAAAATAGCTTATGTCAGGTTTTGCAAAAAATGATAAAACAAGTCCTTTTCTAGAATATTTGGTTGATAAACCTTTTTTAGTTACTGAATTTACAACCATACTATTTACAGAGTCTGCAGGAGATCCAATCCTAACTATATCTTCACTCGGCTTATTTGTACCAGCTATAACAAATATCACATTATTTTCAAACTGTATTTGATCTAAAACTGAAGCTTCAGCGGAAATAAAGTTATCGTTGATTTCCTGATTACTCCCCAGTGAAATATTCCAAACCTTTATATCTAAATTATTTAAAACTATACTCTTAATTTGCTTAATAATAGAAAAAGATGAAAACTCTGCTCCTACTGCTACACCAAAGTGTCGCACCCTAAATCTACCACAACCATCATCTAACCACGGATTTAATTTTGCCCCATCTACAATGATAGACGATACTGCAGTTCCATGACGATAGTCATTTGAGTTTCTAGGTATATCTTTTGATACCATCTCATGATACTCTACCCATTCACTAAAATATACATTTTCCTCAAACAAAGTATCTATAACTCCTATTATTGGTTGTATAGAAGGAGCTGGTATGCTTATTATACCATTTTTATATTCGTAAATAAAATCATCTGGAGATAATTTCGACAAATCTTCCGTTGCCATAGATACAAGATAAGGTGCTTTTTCAAAAAGTAACTCCACTTGATTTTCATCCAAATAGACTGTTTGATTGTCCAAAATTCTAGTATTTAAAATATCTATACCCAATGCAGCAAATAAAACCTTTGTATCTTTTCTAACATCATAAAGAGTTATAATACTTTGTTTCAATTCGATTGATGGGAATTCTACTTCAAAAGAATCAATATAAGACGCATCTGCAATTACTTGCTTAAAGACGGACATACTCAATGGAAGATTCTTGAATCTACTTTTATTAATAATACTCTTATCTTCAAATATACCCTTACTTATTTTGCCTGCCAATTCTTGTGCCAAGATTTCAGCTGTCTTATAAAGCAAATCTATGCTATTGTCTAAATCCTTAAATTCAAGAAAGTACGTTATAATATGCTTATTTTTTTCTTTATTAAATTTCGCTCCTACTATCGCTTCATTTGAAACTTTCCCCTTGAATATTCCTCCTATACGATTACTTTTCGCAACAATTTTATTATAGTAAACACTAACTAAAATCCCTTCAAACGGCTTTGGCTCTTTCTCCCAGAATTCTTTGATTTGTCTTAACTGTGCTTTTAGTCTAAACAAATGATCACTTGACACCTCTTCTTTGCTATTCATAGAAGCGCCACCTCCATTACCACTTTTAGACGCTTGAACAAATCGTTTACCTTTTAATTCCAATACATTATTCATCCTCTATGTCCTCCTTGCTCAACTTTCTAGCTACAGTACTTTTAGATTCCCCTTTTAACTTTTCTATTTCTCTTATGGTAAATCCTTCTTCATGAAGTATATTCAAATCCTTTTGATCTAAATTCCCAATTAAACTATTGTATAATCGTTTCAGATAATCATATTCAGAACCAGCATCACTAAATGCAAGTGATGTTTTTATAGTATTTTTTAAGTTACCTGGATAAGGTAAATGTTTTGCAACATTTAATATTTTTTTGAATAACCTCGTATCTTTTGAAGCACTCTTAAAATTCTTGATAAATGCCGAAAAATAGTACTCTGCCACTTCTATCAAATCCTTTTGACTATATCTATTAAAATTGATAACCGCATCAAATCGTCTGATTAACGCTTTATCAAAACTAGAGTATAAATTTGTAGTTGCAATAATCACAATTTCTTTATTTAAATCTGTCAATCTATCCAACTCTCTCAAAATAGTAGATGTAACTCTCCCCATTTCCCTAACATCATTAGAATTAATTCTATCTAGAGCAATTACATCAATTTCATCAAACAAAACCACAATCTTATTTGCATTTGGAATCATATTTATTTCTCGAAAAACATTGGTAATATTCTTGTTAGTTTGACCAAGTTTACTATCAATCAAATTTTCAAAATCTACAATAAAAAGAGATCTGCCCAATAATCTTGCCACATGTTTTGCTGCCTCTGTCTTTCCTGAGCCAGGTAACCCTTCAAATAAGAATTTATTGATACCTATATTATGGTTTACAGCATTAATAATTCCTTTAATGTCTTCAGATATTTCTATTGGTAAGTTAAGAGATTCTAAATTTCTAGTATCTACTTGTTTTAAGAATTCACTTTCAAAATCACTACTTTGAGGTGTGTACAAATTTGACTCTGATATTAGACCCATAATATATTCCGCCAATTGATAGTCACCCATGCTATCAAAGTATCTTGCTATTATAATCGCTTCATTTCTAAAAGCATTTTCATTTCTTTCAACATGATATTTTATTAGATTCAAAACATTTTGTTTTTTCATTACAGCATACCCCCTATTCCTTATCATTATATCACAAACTGGGACAAGACTCTATTTTTATGGGACAAAAAATCGGAAGATTTATCTAGCTAATAAGAGTTTATAGTTAGCATTATATGTATTTGCATAAATAAGTTATCACTCGTCAGATTCCATCATCTCTCTTGGCTACCTAGTGAAAGACAAAATTTCTATGGGTAACTACGAGAGATTTTTTGCTTTTTGAGGTTCGATATGATCCATTTCTTTGCTTACTGATGGAGGATAAAGGTTTTTCAAAACTAGTCGTAAAAGCTCCCCTCAAAATCCCTTTGATAGGTAGAAGAATAGAAAAATAATTTGAAAAAACATTATTGGAAAAGACTGTAAAAAGAAACTCAACTTCCCTCATAAATGCATAAGGAGAAAAAGTCCATCAAGTTACTTGGAAAGATTAAAAGCAGTGAAGAAATTTTTGACTGTGATATGAGGAGGTAAATCAATGACCTATAAAATATTCCAAAGGCTTTACTAGACAAGTCCACTTTTTGTTTGTGGAGATATGAAATGAGAGATGGACGAAAAACTAAGCCACTCTAGAGTGCAAAGAAAGGAACCTATACATCCGTTTATAAGATAGATGGCTTTGTCTCAGTCTATGATGCTCTTACTAAAGTATCTAGCTTTGATGGCATCAGCATGAAAGTGACCATTGATGTACTTGGCATTTACTTAGATCACTGTATCGATGGTGGTAGGCTTCTTCCTTGGGCTAATCTTCTGGAAATATAAGTATTATCTTAGAGATAAGGAAATACCTGTAGTTATTCCTATTCCTCACTCCATATTTAAGTTTTTAAACAAGCGGATAAAGTTCTCTATCGAGCACATTATTCCGCAAAACCTAAAGAAGATCCCCCGAAAGCTATTACTGCAAAACTTAAGCATGATAAAGTTACTGAAAGTTTTATAGCAAACTACCTTCATACAATCGTAATCTTACAATAGATCCAATATCTGCCAATTCAAGTAAATGAAACTCTAATTTTGAAGTGAAGAACATAGTATATTTTTAGAAGGTTCCATTCAAAACTCAAAATGAACTTGAAAAGTTCCTAGTTGATGGTAAATGGACTCACGCTTCAATTAATTAGTAAAAAGCTTGTAAGTTTACGAAAAACTGGTGTGATTTTTCTGAAACTATTTATTTATAATGTGTAAAAAAGACTAGTCTAATGTTTGCGAAACTATCGCTACTAGGCTAGTCTTTTTTACGTCGATGGATAGGGTATGGTGAACCGTATCATATCCAAAATGTGGTTTTATAAAGTCAACTTGACAACGCTAAGTATTTTAGAGAATCAAACTAAATTTATTAATAATTATAGTTTCCTGTACATGACATATACGGAAAAGAACCATCGTACATCCAAGAGAAGTATTCAAAGCAGCAGTACTTAGCAATAAGTGTCCATCATTCTATTTCATTATAATCCTTCAAGCAATACAGTCACATCCTTAGAAGACCAAACCACCACTGAAAGAATCAGAGATTGTGGAAGACTTCTTTCTCCTTCCCGTGATTTACAACTCCACTCACGGGAAGAAATTCGATTCTCAATTTACAATGAGTTATAGTTGGGGCTATCTGAACAACTTCTTTAAATAATGGAATAAAGAATCTCAAGGAATTCTTTTTCATTTGCTTTCATACTTGTCACGAAAGCATCATACTGATTGGCATCATTGGGAATCTTTAATCCATGCTTTGTAATGCTGATATCATCTCTCGGAGCAACATTCTTATCATATGTTGAACCGCTGTTCATCCAAAGTCTTAAATCATCCTTGTTATCAACCTCTGGATAAAGATAGAATCCTTGCTTGGCATCAAACCTAAACATATAGGCCAGTACCTGCAAATAATCTCTGTTTCCTATGTTATCAATCGGCTTGTACTTAGCATCGGCAATGACTCGTCTCTCATTATTTCGGCTGATGAAATCTGGATAAATCAGTCCTACGTTTCCTGAGAACAAACGCTGTGCGCCTCTGCCTCCCTTGTTCATCGGATGATAGAAAATATTCTCGACCAATAAATTGATATACTCCTCCCACAACCAGGCTCCATCAAATAGGATTCCATATATCTGCCGTGCACCTGAACTGATCTGATGTTTCTGATGCTGCAGGATCAAAATGCATAAATGTTGCAATGCTCGGTACTCGCGAAAATACGCATGTCTGACGGTATTTTGCTTATTCTCGGTGATAATCTTCCTCTTGTCATAGGGCTCATAATTTGGTGTAGCATCTACAATAAGCTTTACTTCATCCTTGACTTTGATAAGAAGCTTATTGCCATAAGGCTTTCTTTTAATAAATTCAGTCGTGTGTCGAAGCAACTCCATCAGCTGATTGTCGTATGAATATTCTCGCTGACTATATGACAAGTTCCCTATAAAAGGTGTATTCTTGGAGATATGTCTTGCAATGTCTACAGTGCCCTTCACATTGCTGTTATTGTATCTGTTACGAACATAGGTCTTGAAGACACCTTTTCGCATTGCAGTCTTCAAGTAATATGGAAATAAGAAAAGCAGAAGGTTAAATAATCTGCTGTCTTGATTTGCATCAATCTCCATGTCTACGATATTAGGGAAATTAAGAACACGATCAAGCAGATAATGAAAGAAATAATCGTTGTCTCCATTGCTAAAACGGGACTCAATCACAAGCCGCTCATTCCCACAGCCAATGAATCCCATGACATTTCCTGAACGAAAAGAGTCATTAAAGCTCTGAAGGATAATCTGATCCTTTTCCAAGTCTTCAGCATCGGCAACAAGCTCCGGAAAGACAAAAACGCCCTCTCGTTCAAGCTGCTCCAATGTTTTATCTGCAATCTTTTGGGTAATCTTAGTAATCTCGGAGAAGTGCTCTTTTTTATTCTGGGTATTGTCCTTAATCTTGAGCTGCTTCATCCGAACTACCATCCTCTGGCTTCTTATATCCATATGCCTTTGCAAATTTATTCATGATACTATCTTCATCATACATTCCATGAACATAGTCCTGCAGTAGTGGATGAAGATAATCTGTCCAAAGCTGATCAAAGTCCAGTGCTTTCAACTTCAAGAAATATGACGCTCCAATCTGATAATTTTCATTCAGATCTTCCACGTTGGCAATCTCCTTATTTAGCGCGCTCATGCGGCGGATTGCTTCTAACTGTAGCTCCTCATTGTCTAGAGTAGCAAGCATCTCAAGGTGTTCGTCCGCACGCAGCTCTATAAAACGGAATCTACGTCGCATTGCAAAGTCAAAGCTGTCAACCGATCTGTCAATATCATTCATTGTTCCAATGATGTAAACATTCTCTGGAATATAAAACTTTTCATTCGGATCTTCATGAAGATTGGCGTACTGTGTGGACACCTCTCCTGCTCGACCACGATATCCTGGATCAATGGCAAAGAATAGTTCTCCGAAAACCTTTGAAATTTCACCGCGATTGATTTCATCAATGATAAAGATGTATTTTTTCAACTCAATAGGATTTATATTCGATATATTTATGTTAGATTTCCTTGACTGAATCGCCCAGTAAATAGGTAGTTCATAGGAATGCCCCTGCGTAGCGAACTTCTTTCCGAAAAACTCTGTAACATCCTTGACCTTCTCGAACTTCTTTGGTGACTCAAGCATCTTTTGAATGTTATCTCTACTAACAGAGAGCTTATTCACAGTCTCGTTTCCAGGAATGGTGACATTGATATGTTTCTCATCATAACTCGTTATAAAGAATTTATTTCCATTTACTGTCTTAAGTGAAGTAGTATCATCCGTGTCAAAATCAAGATTGTCGAGATAGTCCTCTATCTTTCTCTGGGTAGAAATCTCTTTTTCAATTTCTTCCTTGGATTTCAGCGAATCCTTATAATTTTTTCTGGCACGTGCTACAAACTTTTTGAACACTCCATCCTTGAGTTCAAATCCCATGGAACCATCATCATTAGGCTTGGGGCGTAAGCCTTCCACAAAATCCGTATAATCATAACTGGGATGGAATTGAACAAATTCCACCTGCCTCCGATGTTCTTCAGTCAACATCGTATAATCGTCATAATAGCCATTACTGATGATATCTGTCGCAATTTCCTTTGCAAGATATGATTTACCAGTTCCCGGAGCACCTCGAAATATAATGTTTTTCGACTCAATCAACATAGAAGAATAGGGATTCATGTAACCCTTAAACTGCTGTACCAGCTCTTCCTGAATAGCCTCTTCCTTAGCATCCTTTTCATCTTCCTTCTCTTCTTTCTCTCGATAGACGAGTACAAACTGATCCCCTGTCTCTCCGAATCGCTTCAGGCACTCCTGAACGAAGATAATCGTGGAGAAAATGTTCCAGCAATAGATTATAAACAATCTGCCATTATCATAACTATAAGTCAGAAATTCGAGGGTGTTTCGACGATTCTTAAATTCTTCCACACTTGAGAAGATCCCTTGTAACATTTCACTATCTTCATTATAACGACATGTCGGGAAGTTTTCTTTTTCCTCGACAGTCAAAGCTGCAATCTTTTTTTCGAAAACCTGAAATGCTAACCGTGGCAGTGTCTGGTTAGAGTTTCTTCTTTCACCCTTGTTATAAGTACGTCGTATTATAGTATCATCCGCTTTTTTGAAATAGGTATCCAGCGGCTTGTAGTTGTCACCAAGGCTTAAATTTCCCATTGTAAAACGCTCATCTGTCGAACTCACACCGTCAGCAGTAATCGTCAATTCAAACTTCTCTTGTTTCGACTGGACATTGAAACCTTTTCCCACCAAAAAGCTCTTTGCTTCCACCGCATTGAAACCATCTACTTTAATCTCAGAACCATTAACAAGGTGATCAGCTATAGCTATCACATATTTAGGTGGATACCTCTTCCCATCCTCCGTTACAAGTTCATATTTTGTACTCTGGTTATGATTAGGCACTCCGTGCTCATCGATGTACATCAGAGCATCGAGAATGTCCTTTTCTTTGATTTTTGGAATAGCCATATGTTGTACCTCCAACTTTAATTCTAAATTTCCGTAAGGCGTATAACCTTCCGGATTAACAACGTATTTCAAGGGTTCGTCTTCAACTTTCATTTCGTTTCGTATGCCTTTTGGCTGGCCGCAAACTTAAAAATTCTCGGCCTACTGCAATGCTTCCATATAGACCCCATCAAACGAAATGGCCTGAAATCCATATTTATCCAATATGATAAATAAATAACCTGCAGTTCTGCTTAATTTCATCTCTGAATGACCACTCTATATACGAGCTTTATCTTCTAGGGTTTTCTTTATTTCCTTGGAAACTTTTACTATCATCATAATAATAAAGGTAAAATTTAGATTGATTTATCCATTCTATATCCTCAATCTGTCTAAATGTATTTTACTTCTTCTTTTTTAGATTTTGCATCTTGTCTAAATGAAAATGATTACGACAACTTTATTATATAGGATTGCGTTATTTTAGTCGAATAAATATTCTTTTCTTCGATGCCTACAATATTTGGATCAATAAGGTACCAGAAATGCTATCCTCTTCTATATCAACTACTTAGCTAGGCCGTCAATTGTAGAAATCCTGAAACTATCCACAGCAAGAGTATGCACCACAGATTAGGCAGAAGAAGGCTACTCTATTGATGAACAGTAAAGAATCCTCTATGAGTACTTCCTGAAGAATAATTTGCAGGTTACCAAGTGCTATTCCGATCGTGGAATCAGTGGTAAGGACATTAAGCACAGACCTGCGCTCATGGAACAGCTAAATGATGCCAGCAACAAGAAATTTGACATGGTCCTATCCTGGAAGATCAACCGAATCAGCAGAAAGCTCAGTGACGTTTTAAAGATCGTTGACCTTCTGGAGAAGAACAACATCACCTTCAAGTTTTATTCTGAACCCTTTGAGACCAGTACCCCTTCCGGAAAAATGCAGTTCCAGATGTTAGCACTCATTGGCGAATTTGAACGTGGAACCATTGCACAAAACGTAAAGATGGGTATGAACGCTAAAGCAAAATCAGGAGAATGGTGCGGAGGAATTGTACTAGGATATGATCTTATCACCATCCCTGAAGAAGGCACCAAGAGAAATCGTACCGAACTCATCATCAATGAAAAAGAAGCCCATATTGTCAGAAGAATCTTCAAAAGTTTCACCCAAGGGAATGGCTATAAGTCTATTACGAACCAACTCAACAAGGAAGGACACAGAACCAAAAAGGGTAATCCTTTCTCTGTATCGGGAGTACGGGATATTCTCTTAAACCCTCTGTATATAGGTAAAATCCGGTACAACGTTCGGCAAAACTGGTCCGAAAAGAGAAGAAAGAATCTAAATCCAAACCCTATCCTCGTTGATGGAATTCATGAACCTATCCTTGATGAAACAACATGGAGTCAAGCGCAAGCAATCTTTGATTCTTCAGCAGGTAAGCCAGCAAGAATCTATGATGGACAGTATACACTCACCGGAATCCTTAAGTGCCCTGAATGTGGTGCTGGCATGGTCATCTCAAGAACCGTGAATACCCTGAAAGACGGTACCAAACGAAGATTGGTCTACTATGCCTGTGGAAACTGGAAGAACAAGGGAACCAGTGTCTGCCATAGCAACACCATTAGAGTAGACAAAGCCAATGCGTATGTATTTTCCAGAATCACTGAACTCATTTCCTCAGGTAAAATGGTGGAGAATATCGTAGCCAAGATCAATGCTGACAGAAATGACAAGATTAATCCAGCCAAAAAGACCATAGATCAGATACCTAAAGATCTTCAGCAATTGGAAAGAAGAAAATCAAAGCTTTTTGAAGCTTTTGAAGATGACATCATCACCCAGGATGACTTTAGGAGAAGAAATGATGAGCTCAATGAGAAGATCTCCGCTCTCCATTCTATGAGGAATGAACAAGAGATCATCCTTAACCAAGAGAAGATTAGTGAAGTATCCTTTGAACTGGTGAAAAGTATCCTCAAGAAGTTCAGTGCGATAATGACCACGGATATGACCAGGCAGAAGCAAAAGAAGCTCTTACATATGATTATTTCGGAAATCACCATCAATGAAAAAAGAGAGGTCGACAGCATCAACATCAAGTTCACAGACCATCTCATAAACTACCTAAGAACAGAAAGAGGAGTATCAACAAGTGATGCTCCTCTTTCTAATTCCCGTGCTTTACTTAGCCATCCACGGGATGATATTCGGTTTTCTATCTAGTATTGACAGGAGAAGTTTCAAAAGACTTTTCTTATTAATTTAAGGGATTTGCGTCTTATCGAATTCAACAAATCCATTAACAGTGTCATCATTGCTAGAATATGACGAGTCACTTGCCGGTGACTTATAAAAAAAATAACATTTATGAGGATAATATTCTGTGATAATTAATATTGAGTTAAAGCTGAAAATGAAGTAAAACACTTGAATGTAGAGCAACCCTGATCACCAAATGTTTTGCAGGGTTGCTTTAACAAACTTAGTATTTATTCAGTAATTACTAACTCAATATTTTCTTTCTTTGATTTTTCGAATTTCTTTTTTGTTTCCTCAATTGTCTTATCATCAATGTAATATGAAATTGCTGCTTTACCGATTGTTGAAGTTCCAATTGCAGCTATTCCAGAACTTACCGCTGACCCAGCTCCTGGCCATATTACATTTAAGAATTTAGAACCTTGTTGTGCCACAAATCTAAATGTATAACCTGCTCCGGCTATGACACCCATACTTACAATAAACTCTCTAGCATCTTCAAGTGAAATATCTCTTCCACTTAAAGATGCAATTAAAGACACTAACACAGCTTGAATGATTAGAAGAACATAAATATCAGATACAGGAATAGGTGATAGCGCAATCGTTGCGGCTATTCCCGAAAAAATTTTATTCAGATGTCTCGCCAATCTATTAACTACCTCATTAAGCCGTGAAGCCATTCTCAATCCCATTCGCGCTTCAGAATCGAGGATGGCTTCTTCCAATATATCAAGTAATTCCTCGATTCCATATCTGCCATCAAAGGTAATTTGTAAATTATCTACATCATATTTGGGGAGGTACTGTATGCTTTCAACACTAACTTCCATTCCGTCAGGAGTCATCCAGTCTATCAGTGAAGAAACAGGAATGATATTATCTATCTTAAGACCATTCTTAATAATTATACCTTTATAATACTGAACAACTTCGTTAATATTTCTTACTTTATTTTCAGTATATTCCAATGGGTTCTTAAATCGTGTTGGTGCCATTTCATCGCACTTATTTACTACTACTACAATTGGGAGTCTCATTTTATTAATATCTGAATATGTTTTTGATAGCTTTTTAAGAAATTCAACATCTGAATTCACATCATCACGATGGGTGCAATTTAACATGAAAATTACTACATCTGGTGAAAACTCATTAATCTGATTTATAAGCATTTCTTCAGCTGATACTGAATCATCAACACTTTCAGATTCAGCAATTCCTCTAGTATCAAGAATCTCCATTAAAACTCTATCATTATCCTTACACTCATGAATTTGGGTTCTTTCTGTACAACTTCTTGTATCACTTACATTAGCAACATAGGCATTGCATAAAGCATTTATCAAACTACTTTTCCCAACTCCAGTTCTTCCAATCAAGAAAATTCTTGGAGGTCTATGTGCATCTATCCCTTCCATCAATGCTTTTAATTCTTTATCACCAAGGATTGAATCTTTGAGCATTGCCCTTGTTTTTTCAGGAATTGCATCTGGTAATTTCTCAATCATATCTCCTACCTTGATATAGAACTTCTGCATATTCTCTAATCGATGCTCAATTTTCATTTTGTCATTTTTCATACTTTTATCCCCCCCTATGTATTTATCTGATAAAACCATTAATCTGACAAATCTGTTGCTAGTTCTTGCATGTATGCAACAAACTTTGTTTCTGATACCTTCATTACTTTCTCACTTGTACTTCTTAATGAAACTGATTACAATAACTTTATTATATAGGATTGCGTTCCAATAGTCGAATGTATAAATCATATTAAATATTAAGATCTGTCCTCTATTTAGGATAGAGCTTAATATTTAAATCTTTTTACTATCGTATTTTACCAGATAAACCGCACTTATCCCTGTTACGGAGAACCGTACCATAAGTAATGGCGTAAAATTTGCCGAAAAGTATGGTACGGAGTCAGTTAGCATCTGCATTTACACTGTACTCTGATGAGAATTAGAAATATCTTGTTAGTCTTGCTATTCAAAGTTCATGATTTCGGCTTTTACTATGATCTCTCCATCATAACAGAACGCATATTTCTACTCTACGGAGATGTTGGATACATAATTTACAAAATCACACCGAGCCTTAAACTTGAAGCTGCTATGACATTGCCAAAGTTCAGGTACAAACAAAATTGGGCCTTATGATAAATCTGAAAAAATAGGATATTATTTTAAAGAGCTATAGGACAAAACATATAAAATGGAGCAATCTCATATTCATTTTGAGATTGCTCCTGTACTTTTAGTTGTTGCGTTTTAAAGATACAATAAGCCTTCTAAATACTAATTTTAAATTACTCTTATCATGAGCACTACTTACATGCTAATCAATTAAGAATTTGTGAGCTTTTCACTTACAATACCCAGAGTTCTAACGGCATCGTTGATATGTGCAATCTGATTATTTTCTTCATCTATGGTTGCTTGTATTTCTTCAATAGAGGCTGCATGTTCTTCGGAAATGGCTGCTATGTTTTCCACCTGTTCCTCCATAGCGATGAAAGACTCAAAAAGTTTTGCTAGACTACCTGATTCAACTGATGTAAGATTTTTCATTTTATGAAAAATATCTGTCGTCTTTTTGAAGTTCTCTGTCCCCAGATTCATGAGTTTTAGCCCTTTTCTGGTCGCTTCTTCCCCGTTTCTCACTCCTGTTATGGTCTTGTTTTTCATTTCATTGATTTCATTGATGAGTACCGTGGCTTTTTCTACATTCTGCCCGCTTAACTGCGCTAGTTTTTTGACTTCATCTGCTACCACGGCAAATCCTCTTCCGTGTTCACCCGCCCTAGCAGCTTCAATTGCTGCATTAAGGGATAGAAGATTGGTCTGATTGGAAATGGTGATTAATCCCTTAAAGATAATATTGATGTCTTCAATACTCTTATTCAGATTTATCATATCACTGCTGATATCAGTGACGATTTTTCCAATACTCTGCATCTGGATCGATGAATCGTTAAGATTCTCAAGACTTTCATTTACGCTGTCTGAAGACTTTACAGCGCCATCTGAAATTTCTTCAGATGCTCCACGTATTTCCTCCAACCTTATCCTATTGTCGATAACAGAAGTCAGTATGCTCTGAATCCCCTGAGCCTCTTGTGTTATACCCTGAGCAATTTCCTGAGATGCTATATTGATTGAGTTACTGACCTCTCTGATATTTTTCATACTATCGGTCAGCTCCTTTATTCCACCATCCAGCTCTTCTGCACTTTCTTCCGAGTTCTTCATCGTTTCCCCAAGCTTTTCCACCAGAGCTTTCGCCTCCGCTTCTTTCTGCTCTGCTCCAAGGATATATTCATTACCCCATTTCGCCACATAATAAAGCACAAATGCGTTGATGTCGAGAAGGAACACAAAGGAGATGAATTCGCTTAAGTCTCCCGATGGAAGGACAGCGGTAGGAAGAATGGCAAAGAGAACTGACAACGTTACATTTATAAGTGCACCATAATAGATGATAAGCCTTGTATTAAAATACAATCCTATAGTCATTAGAGAAATATAGAAAGTAAAGAACAATTTATATTCACCCTTAAAGGCAATCATAAGAACTATCCCGGCAATTGCCGCCCCTGAACCGATAATCAGACTTTTCAGGTGCTCCTGCAAGTTGAAGAAGTTTAGGACGGTGATTCCTATGATGACGGGAGAAACATACATCACAAGTCTTATTGCATAGGCCAAATCATAATTGAGGTATGCCTGTATGACGAGAACAATAAGGATTCCCCATTCCAGTTTGATATTAAATAGATTCACTCTTTCTGCTTCATGGATTCTACTGCTTTTTTTCTTCATTTTCTTACCCCTTTTGATTTTTATATAATCAACTGATCCATTTACCACCTTATTTGACCTTGGCTGATATCTATCAGCAAATTATGACTCTTTTGTATAAAATAATTTATTTCATTTTTACTCGATCATGTATCTGTATCTATCTATATAATCGTCAGATTATACTCATTATTAAGTCTTCTATTCGTCTGTAGGACCACTTTTAAGAATTACCCTATTTATATTCTCTTTTTATCCTCTATAATTCAGTTTCTATGATATTTGCGCTTAAGACAAAGCTCGAACGACAAAAAAGATCTGAGATTTTATTTCTCTCAGATCTTTTTTCAAGATACGTTTCCACTTCACTACATGAGTTTCTTTCCTTTATGCAGAATTAGTTTATACTTCCTTATCCTTTTCCATGTACTGATTTTACATCGTTAGCCATTTAGCAGCAAGGCATATCATTTTTTAAATTTGTTCATTATTTATCCTAAAAAGAAGGAGTCTGTCTCCTAATGGAATTTTATTTCTTCCTTTTGGAGTCAGACCCTTCTTATTTCAAAACCAAGTTATTTAAGAAAAATGAAATCAACCTTTAAGTGAAATCCATGTACTAATCTAGATTCCGCTTAAAATATCTATTTTACGATACTTTTAAATGCCTCTGTCTGTGATTTAATCCCTACTTCAGCAGCAAATCTTTCAATGCTTGATGCTCCAAAGAATCCATCGATACCTTTTGTTTTTTCAATGACATACTTTGCATCTTCGGGTTCAGCTATAGGTCCGCCGTGGCAAATCACCATAATATCAGGATTAACTTCTCTACACGCTTTAATTATGGCTTCGATTTTTTCAACACAATCGTCTAATGTAAGTGCTGTTTTTGCTCCAATTGTACCTTTTGTCGTCAATCCCATATGAGCGACTAAAATATCTGCACCCGCTTCAGCCATGGCCTTTGCCTGGTCTGGATCAAATACATATGGTGTTGTGAGCAAATCAAGTTTATGAGCCTTGCGAATCATTTCTACTTCTAATCCATAACCCATCCCCGTCTCTTCAAGATTTTGTCTAAACACACCATCAATCAAACCAACCGTTGGAAAGTTTTGCACTCCATTGAATCCCATATCTTTTAACTGTTTTAAGAAGATATCCATTACCCTAAAAGGATCTGTTCCACAAACACCAGCAAGAACCGGGGTATGTTCAACAACGGGCAGCACTTCAGAAGCCATCTCCACAACAATTTTATTCGCATCACCATAAGACAGTAATCCCGCTAAAGATCCGCGCCCAGCCATTCTATATCTACCGGAGTTGTAGATAATCAGCATATCCGCTCCACCTTTTTCACTGAACTTAGCCGTGATTCCAGTACCAGCACCTACGCCTACCAATACCCTTCCACTGGCCACTTCCTTACGATACATTTCCATAATCTCTTTTCTTGACATTGTATTCATTATTAGTCCCTCCAAAATAGTTAGATTTAAATCGTTTTTTTACTCTAATTCTTCTTGTAAATATAGTTATGCCTATTTTTTCATCAAATCAATTAATTGTTGAGCTGCAAATTCTCCAAATTCCTGATCATTGATATGGAGTGGCATTTCTTTTAAATCGATATGAGTTTTATCCAAACCATTTCTTAGCTCTTCAAATAATGCTGCATCTTCTTCTTCTCCATAAAACGCCTGATTTGGTGCATCAAGCATAGATACCCCTTTCAGTGGTAGCATCACTACTGTTGGTCCTTTTGCCATATTAAGCTTTTCAACAATTTTCTTGCCAATTACTTTATTTTCTTCCACAGTAGTTCTCATCAGCGTTACTGTCGGATTATGTTTATACAGGTTTCTTCCCACAAACTCCTTTGGCACGGTTTCCATAGGTCCAAAATTCACCATATCAAGAGCTCCGACCGATACCACCTGAGGAATTCCCATCTTTCCTGCCGCTTCCAGACGATGAGGGCCTGCTGCCAATACACCCCCAACAATTTCATCACACCATTCGGTCGTAGTTAAGTCTAAAACCCCTTCAATGAAACCTCCTTCAATCAAAGATTCCATGGAACGACCACCTGTCCCTGTTGCATGAAAAATCAGGACTTCATATCCCCTTTTCTCCAAGTATTTTCTGGCATAATCAACACATGGTGTTGTAACACCAAACATTGTCGCCGCAAGCAATGGCTTCTTCTCAATGACCTGAGTATTTTCATAATTAACCATTCCTGCGATGGCAAAAACTGCATTTGTAAATATTTTCGTTGATATCGAGTTTAGTCCCGAAACATCAACAATAGACGGCATCATCATAATATCACTTGTACCGACGTATTGTGATGTATTGCCAGATGCCACCGTAGAAACCATAACCTTAGGAACGCCAATTGGCAAGGCTCTCATCGCTGGCGTTACAAGTGATGTTCCCCCAGAACCTCCTAAAGAGATGATTCCATCAAATTTCCCTTGTCGGTATAGTTCCGGAACTAAATTTTGCATGCCTTTAGATAAAATTTCCGTGGCCAACGCACGGTCTTTTTTTGCTGCAATCTCATCAATATCTGCTCCTGCTGCCTTTGCTACCTCCGCATTGGATACATCCGGCTTAAATGTCGGTTCAAATACCCCCGTATGAATGGTAAAGGTCTTGATTCCCAAGCTTTCGATCAGTTCCTTCACATAAGCATACTCTGTACCTTTTGAATCAAATGTGCCTGCTATAGCGATTGTTTTCATCTTTCATCCCCCTCATAGTTATACAAAAATCCGACAACATCTAAACGTTTACAGTGAAGCTAAAAAATAATAAATAGGTTTGTTACACGCTTCTCATCATTACCGTAATAAAATATCCTTCAATGCTTTAATCATATCATAATGATTGAAGATTAGTTAATAGTCTCTTCCAATCAATTATAAATCTTATCCGAATCATCTACATCCAAATGAAGCATACTGACCGTGTCAATTTAATGTTGGTTAGTACCAGGAAATAGCTTCACGTGTTTATGCCGTTCTAAAAGACTTGAACAGCTTGTAAAGGTTTGTCCGTATCCCGATGTCGAGAATGGCGATGTTGGTGGAGAACTCTGCATAGCCTTGTTTTTCCTTCTCAACATCTTCTTCTCCAGGAGGACCTCGGCCTTGTCTTCCATAACAAGCTTTTGCGAGTTTTCCAGGAGTCCGCGAATAGCGCCTCCGTTGCATGTGTAAACCCGCAGCCTGACGATGGTCTCGCTTCCGATCTTACTCCAGGCAATGGGCCTCGAGCTCAGCCTGTGGCCCACCTGATCTTCGGTGCTGCATTCCACATAGCCTTCCGGCTTCAGTTCTGTACGGAATCCCAGTTCCCCAGGATGTAGGTCCTGCAACTCGCAAAACGCTTCAGTTCCGCCTGTGTTTCAACTTGCAGGACGGGTCCAATCAAGAAAACAGGAGAACCTTTATTATCGGTCTCCTGTTTTCTTTCAACGTCAATTCGCTAACTACATTTAATTTTTTAATTTGGTTAAGGACCACATAACTCGGATAATATCCGAGGTGATGAGATTTCCTATATTCTTCTGTGTCTTATTTAGGAACATCCTGCTCTGGACCTCTTTCACCAAAATTGAATTTCGCCACAGTTGGACCGAACTTTTTCAACGCATCAGGGGCATCCTCCGGATCCATATGGACTTCGATGAGTATCCCTTCTGTAGCATGCTCTACTTTCTTTATCGCCTCTTCCAGTTCTCCCTGGGTGCTTACCTCAAAGGTGATCATAAGGCTGTATTTTGCCATCACATCGTTAAGCTTCGCATAGGTCCATGGTGCAATGTCATTGTATTCCGCATTCATGCCCATGATGTAGCGTTCAATGGTATAACCATCGTTGTTGATCAAAAAAATGATTGGGTTTTGCTTATGTCGCAAAATGGTGGAAAACTCTTGTGCAGTGACCTGGAAAGAACCATCTCCGATGAATAAGATCTGGCGTCGGTCAGGATTAGCAAGCATACTTCCGAAATAGGCAGGAAGAGTGAAGCCTATGGCACCCCAGATTTGTGAACCCACATAAGTGCTCTTTCTCGGCAGACGCATGCTCATCATGGCATAGTTGCTGGTACCTGTCTCTCCGAAGATCATATCGCCTTCTTTAAGAAAACTGCCAATTAGTTTCCAGAAATCCTTATGTATAAGTTTTTTATTCTTTTCAGACTTGAAAGGTTCTTCTTTTGGCTTTTCCAGGGTTACTCTCTCTTTTTTATCCGTAAGATTTTTCAGGATTTCTTCCATCAGGTCCTTACCATAGATTCCTTCAAAACCTTCATCGCCAATAAGGACATAATCTCGGGCAATTCTTACAATCTTGTCCTCAGGCAGATTAACGCTATACTGTCCAGAGTTCCATTCTATAAAACGTGGAGACACGCAAAGTAAAAAATCTGCGTTTTCAATTCGTTCCTGCACACCTGGATCCGATTCGTCACCTTTGTATGTTCCGAGATAAAGGGGATGCTGCTCTGAAAGTATAGCTTTTCCTGTACTCATGGCAGCAAAAGGCACTCCTGTTTTATCAATCCATTCTTCTAAAATCCCCGTCAGCTTTAGCCTGTCTACATCCATATCCACCAGCACTGCCGGTCGTTTCGCCTCTTTATACAATTCTGCGGTCTTTTCAATCGCCGATTTCAGACGCTCCGGATCACTGGTAGGCTTAATGGGGGCCAAGGGTTTCATCTCTGTTTCAATGGTTAAATAACTTATATTAGACGGCAACTGAATATTGACCGGTTTTCTAGTACGCAATGCAGTCAATATCGCCCGGTCAATTTCAAATGATGCATTCTCGGGTGTAATGTTAACCTGACAGGCAGTAAACTCCCTATATACCTGAGCAATATTACTGAAATCGCCATCTGCCAGACTATGATGAACCTTGTAGTTGTGTCTCATGGCATAGAGAGGCGGTGCACCTGAAATTACGATGACCGGGACATGTTCTGCACTTGACCCTGCAACTCCCCCAATTGCACCCAAATCTCCTACACCGTAGGTGATGCAGAGGGCGGATATGCCATGGCTTCTTGAATATCCATCTGCGGCATAGGCACCATTAAGCTCATTGGCACTCCCGACAAATTCAATCCCTTCAGTAGCTCTGATTTGTTCAAGAAACTGTAAATTAAAATCACCTGGCACCCCTAGAATATGCTTGATTTTAAGCTCTTTCAGACGTGCAATCAAATAATCACCAATGGTTATTCTCATTTTTATCCTCCTTTTCTTCCCGTGTTCTATTATAGAGTCACTATTATTAGGAAGAATATAACATGATGATTTGAACAGACTATTTCCTTTTAAAGAACATAGGGTATCGTCTTCATCAATTATTGCCAGCAATCCGTTCAATAATCGGGTAGAGCAATTACTCACAAGACAATTTCATCATCAGTCGAATAGCCGAAAGGCTACGCCTAAACTCTTTGGGCTCCATGTGAATCTCCTGATTCCTCTCTCATCTGCTCAATTGGTGTAAGTTTTAGGTTAGCTTGTCCTTGATCTTGTTTACAATTCCACTCGCTATAGTGGTTGCAGGCTCCATTTTGTATGCCTTCGCAATTTTTTCATGTCTTTTACCGATTTCATCATCCGATTTCAGGTCCCAAATATCCTTTTCCCTCTTTTTTACCATGACTTCAAATGCTTTAGGGACGACATTTCGATAATTCTTACTCTTTCCTGTCAGAATTTTTACAGCTTCCTTCACGACTGGCTTAATATTATCGAACTGTTCATACGGAAATGCAAGTTTTTCATAGTCAAAGAGGCGCTCAGATGGATTATCCTTCCACTCCTTGTAGGATTCATACTCACGATCATTAAATCCAGTTAGATAGGGACCCGGATTGATAGTTGCCACTTCCACACCGAATTCCTGAAGTTCATATTTTAATGACTCTGCAAAAGCTTCAAGTGCATATTTCGATCCACAATATGGCCCTGACATGGGATCGGCAATCAACCCATGTACCGAAGATACAAACACAATCTTCCCCCTCTGCTTCTTAACCATACGTTTTGCAATTACTTGTGTCAGTAGCAGCGTTCCAAATACGTTTACCTCAAACTGTTTCCTTAATATTTCCTCAGGAATATCCACAAGTGATCCCCCAAGAGAGACTCCTGCATTATTTAGCAGTACATCAATTTCCCAGGTAGCCGCCCTCTCCCGATCCATAGCGTTTGTAATATCGAGTTTCTCTACTCTCAGATTTAACTTCTTGTCCTTCGCTTCATTCATCAACATAGAAACCTCCGAAAGGGTTTCCACCCCTGCGACAACATCTTTTCCAAGATCCGCCAATGCAAAGGCTATTCCTTTTCCAAAGCCTGTTCCAGCCCCAGTAATTAGATAAGTTTCATCTGTCATGATACGCCTCCTATTATAGATTTTCTTTATTGATTCAAAATTATACCTTTTATCTTTTCACAATTCTATGAGTATGAATGAAGGTTTACAGAACAACTAAAAATCGTAACACAAATAGACGGGCATGCGAATTAACAATAAAAATCTTTTTACAGGCTATTTAATTAAGCAGCAGCCAGCTTCGTTCGTACTAAGTTATTTCATGGGTCAACAAAAAAAAGATGAAGTTCTTCCCCTCATTCGTAGATAATTGTAGTCGCGAGAAAACAATTAAACCGCAAGGGAAGGACTTCATCTATAACAACTAGAACACTGTAAAGCAGTATTTTTGAACCATATTATATAACCATCTGACTGAAAAATATGAAGTAAACTTGAGCCTCGATCAGATTGACATTACTGAGCCTCCAAGAAAGACTACTACAAGTCTTGCAGTCAAGTCATCATTTCCGCCAAAAACTGGCACGAAAGATTTTGAATATGGTCTACTATAAATAGCGATGTATTCCTCCGAAATTTTCTCAAAGCTCTCTTGGGTTCACTTTACGGGGTAAAAGTCTTCTTTACGTAAGTTACCATAAAAGATATTAACCGATGTCCTCGCAAAAAAACTTCATTAAGCAACCTAAAAAAATTTATTGTTATTTATTATCCTCAGCTACCATCACTTCGTGAAGGCGTTCTTCATTAACGCTTCGTTCGGGGTAATCAAGACCGTTTTATCAATATCATTTATCTCTTCTAATCTCGCAGTAATTTCTATTCTTACACAAAAATCAACTATTTTCGTCATCAATAACCACTACAATTTTGCCATTAGCAGTGTTCTGCTCCATTAAATGGTGTGCCTGTCCAATTTCATCCAGTGTAAAAACATGAGCAATCGGTGGCTTGATGTGGTGATCTTTTAAAAATGCGAACATCGCATTCAAGGAGTCTAGGCTTACATTTTGGCTATCACTAAAAATGATAAGATAGGAGGTAATTAAAAACCATCTATCTTTTCATTTTGGCAAATATACTACAATTGATACAAGGCACACCCCTTGCCTGATGTTAAACAATTTGCCTGCTAGGGGTATGCAAATGCCTATATATAGAGATTTCCAAATCGGATATACTTCTCCTGTATGGATTGGCATTGTTCCAAAATACCAACTTCACTTTATGATTCTAGTATACGGATTGTAATCTCCAAATAAACTATTTGGTATGTTTATCATCCATGCATCACCTTGATTCGGCATCCAGGTCAATACTCAATGAACACTAAATGTTATTGTGACACTTCCGTTTCCAAGAGCATCCCTAAGCCCTGTCGCATCTTCGACGTAGCCAATCGGAACGTAGTTATAAGAGTTTGAAAATGAAGTGTAGAACAGCACCAAGTTGTTGCCCGACCAAAGATAAATATCTCCTGAGTTGATTCTCGCAGGGGTTTCCGTTGAATCGGAGAGCAAAGCAAATGGCAAACTGGCCACCTTTTCCTGCGAAGCATAATCATCCATTTCTAAAGTAAAGGGCATTTCTCCAATAATTGTCCGTACAGCATCATTGTCATACATGGTTGCCGTGAAATTCTTATCCTCGATCTGTATGTTTATCGTTGGAATGGCATCATCTGCTTTTTGGGGCTGTTCTGGTATTTTCGATTCTGTCGGAAAAGGAGAATGCTCAGTTGTATTCACTGGAGGGCTAGAGGATGGGATATCCTGTGAAAGACTACTTGAACACCCAGTCAAAGCCACCATACATGTTATTGAAAGCACAATATACGCTATCTTTTTAAATATCTTGGTTCACTCCTTTTTCGATTAAATTGTTATCCCAAACTCGTAGGCTTCTTGGAGAACAGGATTTCCATCTATATCGCCAATATCAAAGACTCCAGTGCCTCGTACAACACCCTTAAGACTCGCCTTTTCAAAGCAATCAACCCATCCCTGCATACCTCTCACAGTGCCATCCATCGCACGTTCTTCTTCCTCTGCTGCAGTCGCCAGCAGATAGATATCACGAAAAGCGTAATCAGAGGGAAATAGCGGATTGGTACGGTCTAACATGGTTTTCATCTGTCCGCTCATTTCATAGAAATAAACTGGAGTAGCAAATGCAATTACTTCTGCCTTCAACATTTTTTGTGCAATGATATCAGCATCATCATGAATCACGCACCGTTGTGTTTTCTGGCAGACAAAACAGCTAAAGCAAAAACCTATGGCTTTATCATGTAAGCTTACTATTTCAACTTTATGTCCTGCTTGCTCTGCTCCTCTTGCAAACTCTCTTGCCAAGGTTTGAGAATTCCCTCTTTTACGAGGGCTGGTGGAAATAATCAACACATTTTTACTCATTTTCTCCTCCCTTATAATTCAATCTTTTTTAATAATCTAGCTGGAACACCGCCTACAATGGTGTTCACAGAAACATCTCTATTAACAACTGCACCGGCAGCTATAATCGCTCCATCGCCAATGGTTACACCGGGTAAAACAGTGGCATTTGCACCAATCCAAACGTTATTTCCTATGGAGATTGGTGAGGGATGTATCACACTGCGCCTATTAGGATCGATATCATGATTGAGAGTTGCTAACACCACATTGTGTCCTATTAGTACCCCATTGCCAATAGCTATCCCCCCCTGATCTTGAAAACGACAACCGGAGTTGATAAATACATTCTTGCCAATGCGAATATTCCTTCCGCAATCCGTATAGAAAGGAGGGAACATGTCAAATGTTTCATCCACTTCCCATCCGGTTAATTTCGAAAACAACTCTCGAACTTCTTCGGGAGTATGATAATGTCCATTTAGTTCAGCTGTCAGCTTCAATGCTTCCTGTGAAACATTGTGCATCATTTGTTGCATTTCAGAACCGCTAACTACTGGCTTTCCTTCATTTAAACGTAATAGGAACTCATTTATATCCATTTGATTACTCCTTTCATTGTTTCATACTCACCTTTAAGATTTCTACAATTTCTTCTTTAGAAATCACTTTATATCCACCTTCTAAAATAAAAGCTCCAGATGCAATATCATCTAACATATCTTCAGTAACACCTAGATTCATTATATTCATCACCAGACCAAGTTCTTTCATATAAGCTTCCATTTGGGAGAGCCCTTCTTTGGCAATCTGGTTGTCCGTTTTACCTTCAGGATTCACGTTCCATACATTGATAGCATAACGCCGAAATTTATGAAGACCATAGGGCATCATGAATCGGTAATACGGAATGGAAATAGCTGATAGTGTCATTCCATGTGTATCATCGGTATATGCTCCGATAGATTGTCCAATCATGTGAACCATCCAGTCTGTTGACTTCCCTTTTGCCACTAAGGTATTGAGTGCCCATGTTGCTGTCCACATGATATTGCTTCGCGCTTCATAGTCGGTAGGATTCTCAATCGCAATTCTAGAACTATGGATCAAAGACTTTAATAAGCCCTCCATAATGTAATCAGAAGTGTTGTCATCATCATTAGTGAAATATTGCTCAAGGATATGCGACATTATATCAAAAAATCCGGCAACCATCTGATTTTGAGGTATAGAGTAAGTCAACAAAGGATTCAAAATAGAGAACTTTGGAAACACATTATCACCAAATACATGACCAATCTTCTGTTTCGTAGCGTGGTTAGTAATTACGGAGCCACCGTTCATTTCAGAACCCGTACCCACCATTGTCAGAACACACCCAACTGGTATGATTTTATTATCTACATCCTCCATACGTACATAGTACTTCTCCCATGGATCCATCTCGCAATAGGTAGATACTGAGACGGCTTTTGCATAGTCACACACTGATCCGCCGCCTACGGCTAAAATCAAGTCAACATTGCTGTCTTTGGCTATCTTACATCCCTCATAAAGCTTTTCGACAGTCGGATTTGGCATAACTCCTGCATCCTCAACAAGTTCCTTGCCGTTGGTTTCAAGGATTTTAACAATCTTATCATACAGGCCTGTTCTCTTTATAGAACCTCCTCCATAGACAAGCATCACTTTCTTTCCGTGTTTAGGTAGCTCTTCATTCAAGAAATTTAATGAATCTTCTCCGAAATACAATTTAGTTGGGTTTGAATAACTGAAATTTCCTAGCATCTTTCTCTCCTTCCTAGGCATCGATTTCTCAATCTTATTGTAAGTTCTTCATAAAAAACTCTGTTATTTTATCGAATGGGATGATATCTACCTGATCATACAGGTCGGTGTGGACAGCACCTGGAATGATCATCAGTTCCTTGTTGTCACCCTTAAGCTTGGTAAAAGCATCCTTACCAAAATAACAAGAGTGCGCCTTTTCACCATGGATGACCAAAACAGCGCTGCGAATTTCATCGCTGTACTGTAAAATCGGCATATTGAGAAACGACAGGGATGAGGTGATGTTCCATCCAACTGTAGAGTTTAAGGACCTCTTGTGATATCCACGAGGTGTTTTATAGTATGCATGGTAGTCCTTTACAAAGGAAGGTGCATCCTCAGGAATCGGATCAACAACGCCACCACCTCTTGTGTAGCTTCCGTTTTTATAATCAACAGTGCGCTGTGCATTCAGAGAAACGCGTGTCTGATGGCGAGCTTCTTTGCTGTCAGCAGAATCACAATAACCCTTGGAAATTACACGTGTCATATCATACATAGTCGATGCAACCGTTGCTTTGATTCTCGTATCAATTGCAGCTGCATTGAGAGCCATTCCACCCCATCCGCATATACCAATGATACCGATCTTTTCTGGATCGACATTCTCCTGAACCAACAGAAAATCGACAGCTGCCTGAAAATCCTCCGTATTGATATCGGGAGAAGCCACATACCTTGGAACTCCACCGCTTTCACCGGTGAATGAAGGGTCAAATGCAATGGTCAAGAACCCTTTCTCAGCCATGGTCTGTGCGTACAAGCCTGACGATTGCTCCTTTACCGCTCCAAAAGGTCCGCTGATAGCAATAGCAGCCAACTTGCCCTCTGCATTTTTAGGTTCATATAAATCGGCTGCCAGCGTAATGCCGTAGCGGTTGTGGAATGTTATCTTTCGGTGATTCACTTTATCGCTTTTAGGGAAGGTCTTATCCCATTCTTCGCATAAATATAATTTCTCTTCCATGAAGAAATCCTCCTTCTAATTGACGGATAGTTCCGTCTGTGATACTATGTTAATACCTAAACCTGACTTTAGGTCAAGTATATTTCAAAAATATTTTTTGAGGGTGATTAGATGAATACAATTGGACAAATTTCAGAGATATTTGACATGCCTATTTCAACTTTACGTTACTATGACAAAGAAGGACTGTTCCCTGATATGCAACGTGCATCCGGCATTCGCAAATTCAGTGACAAGGAAGTGGAAGCACTTCGTGTGATTGAGTGTTTGAAAAAATCCGGCATGGAAATTAAAGATATCAAGAAATTTATGGAGTGGTGCGCTATGGGAAGCGAAACTTACCAGCAGCGCAAAGAACTGTTTATAAACCAGGAAAAGGTCGTAAAAGCCGAAATTGAACGTCTTGAAAGAACTTTAGCTATGATTAAATTTAAGCACTGGTACTATGAGCAGGCAATCAAAGACGGTAATGAAGATCGCCTCATGGCAATGATTCCCAATTCTCTTCCTGAGGATGTCCAAGCTTTGTATGATACTTCGCATAGTTTTCAGCCAAAAAGGTAATACACATGCCAGCTCTGAAAAATATCAGGTGCAGATCCTTCAAGACTGAACCAACCGTCCCAAAAAGCACCGGAAATTCATGTTTATGTCTAATTCGGGCGAAACAAAACCACCTATCGATAAAATTTTTATCAATAGGTGGTTCTGTTAATGGTGGAGATGAGGGGTGTCGAACCCCTGTCCGAAAGCCGTAAAACCTAACTTTCTACGAGTGTAGCACTGTAATCAAATTCCCGGAATATAGTTTACAAGCAGACTATATTTTTGGTAGCTTCATTTATTCCGTTTCTGAGGCAAAGCTTACTCAGACTCGTTTTACCGCAATTTGACGCTCTAGCCCAAGCTGCGGTCATCTCGGGTAGAACGTAGCAGACTAAGCTGCTAGTGCTAAATTATCTTCTGCGTTTATGTTTTTCCATAGTTATTTAAAGCAGGTCCATGGTCCTTCTACTCGCTTATTAGGCCCTTCAAACCCCCGTCGAAGCCAATACATCCCCATATATGTACATTCTTATTATAACCACTATTCCTTAAAATGCAATTAAAAATAACCAGATGTTCGAATTAAGTGAGGACAGGGACGATTTGTTCGTTAAACGAACTATATTTTTAGTACTAGTCATATTCCAGTACAACCTATTCTCTACTATATAAACATATTATGAACTTACTACTCTTATCTTCCCTATCACATGATATTGTAAATGCATCAAATTACCATGTTATTCATTCGTTCATTTTAACGTTTTCATTATTTTTCCCAATAAATCTTGTGTTTTCAGCATTTTCACTATTATCCTTGAGAGCCATAATAATATTTATCGATAAATATTTAATTTTAATGAATAATAGTGTACAATGAAATCAATAGAATTCATGAACAGGCGGTGAACGATATGAAGCTTTTAGTTATCGGTGATAGTCTAGTTACAGGATATGGTGTACCAAGTGACAAAACTTGGTTGACGCTTGTGCAGAATGAATCTGATGAAATGATCATAAGCAAAGGTGTAGATGGAAATACCTCATCCGATATCCTGATGAGATTCGTAGATGATGTTGTTTGTTCTGCTCCGGATATAGCTTTTATTATGGCTGGTACAAATGATGCCCTGAATGGAAGAACGGCAAATTATATTTTTAATAATGTGCTTGAAATGATCAAGCTTTGCATAGAACATGGAATCCCACCAATAGTCATCCTTCAACCAATGATCAATATCGAAATGGCGGGGAGAATTCACGGTGATGGGATGATGAATTATGAAAAAGCTGCAAATACCATCAAAAGGTATCGTAGGCTTATTGAGGATTACTGCGGCGATGAACATATTGATACCATCGATTTCAATAAAGCGTTCAATGAGCTGGATGTTGAGTTACAGCCCGATAAGTACTATACGGATGGAATCCACCTCACAGAATTTGCACATCAGAAAGTTGCAGATAAATTCATCTATAAATTTAATTACATCCTTGTTCAAAAAGAGCATAAAGATTTTATCGTAAAATATGATACAATCCCTACTGAATAAGGAAAAAGCGACGGTTATTCACCGTCGCTTTTAATTTCGAAAAATATTTCTCTGGAATCAAGATTTACATTGGAAACTACGACATTAATCTTTTCGCCTAGTGAAAAAACTTTGCCTGAATGCTCGCCAGCGAGCTTCATGTACCGCTCATCATAGACATAGTAGTCATCATAAAGTGATGTGATATGAACCAATCCCTCTATGGTATTCGGTAATTCTACGAACAAACCAAAATTTGTGACAGAAGAAATGATTCCTTCAAATTCTTCACCTACATGGTTAGCCATATATTCAGCTTTCTTGAGTGCATCCAGTTCCCTTTCCGCATCTACAGCCACCCTCTCCATTTCTGAAGCTTGCTTGGATACATCTGTAACGATGGGAAGAAGCCTATTTGACCTGTTCTCATCAATCTCTCCATTAAGGAATTCCTTAATGATCCTATGGATTTCAAGGTCAGGATATCTTCTGATTGGGGAGGTAAAATGCGTATAGTACGTCGCAGCCAAACCAAAGTGGCCGATGTTTTCTGGTGAATACCTCGCTTGCATCATGCTTCTAAGAAGCAGCTTTGAAAGTACAGGCTCTTCGTTCTTTCCCTTTACCTTTTCCAGGATTTCCTGCAACATTTTAGGTTGTACGCCTGCAAATAACTTTACGGGATAACCTAGATTAAAGGAGAATTCAGTGAAGGCCTTAAGTTTATCACTGTCCGGTTCCTCATGGATTCTATAAATGAAGGGAAGATGTGTCCAGAACATATGCTCCGCTACAGTTTCATTACACTGAAGCATAAATTCTTCAATGATCTTATTGGAGATTTCTCTTGGATACAATGAGACTTTTATCGGTTTACCCAGCTTATCCAAGGTTATCTTGCTTTCAGGAAAATCAAACTCAATGGAACCTCTTCGGTTTCTCTTTGCTTCAAGAATTCCTTGAAGTTCTTCCATGTCCTTGATCATAGGAATAAAATCCTGATATTTTTCAAGTTCTTCATTCATTTCACCATTTAAGACTTTGGTTACATCCTCATAGGTTGCACGAAGCTTAGACTCAATAATCGATTCAAAGATTTCGTGTTCCTTCACTTTACCTTGGCTGTCTATAATCATCTCACAACTTAAAGTCAGTTTAGGTTCAAATGGATTCAGTGAACAAAGATTATTGGAGAGCTTCTTGGGTAACATTGGAATAACAAGGTCTAAAAGATAAACTGAAGTTGCTCTTTTAAAGGCTTCCTTATCAATCGGATTCCCTTCTTTTACATAATGGGTAACATCGGCGATATGAACGCCAAGCTTAAAGTCACCATTCTCTAGTTTTACAACAGCTACGGCATCATCCAAATCCTTGGCATCTGCACCGTCAATGGTCATCACCATTTCATTTCTTAAGTCTCTTCTTCTTTTAATCTCTTCAGGCTTGATATCCTCAGGTATCTTTTCTGTAAACTGAACCACTTCAGGAGAGAATTCTTCCGGTAAATTGTATTTCTTTACAACCGTCAGGATATCTACACCCTTATCGCCCTTTTTCCCTAGGATTTCTGTAATCATTCCTTCAGGATTTCTTCCCTTTTCAGGCCATTTTGTAATCTCAGCCACAACAACATCGCCATTTTCGGCAAAGTTCCTGTTCTTTTTTCCGATAAAGATATCGTGCTTGATCTTTGCATCTTCAGGAATAACAAATCCAAAAGCCTTGGATTCCTCATAGACCCCGATGACCGATGTATTATTTCTTTCAATAACCGTGATAATTTCGCCCTCAGCTCTCTTAGTTCCGAAGGTTTCTCGAAGAACCTTAACTTGAACCTTATCTCCATTCATGGCATCCTTCATCGCATTCTCAGGAATAAAAATATCGCCTTTACCTTCTCCTCTAAAGACAAATCCAAATCCCCTCTTATTGACATCAAGCTTCCCGATGTAAATACCAAAGCCTTCTGGAAGAACAATTTTCTCTTTTTTAATCTTGATTACAGAACCATCTTTAATGAGTTGGTCTACTGTTTTTTTCAATGTTTTTCGGTCATTTTTCTCTAATCCCAAAACATCTGCAAGTTCATCCACATTAAGTGGTTTGTAGTTGTGTTGTCCTAAAATTTCCATAATCTTTTCAACTAACATTTTTACCTCCAACTATTGATTGTTTCTACAAACAATCAACATATTTCTTTACTTCTTCCCTAAATTACCATCAGGAAGTACAAGTTTCTCTTTCTTAGTCTGAACGATTGAGCCATCCTTAACGAGCTTATCCACGGTCTTTTTGAGTATCTTTCTGTCATTTCTCTCAAGTCCCAGAACATCAGCAAGTTCATCCACTGTAAGCGGATTTTTTTTGTGCTGCCCTATGATTTCCATAATTTTTTCAACTAACATTTTACCTCCAAGGTTCAATTGCTTCTATTCACAATCAAAAACTTTCTTTACTTATTACTTTAGGATCTTCAAGTTCCTTACAATTTTCTCTATTTCAGAATTTACTTTCGTCTTTTACTTAATACCATTATACAGGAATAATCTTCACATATACAGTCATCAATAGAGTAGATGAACCTAAATGAATGAACCATTTTATTTATATTACCCCATAAAAGCAAAAGGGCTGCCTAAATCAGGCAGCACAAATCTTTTCTTATATGATGTTCATCGCTATGGTATTAATAGCAAATAATATTGCCACAACTACAGTAAGCTTCATCAATAAAGCCTCTCCAGTTCTGGAACGGTTTTTACTAAAAAATGTATCCTGGGATCCACCACCGCTTAGTCCCTTAAGTCCGTCTGTTTTGCTCTGCTGAACGATAACCAGACCAATCATAATAATGGACAGTATAAACTCTAATACGATTAAAACATTATTCATATTTTCCCTCCTGATTAACTAACATCTTATTTTATCATATTAAATGTGTTACTTCAATCAAATACACACCTCAGATGACGTTTCCCTTTATATCTCTTCATATCATATCATAGAAATACCTTTGATATCCATTACTTTTTTTGTCACGCTTAAATTTCGGATAAAGGAGCAGTAACAAATGGAATATCTCTACAATTTCCCTTAAAAAATGAGCTTTTGACAAAACGCCAAAAGCTCATTTTAAATACTATTTTAAACTTGGAAATTTAGATTACTTCTTCAGGTTAAAGAATCCTGAAAGTCCTCTGTACTGTGCAACTTCTCCGAGTTCTTCTTCGATTCTAAGAAGCTGGTTGTACTTGGCAACTCTTTCACTTCTTGCAGGAGCGCCAGTCTTGATCTGTCCAGCGTTAAGAGCAACAGCTAGGTCAGCTATTGTTGCATCCTCTGTCTCGCCTGATCTATGGGAAATTACAGCTGTGTATCCAGCTCTGTTTGCCATTTCGATTGCATCAATAGTCTCTGTAAGTGAACCGATCTGGTTAAGCTTGATCAGTATTGAATTAGCTACGCCTCTTTCAAGACCCATCTTCAATCTGTCAACGTTAGTTACGAAAAGATCGTCTCCAACCAGCTGAATCTTGTTTCCAAGCTTCTCTGTGATAAGCTTCCAGCCTTCCCAATCTTCCTCAGCCATTCCATCTTCAATGGAGATGATTGGGTACTTCTCAACTAGTTCTGCATAGTATTCAACCATTTCAGCAGGAGTAAGCTTTCTGCCTTCGCCAGCCAGGTTGTATATTCCATCTTCGAAGAATTCTGATGAAGCAGGATCAAGAGCGATATAAAGATCCTTACCTGGAACAAATCCAGCCTTTTCGATAGCTTCGATGATGATCTTGATAGCATCTTCGTTTGAATCTAGGTTTGGAGCAAATCCACCTTCATCACCAACACCTGTGGACATTCCCTTAGCTTTAAGGATTCCCTTCAGTGTGTGGTAAGTCTGTGAACACATCTGAACTGCAGCGCTGAAGCTTTCTGCGCCAACAGGCATGATCATGAATTCCTGAAGGTCAACGTTGTTGTCTGCATGGGATCCACCATTGATGATATTCATCATTGGAACTGGAAGAACCTTGGCATTAACGCCTCCAATGTACTGGTAAAGTGGAAGTTCAAGGCAATTTGCTGCGGCTTTAGCCACTGCAAGAGATACGCCAAGTATAGCGTTAGCGCCGAAGTTTCCTTTGTTGTCTGTTCCGTCAAGCTCTATCATCAGCTTGTCGATATAGGTCTGGTCAAATACATTAAGTCCGATGATTTCAGAAGCGATTTCGTTGTTGACATGATCAACAGCCTTAAGAACTCCCTTTCCACCGTATACATTCTTGTCTCCATCTCTAAGTTCAACGGCTTCAAAAATACCTGTTGAAGCGCCTGATGGTACTGATGCACGACCAACTGTTCCATCTTCAAGGTAAACTTCAACCTCTACTGTTGGGAAAGCTCTGGAATCTAGGATCTGTCTTGCGATAACGTCTACGATTTCTACGTACTGTTTCATTAATGAATTCCTCCTTAAGGATAATCAAATTATTTATATTTTGTATTTGGATAACTAAATTAATAATGAGGTACCAGTCATTTCTTCAGGTTTTTCAAGTCCCATCTCTTCAAGCATTGTTGGAGCGAGGTCTGCCAGTTTTCCACCGTCAGCAAGCTTCTTCATCGGATTGTTGGTTACATAGATCAGCGGTACCGGATTTGTCGTATGTGCAGTCATTGGCCCACCAGTGACATAATCGATAAGTTGTTCTGCATTGCCATGGTCGGCTGTAACAAATACAGTTCCATCCATTTCAAGAACCTTGTCGATGACTTTCTTCATGTTCATGTCAATGTCTTCAAGTGCAGCAACAACTGCCTTCATGATCCCTGTATGTCCGACCATATCAGGATTGGCATAATTCAATATCACCAAGCCATAGTCTTCTTTGTCCATTGCTTCAATAACTTTTGTGGTTACAGCATCGGCACTCATTTCAGGTTTCAAGTCGTATGTCGCTACTTTTGCTGAGGGTACAAGTACTCTGTCTTCTCCATCATTTGGAATTTCCACTCCACCATTAAAGAAGAAAGTGACATGTGCATATTTTTCAGTCTCAGCAATTCTTAATTGCTTGATTCCTTTATCTGCAATGTATTTTCCCAAGGTGTTGCTAAAATTCGTTGGGTAGAAGGCAACATTTACATTCTCCAAGGTCTTGTCATACTGCGTCATGGTCACGTAGGTAAGATCAAGTTTTTCTCTCTCGAAGCCTGCAAATTCCTTGTCATTTAATGCTCTCGTCATTTCTCTTCCTCTATCGGGTCTATAGTTGAAGAAAATAACAGAATCGCCATTTTTGATTTTTGCTGTAGGTGCATCTTTTGTCCCAATCACTGTTGGTTCAACGAACTCGTCAGTGATGTTGTTCTTATAGGTTTCAGTCATGCAATCTACTGCAGAAGTATGATAAGCACCTGTTCCATAAACCAGGGTATCATAAGCTTTCTTCACTCTGTCCCATCGATTGTCACGGTCCATAGCATAGTATCGTCCGCTTATTGTCGCAATTTTACCTGCTCCAACTTCCTCAAAATATTCCTCAAGTTCTTTGATGAATTCAATGCCCGATGTAGGTGAGACATCTCTACCATCCATGAATGCATGAAGGTAAATTCTGTCCAGACCCTTGTCCTTGGCTAATTTCACTAGAGCTTTGATATGGCCGATATGGGAGTGAACCCCACCATTGGAAACCAGTCCTAAAAGATGAAGATCTCCTCCAGTTTCCAGTGCCTTGTCAACAGCCAAATTTAAATTCTCATTATTAAAGAAATTACCCGTCTCGATTTCATGGGTAATCTTTGTCAATTCCTGGAAAATAACTCTTCCGGATCCGATGTTCATATGTCCAACTTCAGAGTTACCCATCTGTCCTTCTGGAAGCCCAACAGCCATTCCGCTTGCGGAAATGCTCGTGTGTGGGTAGTTATTCCAATAATAGTCAAAGTTTGGCTTATTCGCTGCCTTAACAGCATTGCCTATTGTATTTTCTGTTAAGCCAAATCCATCGAGGATCATCAGCATTACAGGTTTTTTCATCTATAAATTCCTCCAGTTTTTCTCTCTCTAGAACACGTAGCTGGGATCAACCAGACACGTAGACTTTGTCCAATCTAGAAGTTAACGATCTTGGAGAAATCTTCAGCCACAAGGCTTGCTCCTCCAACAAGAGCTCCATCGATATCTGACATCGCCATCTGTTCTTTTATCGTGTTTGGTTTCACTGAGCCGCCGTATTGAATTCTTACAGCCTCAGCCACTTTTTCTCCATAGAGATGAAGTACCATGTTTCTAATATCGGCGATTGTTTCATTTGCCTGTTCGGACGTTGCCGTCTTTCCAGTCCCTATAGCCCAGATTGGTTCATAAGCAATAACCGTATTCATGGCATCCTCAGCACTGATTTCTTTGAAATCTTCATTGATCTGATTCTCGATGACACTTTTGGTCGTTCCATTTTCTCTGTTTTCCAGAGATTCGCCTACACAAAGTATTGGCTTCAGGCCATGCTTAAACGCAGCCTTAAGTTTCAGGTTTACCGTCTCATCTGTCTCATTGAAATATTGTCTTCTTTCTGAGTGGCCAATGATGACATATTCAACACCAAGTGAAGTCAGCATTTGAGGTGAAATTTCGCCAGTAAAGGCACCTTTCTCTTCATAGTGCATGTTTTGTGCGCCTACTTTGATATTGGTTCCTTTAAGTTCCTTTACAAGTGCTGGAAGCTGTAAGTATGGTGCACAAATCACCACATCAGCCTTCGCATCTTTTACAAGACCTTTTAGCTCATTTGCAACTTTTACCGCTTCATCAATTGTGTAGTGCATTTTCCAATTGCCTGCTATTATAGGTTTACGCATTTGAAATAATCCCCCTCTTATTTATCTTCTATTTATCTTCTATTTATCGTTAAGTGCTGCGATTCCAGGTAGTTCTTTGCCTTCAAGGAATTCAAGAGAAGCTCCTCCACCTGTGGAGATATGAGTCATCTTGTCACCGAAGCCTAGAATGTTTACAGCAGCTGCTGAGTCTCCTCCGCCGATTACTGTAGTTGCATCGGATTCAGCCATCGCTTCAGCAACCATGATAGTTCCCTTGGCAAAGTTCTCAAATTCGAACACACCCATAGGTCCGTTCCAAACTACTGTCTTGGCATCTTTAATGGCATCTGCATAAAGCTTGGAAGTCTTTGGTCCGATATCCAGTCCCATAAAGCCATCAGGAATGTTTTGATCATCAGTAGTCACTGGTGAAGCATCCTTGCTGAACTTATCTGCGACCACATTATCTATAGGAAGTAGAAGTTTAACGCCCTTTTCTTTGGCCTTCTCTATCATTTCCTTGGCATAGTCTACCTTGTCTTCTTCAAGAAGTGAGGTTCCTACGGTATATCCTTCTGATTTCAGGAAAGTGTATGCCATTCCGCCACCGATGATTAAAGTATCTACTTTATCAAGAAGTGAGTTGATGACATTAATTTTATCCGAAACCTTTGCTCCACCAAGAATGGCAACAAAAGGTCTTACTGGATTGTTCACTGCTTCTCCAAGGAACTTAAGCTCCTTGTTGATCAAAAATCCTGCTACTGCTGTATCCAGGTATTTTGTTACGCCTTCTGTTGA
>JBASOA010000046.1:0-60100 GCA_049657765.1 Clostridiaceae bacterium
GATGAGATCTACCGCGGCAATGGAGACAAATCTTAACTCTTCATGTTCATCGAGTATTTCGAGCAGCCTCTTTTCTGTATGCTCTTCTTTCGGCAAGGTATAAATCAAGTCCTTTCTCATGGGTTTCACCTCTCAATTTTATTGATAAAAGTTTACTCTTATCATCCCTCTATCGTCAATGTAAATTTCATGAACGTATTAATTCCTGAATCTCTTTCGCATTAAATTTGTATTCGATTTTTAGATTTGTTAGAATAGGATTAGATTTATGACTTGGAGGCTAAACATGGATAGGGAAAAACCAATTGGATTCTTCGATTCAGGTGTTGGAGGAATCAGTGTACTTAAACAAACAATGGAAATCTTGCCAAACGAAAACTACATCTATTTTGGTGACTCAATAAACGCGCCCTATGGCGATAAGAAAGTCGACGAAATCCGTTCCCTTACGGCCTCAGCAGTAGACCTTCTCCTTTCAAAAGGATGCAAAGCCATTGTCATCGCCTGCAACACGGCAACAAGTGCGGCAGTAGATTACATCCGGGATAAATACAAGAGTATTCCAATCATCGGTATAGAACCAGCGTTAAAAGTCGCCATCGACAAGACAAAGAGCGGAAAGATCCTTGTCCTTGCCACCAACAGGACTCTTCAGGAGAAGAAATTTCACGATTTGAGCAAGAAATATGCAAAAACAAGAGACATCATCAATATGCCTTTACCCGGGCTTGTAGAAATCATCGAAAAGGGAGCGAACTACCAGGAAATGAGCTACCTCTATTTAAAGGATGCACTGGAAGATGTAGGAGAAGACCTTTCAGCAGTTGTACTGGGATGTACCCATTATCCCTTCGTCAAATCATCCCTCCGTAGAATCTTCACGGAGAACATTCAGATTTACGATGGAAGCGAAGGAACCGCAAGGCACCTCAAAGAAGTTCTGGAAGAAAAGAATCTTCTTAATCCTTCAGCGGAAAAAGGGACCCTTACAATCCTAAACTCGAAAGAAACACAGGACATGGTCGATCTGTCTTTAATGCTCCTTGACGAGAATATCAAATAACATACGCCTTATGGAAAATCAAGCAGAAGCTTGTTTCTCCATAAGGCGTTTCTTATCATCAAATATTCGATTTTACTCTAGGATAAATAATTTTAAAGCTTCATCTTTGGTGTACATCTTTAATCTCTCCATCTCCTGAATGGCATAATTATCGATGGACCTTCTAGCTGTACCCTTGATTTTTGTGTCGATGCTCTTGATTTTAGCCATATTATTTTCATTGACTAAAACATCGTAGGTTTTTCCATCTTCAAGCTTAAACCGATAGTGAAGCTGCATGTTCTCTCCTGAAACTGTTGTCGATGCATTGACTTCTGTAACATCCATATAAGTATAAGCTCTAGTCACTAGCATGCTGCGATCGACAATGCTGTTTTCCTTGAAATCCACATATCTGAAAAACGAACTGAAGCCGACGACCAAGAATACGATTCCGACTGCAATGAGCAGCCATTTCTGATTCAGCGGAAGCTTTCCCCTCTTGTTAAAAAGAGAGATAAAGGAGATCACACAAAGAACTCCGCCTACAGCCATGGCAACAACGCCAACCCATGGAACAAGGATTCCGCCCTTTGGCATAAAGACCAGGGATTCTTTGGATTTGAAGATCATCTCCTGGATGATTCCTGAAGCTAGTGCAAGGAGGGCAACAACTGCAAAAAACAGGAGAAAGTTCTTGGTTTTGCCGAATTTCCTCGTTTCTTTGCCAGTCCTTTTAATTTCTTTGACCTGATCGACTTCTACGACTTCCTTTTTATCATTTTGAACATAACTTTCCTCTATATCTTTGTCATATTCAGGATTTTTTGCAAATTTGTCCTCTCCTAATGTAACTTTGTCTTTCTGGCTATCTTTCTTATCAAATAAATCAGGCATATTAAATCCTCCGCTGCAAATTTCGTTTTTCTACGATTTCTCTTGACTGATGTTTGGGCTAAGCTATGGCAGAGACTTCTCGAGCGAAGCCTTGTATACAGTGAGCCATTCTTCGGAATTAAATTTAAGTTTCAGGGCATCCACTGCATTTTGAATCCGGTTTAGTTTCCCCGAGCCAACAATAGGACAGATTTTGGCCGGATGGCTGAGTAAGAATGCATAAACCAAGGTATCAAGCCTTGTTTCTCCATATTTTTCTCCGATGGAGAACAGGGTGTTTCTGACATTCACTTCCCTATCCTTCACTCCATTGATGATATCTCCACCCGCAAGTGGTGACCAAGCCAGGGGATATACCTTTTTCATCATCAGGTGATCCATGGTTCCATCCTGAAATACTTTTAAGTGAAGCGGGGAAATTTCCACCTGGTTTGTGACTAATGGATAGTCCACATAAGTGCTGAGCAGATCAAACTGGGAAGACTTGAAGTTTGATACGCCAAAGTTTCTTACTTTGCCTGACTCAAAGAGTTCTCTAAATGCCTCGCTGACTTCATAAGGGTCCATAAATGGAGAGGGTCTATGAATAAGAAGAAGATCCAAATAGTCTGTCCCCAGATTCTTTAATGACCGTTCTGCGGATTTAATGATATGCTTCCTCGTCAAATCATAATGGTGGCTCTCAATTTCAGGTCTCTTTTGGTTTGGAACCATAATTCCACACTTTGTCACGATGGTCATTTTTTCTCGTAATCCCTTTTTTAGTTTAAGGGCATCACCAAAGGCTTCTTCACAGGAATATCCTCCGTAAATATCTGCGGTATCTACGGTTTTTACACCGATTTCCATGACACTTTCGATAAGTTTCAGTAGTTCTTCTTTAGACAATTTCCATTCCAGCAGTCTCCAATGGCCATGTACGATTCGATCCATAGTCAGGGTATCTGTAAATCTTACGGTTTCCATATCTTTCCTCTTCCCTTTCGTCAATGAATAATCCTATCGGAGTAATTTTTTTGAATTCTCTATCACTTCTATTATATCCTTTATTCTATACAATAAAAAGCAACTTATCCACTGGCTTTACCGCGAAAATTTACAAATCAAATCCTATCCATTCCTCTTTCCATCATGTATGATGAATTTATAAAGGAATACAGAGGGAGATGATGAAATGAGTGAAGAAAAGAACAAAATTGATGAACCGATAGTTCCAGATGCTGAATCAGAATTCGAAGCAGAGAATCTTAACAAGTATGATTGTTTGAAGCTGAAAGAGAAAAATCTCAACATTGAAAAGTTTGAAACCGAGTATGTTGATCCTGTGGATGATGAAGTCAAAGATATCAAAGATCATCCCTGTATCGACCAAGAGGAACTAGAGAAAAGAAAACCTTAGTAGTCTGTTAAAAAAGACGAGGCACCCGATAAATCAGGTACCTCGTCTTATGATTTCTAAAGGATCAAGGTTTGTATTCTCGGATTGAATCAGCTCCAATCAGGGAATCACTCTTTTTTATAGGCCGGTAATCGATTTGAAAAGTTCTATTGCCGCATTACGTGGGCCATCCTTTTCTTTTCCGACTACGCCAAGCTGCGTATAGATTTCACCAACTTTTACCTTGGTATCAAACAATTCTTTAAAGAAAATATCCAGAAGCTTGTCGGTGTCTTCGCTCTTTTGAAGTGGTCCAAACGGATTGGCAAAATAGGAAGTAACAAGACCACTTTCGGTCGTTGTCCCCTTTGCCATTCTCTTTCCGGAACGGAAGACTTCCTTGGCTTCTTCGAGATTGTCAAAATAGTGTATACCAGATTCCCCTTCTTTTCTTATGGTGTAGTTATTGGCATATAAGAAAAGGTCGACAGGATAACCCTTGGTGATCTCTTTATAAGTTGCCACTGGCATAACAAGCCTTGAATTCGTCTTGTCAGGATTCATGAAAATGGATCTGTCGATTTCCTTAAAGGCATAGCCCTGATCAAGGTCGTCAAGTCTTACAAAGGCTCCAATTTCTGTACCATAACCCATAATCACACCATTTTCAATGCTGAAATAACCCATGTCATCAAAGACAATCGTCATGTCACTGATATGGTCTTCAGAAAGACTTCTTAACGCTTCAAGAGATTCTGACTTACCCGCTCCTGAATCGCCCATGATTACAACATTAGCAGATTTTCCATTCTTCATGTTGATGTTAACCATGGCGCCATGGATTGGCAGGCTTCCTCTCTTGATCATGATGAGATTATGAAGGGTCAGCGTCATTTTCTTCATGTAACCGAAATAGTCAATTTCATCGCTATAAGGAACAAATCCAAGCATGATGTCATTTTTCACATCATCATAGAACACATTGCCCATATTTTCATCCCAGCTCTTTGCACCATAAAGATAAACAATATCTGGCTTCTTTCCGATATACTCTTCTTCTCTGGCCATCTCAAAGAGATTGGACATGGAGATTCCATGAGCCATAAGGTCTCTGTGGAAATAGACATAAGCAAGCAAAGTGCCTACTTTTGCAGGATAGCAGAAAAAGTGATCCTTATTGATATAGGCGTCATCCATTGGATTCTTTTTCGATTCCTGGAAAATTCCGTCTCGGGTATTTTTCTTCGGATAAGTGATGAATGGTGCATCCATCACAATGGAGGTAATGAAAGGAATTTCATTTAATATCCCATAGCCCTTTGGAATTGGCCATGCCGTTTCTGCCAGCATTAATCCGGCGTTGATTCCAGCTGTAACCTGTCTGTATACATTAGGTTCCATGAGTAGAATATTCTTTTCAACCTTTCTGTAAAGTTCAAGGATGAGATTGGTGAATTTAAGATTCGCATCAATGAAGCTTGCCTGGGCAAGACCTTCACTTGTATTTCTTGACTGGATCAATGAATATCTCTCCAGTTTTCTCCAATAACCATAGAAATCTTCAATGAGTGAAATAGCCCAATCCGCATCACTAAGCACTCCGCTTAAGTGTTCTCTGATTTTTATCACTTCATGTGCCTTGAATACCGTCAGAAATTTAGTCATTTCCACGATTTCATTCGCAATTTCGCTGGTTCTTTCTCCCTTGAATATTTCCTGTAGTCTCTTATATATTTTTGTATTTCTCTTTTCTATGGATTCAATGTAAGCCTCAGCAACTCGTCTGAAGGACTCGGAATCAATGACCTTTTCGATAGTATCACAGTATTTGGCGGAAAAATTGACCATTGCTTTTCCACCGCTTAGGGAAAATTCTTTTCTCATAATATTCTCCTCTTTTGATATCATTATTCTTCTATTTTATCGTTTAGTCTAGAAATTCTAAACTAATTTTCATTATACATGAGGACATTATAAAAATAACTAAAATGTAGGGATAATTTAAAAAAATAATATTTTTTTAAATTAATCATTCCTTAATCTAATTTTCACCAATCTTTAATTTGAAAATTTTATGATAAGTCCATTAAATAACAAGTATCCAATAGATACAGGGTACTTAGAAAGGGGAAAATCATGTCAGAAAGAAAAACTTTAAAAAGGTCTTCCACAAATAAATGGGTTTCAGGTGTTCTAGGTGGTTTTGGTGAATATTTCAATATCGACCCCAATATCCTTAGAGTGCTTTTCATCCTCTTTTCACTGCTCCCAGGACCTTCCATCATCTTCTATATCATTTGTGCCATCGTTATGCCAAAAGATGATCAGTATTAGAATCAAAATTGAATTGCTCAAATGAGATGAAGTCTTTAGGTAACTAGAGACTTCATTTTTTGCAATTACATTTTTTATTCTATTCTCAATTTGAAATTTAGATATCAATAGTTATACTAGAGATAAGAAATATTTAGTTAACCGCTTACCAATTCAGCTTGTTTGCCTTTAACTTAGCCAAATATGCCATATCAAGAAGGGATTGAAAATTCGGTGTCAAAGGAGAATACTCATGTTTACGAAAAAATATTCTAGTGAACAGCTAGATGAAGCTTATGAATCCCTAAGTGATCAGCAAAAACGTTTCCTGGATAAAGAGGTGATCAGAGGAAAGAAAACCAACTGGCTGAACGTGTGGGCGAAAAAACTTGGCCGAGAACTTTCCGAGAATGAGATGAACAATCCAGATCAATCTATGCTAAAGTATCTCGAGTGGCGCCTTATCGGCTATAAGGACAGCCAGATGGTTAATCCAAATACCAAATGCGAATGCGGCCGGGCATTAAGATATCAATATACCATAGAAAACATTAAAACGAAGAAAACTTACAAGCTTGGAATTAAACATCTGCAGGACCATACGGGTCTGAGTCCGGAACTCGTCAAGTCTATTTCTAAAGGCTTAGAAATCATTGATTTGGAAAAAGATGAAATTCTCACAAAAGTCATCGATGGGTGGGTACTGCCTTTTGAAATCCCGTCGAGATTAGAAATCACCCCCGATATCATCAATCAACTTGTCATTGGACTTCCCTTGTTGGAGCGACAAGTCGCAAGGCTTAGGAAACTAATTTATGGAAGCGAAAAACCTCGCACAAAGTTTAAGACCAGACCTCGTTTTAGGTTTGAGCCGATTAAAGATAAGAGTATAGAAATAGATAAAACGCCTGACTTAACAAATGCTGACCCTCATTTGTTGTTCGAAAGACTGAGAACCGCCACAATCAACATTTCCGAAGCCAAAGCACTGCTTGAATTTATCAAACGTCATAACACAGAAGAATTAAAGCATCATCAATTGAGCCTTGATGACATCGGAAAGTCTGCAACACGTGCACTAGCAAGGATTAGCAACCCAGCTATTAGAGGGGTTCTCATTGATATCGAAGACTTTGTCCAATATAGTTCCTATTAAGTTTTAAACAATCAAAAATCCATCGATCCTCCTTTTTTAAAGGAATGATCGATGGATTTTATGTTGATCTATTCTGTTTTATTTTCGTTGATTTGCTTTTCTATTGAGCTCCCTTACTTTCATGATCCGATTCTCTTCGTCTAAGATCGTTCCATCTTTGTCTACAGTAACATGATAGCCATCATTGATTTCTGTTTGGAAATTTCCTTGAGCTACGGAGAACCCTTTTAGTCCGGGGGCGTCCAAAAGACCTTCCTTGATGGCGAGATAAATGACTTCTGCATCAACTAAGGGATCTTCTACATCCTTTAGCTTGGAAATCTCTCCAAGGAGATATCTCACTTCTTTCTTAATGTATTCAAGTCTTTCTTTGAATTCCTTATCCTCATGGAGGTTCTCCAGAAGTCCTCGATTTGCGATTTCCATAGACTTATTGACAATCCTGATGCTTTCAAGGATTTCCTTGCTTGTGGCTCTTTTTACGGCTTCAGAGTAGGAAACCACATGGACGATATCTGGTTTTAAAAAGGTCCCATAGAACATCGTGGAAGCAATAAGGCCCTTGGCCTTGTCCATGTCAGCAGGATAAGCGAGAAGTCCTGTCCTCACCATTCTGATGATCTTAAAGGAATCATCTTCCAGCTCCGCCATCAGGTCGATTTTCGCCTGCATTTTTGCCAAATCCATTTTTGGGGAAATCGATGGGGGATTAGCCAGCATGTACTGCATGACCATGTCTTTCACCCCAAGATTCTTTGCAACCTTTGCTGTAATATAGCTTATGGCCACTTCGATAATGTCGGAGCAGTATCTTAGCGCCCATTGGTGGGACTCATTCATCTCCACTGGAACATTAAGTTCGGCATTGTATTTGATGGCCTCCATATTTTCCCTGATGGCTAGGAGAAGTTCTCTGTCCGATCGCCTGTCGAGCTGGCTGTACCAGGTCAGAGGAATTGCTGCCCAGGCGTTATTCAGCGTATCCTTTAGGATCTTCGAAAAAGGCAGGACATCCCGTGTTCCGGAATAACACCTCATCATCGGGTAGTTTCCTCTTCTTGTGGCTTCATACATCATTCTCAGGTGGTCTTCATTTCTTATAGGAACACCCCCAGCACCGTCTTCACCCTTTGGCATCTCTGCCTGATGGAAGTAGTACTCTTGGCAATTCTGGTCTGGTGCAAGAGAAATGACATCAAGCAGCTTGCTCTCTGCTAAAACCTTGATATCTTCGTAGGTATCCTCAATCGTCTCAAGACCGATATGATGCCGTACGATCGGATATGGTCTCTTCCATTCAATTCTTTCCCTTAATGTCTGCGGGGGAATCCCGTCATCCAAAACTTCCCGATCAAGATTCTTCAGGTAGATAATACTTTCTGTCTCTTCTTCACTTCCATCGAATACTTTTTTGATATAGCTGAATTTTCTTGCGGCATTGGCCGTTTCTATCGTTCCGCCAAAAATAAAGGTAATGTTTTCCATTCCGTTTTCAGCAATGATCCCTTCCAGCTCCTTTAGGAGATAGAAGGCTCCGTCTTCAGACAGTCTATAACTTAGTGCGACGATATCCGGCTCGAATTCTTTGATCCCGCCGACCAATTCTTTGATTGGCACTGCAGAGCCCATATATTCGACATTGTACCCTTCTTTTTTAGCTAATGTACTAAAGTTGTATATCCCTGCTGCATGAACACAGTTTCCTATGGATGCAACGATCATTTTCTTATTCATTTGTTCCCTCCTCAGGTGAGATTGTCAAAAATAGTTGTCCTAACCCCTTTCATCAAATCCTTATAGTCAAAATGAAGCTTTTCTGCCGTTCTTCCCATGGCTCTAAAATCTTCATTCAGTAAGGTATTGGCTAAATCAATGATCAAGGTCGTTGTTTTCATATCAATCCCCAGATCTTTTCCCATACTTTCCAGTGGCACAAGGCCATAAGGGATATCTTCATAGATATACCTGAATCCTAAGTTTCCTGGAGCCTGGATGGAATCATATGAGGGGTTGCTTTGTATGCATTCTAGCAAAGTATCACATTTTAAATTGTAGGAAATCTCCATCCACCGCTTCACAGAAACTACAGGATGGTTTAGTGCATCAGCAACCATCAGCCTTTCCTTGTCGAGTTTTTCAATTACGCCGATAATGCTTGGTGTAATCGCTTCTCTGTAATAGAGGAAATTATAATTGGATTCTACCCAGCCTGTATTTAAAAGCATAGGGGCGCAGTGGAGAACCATCCCAACGTTTCCGATGGAGGTTTCAACCATGCTACTTGCCTTTTTATAGAACCGGTTTAGTTCATCTGGAATTTTTCTCAGAATATTATCAATGTTCTTTCCTTCGAAAGTGGAAATGAGCACCTCTCTTTTCAGCGCGATGATATTCACATCCGTTCCAGAAGTTTTTCTACAGGTATAGATAATGGTTTGGGTTTCAAGGATATTTACATCCTTATGATTTCCATACTTAACCAGCTCATCCTTAAAATCAACGGCACCAAAAGTTCTGCCTGGGTTAAGGATGACGATATGGCTTTCATCCAAATAAGGAGCCATAAGTCTTGCAAGTCCTGCATGAGAGGGAGCTGGTGTTGTAACAAGAATAACTTTGACATCTTTTATGGCTTCTTCCATATCCGCTGTCACGATATCCAGTTCGAATTCACCTACTAACACGCCAGTACTCTTTATTTTTTTGGTTTCTTTGAGTTCTTGTATGGTTTTTTCGCTTCTGTTCCATAAGTTTATCCGGTTGCCTGCAAATACTAAATGTGCTGCCATGGCCAGTCCTGAATTTCCAGCCCCGATAACTGCTACTCTCATCATCCTGCCTCCTCTTAATTATTATCTGAAGTCTAACTTTGATTACACTATTGTTTCTTGTTTCTTATTTTCACTAAACCATACTCGTGGACCAGATCAATACGCCGGATATTTAAAGGAAAGTCGTATTCCAAATATGGGCATCAGTATGAGGCTTATATTTGGCCACCTGTCTTGCTACCACAAGGCTTTACAGATATATAGTAAAATTATACAGGATAATTAATTAGATTACCTTAAAAGTTTGAGAATTTACAGATTATTTTCACTTGAGTAGAACCTGCGCATCTCGCCCTTATCATTGCTTTCTTTTCCCTGAAAATAAAAATCCATGTCTTTTCAACATGAGCCTGCAATGAACTCAATAATGAAAAAACATGGATCTGTTTAATTTATTTTTTACTTCCCCCGAGAAGTCTTTCAAGATACGAAATCATGATTTCCGCTGAAGTGATGTTTGTCGCGATTGGAATCTTATGGACATCGCAAAGCCTTAAGAGCGCCTGAACATCTGGCTCATGTGGCTGCGCAGTCAACGGGTCCCTTAAAAAGATGACAAACATGATTCGACCTTCTGCGATCATTGCCCCGATTTGCTGGTCTCCGCCAATTGGACCGGATTGGAGTCTGTGGACATCAAGTCCAATCTCGTCAATCAGTCTCTTTCCTGTGGTTCCAGTGGCATATAAGGTAAATTTTTCCAGAATCTTTCTGTGTGAATTTGCAAAAAGGACAAGATCGTCTTTCATGTTATCATGGGCAATAAGTGCTCCATTCATCTCAAAGTTCCCCCAAATCTTCGGAATTACCGAACGTTCATTTAATAATCGATTAAGAAAATTATAACATAGGAATGGACTGATAAAGAAGGAATTATTTTTTAAATGTATCATCTCTGTAGTCCTGACTACAATCACTTATAGGAATCTTCTCTTCCTCCTAAAGGATTTCGAGCAGTACTTTGATGTTTCCGCCGCAAATCATCCCTAAGGAAGCACCTTCTTTATCGGAAAGGACATATTCCCTGAGGGCAGTTTCCTGCAGGCTACCCATCTCAAGCAATGCCTGATATTCAACATTTCCACCGCCAATACTTCCAAGAATCGTTCCATCTTCTTTCAAAATCATCTTACTTCCAATCCCTCTTGGTGATGATCCGTTTTTCTCGATAATTGTCGCAAGAATCCCCCTAGAATTTCCATCTCCTTTTTGGAGATGATTGAGGATGCAGCTTTCAATTGACGTCCCTTTGTTTTTGTTCTTTATTTTAATGATCTCAGCTGCAATGCTTACCGCAATTTCAGACGGAAGCTGACCGCCAAGATCAAGGCCGATCGGAGCATAGATTTCAGCTAATTTTTCTTCAGGTATTCCTTCTTCCCTCAGCCCGTCCATCGTCAGCTTGATCTTGCTTTTACTTCCGATCATTCCGACATAGTAGTAGGTAGAATTTAAAATATTCTTCAGGCAAGCCTTATCACCAACATGACCTCTGGTGACGATGACATAATAGCTGTTCTCATATTCAGGCACTCTTTCAAAGAGTCTTTCAAAAGATCCGAGAATCACTTCATCCGCTTCAGGAAAGCGATGAGGTAAAGCAAATTCTTCACGGTCGTCAACGACAGTGACATGAAAGTCGAGCATCTTTCCGATTTTAGCCATTGATAGCGAAACATGTCCTCCCCCTAGAATAATCAGATGAGGAGAAGTTTCACTGATTTCTACAAACATCTGACCTAATGCCGTTTCGTATATCCCCGTTGAAGTCATCACTCTGATTTTTTCAATCTCACCAGCCCAGAAAGAATCAAGGGAACTCCTTGAGGAAAAATATCCCTTCCCCTTCTCCTCTGTAAGGATCATGTGGCTTCCAAGGTTTTCCTCATCGAGAAGCACCGCGCTAACGGCTCTTCCATTTTTATTCAATTCATTCATTAGTGCTTGATAGAAGATTTTGTTCTCATTCATTCTCACTTCACTCCTCTCGATCGGACCTGATCATGCATTCGATGCCAGGTAGGTATCCTGCAATATTCTTTGCCTCGATTAGTTTCTCGTCATTATCCGCCTGATTCAGGAGGCAACTGATCCTCATCTCAGGATACTTATCTCTTAGAGGTCTGACATATTTAAGCCAGATTATTTTAGCCAAATCATTTTCGGTTAAACGATCCTCATCGCTTTTTCCAAGAAATTCTTCTGCCAGAACATGTCGGTGGCACCCCTCTTTTAGGGTCATATTAAGGCTCGATAGCCCCATCACAACGAGAATTTCTGTTGTTTTAGCTGGAATTACAGGTTCCTTATCGCTCGGAATCTTAGCGGGAAAGCGCTTTGAACCGTCTGCTTCGACGAAAGTTACCTCTGCCTCCCTTAGAACACTAAAATAGATATTCTCTGGAAGTGAAGTTATCTTTCCTTCTTTTGCGCTCACTCCTGCAATGACCAAATGCTCATTTTTAAGCCTTTCAATGATCGTTTCTTCATCCTCATCCACTGAAGCGTAACGGATCGGCTCGTACATATGGGTGGACGTGGTAACAAAGACATCCTTCGAAAGCGCTTTCTGTTCAAGTGCCAGCTGCATCATTATCGTGGTCTTTCCTCCAGCGCCTACAAGGGAAACGACCGGATTAATTAATCGATCCAGTTCCATAGCCTCAGAAAGCGAAGTAAAAGATTCAAAGTTTCCTCTTCTATTTGACATGATTCGCATAGGCTTACTCCTTAAGCATTGTCTTCAACGCTTTTATGGCAAGGTCAGCTTCTTCATAGGTATTCATCGATGAGAAACTGAATCGAACCATTCCCTGTCCTTCAGTTCCAAAGGTTTTATGCATGAGAGGTGCACAGTGTCCACCCGAGCGGGTATAAATTTCGAATCTCTCTGCAAGCTCGTCAGAAACGAGATTGGATTCGGCATCGCCTAAATTAAGGGAAATAATGGCTGCTCTTTCCCTATGGGTAAAATTGCCATAAATTTTCACGCCCTCCATTTTCTTCACGCTTTCATAAAAATATGCTGCAAGAGATTGTTCTTTCATTCTGATCTTATCCAGCCCTTCCTTTTCAACGAAGGAAAGGGCTGCATGAAGTCCCGCGATGCCATGGGCATTAAGCGTACCGGCTTCCAAAGCCGTCGGCATATAGGAAGGATGTTCCTTTTCAAACGTCATGATTCCGGCGCCTCCGGTTAATAGAGGCCTTGGCCTCACTTCACCTCTTAGACAAATTCCACCGGTTCCCTGTGGGCCCATGAGTCCTTTATGTCCGGTAAAGCACAGGATGTCGATAAAATCTTTTTCCATATCAATCGGAAAAACTCCTGCGGTCTGCGAAGCATCCAGGATGAATAGCAGATGGTGTTTTCTGCAGATTTCACCAACTCGCCTGATGTCTACAAGATTTCCTGTAAGGTTCGAAGCGTGGGTGCAAATGATCGCCTTTGTACTTTCAATGATCGCTCTTTCCATGTCTTCATAGGAAAAACAGCCTTTATCGTCGCAGGGCAAAATTGTAAGCAAAACGCCCCTCTTTTCCATCTCATATAACGGTCTTAAAACGCTGTTGTGTTCCATCGAGGTCGTAATCACATGGTCACCCGGCTGAAGTGTCCCCTTGATGGCAAGATTGAGGCTTTCCGTGGCATTGGACGTAAAAGCAACCAGAGAAGGGCTTTTTACATGAAATAGCCGACTTAGTTTTTCCCTCGTTTCAAAAATAATCCGATCCGCATCAAGCGCTGAAGGATAAATCCCCCTTGAAGCGCTCCCCAGCGTATTGATCGCTTCAAATACTGCCTTTGCGACGCCTTCCGGTTTATGAAGGCTTGTTGCTGCGTTATCCAGATAAATCATATGCGTTCCTCCAATTTAAGCCTCAAGTTGTCTCTTATTCCTCTAGTAGAAGCAGCCTTTCCTTCGGCAGCTGAATGGCTTCAGGAAGGCTGTTCCTCATCGTCCCATTCCAGTGATGCCTTCCAAATTTCCACGAAAGCCTGTTATCAGAGTCTTTGCCTTTAAAGCTCACCTGATATTCAAAAGGCAATTCTGAAATTTTAGGATCCTCAATCTTCATGCCGTTCTCCACATCGTCCTTAGCATCAGCTGCAACGAAATCATGAGCCCTTATCCCCACATAGGCCGTTTTCTCTGTGACCTTTTCTGCTGTGGAGAGAATGATTCCCCAGTCAAGGGCATGAAGTGTCCAGTCATCTATCTTCTCAGCTCTTGAAATATTTCTGCAGCCCGTTAATTTTGCAGCCTGATATTTCTTGGGGTTTTCGAAGACATCCTTTGTCTTTCCCTGAACGATGATTTCTCCCTTGTCCATGATCATCAGGTATTTACATAAACGATACACTTCATCACGGTCATGGGTAACCAGAATTGAAATTCCCCTGAATTCCTGAAGGACTTCTTGAAGCTCAAGCTGAAGTTCTTCTTTCAGGTAGGTATCCATGGCTGAGAAGGGTTCGTCGAGTAGAAGGAGCTCTGGTTCATAGGCTAGAATTCTTGAAAGCGCGACTCTTTGCTGCTGTCCGCCTGAAAGCTGAAGCGGATAACTTGTTTCAAGTCCCTCAAGATGGAAGCGCTTAACCATCTCCCTGACTTTATTTTTTCTTCCCTCTGCACGAGCAGCTAAACCTGCTCCAATATTTTCTTCTACGGTCATGTTCGGAAAGAGCGCATAGCTTTGAAAAAGATAACCCGCTTTTCTTTGCTGGGGCGAAAGGTTGATCTTCTTTTCCTGATTAAAAAACACGCTGTCCTTTAACGCAATATACCCTTCATCCGGGGACTCAATTCCCGCGATACTCTTTAAGGTCATGCTCTTGCCGCTTCCAGATGCGCCAAGTATCCCCGTGCAGCCTGGTTCTAAGGAAAACTTCGCATGAAGATCATATTCCTTTAGCTTTCTTAAGATGTTAACATCAAGTCCCATTTCTCTTTTCCTCATCTTCTCTTTTTTACCCAGTAGTTATAGTAATTCATGAAACTTACCACAATCAAGGACACTGCAACCAAAACCAGAACATACTCATATGCGGTATCCATGTCTCCAGCTGCCACGGCAGAATATATGGCAAGTGGAAGTGTTCTTGTTCTTCCGGCGATGTTTCCTGCAATCATCGCTGTTGCACCAAATTCCCCAAGCCCTCTGGCAAAGGCTAAGATTCCTCCGCTGACAATCCCAGGCATGGCATTGGGCATCAGGACCTTAAAGAATATGGCGCTCTCTTTCATCCCCAGTGTCCTTCCTGCATAGATCAGGTTTTGATCAACTTGTTCGAAGGCACCACGTGCCGAGCGATACATGAGGGGAAAGGAAATGACCACTGCAGCAAGAACTGTAGCCAAAAAGGAAAATGCAATCTTTATCCCGAAGTGCTCCAGGAGAAAACGCCCAAAAGGCCGTTTGACGCCAAAGACATAGAGGAGAAAGAAGCCTGCGACGGTTGGAGGCAAAACCAGCGGTAGCGTGAAGATGCCATCCCAAATCATTTTCGATCTTTCACTTTTTAGGTTCAAGATTTTCTTCGCTGCAAATAGACCCATAAAAAAAGTAATAAGGATTGAAAGCGAAGCCGTTTTAAGTGAAATTAAAATTGGGGTGAAATCCATCATACGCTCCTCTCTGATCTACAAACCTCGTCTATTGTAGAAAATAAAACTTTCTCTTCCCTCGCTTACTGGCCAAACCCACAATCGGGATAAACACATCGCTCACAGTTCTGGCATTGTCCGCCATGGGCAAGAAGCACAAAATCTCTTCTCGTCAATTTTTCTCCAGTCAGGAGTCTTGGTACAACCAGATCATAGACGGTTCTTCTCGAAACCATGACACATCCAGGAAGTCCTACCACGGGAATTCCCTTGACGTAAGAGAGCATGAACATGGATCCTGGCAGCACTGGCGTACCGTAGGTAACCACTTCTCCACCGCAATCCCTGATTGCAGCAGGTGTCATATCGTCTGGGTCTACTGACATTCCGCCGGATACTTCAACCAGGTCGACGCCCTCTTCGATGAATTTAAGGATTTGCTCCCTAATGACATTCTTGTCATCGCCTGAAAATGTCTGACCTACAACAACCGCGCCGAGCTCTTCAGCCTTCGCACGGAGTACCGGTCCAAACTGGTCTTTAATTCTCTTATTCAAAATTTCAGACCCTGTGGTGACGATCCCAATTTTCGCTTCCTTGATTGGAATCACCTGAATGACGGGTCCGCTTTTTCTGCAGATTTCTTCAAAGGATGCAAGGACTTCTTCCTTGACCACCAACGGAATCACCCTTGTGCCGCCCAGAAGTTTCCCTTCGGTGACGGTCTTATTCCCATGGATCGTTGCGAAGCAGATCTGTTCATCTGCATTGATTTCGTATAAAGCTTCCAAGTTGATTTTCAAAACGCCAGGATACTTCGCCAAAAAGCTGATTTTGCCTTCCTTAGGCTCCGTTAAGGTGATTCCTTCGCCGATTGCCGCCTTGACCATTCGATAGGCCGCATCATTTTCATGGACATATCCGTCCTTTAGATCCCATACAAAAATATGTTCCTTACCGATATCCAACAATTTATCGATGTCCTTCTCTTCAATGATATGCCCTTTTCTAAAAGCTGCCCCTTTGAATACCCCTGGAACGATTTCGGTGATGTCATGACAAAGCACCATTCCTATTGCATCTTGTACCCTAACTTTCTCCACACTCTATCTCCTTTTTCTTTTGCTCTAAATATAAGATTCCTTCAAGTACGCTTCCTGCAATGCATCTTGCCTTGTCAGAAATTGTATAACAGTTTTCTTTTTCTGAGGTTCTTGGATCGATATCTGCGATCTTGAATCCTTTGGTTACGGGATAACCGTCTCTAATGAGGCCCCTGAGGATTCCAGAAATGCTCGCCTTAACTTCATGGTTTCCCTCATCGGTTACAATTTCTGCAATGCATTCTCCCTGATTCACGAAATCGCCAATTACCTTTTTCCCATAAAGGATTCCCAGAGTTTCAGCGTGAATCACTCTTTCTTTATCGAAGCCGGCAATCATTCCAGGAATTCCGGTATTTTTCACTGCAAAACCTTTTTCAATCATTCGTCCAAGGTCATGTCCTCTCATGGTCTCGATCACAAGATCCACATCTTTCCCGGCTTCAAATCCAGGTCCCATGGCGATAGTGATCTCCGCCATTTCTCGGTTCGTCCCCAGGTTCTTTTTTGCAAGTATTCCATCAACCAAGGCAAATGGCCTGACTTCCTCAAGCACTCTGCAATCTTTATCCACCATCATGGCCGGTTTTCCTGACTTCATGACTTCGTAGGCTTCACAAAGAGACTTGACTAAAATACATTCCATGTTCTCCACAATGCTTTTTCCTTCGTAGACAGCCTCGCTAAAGGCCACTTTTCTCCGGATGGCAGAAGGGGACTCCGTTTCAAGGACAAGAACAGGGAAACCAGACCTTACCAGTCTGTATATTGTAGCCGTGGCAATATCTCCACCGCCTCTGACGATTACTAAATGTTCCATAGCGCCTCCTTACGGCCTTACAATAAGCCCAGCTTCTGTCATTTTCTCTACAATTTCATACATGTTTGTCACATGGCCTACCTTAAGCTTATCACTTAATTCATAGTAATTGAGGCACGTGCCGCAAGCAAGGATTTCTACTCCCTCTTCTTCAAGAACCAATAAATCAGCAATGGAGTCTGATCCTTCCGAGGCAAGCTTCACACCGCTGTTATAGAGAAGTACGGTTTTAGGAAGGCTCTCTTGCTTCGTCAGGGCGAAGACAAAGCCCTTCATGAGAATTTTGCCGAGTTCATCTGACCCAGTCCCCATGGTATTGCTTCCAAGGACAACCACGGTATTCTTTTTTAAAGCGTCTGGTACTGGAGAGAATTCATCTTGGTCAAATTTATCTTTATCCTCTTCCCCATCCACCGTAATTTTTACGACATAGAGATCATTGTTTATTTTTTCATCACTTGACTCAAGTTTTTTATGCGCTGCGAGCTTCTTAAGATTCTGCACGGCAATTTCATTGTCTACACTCACTTCGACAATTCCCTTTCCCTTCAGTTCCTCGATAGCTTTTTTCGCCTCAATAACGGGATGTGGGCACTGTTTACCTACAGCATTCACTTTAACAATCATTTTATCTCTCCTTCATCCTTAACTGACATAAATCTTCTTTTCTTTCTTCTCTACAATTTCCCCAATGATGCCACAGGGAAGGCCTAAATTCCTGATTTCAATGATGGCTTTTTCCGCATCTTTTGCCTCCATGCTGACAAGCAGTCCGCCTGAAGTTTGAGGGTCGAAGAGGATCTCCTCCATGGCAAAGCTGCAATCTGTAAACTCCACCTCGCCTCCGATATGGTTCCTGTTCCTTTGCGCTGCAGCAGTTAAATAGAACTCTTCCACATAGGCATCACATTCAGGAATATAAGGAACTTCCTTTTGATCAAGTATTGCAGTGAACTTCCCATCAAGCATCTCAGAGAGATGTCCGAGTAGGCCAAAGCCTGTAATATCTGTGCATCCATGAACCTTATATTTCCGGATAATCTCCGCTGCGTATTTATTCAAAGTTTTCATCGAATCCGTCGCTTTTTTAAGGACTTCAGCAGGTGCTCCGCCTACTCTTGCGGCTGTTGCGACTATTCCTACGCCAAGGGGCTTCGTCAGGATCAGTTTATCCCCTTCTTTGCATCCATTATTTGCAAGTACCTTTTCAGGGTGTATGGTTCCTGTCACAGACAGACCGTATTTCACATCAACGTCACTGATGGAATGTCCTCCGGCAAGAACGCCTCCGGCCTCCGTAACTTTTTCATTTCCCCCGATGAGGATCTGTCCCAAAATGTTGAGATCCATTTTTTCAGGAAAGCATACGATGTTCAGGGCCATTTTCACGTCCGCACCCATGGCATAGATATCGCTTAAAGCATTTGCTGCAGCAATCTGTCCGAAGAGGTAAGGATCGTCTACCATAGGCGGAAAGAAATCCAGGGTCTGGACAATGGCGAGTTCATCGCTTAATTTGTATACCGCTGCATCGTCGGCACTGTCAAATCCGACGAGAAGGTTGGGATCAATATGTTTTGGAATTTGTTTCAGTACACTTTCCAGTGCGCCTGGTCCAAGCTTTGCGGTGCAGCCTCCGCCCTTGCAAAATTCAATCTTCTCGTCCATTATTAGCCTCCTTGATTTCAAGAAAATCGAAATGTTTTTCAAACATTCCTTTTACCGCCTCATTGGCTTCTTTACTGAATTCAGCGTAGGCATTGAGGAGCCGAATTCCTTCAGGTGTAAGCCTCGAGCCTCCGCCGTTCTTCCCTCCGGCTTCTCTGTCTGCCAGGGAATAGCCGAGTTCTTCTTCAGCGGTTTTAAGCATCTTCCATGCTTTGCTATAAGCAAGCTTCATGGATGCTGCCGACTTTTGAAGGGACCCCTGCTCTTCCATCCCTTTAAGAAGGGTTGCAAGGCCGGGACCGAATATCTTATCTTTGCCATATATTCTTAGGGTCATTCTATAAGAAATCAAAAATATCATCCTTTCGAACTATTGTGATATCTATCACGTTTTAAACATGGCTACTCCAATTTTATAAGTCTTTAGGGTGCTTCTCTTCGTTCTTCTAAAAAAAGAACAACGAAGGGCTAAATAAATGTCGGTTCATCCGACAACTGATCATTTACACTTCAACTTCATAGAGTGCATCGACTTCCAAAGAGAACTTCTCCATCAAAGCCTTGATTACTTCTTTATCTTCCAGTTTCGCCATCCAGGCCATTCCACATCCTGCCGTAATCTTCACCGGCACCGGGATGAGCCTTCCAGGAACATTCATCGCCTTGCAATACTTTTCCATGGCAATTGCCTGCGTGGTGGTATGAAAGGTTACAATAAGATGGTGTTCTTTTCTTCGCATAAGATCGAAAACTCATCTCCCTCGCTAATGATTCCGCCATGAAGCACTCTTGTAAAAGTCCCTTCTCTTGGCATAATACAGTCTCCCATCGTCTGAAAGATTGAACAGCCGTGATGGCATTCTTTTCCGATTTGGGTCAATTCGAGGATTACGTCGTTGCACTTGAATCTTGTTCCAATGAGAAGCTTCGCGAAATCAATTCCATCGACGATCAGGTTCTCTCCAAATGAGCCATCCACAACTGGTGCACCTTTGGCTTTGAACGCTTCAATTTTTTCATTCGACAAAAGGCTGACTTGACGATGCCAGTTTCCTGCATGGGCATCATTCTCAATTCCGAAATTCTCGATCAAATTTACGGTGTGGACATTTTTCTTGAGTGTTCCTCTTTTTTCACTGATACAAACTGCTAATACTTTTCCCACTGTTATCCTCATTTCACTCATTTATTTTCTTGCACATTCGCTTGATTCGCCGATAAGAGTCTTAATGCCGTGGTCCAGCTCACTGATGATATACTCAAGGCATTCACGGACAGCCTTTGGGCTGCCTGGAAGATTGACAATGAGCGTTCTTTTTCTGATTCCAGCTGCTGCGCGGCTAAGCATGGCTCGTTTGGTCAATTGCAGGCTATATGCCCTCATGGCTTCAGGAATCCCCGGAACATTTCTTTCAACAATCTTCATTGTCGCTTCCGGTGTACAGTCTCTTTGTGAGAATCCGGTCCCTCCAGTCGTAACGATGAGTTCAGCTTCTTCCCGATCTGCGATTTCACGCATCGCCTGGCTCAGCTGATCAATATCGTCAGGTAGAATTATTTTCTTTACCACCTCGTAACCTTTGGCTTCTATAATTTCTCGGATGACTTCTCCGCTCTGATCTTCACGTTTTCCAACATAGCCTGAATCGCTTGCTGTAATGATTGCTACCCTGATCACTTTCCTAACCTCCAATTTGTGACATACAAAGGATGTCTTCATGAATAATGGTTTTTTCAAGGAATAAATGCTCGTCTGGCTTTTCAGCCACAGCTTCCAAGATGAGCGCTTTTAGCTCTTCATCACTACAGCCGTTTCTCATCATCTGTTTCAGGTCCTTACCTGAATCAAACTGCAGACAGGTTTTAAGATAACCCGTCGAAGTCAGTCTCATCCGATTGCAGCTATTGCAAAATTTATGACTTATCGCGCTGATGAAACCTATCTTTCCGAGGAACCCTTCAATGCTGTAATAATGGCTCGGACCATTCCCTAAAGATTTTTCAAAGGAGGTTAGCTTTGGGTATTTCTTTTCAAGTTCCTCTTTCACGGTTTCTTCCTTGACGCCTTTGTACTTTTTCCCGAGACCTACCGGCATCATCTCGATAAACCTCACGTGGATCTTTCTTGTTTTTGCAAGCTCTGCAATTTCAACCAGATTCTGTCTATCGAGTCCAAGTGGAACACAATTGACTTTTAGCTGAACTTCCGGATAAAGAAGCGCTTCTCTTAATCCCCGCATGACCTTGTCCATCTGGTCTTGTCCGGTAATCTCCGCATAAAGTTTTTCATCCAAAGTGTCGAGGCTGATGTTGATTCCATCGATTCCTGCTTCGAAGAGCGCTTTCATCTGATTTTCGAGGTATACCCCATTAGTTGTCAGGGTGACCTTCTCGATTCCGTCGATCTTCTTGATTTCTCTGATCAAGGCTACGGCATCTTTCCTTACTAATGGCTCTCCGCCTGTAATTTTAACTTTTTTAAGTCCATCTTCTGCCATCACCTGGCATATTCGAATAATCTCTTCAAAACTTAAGAGGTCTTTCCCGGAAATGGGAATTATCCCCTCTTTAGGCATACAGTATGCGCAACGTAGATTGCATCTGTCTGTGATGGATATCCGAAGATAGTCTATTATTCTTCCTTTTGAATCAATCATCGTTATTCCTTTCCATCGAAAAAGAAGTCTCCACTTTTCCCGCCTGACTTTCTAACGAGATGGATATCACCTAGTTCCATTCCCTTATCGATTGCTTTGCACATATCATAAATCGTAAGAAGTGTAACGGTGACGCCAGTCAGGGCTTCCATTTCAACCCCGGTTTTCCCGTCGGTCTTTACCATGCAGATGGCTTTGATTTCATTTCGCTTTTCATCTAATTCAAAATCAATACTGCATTTTTGAATGAGGAGCGTATGGCATAAGGGGATTAATGTGCTTGTATTCTTGACGCCCATGATTCCGGCAATTCTTGCCACCCCCAGGACATCTCCTTTTTTAATTTTTTGGTTGATGATCGCATCCATGATTTCAGTGTTTACCTTGATCGTTCCAGAGGCTATGGCAGTCCTACTTGTAACTTCCTTTTCAGAAACATCAACCATGATTGCATTTCCTTCAGGATCAAAATGAGTAAAGCTCTTCTCCATACTTTTCATCAACCTTTCTTCGTCATTTCTCTTCTCATAATACCATAATCCCCCTAAATATATTAGTACCGGATAGTTTTTCGGTTTGATTTTACTTTCTTAAAATCAAACCGGAAAGCTATCCTGATTTCCTTTTTATACGTTGGAAAAATTGACGTTGATCATCTACTCCGATAAATCTTCATTAACTTTCCATGAACAGTTCACAGAAAAATTTAAACATAAGATGGCCAGATCATAACCTTGAACTCGCTTTAAATTTTTGATTTATGGTTGAGTCCCTTAAGAATAATGACTATCACTTTGTCTAAAGTAATCCTGATTCAATATTTTTTATCTTTGGTTAATTCATTATCCGTTGAATTATTCACACACTATTAATAGTTAAAACTCATCCACACTTTAATTTCGGGTATAATAAAGCTATAAAGTTAAATACAAGGAGGAATTAAAATGACAAATGTTCCAATGTGGAAACTAAATAATGGTGTGGAAATGCCAAGTCTAGGCTATGGCGTATTTATGGTTGAAGAGGGAGAGGCTGTCTATAATGCTGTCCTTGAAGCCCTTAAATCTGGATACAGACTTATTGATACTGCAGCTGCCTATGGCAATGAAGAAGGCGTAGGTAGAGCAATAAAGGATAGCGGTCTAAGACGTGATGAAGTTTTCATCACCACAAAAGTTCAAAATAAGGACCAAGGCTATGACAATACTCTTGCAGCCTTCCAGACAAGCCTTGAGAAACTGGGCACAGACTATATTGATCTGTATCTTATCCATTGGCCAGGTAAAGACCTCTATGTTGAAACCTACAAAGCCATGGAAAAGCTTTATAAAGAAGGGAAAGTAAGAGCCATTGGCGTTTGCAACTTCCATATTAAACATCTTCAAAACCTGATGATGGCTTGTGAAGTAAAGCCTGTAATCGATCAGATCGAGCTTCATCCCTTGATGAACCAAAAAGCAATCAGGGACTTCTGCAAACTGATGGATATTCAGGTCGAAGCTTGGGGACCACTGATGCAGTCAAAGGGAGACCTTTCCGCATTTGTTTTCCAGGAACTGAGTGACAAATATCAGAAAACATCAGCGCAGATCATTCTCAGATGGCATCACCAGAATGGTGTAATCGTGATTCCAAAATCCGTTACCCCTTCAAGAATCAAGGAAAATATTGATATCTTTGATTTCGAACTTGATGAAGAGGATATGGAGAAAATTAACGCCTATAACCTGGATAAACGACTAAGTTCAGATCCAGATACCAATATGAGAGGCTTCCTATAACATGATCTGTTAATTTTATAGTTGATCAAGGTGTGTTTCCTGCAATAAAGGAAATACACCTTTTCTTCGAGAAAAATTATAGATATCTTCCTTTAGATGATTTTAACACTACTTTTAAAATATAATTAAAGTATATAAAAATACGCTCCATTTCATTTGTTAATCGGTTTCAAGATATGGTATAGTATACCATATACAATAAACACTTGGAGGATGAAAATGACAGATTATTATAGTTTAGCATTAAAGAAACATGAGGAATGGAAAGGTAAGATTTCTGTAGAGCTGAAGGCTCCTTTAGATTCCAAAGAAGATCTCTCTGTAGCCTACACACCCGGCGTAGCGCAACCTTGCCTGGAAATTGCAAAAAATAAAGAGGATGCTTATAAATACACCTGGAAAGGCAATGTTGTTGCCGTTATCTCCGACGGAACAGCTGTGCTCGGACTTGGGGATATTGGTCCGGAAGCAGCACTTCCTGTCATGGAAGGTAAAGCTGCACTTTTCAAAAGGTTCGCAGGTGTCAACGCAATTCCAATCGTACTTGATACCAAGGATCCTAAGGAAATCATTAAGATCATCAAGAGCATTGCCCCAACATTTGGTGGAATCAATCTGGAAGATATCAGTGCACCAAGATGTGTTGAAATTGAGCGAGCGCTCATTGAAGAACTTGATATCCCGGTATTCCACGATGATCAGCATGGAACAGCCATTGTTGTGACCTCCGGAATCATCAATGCGCTGAAAGTGGTTGATAAGAAACCAAATCAGGTTACCGCTGTCGTATCAGGAACCGGAGCTGCTGGAAGTTCAGTCATCAAGATGCTGAAGAACTTTGGAATTTCCAATATTTATGCATTTAATATCAACGGCCTGTTAAACAAAGATGACACTGAAACCTATAATTTTGTTGAAAAAGAAGTGGCTTTGATTACCAATAATGATAATGAAAAAATTACTTTGGCAGAGGCTATGGCGAAAGCCGACATGTTTATCGGTGTCAGCGCTCCTGGTGTCATCAATAAGGCAATGGTCTCCTCAATGAAGAAAGATGCCATTGTATTTGCCATGGCCAATCCAGAGCCTGAAATCAGTTATCAGGATGCAAAGGAAGCCGGCGCACGTGTCGTTGGAACAGGAAGATCTGATTATCCTAACCAGGTCAATAATGTTCTGGCATTCCCCGGACTATTTAGAGGGGCTTTAGATGTGAGATCAAGCAAGATTACGGAAGAAATGAAGCTTGCTGCCGCAGAAGGACTAGCTTCTTTGATTTCAGAAAATGAACTAAACGAGGACTATGTCATTCCGGGCGCATTTGACCCAAGAGTTGCGACAATCGTAGCAAAATCAGTAGGCGATAAAGCCATTGAACAGGGACTCAGTAGAATATAAATCCTTTCTCAAAATATGGATGAAACAGGAGAGATTCCTATGATAACCATTAGTGAATTGAATCTCAAATTAGAATCAAACAGGAAAAAATTATCCGAGTTTCTACAAGGATTCGGATTAAAGGACGAGGAACTGGATAGAATGTATATCCTCCTTGAGGAGGATGGAAAATGGGTTGGTTGTGGCGGTAAGTCGCGTAACATCCTGAAATGCTTTGCCATAGACGATTCCAGAAGAAATGAAGGACTGCTGGATTTACTCATGACTGCGCTCATTACTGACAGTTACAATGAAGGTTTCGAAAATCTCTTTATCTACACGAAATCTGAATATGCTTCTATGTTTAAAAGTTATGGGTTTATTGAAATCATTGACACCAAAACCATAACGCTTCTTCAAAGAGGACCAGCGTCCATCGAAAAAGTCTTAAAGGATATGGAAGTTTCAATAGATGAACATGAATCTGTTGGGGCGATTGTTGTAAACGCAAACCCGTTTACCTTGGGACACAGATATCTCATTGAGATTTCATCTTTAATGGTGGATAAGCTTCTTGTTTTTGTCGTGGAAAATGATGTATCCCGATTCTCATTTAAAGATCGGTATTATCTCGTCAAAAGCCAAGTGGAAGACCTTTTGAATGTCATTGTCCTCCCCTCAAGCGAATACATCGTTTCAAATGCGACCTTCCCTTCCTATTTTCTCAAGGAATCGACTCTCGCTGATAGAGAGCATGCCATTCTTGACGCGATGATCTTCAAGAAATATTTTGTTCCATGGTTTCATATTTCCAAACGGTTTCTTGGAGAAGAACCTTTGGATAAAAGCACTAATCTATATAACGAAACCTTGATGAATACCCTTCCGCCTGAGTGCGAAGTGATTGTCATTCCGAGAAAACTTTTTGGAACTCATTTTATTAGCGCCTCCAACGTGCGAAAAGAACTTGATTCCGGAAATTTTGATGCTATAAAGGAACTTGTACCCGAAGGGACGCTGAGGTACTTAAAGGAGAACTATGGAAAACATTCTTGATTATAGAGAAAAGAGAGACCACGATGAAGAAGAGCTTCTTCAAACCTACAACCATACGCTCATTACGATACGCCCTAACTTTCCTGGCATGGAAAAAAGAAATGAGTATACGAACTTAGTTTCCGAAGTCCTTACTAGAGAGCTCTCTCAGAAACTTGTTGTCTTTAAAACTTTAAGAAGTTCGACACCGGAAGGACTGATCTATCATCTGATTGTTGAAGAAAACGGAATTCTAGCAAAAGAAATTTGCATAAATCTAGAGGAAGAGCATCCTCTCGGGAGACTTGCAGATATCGATGTTCGGAATAAACAGACTTCATTTTCAAGGAATAATTTTAACTTAGGTTCAAGAAAATGTTATCTTTGTGAGGATGATGCCATTATCTGCGTCAGATCCCTGAAGCATAATAAGGAAGATATCGCTGCACATTTCATCACTGTGGTCAAAGAATATATTGAACTCAATCCTCATACTACGATTTAACTTTAATCGTTAACCATAAAAACAAGGTATTTTGGAAATATGTGATAGGAGATGATCTCTTGGAAATCATTAAACAAGCCGTATGCGGGACACTACTCTCTAATGACTGTTTTGTCAGGCTCTATCCCGGGAATGGAAAAATCGAACTGGAAGTGAAAAGTCCAGTCATGAACCTATTCGGCAAGCAAATAGAACAAACGATACTAAATACCCTCGAGGCAAACGGAGTTACCTCATGCAAACTCTTTCTTGAAGACAGGGGTGCTCTTGATTACACCATAAGAGCAAGAGTGGAAACGGCGGTGAAACGATCGAATGAGTAGAAGAAGTTTACTCTTTATGCCTGGAAATAATCCTGGAATGCTCACCACATCCGATGTCCTTGGAGCTGATACCCTTGTTTTCGACCTTGAAGATGCTGTATCCCTAAATGAAAAAGATTCTGCAAGAGCCCTTGTAAAAGAAGCTTTAAAGTTTCTTCATTTCAAGCACAGCGAGGTTTCCGTGAGAATCAATCCCGTTGATTCCCCCTATTGGCAGGAAGACCTGAAATTCATCATTGAAACTATTCCTGATAGTATCGTCATTCCAAAAGCCAGCGTGGAATCCGTGAAAGCCATCGAAGCGGAAATGAACCGACTTAAAGTACTTTATGGCATAGACAAGGAAATTCGGTTTATTCTCATCATCGAAACTGCAATGGGACTTGTAGATATTAGGAACATCGTAGAGGCATCATCCCTTACCGATGGTCTCATTCTTGGTGCAGAAGACCTTTCAAGCGATCTCGGAATCAAGCGTACAAAAACGAACAAAGAAATTGAGTATGCAAGATTTGTCTTGGCAACGACAGCAAAGGCCTACAGAATCGATGCAATCGATACCCCCTATACAGATATTGATGACTTTGATGGATTGACTACAGATACTGCCTTCGCAAAATCCATAGGCTTTACAGGACGACTTGCCATCAATCCAAGGCAGGTGGAAATCCTTCATGAGGTCTTTTCTCCAACAGATTTCGAAATCGAAGAATCTCTGGCTATTCTCGCAGAAGCGAGTGATGCCAAGGAAAAGGGATTCGGCGTATTCAGCTACAAGGGAAAAATGGTGGATCTTCCGGTGATTAAACGCGCTGAAACCACAATAGCATCTGCAAAAAAATGGGGGCTAATCAAATGATGAACGCACTTGGCAAAGAAGGATTCAGCAATCCCTATATTGGCGCTTTTAAGAAGGTTAAAAAAAGCACTTTTATTTCAAATAAAACAGATTTGACGAAAAGCCCTCAATTTTATACAGATCTTGACACTGTCCTAGATCATCTAAATCTTCATGACGACATGACTGTTAGTTTTCATCATCACCTAAGAAATGGCGACTATGTCCTTGATCTGGTCTTAAGAAATCTTCAGAAACGCGGAATTAAGGATATTACTGTTGCAGCCAGCTCAATTTTCCCCTGCCACAAAATCATTGTGGACATGTTTGAAGATGGAACGGTAAGGAAAGTGATTGCATCCTATATCTCTGGTCCTGTGGCTAAAGCCATCAGCGAAGGACGATGCAAAGATATTTGCGAAATTACAACCCATGGCGAAAGACCAAGATCCCTGCTTGAAGGGGATCTCGTCGTTGATGTCGCTTTTATTGCGGCTCCTGCTGTGGATAAAGATGGAAATCTTTCTGGTTCCGACGGACCTTCCGCATGCGGTGTCTTAGGTTATGCAGTGGCCGATGCGATGACTGCGAAAGAAGTTGTCGCCATCACGGATTTTACGAGTGACACGATCAATCGCCCTGAAATAAGCCACCACCTGATTGATTATGTGGTAAAAGTCGATTCTATCGGAGATCCAAAGGGAATCGTCAGTGGGACCACCATGATTACGAAAGATCCGGTAGGACTCAAAATTGCAAGAGATGCTGCAACGCTTATCGCCCACAGCGGACTGCTAAAAAACGGCTTCAGCTTCCAGACCGGTGCCGGTGGAATCTCCCTTGCTGTCGCGAGTGAAGTCAAAAAAATCATGGCTAAAAACCAAATTAAAGGAAGCTTCGCCTGTGGAGGTACCACGGATTATCTCGTGAATATGCTGAAAGAGGGTTTCTTCGAAAAACTATATGACGTCCAGTGCTTTAATCTGGATGCGGTTGAATCGGTTAAAGTCAATGAAAATCACATCAAGATTGATGCCAATACCTATGCAAACATCAACAACCCCGACAACATTGTCAACAAACTGGATGTTGTCATCCTTGGCGCCAGTGAAATCGACCTTGATTATAATGTCAATGTCACCACTGGAAGCGATGGGGTGATCCTTGGAGGCTCTGGTGGACATGCGGATACCGCTGCTGGAGCAAAACTGTCCATCATCGTTTCTCAACTGGTAAACTCAAGGCTTTCCTGCCTTGTAGATAAGGTGACGACAATTTCAACGCCAGGGGAAACCATAGATATTCTCGTAACGGATCGAGGAATTGCCATTCATCCGAGGCATTCGGATTTGATTAAGAAACTTAAGGAAGAAACGAGTCTGGGGATCCTTGAGATTAAGGAACTGAAGAAAATCGCTGATTATCTTACAGGAATACCTGAGAAAAAAGTGACTTCTGACCAGGTTGTGGCCATCGGCAAATATCGAGATGGTACGATTCTTGATGTCATTTATAAGGTGTAAAGATTAATATCTGACAACAAATACAACAGAGGCATTGAGCTTAGCTCAATGCCTCTGTTGTATTTTCCGAAATGGATTAATTTTTAAACTACTTCGCTTCGATCTCCATGTAGAGCTTCTTGATTTCTTCCTTCAACTGGTTCTTCGCTTCACGGTATACTTCAACATCCTGTCCCTTTGGACTGGTGATGAAATCCCACTCCACTACATTGTCTGCAAATACCAATGGACATCCCCCATCATCACAGCCGACGATTACAGCATATTCCATGTCAAAATCCAAATCAAATAGTGTCTTCAAGGCAATACCGTCTGTATTCAGCCCATCTTCTTGAAGAACTTCGATAACTTTAGGGTCCATTTCCTCTTCAAGGCTTCCTGCTGCGACAATCTCTGTATCCTTGAAATATTCTTTAGCGATGGAAGCTGCAAGTTGTGCCCTTGCGCTACTTCCGTTGCATACAAATGCCATTTTCATGTTAATCTCTCCTTTGGTTTACTATTTATCTATGATTTTACCATAAGCCCAATTGTTCTACTAGAGCTGCCTAGATTTCTTCACTGGTAAAGGCGTGCCCATCTTCTTCATCATAAAAGTCCAGGTAGGAATGCTTTCCTGTCTTATCCATCCATCCGACTACTGAATCCATCTGGATGTTTTCCTGGGACCTGAAAATACTCTTGTCGATATCCTTATTTACTTTCTTGAGGTTTTTAATAAGTTCTCTAATTTCATACCTTTTATTCCCGATCTTCTTTGCTGCAACCATGCAAGCACAATTGAGCGGCCATACTCCGGCGTTTTGAACCCAATTTTTGATATTATCTTCCTCAATGAGGTAAAGCGGTCTGATGATTTCCATGTTCTCAAAGTTCTGGGACTTTAATTTTGGCAACATGGACTTGAAGGTTCCGCCATAGGTGATGTTAAGCATCACCGTCTCGATGACATCATTGAAATGATGTCCGAGGGCTAATTTATTGCAGCCAAGGTCCTGTGCGAAATTATAGAGTGAACCTCTTCTCATTCTCGCGCACATATAACAAGGATAATCTTTTGCGATTTCATCGATGACATCAAAGATTCCTGATTCGTATATTTTTACAGGAATACCGAGGTATTCGCAGTTTTCTTCGAGTAGTTTCCTGATTTCCTTATGGTAACCGGGATCCATGGCAATAAATTCCAATTCAAAATTGTTCTGGTGATGCTTTTGCATTTCCTGGAAGAGTTTCGCCAGGATAAGGCTGTCCTTGCCTCCTGAGATTGCGACAGCAATCTTATCGCCATCTTCTACCAGATTATAGTCCTTAATGGCTTTTATAAACTTACCCCAGATATTTCTCTTGTATGTGGTGGTAAGACTTCTTTCTATATCTTTAAGAGACATTCTCTCACTGAAAGGGGTAAGGATCTCGCACCCTTCTCCAGCTATGCTCATAAATAACACCTTCTCTATTTTAGTTGATAATAATTGTCACCTTATTTCAAGTCTAGATTATATCATAAAACCTTGAAGCTTATCAGAAAACCTCAGGTTAAATTTTAATTAAAATCCTGAGTCTTTAATCCTTATGTCTTATAATAAGGATATGTATTATGCGAGGAGGAATTTATATGATTATCACAACAACAAATTCAGTAGAAGGCAAGAAAATTGTCAACTATAGAGGCATTGTATTCGGAGAAGTTATCTCTGGTGTCAATTTCGTGAAAGACTTCACTGCAGGTCTGTCCGATTTATTTGGTGGACGTTCAAAGACTTATGAATCCGAATTAATCGAAGCAAGAATTAACGCCTTGAGAGAACTCGAAGAGAGAGCTACAAGACTTGGAGCCAATGCCGTTGTCGCTGTCAAGATTGACTACGAAACACTTGGCCAAAGCAATGGAATGCTTATGGTAACAGCTTCTGGTACCGCAGTAACAGTAGAATAGCCATAATCAGGCACTCCTCATTAAAAATAGAAGTTCGGCATGACGCTGAACTTCTATTTTATTGGCCTTTTATAACTTTATAGATTCTAATCAATTTTTAATGGAATACCAAGTTGATCACCGAATATGGTGATGTCTTTTATTCGGCATATTAAGTTGACATGTAATCCATAAGATAGAACTCAACATCCCCTGTAAGTGTATTCTTCGTATATTTATTCTTGATTTTAAAACCAATATCTTCATAACATCTTATGGCTCTTTCATTAAAGCACCTTACCTCTAGTGCTATTGAGCAATCTGGAAATCTCTTAAAGCACTCTTTAATTAACAGTTTCATGACATGCCCACCAATGCCTTTACCGCATAGTGAGGGCTTTAAACCAATACCGATGAATGCTTTATCATGAATCGTTGTTAATCTGCCGTAGGCAATAAAATGATTTTCGTGCAATATTGCGATGAAATCAGATTCTCTTCTCTCTTGTAGCGCTAAATCCCAACCATTTTCAACGACGACATTCCATTCTGACAAATTATAAATAGAATACTCTTCATCGTATCTCCAGCTGCAGATTTCTTTAGCATAATCTTCAGTCAAAGTCTTTAAAACATAATCACTCACGTTATCCCCCTTGGTTTTTATCCTAATCTACTCCCAATCAGTAAAGCTCACTTATTTTATCCCCCTAAAATAGGATCCATGAACTTTAGCTCTTTAATAGCCTAGATCCAGGTTAACGATATTTTCGAGCTTTTCGCCTTTTTCAAAGCGAATGATGTTGCCGGAAATAAATTCCACAGCTCTTCTCTCCATTTGGTCACTTAATCCACCAATATGGGGAGTTATGATCACATTTTCTAGATCCCAAAGCGGATTGTCTTCCTTTAAAGGTTCTTTGTGAAACACATCGAGTCCAGCTCCTCTGATCTTTTTCTCTTTTAAGACTTCAAGTAGCGCTTCCTCAACAACAAGCGGACCTCTAGCCACATTAATCAGAACGGCATCTTTCTTCATCGCATAAAGTTCTTCGAATCCAACCATGCCTCTGGTGTTTTCGGTAAGTGGTGCTAAAATGACCACATAATCCGCAGTTTTCATAGATTTTTTGAGCTCATCCAGTCCCCTGACTTCATCAAAATTCTCGAGTGGGGTTACCGTTTTCTTCAGTCCAATGACTTTCATATCGAACGCTTTGGCTTTCTTTGCCAGAAGATTACCGATATGTCCCGCCCCGACAATGAGGAGTTCCCTTCCATCCAGTTCGTAAAGCGGATAATCAACATCCCACAGCTTGTCTTTCTGATTCCGGATACAAGGCATAAGGGCCCTTGAAAAAGCGAGAATCATGCCCATGATTTGGTCTGTCATAGCGGGGGCATGAATTCCTGAAGTATTGGTCAGCATTATCCCCCTTTCCTTGATGTATTTTAAAGGATACGTATTTACTCCTGCACTATAGCTTTGAATCCACTTCAGATTTTTAAATAAGTCCAGGTCTTCTTCCTTTAGTCTCCAATTTGGGATGATCGCTTCCACGCGGTCTAAGATATCCACATGGTCTTTAAAGTTTTCCACATCCAAGATCTCAGCTCCTGTGGACTCCCTTAGCTTATCTGCATACGCTTTGCTCATCACACTTGTTGGCATAAAATTCAATATCAAGAGATCACCTCATTATTCTTTATTTACCTTATTTTAGCATATTATTCTTAGCTATCACCTGAATAAGAGATTCCAATCATATTTTGTCTGCCTATTCATCTACTACCCTCGTCATTCTATAGCTGTTTTTCATCTTAGATTAAACCGGTAAAAGAGTGATGAGATAACCGCCAACAATTAAGCTGACAAGATTGGCTATAAAGGCATATAATACTGTACGTCTTTTTGAATGTTCTTTGATTAATGCAGGAAATGCAACCATTTCACTCGCAAACACAAAAAGCTCACCGAAGATCAGTGCAAAGATCAAATAGCTTGAACTCATTGTTGCTTCATTGTTCAGCCAAATATTTAGTATCCCTTGTGTTACCAAATTGATTGCGAGAAAAATGAGCCAGCTTCTTTTTTGTCTGAACCTGAAACATAAGAAAATGATACTTTCGATCAAAAGTGTAAGAAACAGTCGGATTCCAACGAGTAAGATCGAGCGAAATGGATATTTTCCGGGAGTTAAGGTTTTTTCATGAACCTCAAGGGTATAGATATTATTATACCCATAGACGGGCTCACTAAGGGTCACTTCAAAGCTCTCCCCGCCAGAAGTGACCTTAAATGTATATTTATCACCATTCTTCATGTCACGGGAATAAAAGACATAGGTTCCTTCCCATGCAATTCGCTTCACTTTCGCATTGATTTCATTTTGCTCCGATAAAAGCGTAATTAAAAGGTCCTTCGATGGATTCTTGACTAGAATCACCACGGATGGGGGTTCTGCAGAATTCGCCAAAACATCTATTGGGGATGTCGAGATTAGAATTGAACATAAGAGCAGGGCTGCAATCAAAAACTTTACCGTTTTTTTCATCTTTACCTCATCTCTGGCTTTGCTTTCATCTTATCTCATCGAGCAAAACCTTCATTATTCCATAGAACCTGTGAATGATTCCTCTATATACCCATCTTACCTATGGAGTACAAGTATTGTGCTACAAATATATGACATTTGAATCCTTATGTGCTTTATCGCACTTAGAAATCTCGATAGGGATTGACTAAGTTCTGCATTCTCTCATGCTATAATGAGATTAATCTATTATATTTCTTAAGCGAGGAATGAACATGTGGAATGAACGGAATAAAGCATATATGGCAGCACTTGGGCTAGCACTAATCGTGGGATTTTCCTTTATGATCACAAAGCTAACCATTGGCTTAGCAAGTCCAATTGAAACACTTGCTCACCGATTTACCATCTCTTTTCTAACTTTATTGATTTTAATCTTCACAGGAACTATAAAGTTACAATTCACTTGGGATGAAATTAGGATTCTCCTCCCTTTGTCTATGTTTTATCCTATCCTTTTTTTCTCTTTTCAGATTTATGGACTGCAATACATCGCCTCTTCAGAGGCTGGAATCATTCAGGCGACAGCACCGATTATTACCATGATTCTTGCGGCTCTCCTCCTTCAGGAAAAATCCAGCCGAAAACAGAAATTTTTCATGATGCTTTCACTTTTCGGCGTGTTCTATATCTCTTTCATGAAAGGACTCAGCTTGAGTAATGCAAGTCTTTACGGGCTCATTCTGATGCTATTTTCAGCTACTGCGTCGGCAACGAGCAATGTCCTCAGTAGAAAATTCTCAAGAAGATACGGATTTATTAAAATAACGGCTTTAGCCATTACGGTTGGTTTTTTAGTCTTCAATCTGCTGAGTTTTGGCTTGCACATCTCTATGGGAAATCTCACAAGCTATTTTGATCCATTGAAGAATAGAACGTATCTTTTAGCTGTTATTTTTCTAGGAACACTTTCTACTTTAGGCACTTCGCTCCTGTCGAATTATTCGCTTTCAAAACTGGAAGCCTCAAGGATGAGCATCATTACGCATCTCGGCACGGTGATTTCAATCATGGCCGGCGTTATAATTCTTCATGAACCACTCTATTTCTATCACATCCTAGGTGCGATCCTTATCCTCCTTGGGGTCATCGGGACAAACTATGTCGGAAGACATCACCCTATAATCCATTAAGCACTCAGCACCGATAATCTCATTCGAAGTTTGAATCATTTACAGATATGGAAGAGGCTGAACTTTCCTTGATCAGGAATCATTCAGCCTCTTTTTTATATGCCTCAACCTGTTTGATTCATTTCTACAGGTTTTCAGCTATGGTCTTTAAAATAATATAGGATGACATCGCTCCCGGATCTTCGTGCCCGATGCTCCTCTCTCCGAGGTAGGAGGCTCTTCCTTTGGTTGCAATGATTGTCTTGGTGTAGGCAACACCATCCGCGGCTGCCTGAACAGCTTTATCCATCGCTTCTTTCGTTGAAGCTCCTTCCTCCAATGCCTTTTTCAAGGCAATTATTGCAGGTTCGATGGCGTCTACCATGGTCTTTTCTCCTACAACAGCCTTACCTCTGGCTTTTATGCCATCTAAGGCTGTTTCCAGCATCGCAACCAGATCCTTTGAGTCGATCTCTTCTTTTGCTGCGATGATTTTTGATGCGTTGAGAAATGCTGTACCGTATAAGGGTCCAGCTGCTCCTCCCACCTTTGAGATCAGCGCCATGCCAACTGTTTTCATGATATCGCTTGGTGTATTGAATTTTTTCTCATCGAGTATGACTTTCGCCGCACCAAAACCCTTTGCCATGTTCAAACCATGGTCACCGTCTCCAATCGCCGCATCCAGCTGAGTCAAATATAGCTTTTTCTCTTCCATGATGCCACAAATTGCTAAAATGACTTCATATACCTTATCCTTGTTTGCCATCTGCAATGCCCTCCTTATCCTAATGTCTATAGGCTCTTAAATGCTGGGGTGTCTGCAGGTGCATCAAAGAGTTTTTTCATTTCATCGTCCAGCTTGAGTACTGTAATGGAGAATCCTGCCATCTCAAGGGAGGTCATGAATTCGCCGACCAGTGATTTGTATACCTTGATTCCTTTTTCATTCAGGATTTCATGAACTCTCTTGTTTACGATATACAGTTCCATCAGTGGGGTTGAAGCCAGTCCATTAACCATGACTACAACTTCGCTTCCTGTATAGTCGATATCAGCCAAGATCTTCCCTAAGAGATGGTCAACCAATTCATCTGCAGTTCTTAGTTCTTCTCTGTGTGTTCCTGGTTCGCCGTGAATACCCATACCTACTTCAATTTCATTTTCTGCTAGCGTAAAGTTTGGTTTTCCAGCTGCTGGAACGATGCAAGGTGTAAGGGCAAGTCCCATGGATCTGACATTAGCGATGACCTTCTCAGCAACTCTCTTGACTTCATCAAGTTCTGCTCCGGTTTCTGCCATGGCGCCTGTAATCTTGTGAACGAGTACTGTTCCTGCAATTCCTCTTCTTCCAGTGGTCCATGTGGAGTTTTCAACAGCCACATCATCATTGACGACAACATAGTCGACCTTGACGTCATCGGCTTCAGCCATTTCTTTGGCCATTTCGAAGTTCATGATGTCTCCGGTATAGTTCTTGACGATGAGGAGAACGCCCTTAGGTCCAGCTACTGCCTTGACGGCCTCGTATACCTGGTCTGGCGTAGGTGAGGTGAATACTGCTCCGGCGACTGCGCCATCAAGCATTCCTGTTCCAACGAATCCGCCATGGGATGGCTCATGTCCGGAACCTCCACCGCTGACTAAAGCTACTTTTCTTTCAATTGGAGAATCTTTCCTGACGAGCACTTCAAAACCTTCTAGTCTTCTGACATGATTTGGATGGGCATAGACCATACCTTTCAGCAGTTCATCGACGACATTATCCGGATTGTTAATAACTTTTTTCATGAAAACCTCCTATGAATTTTTTTATTTTAATATATTGTAAACCTTTACTTCTAAAGGAAAAAAATATATTACTTGCTATAGAAAAATGACTTTTTGAATATATTACCTTAATTTTGGAACTAATAGGATGAAATGTCAATTAGACTAAGATTAACAATTCATTAATAATTGTAGTGGTAAAAATAGGTAAAGTTAAGTAACGATTATGATGTATCAACGCTTTACAAGGTTTTAGAATTGTAAAGTAAAGTAAAAGAACGATAAAAAGTTTTGACAAATTTTATGACAAACTCGAATTACCAATTCTTTCCATGTCAACTAATACAGTATCAGGATGATTCTCACAATAATCTCTTACTCTAGGACGGACCGTATACCTTAATATCTGGAGCTTGTCACAGCATGTTATCATGACCATTCCTCCAACCTTTAGTGGCTGCTGGTGTTTATTACAGTATATGCATTTCATTGTTTATCACCTCCATAATCTAATTATGCAGAGATCCGGAGAAAAGCATAAAGTGACAATACTATATTTATGTACTTATATGAAATAAGTAGTAAAATATTAGTAAGATTAAAGAGGAGTTGGCAGCGGTGAGTGGAAAGTTAACAATTGAAAACGTCTATGAAATAATGCAAGATAAAGAAGATATTGAAGAAATACTAAATTCTAAAGTTTTTTCCAGACAGTCAAATCCTAATTGGATACTTGAAAAAGCAGCTTTCGTTCTTTTGATGATAGACTTAAGGGATTTAGTCTGGAAATCGGAGCACATCGCTGGAAAGCGGATCGATTTCACAGACGATATAGTACCTTTCAGAAAAGTAGTAGACGTTACAGACTTAATAGCGTATGTCAGAGATGCAGCGGTTCACAACACTTCGGGTAACAGCAGGGTCGAGCAAGGAAAAATATCGTTTATAGTTGGCATTGGTAAAGAAAATATTGTACAGATTGGAGAATTGTCTTTATCTTGCGATTATGACGATGATATTTGTTTTGTGTTTGGTCCGGCTAGAATATATCTTAAACGCCATATTATACGCGCATTCATAGAAGCAATAGATATTTTAAACCCGTTAATCAAAGAAATGCAGCAAAAAAAGCCAGGCTTCCACCCGGCTCATGTTGTGCTATAATATTTCAGGATAGCACCCCTATCATCCTGCACGTGAGTGTGGGGTTTTTTATTGAAAAAAATAAGCCGGGGTTGCCGGCTTTTAATATTCCTTATTGCAAACTCTTGCTTCTTTCTTCTAATCTACTAACAAGTTCTGATTTTACATTTAAGAAAAACTCTTCTTTCTTGTCTTTCCCCCAGTCAGCAGAATCTATGTCATTATAATAAACCTGTTTTAAGTTGGGAACAATCTCTAAATATACAAGAAGTAATAATTTACAAGTCAAATCATTAAGGTTCAGACTTTCATAATCACCGGAATATGAATCAATGTCACAAGATATTACTCCCCCATTTGTGAGTTTTATCTCAACAACTTTATGAGTAGAATATTCAATCCTAATAATTAGCTGATTAATTTTATCACTTTCTAGAATAAAAGAAAGTGTGCTTATTAAGTTCATGACTGTATTTCCTTGAGCCGATAATCTATTTTCATCTCTTGTTTCACTTCTGACCCCTAGGATGCTCTCAATAAGAAGGTCTTTTTCGGTTTGATCCTCTTGAGTAAAAGTAAATGAGGTCTCTTTATTATAGACACTTTTCACAAACCACATAAACATATCACTTGACATGTTAGTCTTGTCTTCTAGTATTTCACCACGTCCATCATAGTTGCATAATATTCTTAATAGTTTAAGAGCGTCATAATTACGATTTATTAAATACGTTACACTCCCTTCGACTTTATACACAAGTATAAGTCCATTTATAGTGGTTGTTCTAAACTCTTCTACTCCATCACCAGGTGTAACTGAATCAATTTTAAATTGAATTAAATTATATAATATACTCTGATTATTAAAATCACTTACCATTGTGTGAGCAAATGCTTTTTCCTTAATAAGGTTCTTATATACTATCGCTCCTTCCTTGTTTAAAGTTTCATTATCCAACATGATTAAGTCTACAGCTTCTTCAATATTATTGCACTTTGTATCAATCCATCTTGTTGTAGTAAGCCACCCCACTCAACATCCCCTCCTTATTATTTTTTAAAACTTACCTTATTACTTTCTAATGATGTCATGTTATTTCCTTTAACTATAGAAACCTCTATGTTGCTCTCAACAAACTCATCTATTTTTTGAATTTCTAAATCAAAAGTAGCGCTGTCAGATAAAATAACTTGAGTTTTATTCGCATTGAACAGTTTACTCACTTCAATTCGTATGCAGTTACTCGACTCATCATACCAACAATATTTCTTACTATTCTTAGTCATTTGTACATATACCTGAGGAGGGAAAAAGATTGAAATCTGCTTCTTCTTTAATCTATCTGGTGCTCCTTTTAGCTTAATTTGAAAAAATAGTTTTGCAAAATCACTTTTAAATGATAAATCTATATCATGATTAATAAAACTTTTATTATCTTTAGAAGCTATTACAGAAATACTCGAGAATTTCTCTTTCTCAGTTTTAATAAAATAATTTAAAATCTTGCACGCAATAACTACTAGAGAAGAATATAAAGCAACATTATAATCGAAAATATATTCACTCGGAATTGCGTCTATCTTTATTTGATGATTAGAAGACATATAATATATAAAATAAGGCGTAATTATAGGTATTATATATTCCCATGTAAAATTAAGCGTTTTATATATCATTCTTATACAACCACTTTAAATATTTGGATATTATCCCTTTTAATCCATCTAATTCTTTTTTTGTTGTTTGATTGTTAGTATAATTAAGAGATCCATTTAATGAAACGGATATGTCAATCAACTCTTGTTCTCTAGTATATTTGAATCTAAGACATCTAATTTCGACATTGTCATTATCGGATAAAAATGAAATCTCTTCTATTAAATCAATGAAATAGTCTCTGTTAGATTTTAGTGTACGTATCATTTTATTTATATGCTCTTGATACTCGATATCTTCCTCTAATAATTCTATTTTTACAATATCAGCTTTTTTTTCAGTAAAGTATTTTTTTAAAATATTTATCATCAAATCAGAGGAAACTATGATAGGCTTATATCCTATATCTATTTTTTCTCTTACTTTATTGTAATAATTCCCATATTTTTCTATTTCAAATAAATCAATATCATATTCCTTGTTGTAGAAAATTTTACCATTAATGAAACTCATGAATCCCCCTCCTCAATATATAAATATCTATATTATTCTTGTCTGATAATATGGGTAATTTTATTATATCAATACAAGTTTTCATTACAATTAAATTTTTCGCTAAAACACAATATTTTTTCTTTACACGTCATTCTTATCGTTTCTGATTCTCAAGGCACCTCTTTCGAGATGCCTTGAGATCTTTCGCATTAGTTGCTATTCTAACAAAATGAAGTTTGCTCACCATCATCTGCAACTTTCACATCATATACTTTAAGTAATTTATATTCTTGACGAACTAAATTACCTATAGAGTCCAATTCATTACGGAATGAAAGATCACAATCACAGTAAGTATGCGAGTTAATCGAAATCTGACCATCTTGTATTTTTAGCAGAAAATCTTTATCTTCGATAGTAGCTTTTATTGATTTCTCTTTATGTCTAAATTCCCATTTTGAATTGCCAAGTAAATCCGGTTTTTTTATATGCAAAATTATACGATTTATTCCTTCAACAACTTGACTACACTCATCAATCTTTACGTCGGCAACTAAATACTCATATTCACTCTTATCTACTCTAATAGCACCGTTATCTCGTGCAGCTATTGAAAGACTCTCTCGATTATTTGAAAACATTTTTCTAAAATTCTCATTTGTAGATGGATATTGAAAAACATTATAAACCACAGGGCTAATTTTCAAAGTATCTCCATGAAAATTTTCAACATTTATACTGTAATCATCACCTTCAACAACTTTAGCAGGTGACTCACCTTGCAAAAATGTTTTGAATTTAATTAACTCGACAAGCGTTTTAACTATTTTTATTGGATCTTCCGTATTAGATATCAAAGATATAAAATTACCAGTTAAAAACATCAATAGTTCAACATCAAAGCTTCCTTGTGAACTTTTCTTAAACTTAAGTTCTACTTTAGCATTCGGCTCTACTTTACTTGTCACTATACCAATTAGATTACTTAATCCATCCAAAGCTGGAAGTAGGTCATCCAATAATATCTCGTTTTCCCCACCAAAAACTATATTAAAACTTAATTCTTTCGATTTTGATAAAGTAAACATTCATATCCTCCGAATGGTTTTTATCTTAGATTACCATATTAAAATTAAATATAAAAGTTATTTTTTTCTGTAAAATCTTAAACTATTAAATTATCAGAATGTAAGATGCAGATACCCATTTTTCTGTACCTATCCTATACCATCCTGACTTTTCCTCGTAGATGGTTACTTGGGTACCGTTTTTATGTGCTGTTATGACTGGATAATTCGTTCCTGGTCCCTTCCGAACATTCAACCCCTTAGAAACATTAACCTTTCCCTCGCGGTACATAAGCTGATCCGGCGCTGTATTGGCTAGGTAAGCAGCGCTCACAAAAGCAAAACCTCGCTTATCAACTGATAATGGTACATCTATACTCCACCAACCATTTGCCAGGTAAAGCTTTCTGACCTTCGTCCCTCTCGGATAAGTGGCCAAAATCTTATGACTGGTAGACCTACCGGACCTGACATTCAGATTTGTTGTGGTATAGGCATACTCTGACAAGTCATCTACAGGCTTAGGCATAGGTATAACAATTTTCTTTGTGATACCGTAGTCCTTAGCCAGAAAATTGATATAGGCCTGAGCGCACTTTATCGGATGTTCTGCGGATAGAATCACTGGAACATCTGTAGGGCTGTCCATAAAACCATGCTCTACCAGTGTACCGGGCATATCAGTGTTGTAAAGAATATAGAGCGGTTGTTCTGACTTCGGATTACTCCGATTACCCTTCATTCCAGTAGTTCCAATCAGTTCATCATATACCCTATCTCTAATCGTCTTAGAGGTTGCAGATGAACGCCTAGAGTCAACATATGCTGATATTCCGCCACCAACTCCACCATTTATTCCAGCGTTGTGATGGATGCTTAGAATGATTACGTTATAACCTTTGTCAGAGTATTCCTTATAGATCTTGTTTGCTTTGGCTGCTCTTTCGGATAAAGGAACATCTCTCTTGCCTGAAGGATCATCAAGCCTGATAATCTCAATGTCTTCGTAAGCGTTAAGTTCATCGGTAATTGCATCTGCCACCTTATCGTTCAAGACCCATTCTCTTGTCTCATTCGGATCGAGAGATTTAAGCATCCTTTTTCCTAAAGTATAGAGACCATGGCCAGGATCTAAAAGGATGAGTAGTTTTTTTGTAGACATCCTACTTCACCTCTTCTTTAGTCTCGGCTTCAATAATCTTACTTGGTCCCTTCTTGGATCCTTCTTTAAGCTGCACTAAATATTCTTTAAGTGGTTGAAATGCAGGAACGCCCATTGCTGTTAGATTCTCGACAAGGCTTAGACCTTCCATGGCTAGGTAAAATATCACTGCTCCGTTTCTTAACACGCCTGTTTGTCCAAGAACCCCATCAATGATGTAGGCAAATGCAATCATGATTAGGATACCAACTTTTTTGTGAATTCCTGAAATGCCTTTTGTCGAACTCGTTTTCTTAAGTATCTTAGACAAATAGAACCCTGTAAAAACATCGAATGCCATACCAATTAGCAGTGCTTTTAGTAGTCCGTCAAATCCACCTAACATTCCACCAATCACCCCTCCAATTGCAGCTATGATTCCCCCGATTGTCCACTCTTTGCTTGAGTAACCAAATAACTGTATAAAAATGTTTCTAATCATTTCCATTTTTTCACTCTCCTTTTTTTATAATTTAAAAGGACCTCCGAGAAGATCCTTTTGTTTATACTATTAATTTCCACCCTGCCGGATAAGCAGTTGGGCTATAAGTGTTTGAAGATATTAAACTCTCATAAGTTTTTCCGAAAAATACTATTTTCTCACCCAAATCATAGGCATCATGTGCTCCTGTAGGTTGAACCCAATCAGGATTAACCCCTTCGGGCTGTATCACCTTAAACAATGCGGGTGTGATATCTGGTGTCCAATCCGCCTGTGATGTGTGGGTTTGAATAATACTGTATAGAATACCCTTGTATTGTAATTCTTCACCGAGTACATAATTTTCAAGTGTGATCCATGATGGATAAATATCGATCAATCCCAACTTTTGGGCGGGTGTGGCGTTGGACTTAATGAAATCCAACGCCATGTTCATTTTGTCATCTGGTGTTTTGATCGAATTCACATAATTGACAATGTCTTGGGCTTTGATCTTGATTTCATCCGAAACTTTGATGTCGACAAAATTCAAGATTTGCTGTCTTTGTTTGATTGTGATATTTCCTTCTTGTGATGATATTATGATTTCAGTGTTCATTTTTGTTTCTCCCTTCTATGCCGTTCTCTTCCACATATACACCGCCAGATATGGTGGCATATTTGGATGTGCTTCCCCCCCGCCTGAATCGGTCGTGTTGTATGGCATTCCATAACCTAATCCATAGGCTGTTCCGCTTCCTGTTGTGAATGCTGTTCCATTTCCAGAAGCGTTCACAAGATTTGCTGGGGTCACATGTTTATGTGGTGCTAATTGACCAGCCGTAAGAACTACCGTTGCTGAACCGCCCGTCGCACCGTTTGTATACGTTCCATCAACACCGATCAAAAACCTTCCACCCAACGCCACCCACGTTCCACCGAATAACGTCGCTGGGGATGTTGCGACGACTGACATGTATATAGCACCAACTGGATATACACTTGTAAATGTTGCCAATTTTCGACTTAATACAGTGTTTTGAACCATGGCTGAACTATATGCGATTGCTGGGTATTGCGTTGAATCTGACGCGATCCACGTTCCAAGAACAACCGTCGCGGTTACGCCCTCAAGCAAATCTGAACTTAAATGATAAACCGCACCGCCACCCCTTAGATATACGACTAACCCCCCGCCAACGGGGACATTAATTCCACCGCATATCGTTGCGTAATTTTCATTGTGAACTAGAACATAAGGTTCAGCGGGCTGACCGCTCCAAGTTCCGAACCCGTTCCACAAAATTGTAAGATTCAACGATCCTCGATGTGTTGCCGTGTTCCAAGTGTCAGGGGCGGGTTCGTTGTATTGTCTACTTATGCTAAATTTCACATAATCTGATATGTTATTATTTAAATTTATTAGAACGGGATAATAAGTGTTCGCACTTCCCCCAACCGTGAATGATTTTTCGAATCCCCTTATTCCATTGTTCATTCGTCCGCCGTTGATATAAAAGTCCCCACCAATTTCAAGAACCCCATTTCCTTCAGCAACCTTTCCGATCGCCATTGACGTTCCTGAAGTGTGCCAGTCCATTAACGCGAACGCCGTTCCAACTTGGAATGTTGCGGTCACTGAAATAAAATAATCAGTCACGGTCAATCTAATGTCGTATGCTGAATTCGTGCTTAATATTCCACTTGCGGACGTGAACGCTGAATTGTATGAGAAGACCGCGCCAGAAGTTATGGGAAGCCATGTTCCAGAAGATTGAAGTTTGTATTCGACCGTATATGACTTTGAATTCTTGTCCACGCCACCGACGTTCACGGGGGCGATGGCGAAATTCATCGCGGATCTCAAATAAGTTCCATTGGTGATATCTTGAACGCCACCTGACGTCGATCTGAACCCACTGAACCCCACGATCGATGGTGAAGTATATGCCACAACCGTGATATTACTTGACGTTGTCGTGGATCTTCCCCTTGTGTCCCAGACTGTCGTTGACACGCTGACCGTTCCGACACTTGTTAGTAAGCCAGAAGTAAATGACGCGCCAGAATACACGATTCCAAGAATCGTCGTTGACCAACTTGTTATTGTGCTTCCTTGCGCTCCGACCGCCCCGATATTGATCGCCAATTGTGATTTGTTTTGAACATATGCGCCGAACTTTGTCGCGATCCCCGCCACCGCTTCAGATTTTGAAACTGAATTGATGACTGGGACGACGCTTGATGGAACGTAAACCGTGAAGCTTTGTGACGCCGTACCGACATATGATCCACCGATGTAAGTATGAACAAAGATCGTTGCGATTCCGCTTGTCGTGTTGGGAAGAAACGCTGAATCATTGATCGATGGGGTGAACACGCAAGATGTCGCCTGATCAGATCCGACGTTCACGTCAACCCCATCGGTTCGTCGATACACGACCGTATGCGTGAAACTTGCGGACGCCCTAGATATATTGACCGTGACTGGACTTCCAAGCGTTCCACCTGAAATGGATGAAATGCTTGAAGCCCGTGGGATTGTTGGAATTGCGATGGCTGTCGATCCATTGATCGTTCCCAGTCCATCCGTGCCAGTCGCACAATAAACCGATGTTGAAATACTTCCCAGACTTCCATCTGGATTGTGATTGATTGTGACCGCGTGACTGGTGATCGCATAGCGCTGATTCAAGTTCATGTTTCCAAAATTGAATGTCCAGCCGTAAACTTTCGCATTACCATTGATCGTCAGCGTGAAGTTCTGTGGTGATGATCTGTATGAATAATAGGACGAATTTGTCTTTACCGCGTAAGCCGTTGCCGTGATTGTGGTTTGATTGTTTTCTATGCTTTGGGATAACGTGTAACCAATGTCGACACGCCCGCCATTGCCTTGATATAAGGTTACGAATGTTTCAGCCATATCAGTTCACCTTCCCGAATGTTAGATTTCCGTTGCTTCTTGGAGTGAATGCGAACGCGCCTAACTTCAATGAATTCAGGAATTCGCCGTCCGTGACATAAAGTTTTCTGTTTGCGAAATAAGCGACTTCAGCGTTCGATTCCAAGAATGAAATTCGATCGTTTTCGATTCTCAATGTGATCTGGTTACCGACTTCTCCAAGAAGGATGTCACCGTTCAAAAACCTGATATATTTATGAATTTCGATGAATTCATTGGACGTTCCAGTCGTCAGATCATCGACCGCAATAACCAGATCGTCGAAACTCATTGTCCAACCTTCCATCGTGTGTGTTAACGTCGAACTGGTATCTGAAATAAGCTTGTCGGTTTCACCCTTGGAATAATACTTTTGACCCACGGTTTCGATTGTCGCCGTGGCTGTTTGTGAAATCGTGTTGATCAAGGACAATGACGCTTGACCGACCTGATCGTCAGTATAGTTTTGCATGTCCTTTGTCACAATCTCGATGACTTCCAGAAGCTCCCCGTTCTCTTTCTTGACGTTCAGCGATTCATCAATGAATGACGAATACGTTGTCCCCAGTGTCAGTTTGTTGTTCGCTGGATTTGTCATGTCAATACTCAATTTGTTGATTAAAAAATTCTGACCCGTGATCCCATGGGGTGAAGTGGTGACTTTGATGTAACTTCCAATGTTATATGACGCTTGATCTGGAAGATCCAAGGCGTCAATGTCGATCGAAACCAGAAGATTGATCGTTTCGACCAGATAGGCGTTCACCTTAGTTAATAAATTTGAAGGGACGGTCACGTCGTTGAATTCAACGACCTTGAAGATCCATCCGTAAGTGTCGACGGCTTCTTGATTAAAGACATAATCGACGCCACCATTGACCGATTCGATTGAAATCTTTTGACCCGTGACTTCATCGACCGCACCAACTGGAATGATCGCCGTTGCGATGTCTTCCCCGTTTGTCTTTCGTTTGAAGTCCAGAAGGTTCTTCCCGAATTCAATCGCTTGTGGATTCAGTGTTGAAAAGTCCAGCAAGTAATCAATATAGTTGACCCCTTCTTCATGTCTGACCCATAAATACCCGCCATGGGTCTTAATCAACTTTTCGTTGATCGCTTCCCAAGTGTTCGAATATCCAACATTGGATCGTGCAACATAATTGTTGGGATCTGTCACTGTGATGTTGCCTATGGTGAATTGCTTGTCGTTCTCCACTTGCGAATTGTGTGTGGTGATGAACTGGGCGAAAAGTTCAGCGGGCGTCCCTGTGAAGTCATAGGGGCGTTGTATGCTGTCGTTTAAAAATGCCAGTTCACCTTCACATGTGATGTTCTTTTCATTGTAAAATCCTTGAATGTCATTAATGATCCGACCCCTGAAGATCATGTTGTCGTCATCATATATTTTGATGATCGACTTCAGCTTCTTCAGCTGATCGAAAGAAGGGTGATCGGGGAACACCTGAAATGTGGATTCCCCGACCTTGTTCAATTCTAGTTTAACCATAGGATTGATGACCTTCAGTTCAGGGACAAGGGGTGTGTATATTAGATTTGAATCTGAATAGATTTTATACAATTTATAACCCCCTTTCCTGATATGTGATGGTTACGCTTCCCGTTCCATCGAACTTGATACTGTTCACCCCTTCAAGAAGTTGAATGTCTGGAAGGATGAACGTTCCCGCGCTATGTGTTGTGACAATCGATCCGAATGTGATCGTGAATGACGCTGTCGTCGTGAACGTTGGGCTGACTTTCTTCTTCAGGTTCGTCAATGACAATGTTTTTGTGGTTGTCACAGTCGTGGTCACAACTGTATTGTTCAGCTTGTATTTGTAAGGTTCACAATCGCAAGTCACAACGATGGTCTGAAGGATTGGATTTGAATTCCATTGATCAACGCTGACCCGCCCCATGTAATAATAATTCGGATCATCATCGATGATGATCTTCAAGAATCGTCCATGGATCGCGTTCGAAAGTTCGCTGAACTTTGTCGAATAATTAGAATCGACAACACTGAACGTGAATTTCAACTGTCTGTTTTCGTATTTGACTTCCCCGAAATATTCAGTCAGATCGACAACCCCGTCTGATCCTTCAACTTCAACGAATGAAGTCTTTGGTTTCGGGGTTTCGATGACCTTCTTTGAAAGGATCAGGGAAAAATTCGTATTTGAATGTATTGTTCCAAAAAGTACACCTTTCACTTATCTTCCCCTTCCTTTCCCTTTATAAAGTTCTCCAAGTTTTGCGTCCATTGCGGGCGCTAGTCGTCCGATTAATGCGCCGTCGTTCAGAACGACATCCCTGTCCATCCCCTGAAGGATCTGGGGGAAGTATGCTGACAACATCGCGATCAATCTGTTTATTCCTTCTGCTATTCCGTTGTTTTCTTCCTGAACCGCCGTTCGGACATATCCAAGAAGAACATCAATCGGGGCGACGGCTTCGTCCCCAGCTTCCCCACCGACTTTCGCCCGTCCTGTCTGGGGATTGTACCCGAACATTGTTGGTTTGGTCAGGATTCCACCTTTGGCATACCAGTCGATCGCCAGTTTTGGCGCTCCCTTTGTGATCCAGTCAAGCGGATTCAGTGACGCGTTCTTAATGCTGAAATGTGGCATTTTCAGCGTTGGGAAAGACCATTTGAAATCAAGAAATCCCCTGATCTTGTCCACGACGCCCCCGATGATCCCTTTCGCTTTGTCGAACGGTTCAGTCATGATTCCTTTTATTGTTCCGAACACGTTCGATATCGTGGTCTTTACTCCACTGACGAACGTATCGATCTTTGTTCTGAATTTCTCATTATTGTCATAGATCAATTTGAATGCCCCAGCGAACGGATTCAGGATCAACAATAGTAAACCTTGCCAGTTTTCTTTCACCCATCCGATGATTCCACTGAAGAGCCCCTTGACCTTGTCCAGTGATTCCCCGACAACGATCTTGACCTTGTCAAAAACCTCACTGGTTTTGGCGCTGATAGTGTCCCAGTTTTTATATAATAAAACACCTATCGCGATCAATGCCCCTATTCCAAGGATGACCAGTGTGATCGGGGACGTGACGAACGCCATGACCGCCCCCCATGCTGTCGTTGCCATGGTCGAAAGTGCCGTACTGATCGCACTTGCTTTTTGGGCGATGTTATACGCGATGATCGCCGTCGTCAGTGTTCCCAGTGCAATTCCGACGATGGTCAGTGGGGTTTCCCATTGCGCCCAGTTTTCTTTGACGCTTCCAACGAACCCGATCATTCCTTCAACCAATCCCGACAATGTCGCCATGGCTGGAAGAACAACGTTCTGAAGTACGGGTTCACCGATTTGTGCTTTAAATTGACGCCATTGTTCAGTCAAGTTCGCTTGGGTATTTGCATATTCCCCCGCTTCCTTTGAAGCCTGTCCGACGGCGCCAGAAGCCTTCATCATGTCTTCAGCATATGCCAGACGTGTCGCTTGTTTCTTTGCTTCTTCCAGACTTGACCATTCTTTCGCTTCACTGACCAGCCCTTCTTTGACCGCATATGACGCAAGTTGACTGTCGTTCGCGAAAAGTCCGATCGCTTCACCGCCTTCATAAGATCCGTTGATGAAACTGTTTAATGATCCCATCGCTTCATCTGTAGTCTTGTCCCAGAATGCGGACGCGTCCGACGCTAACGTCAAGCCACGCGACGCAAGATCCGTTGATTCTTCGATTCCGAACCCTAGTCCCTTGAATTTCGCGGTCATTGACGTCATGAACGGGGTCAGTCTAGTGTCGACCGCTCCGACATCGTCCGCGACCTTCTCAAGTTTCTTCTGTGCTTCATCCGAAAAGCCACCCATAATTTGTGTGAATGCTGACTGTTCAGCGGAAACATCAGCGGACGCTCCGACGATCTCTTTCCCGAAATCGATGATCTTATCGATGGCGAACGCCCCCGCGACCGCCAGTCCGATCTTCTTAAATGAATCGACCATTTTATTTGACGATTCTTCAGCGTTGTCAGTGGTTTCGTCGATCTGTTCGTTCGCTTCTTCATTTTCAACGACGATCTTTCCGATTAATTTGAAAAGTGTGTTCATTTTTCACCCCCTATTCTTTGGGCTTGAAATTGTTTAGGATGTTTTGTGATTCATTAACGGTCATTTCAAGGTCGACTTCAGTGATCATCGGGGCTGGTTCAAGTTCAGCTTTAAAGTCAGCGTAAGTTTTGTCTTCTATTTTGTGTAAAAAGAATTCCCATGTTGACTTCTCATTTTCGATCTCGATGAATTCATCCACGAATTCCATGAAGCGCCCTGTCACGATCATTCCGTCCAATAATAAAAAAGGACTTGCGTATTTTGAAAACAGCAAGTCCATAAATCTTATGTCGCCTATGCGAAAAGCTTTGAAACAACCTTGAAAAAACCCTTGAATTCATCCTTTTGAATGACGTCGACGATCATTTCCGCGAAAACTTCCATTGGAAGTTCTTGGATCTTTTTTGTTTCAAGTCCTGACAATGCTGATAGAAACGCGTATATTTCTTTTTCACATTCTGGAAGATGACCCATGATGATTCCGATGACTTCCAACATGATCGTTAGTCCAACGGATGAAAAGTCAATCGCTTTCTTTCCAGTCTTCATCATCGCTTTTTTCACGCTGTCGTTGTCCAATGCCGTTTTCACTTCAGCGAACCCGATCTTATTCAAAATAGCAAACATGGAAAACATGTCTTTCGACTGAAGACCACGCAATTCGTATATTTTTTCATTCATTGCTTCACCTCAAAAAATTATTTGTTAAACAGGTGTCGGATAATAGATGTGATATGGAAGCTTTGACAGATCATCGGTCATGTCAGCGTAACATTCGAATGTCAGCTTCACGACGCCGTTGTCCTTGTGCTTTCCTTCGACTTCAAGTCCGCTAGTACATAGCGCGTCATCGAATATGATGATTATTGGTGTTCCTTCCATGGTTTTTCCGACATAACCCAACTTGGAAACATAGTCCCCAGTTTCGATCTGTCCACCAGACACGATTTCAGTGTAACCAGTCACATCAGTCGACACTTTGGAATCACCCAAGATCGCCAGCTTCATGATTTCTGGTGTTATTTCAGCCAGATTTGTTTCCATGATCGCCGTTTCACCGATCTTGATCGCAAGACCTTTGACTTTCACGTCCACCCCGTCCAGTTCAATGTTCTTGATGTCTGGAACGATGGTCAACTTTGTTCCCCCTGAAGTAGCACCGATCAAAGATTCGCTAAAATTCCAAGCTGACGCCGTGAATGCTAGTCCCTTATGAATAGTACCCGCCCCAAGAAGAATATTCTTTGGCGTACTTGTAGTCACACCATGATTTTTAAGTTCTTCATAAGCCATTATTTCACCTTCCATTCTTTTATTACTAAATTGATTTGTATTCGTTTCAGTTCTGGTTCGTATGTTGGAACAGCGAACCCGCCATTATAATTGATTGACACGGCGCTTCCCATGGGTGAAATGTATCTGAAATCGTCGAAATATCTTTCGATGTCTTCTTTTGTCTGTTCCAGTTCAAGCCACGTTCCCCGTGTTGTGCCTGTCAAGATGAATGTCGATTCGGTCATTCCATCTTCATTGATCGCCCCTACTTCTTCATATTCTCCGACGAAATAAGGATATACGACGTTTGCTGTGAATTCGATGAACTCATAATTCAACCCCATAACAGACATCGCCGTCGATATGATCTTTAATACTTCGATCATTTGATCAACTCCTTCAGTTTGTTCGCCAGTGCCTTTTCAAGTTTGGGCTTCAACTTCTCATAAGCTTTGAACAGTGGTCTTTTTGGCTTCTTTCCTTTGGTTTTGACGAACTGTTCCCCGTCTTTCCCTTCATGAACATACATTCCATAAGCCTTGACGACCTGTGGACTGATGTCGTTCGTACCTTCCCCGACATGGATGAACCATGATCCCTTTCTTCCATCGCCTTTCAGCGCATATTCGCCAGTTCCGAATTCTTCCCACAAGGCATTCTCCAAGGGGTTTCCGATCGTCGCTGTTTGCGTTGACAGATCAACCTCATGTGCCCATGCGTTCTTTGTCTGTCCCCCCGCGACCTTTCCAACCTTGGTATTTCGCTTTGTTTGGGCTTCCAACTCCCCCGACGCTTCTTCAAGCCATGTATCCCCGATGTTTTGGATCAAGTTTTTGATCTGAAGTCGATTGTCTTCGAACTTTAAGTCAGCCATGGTCATTCCCCCACATAACGCAAGAAGATTTCCCATTGCTGATTCATGCTCATTGGATTGTCATAGACCAAAACGTCATACTTTTTGTTATCGATCACAATTCGACTGTTCGCCGTTTTGATCGTGGCGTCCAATGGAACATAATCGCACATGAAAACATGTGATGATTCTTGAAGTTTTGTGTCATAGCTTTGACGTTTTGAATCTCCACCTGAATAGTCCAACCATCCAACTAAAGATTGAACGGGCGTCCATGTGGACACCCGTTCGCTAATCTCATTCTTTTCAGCGGTCTTAACTTGGATCTGGGCTGTTGTATTTCCCCCGATCATCTTAAAACCTCGCTTTCGTGTATAACTTCATGAATCCTAACAACTCCAATGGATAACCGTGCAGCATATTGCTTGAATCCTTTGTCGTATAAGAAACCGAATGTCTGGACAAGCTTTCAGAAGCGATCCCCATCTTTGGTTTCATGACGACTTCCCATTCAATCAGGCGGGCGAACCCGTCGATAATGGTTACGGGATAATCGATAACCCCTTCAGCGTTCTTGTATTTCACAAAATTATTGTTCGTTGTGTCTTGTAGCAATGATTCAAGTGACTGAAGTTTCGCTTCAGTCACTTTGTCAGAATCATAAAACTGTCGGACATTGATCACACTTAAAATCATGGGTGATTCACCCCTTTACTTCTTTTCTTCAACCTCATAGCCGTGTTCTTTGTACCAATCCAGAACCCAACCTTCATTGACTTCAGCCTGTCCATAGGCGAACTGGACGCCCCCCGCATTAACCCCGACATAGTCCTTGTTTGGACATTTCACGATATAAGTCTTTACAGCTTCAACTTCAACGCCTTCAACCGCTTGAACTGTTTCAACTGTTTCAACATTTGCTTTTGCCATTTGTCATCATCCTTTCGTTATTTAATTACTAACCGATCTTGACGTTTCTTAGAACACCAGCGGACTTCACGTTCTTCAGTGCTACACATGCGACCATTTCAACTTCACCCTTCTTGACCGCACCAGCTGTCTGGAAGTCTGGAAGGTATGCGGACACGCCAGTCGTACCAGTAAGAGTTACACCGTGGAAGCCTTCATTCACGCTGAATTTAACCGCGTATATGTCAGTAAGTCCAGTCTGTGCCGTTCCAACTGTTCTTGAAATGTTACCCTTTATGATTGGAGTTTCGACGGCTGTTCCCGCGTTGTTTGTCACGACGTTTCCAAGGTCGATCAGTCTGACTTTGTTTTCTCCGATAGTGGTCACGACACGTCCGAAAGATTCTTCAGATTCGGTCTTGTAACCAAGTACCCTTGCGACTGTCTGAATCTTGGTCTTCATTCCTTCATTGACCATCAGCGCGTCAGCGTTGGTTCTATTGATCAGGGTCAGAAGCGCTTCATAGAATACGTCAGCATTTTCTTTGATCTTCACCATAGTGGAAAGATCGATGACAGCTGTCGTTCCAAGTTCTGTGGTTTGACCGACAAGGAACTTGTCAAGTCCGTCGAAAGAATCGCTCACGACCGCGCTATCGCCGTTCACCATTGCATTATGGAAAGTACCAACGGCGGATGTGATCTTTTCTTCCAATTGAAGCGCCATATTATTGAACATTCCTTCAGCCTGTTTGATTACACGGTCAATCTCGAATGATCCACCGAATATTTTCAGGTCAACGGACTTCTTTTCAACTGTCGCCTGACTTGCAACGTATTCAGCATTGATTGCCCTGAATGCTGTGTTCGCTGGAAGTTTCTTCTGAACGTAACCATAAGTTAATGTTGATCCACCTGAAGGGGCGACCGCATTATCAAAGGGAAGAAGTTCAAGAATTTCAGACTTTCTTATGAAGGTGTCGATTACCTGTTGGGCGATTTTATCGGTCATACCGACTTTCATTTCTGCTAGTAACATTGCCATAAATTTTCACCAATCCTTTATTATTTTATTATTTTTGTTCATATGTCATTTTGATTGCGTCAGCTAGTGACGTTGGTTCTGTGGTCTTGTCGCCTTCATTACCCTTCAGCTTGTTTTCGTCAATCTTTTTGGTTTCTGAAGTGGGTGTAAATTGCGTTGGAAACTGGGTTTTCAGTCCAGCAAGTTTGTCATCCCATCCCTTGATTGCGCCGTTCTCGTCGATGGTGATGTCGCCCTTTTCCTTCAGTTTAAATGCTAAATAATCAATATCAACGGCTTTTTCAGCCAGTAAACCAACCTTTATCGCTGATTCTAACTTGATCTTAGCGTTTTCAGCCTGAAGGTTCTGCAGCTGAGTTTCGTATGTTGTGATCTTACCTTGAAGATCATCATTCCCTTTCGTGGACTTCTGAAGATCCGCGATCAATTCGTTTGCTTTCTGAAGTTCTGTCAACTTGCCTTCATGATCGGTTTTAAGTTTTCCGTATCTGACGTCAAGATTTTCTTCACCAGCGACAAAAAGTTTATTTTCCTTCATTCCGTTCATGATCTGGGTCTGAACATCTTCAGCAATTCCCAGTTTTGCCAATAGTTCTTTGATTGTCATTGTCTTTTCCCCCTACTTATTACAATTTTAACGTGTTACGTCACGCTTTTGGTTCGGATTTTAACGTCTGTTCTGACGGCATATAAAAAAGACCACGAAATCCGCGGTCTTTAATATTTAATAGTCATTCGATTCGTCGAAATCAGCTTCGATTTTCTCATTCTTTTCGATTGCTTGTTCCATCATGTCCATAAGTTCATCTTCAGATGTTCCCATCATCAAAAACAATGGGATTCCTTGTCCGAACTTCTCAATATATTTGTCTAGTAGTAATTCGAATTCACTTTTCTTTCTCACTTAATCACCCCTAACATTTCTTCAAAAACTTTGAAGGCATTCGGAAAATATAGTTTTATTCCTTTCAAAGAATCTGGATTCGCAACAACCGCCGAATACATTTCTGCGAACGCTTCCTTTGACGGGGATCTTTCCCGCCAATAACTTGTTCCATGTCCAACACCAAAAGGATAAGCGGTGTTCAGGATTGGTTCGAACATGTCTGAAATGTCACCACGTTCGATCAGTGTCAGACTTGACTTGACGTCATCAATGAACGATTTGACGATTTCAGCTTTCAAGGATGGATCAGATTTCCATTTGTTCACGACATAATCGAATTCATCTTTTCCAGTCTTGATCGCTCTTTCTGATTCAGTGGCGAACCCTCGACGAACTTTGGCGTCGAACATGTCGTCTATTTCTTTTTGAATATAGTCAGTATGTTCTTTGACATATTTGTTGACATATGGTTCAACGGCTTTCAGCCCATCTTCTTTCAGGGTCTTCGCCAGTAAGTCGTCCTTGTAGACTTCACTGAACCCCTTCAAATAATCGCCATCGCCGTACTTATCATTCAAAAGATAGTCCATATGATGCCCGTATTCGTGAAATGCGACATTATATGGGGTCTGATATGAACTTCCCTTAGAATCGTTTAAGATGTTTAATTGAACACCCCGTTGATGTGCATACTTGCTAGGCTGATAATAGGCTTTTGCTCCCCTATACTTAGGATCAAGAGTCTGGAATTCATCCTGACATTCATTCCAAGCATTCTGATATAATTCAGGGGCGCTTTCCAGTCTTTCTTTGATCGCTTTGGAATGTTTATTCCCATACCAGCTTTCCATCTTGTCGATCTTGATTCCAGTGACTTCTTTTGCCTTCTCCTTATACGCCTTGGTGAATGATTCGAAATCTTTTTCCTTCAATCGGATCATATTGCTGGTGTCACCGTTCATCTTGGTGTATTCTTCATCATCAAGCGCCCATCTCGCACGTTGTAGCAATGCACATCGGCAATTGATATCTTCTTTGGCGATTCCGAAACCCGCTGGATGTGAAGCTTTTGCACCACTAGACTTGATCACGAAATCATCTTCTATTTCTTGGATCTGTCCGTCAAGTTCAGCATGGGTTTTGCGGGTCTTTTTGTCAAGTGTTGAATCCCACTGTTTCACAACATCAGCACCCTTTTCTTTGGCTTTCTTCTGGGCGTCCGCTGTAGCTTCTATCCTGACTCTGTGACCTTCTGTTCTTGCAATGATAAGACTTCTATTCATTCCAATATTTGACTGCTTCTGGATGTTCCGTGCGATGTCAATATAGGACGATGACATTGAGACTCCCCTTGCAATTTCATTATTCACCTTAGTGATCAGTTCGTTGACGTTGTGACCCATGGATTCGTAAAGGGGTTTCGATAATTTTGTGTTATTCACAATAGAGTTGACAATGTCTTGCTGATTGATCGGGAAGACTAGTGGAATGCCCTGACCTTGAAGGTCATACATCGTCCCAATGAACCCGTCTTCATAACAATCCTTGAGATACTGATCAACACTGTCATACATATTGTCATTCATCTTGGCCAATACATCCGTGACTTGTGTTTCTAGGGCTTTCTGGTATTTTCGACGATTGATCACTGATTCTGTCTGTTCACGACCATCAAGGATTCTGACCTTTTCTTTGATTTCCCTTAATGACGCCATATATGCGCGTTGTATCTCGACGGCGATCTCACGTTCCATCTTTCCACGATTCATCATCCCTTCAATCTGTCTACTGTTCATCGCCTGTCACTTCCAATGGAGGTTTGAATAGATCGTTCAAGTCAGTTTCCTTTTTCTTGTCGATCCTTTCCTTGACATCCTCATAATCGATTTCTAGGATCTCGCATATACTTTCCAAGAAGGTTTCATCATCTAAGATGTCAGCCAGTCCAGTGTATATTTCAATCTGGATCTTCTTCTTTTCAACATCTGTCTTTTCGATCGTGGCGTTGTCTTGCGCGTTGGTCATGACTTCACGCTGAAATTCGAAATATACGTCTTTCATCTGGAAGTCAGTGTCACCCTTGTCGTTGATCTCATTCAGAACGATCTTCAGGATCTTACGCAAGAACTGACGTAACCTGATTTCAAGTTTATTGCACTTCAGATCAAGAAGCGCATAACGTGACTTGATCACGATGTTTGTAATATTGCCATCCCCGATCTGGGCTGAATTGAATCCCATACCAAAACGATAAATATTCTTTTCATCCAGTTCAAGCTTGATCTTTCGTGCTTCATATGGGACATCCACGGTTTTAAAATCAACATCCCCGCCGTTTGTTCCATCAACACCAATATGCTTCTTGGTCTTGATGTTTTGCATCAGCTCGGACACGTCTGATCCTTGAAAGCCCTTAACGACAACCAAATATTCACTGGCATCTTGAAGGTTATTGGATAGACCACACGACATCAGATCATAATCGTCGATCAGATCCTTGATAGGCTTCAATCCGCTGAATTGCTTTTGTGAATTGTCCAGTCTAAAGAACGGGATGAACCCGAATCCGTCGAAATACAGTGCGTCCGTTTCGTCCTTCTTATAAAGGATATGCGGACGGGGATTGATCTTTTGGATCGGATCAAGTGTCAGCCTTCCTTCATTGACCTGAACGAAAAACGTTGTTTCCTTGTCGTTCCAGACTTGAATTCGTTTGACGGTCTTATTGTCCTTCTTGTTAGTATCATTGTACCAATAAATTACATAATCACAATTGTCTTGTGTATCTTTTGCTCGAACTTCCACCACACCAAGGCTGTCAGCGCATTGAAACGCTAGCTTATCTTCCTTGTTTTTGTAGGCGTACATGTATTCGAACCCTTTGGACACCGCCCCCGTCAGAACTTCATACAATTCGGATGTGAAATCCTCATTGTCGTTGAAATAATCGTTCAAGTGAACTTGTAATTCAGGATTGTCGGATCGAATATATCCTTCTTTCCCTGACAACATATATTGGACTTCCTGGTCCACCATTTCGGTGAAGAACGGATGACTGATCTTGATGTTTGATCGTGATGTATCTTCCACCAGCTCATTGTCAGCATTGTAATAGTAAAGCTTGTAATTCTTGATGTCATGATCGCCTTCATAATACCTTTGTCCGACCGTGGCGATCGCTTTTCGCTTGCTTCCCTTGTCATCGTTGATGAATCGCAATATTTCTGCGTTCGTTAACATATTATCGCCCCCTTTCCCTTACACTGTGGATTTCGCCTTCTATGCAATAAACCGCGAATCGTTTGATCTTCAGGATCTTGCATGAAACTGCATAAACCTGATCCCCCATCGCCCATGATCCGACCAGTTTGATCGTGATGGGCTTAGGAAGCTTATTCTTCTTGAAATATTCAATGATCTTCTGTTCCATTAATATATCCACCTGTTCCCCAGAATGTATTGTTCCAACGCATATCGCATCGCATCCATGATGTGATTGAAATCGTCGATGGGCTTGTTCAGCTTTGAACCGAACTTGTCGACATCCCATGTATAGTTCGATATTTCAGTCAGGAAGTTCACACAACGGGGATGGATGATGATTTCAAGATCCTGAATCCATTGAATCCCGTTTGTTATGCTGTCCTTACCCTTTTTCGCGCCAGTGATCCTGATTCCAAGACCCTTCAATTGATCAAGGGACTTTGGTTCAGCGCTGTCACCAGTGATTCGTTCTTTCCCATAGCCCATGACGTTGATCTTTTCAGCGATTTTCTGATTCGACAAGCCTTTTTCATACATTTCATCCCAGACATAAAGTTTCTTGTTTGGGATGTCCACAAAACCAGCGAATAATGCTGATGGATCGTTCGTGTAACCGAAATCAAGTCCGAATGCTGACTTCATATCCTTGACATCGTCCAATGTGAAGAATTGTTCCTTCCAACGTTCATATACCAGACCTTCAACGATTCCCCATCCACCAAGTCCAGCAACCAGATATCTTCTGGGATTATTCTTCTTCATAGACTCAAAGACTTTAAGATCCGCTTGATCCAACCATTCGTTACACATATAATTTGTGGTCATCGCAAGAATATTGTCATCCTTGACATCAAAGAAGCGATGCTTGATCCAGTGCTTTTCATTCCAGGGATTGAAGGTTAGTGTCCATTGTTTCCATAGATCTTCAGGGACTTCACCTCGAATCGATTCGTCTAGGGTGTCGAAATCTGATTCACTCATAATTTCATAGGCTTCTTCAATCCAGCCCCAACAAAGCACTCCAATTGATACGGTGATCGATGTAACCTTCAATGGATCATCTAGTCCCCTGAAGTAAATCTTCTGTCCTGTGGGCTTATATGTGATCTCCAATGGGGATTCTTTTACATCCCAGTAATTATCAACCTTCAGACGATGGATCGCCCACTTTAATTCAGCGAAACATGAATCTTTCAACGTTCTATATGTCTTACGAATGACAAGAAGATTTGCATCTGGATGCTTTATCATCTTAGCGATGAACCATAGTGCCGTTGTCTTTGATTTCTTGGATGCTCTACTTCCCTTAACAATTCGATATCGACCTTTAAAGTTCCAAAATGTCTTGTACCCTTTTCCTATGGTCCTAGGAAGATTAACATTGATGACATTGGAATAACGAATCCCTTTTGATTCAAGGGTTTTAGTCTTCAAGTTCGTCTTCCCCTGAAATCACGATGGGAAGCTGGACCGTCAAGTCAAGTTTGTCGCTCCACATTCCAAGATGTTTCCCTAAAAGTTCGATTGCTTTCATCTTTGAGGCCATCTTCACTTCACGTTCTGTTCCCATGCCTGATTTTGTCGGGATGGTCTTCACCTTTATTGATTCGATACATGCCAGATCTTCATCAGTGGCGTCATACCTGATTTCACCAGTCTTGGGATCGACTATATCGGTCATCTTCATCAATGCGATTTTCGCCAGCTCTAAAACGATTCGATCCTGATTGATTCCTGTTCGTTTTGACCGCTCAGCCAGCATTTTTTCGATTTCTGATTTTATTTGAGGTTTTTTGAGGTTTTCATCGCCCATCTGTCCAGCGGTAGCCGTCGAATAACCCGCACGAATTGAAGCTTGTGTTGCGTTCAGGTCGATCAAATATTCATCAATGAATGCTTGCTGTTTCTTTGTCAGTTTTGCCATTACGCAACCCCCTTTTTCATTCCATAAGAAAAGACACCCACCAAGTGAGTGTCTCTTGTTGCAATTATTCTTTAATATCTAGTATTTTTCGTTCGAATGATTCATTTATATATTTATTTATTTTTACAATTTCATAATTTTCGGTCCTCAACCAACCATTGAGATAATCACTTATTTCTTCATGATTCATTATTATATAATGGTGTAACTTAACTTGTTTCGAGATGTCTTGGACTAGATCATTGTATTGTTTTCTGATATTTTCCATATCATCCTGAGCTTCATCTTTGAATTTCACACTACCAGATGTATGCTCTTTAACAACAATACTTACAAACTCCTTTCCTAATAAAAGAAGTTCCGCTTTTTTTTCAAGTATAGCAATCTCTACTTCGTCGATCAGTTTAGCCAAAATTTCTAATTCGAGTGCCTGTTTCATTTCATCTCTATCCATTTATAATCATCCCCCAATATATTTTCTTTCAGTATATCATATATATTGGGTTCAAATGCTATTTTATCTGCTTAATTACCCCACCCTCAACTTTATAACTGCTGTGCGCCATGCACTTTTTGATATCTTTATAAGGATTCTCTAACCTTTTTCCACAGTGCATGCAACAAATATAATGACCAGCTTTGATTGTATACTCAATTTCCTTAATCACACCTGTAGTGCTTCTGCAG
>JBASOA010000047.1:0-112882 GCA_049657765.1 Clostridiaceae bacterium
GCGGTATAGGCATCACCTTTAGAATCTTTAAGGGTAAGATTAAGCTCTTTAAGCAGCTGATCGTTTGAAAGAGAGCTATCTTCTTTCTCTGTGTTCTCTTGGATTTTTAGGTCAGTCTCCAATCCAAGGTTGCTTTCGATTGAAAGATGAAGGCGGTTTCCATTCTGAACAGCTGATTTAAGGGTTAGGTAGTGATCATCAGTTTTAACGACAACTTGGTCCTCTAGGACAAGAATATCTCCATCTTGCTTTTTCACCAGGACATTAAGCCCTGGGATGTATTTCAAGGCCTCCTTGATGGCTGCACTTACATTGTCAAAACCAATGATGCCAAAGGCAAGAAAAGTGATGGCAAGAGAGGCAGCGAGTGCTGTAAATCTCTTCTTCCTCCGGTTGTTTTCAGAAAAGGCTTTAAGTTTCGCTTCGCCAAAGCCCATGTTTATGCGTGTATCCAGAGAATCTGGAATAGTAATCTCATTAATCTTATCATCAAATGAAGTTTTCATTGGATTCCTCCTCAAGGCGTAGTTTTTCAATCGCCCTATAGTACTGGTTCTTCACCGTGCTTAGAGAAATTCGGAGGGTCTCTCCGATCATCTCAAACGTGTAGTCAAAGAAACATTTATAGACAACAATATTCTTTTCATTTAGAGTAAGGGATTTTAAATTTTCTTCAAACTCGAAGAGGGGATCTTCTGTGTCAGTAAAGTGACCCGTGTATAAGGTGATGTCCTCTACAGGCTCTGGCCTTTTTTTCTTTAAGAGGTCCAGGGATTTGTTCACCGTAATGGTGAGGACCCAGGACTTGAATTTCTCCCAGTCTTTCAGGCTTTTTCTTGAAATATAAGCCTGATAGGCTGTTTCCTGTACAATATCCAGAGCATCTGCTTCGTTGTGTACATAGGTATAAGCCAATTTATAGATTTCATTTTTATAAGTCATGAAGAGATTCTCAAAATCTGTATCATTTAGTGTTGCCATAACTCACCTCGCTGCTTTCGATTGAAGTACTTCACCTATTAGACGATTGGACCCTATAAAAAAGTTTGGAATCCATAAATTTTTTTTGCATAAGACTTAAACTTTAAAGTCACGTAAATAGGGGGTGTTCTTTAGAAGCCTCTATTAGATGTCCAAAAGATGAGGTAAGATTATGCGTTAATAGGGAGCAAGGAGGAATGTTACCACCTCATTTCTCTCAGTATATATTGCTGATATTCTTAATACAATATGATTTCAGCATTCCTCATGAGTTCGAACTTGAAAATGCAGAGAAAATAAGGGGCTATGAATTCAGATTGCTCAAGAGAAATTGTTCTAATTCTAATTTGATAATCAAATCCATATCCTATATAATGATATAGGCATTTTCATTGACCCAGGATATGGGTTAATTTATATAGGGGGATGAAATGGACGGAATAATCAATCCAAAGGTAAAAGAATATGTAGAAAATCGGATCAGTTTTCCGGAGCTGAAGGATATGGAAACCTATGCCCATGCCAATTACGTTCCCATTGTCATGAAGGATGCAGGCGAGTTTCTAAGGTTTATGGTGTCTACGGAAAAACCCCGTCAGATTCTTGAGCTTGGAACAGCCATAGGGTATTCTTCCATTTTGATGTCACTCAATTCACCTTTGTCTTTTATCACCACAGTAGAGAGAAGCGAAGAGATGAGGGATATGGCAGAAGAAAACATCAAAAAATTCGGGCTAGATGAGCGAATCAAGGTCGTTTTATCCGAGTGCGACGAATTCTTAAGGAATTGTGAGCAGTCGTATGACTTTATCTTCATCGATGCGGGAAAGTCCCATTATATGGAATATCTCGATCTTTGTCTTCCAAGGCTAAATCCCAATGGTATAATTCTTTGTGACAATGTTCTCTATAAGGGCTTAGTTGCCTATGAGACCGTGGCGAGGAAGCATCGGACAAACGTGGTGAAGCTTCAGGAATTTATGGATTATGTCTATGGACGAAATGACTTAATATTATCCACCCTTACGGTGGGAGACGGTATGCTTTTAATCAGGAGGAAACAAGATGAATAAACCAGAACTACTCGCACCAGCGGGTAATTTAAGCAAATTAAAGACAGCGATAGATTATGGTGCAGATGCGGTATTCTTAGGGGGGTCCAGACTTAACCTAAGAGCTTTTTCTGATAACTTTACCAATGAAGAAATGATTGAAGGACTTAATTATGCCCATGAAAGAGGAAGAAAGGTATATGTTACCCTGAATGTATTCCCTCATGAGAGCGATATGAAAGGACTTGAAGGATATCTTACAGACCTATATGAGCTAGGCGTAGACGCCCTGATCGTATCAGACCCCGGAATCATCATGACCGCAAGAGAAGTTATCCCTCAAATGGAACTCCACTTGTCCACTCAGGCGAATAATGTTAATTCAAAGTCTGCCACCTTCTGGTACAAGATGGGTGTGAAGAGGATTATTCTCGCGAGGGAACTTTCACTGAAGGAAATCAATGAAATCAAAAAGAATATTCCAGAGGATCTGGACCTGGAAGCTTTTGTCCATGGGTCCATGTGCATGGCTTATTCAGGAAGATGCCTACTTTCGAACTACATGACTGGAAGAGATGCCAACAGGGGAGCTTGCGCTCAGCCTTGCAGATACAAGTATTATCTTGTTGAAGAGAAGAGACCTGGGGAATACATGGAAATCACAGAAGATGATAAAGGAACCTATATCATGAATTCCAAGGATCTTTGCATGATTCAGCATGTAGACGATCTAATGAAGTCAGGACTTCAGTCTTTCAAAATTGAAGGCAGAATGAAATCAGAATTCTATGTAGCCGCCATTGTGAAGGCTTATCGCCAGGCGATTGATGCTTATATGGAAAATCCTGAAGAATATAAATACGATGAGAAGTGGCTGGATATTCTTTCCATGGTCAGCCATAGGGAATATCACACAGGGTTCTATTATGGAAGAGGAAAGAATGAAGTTTACGGCTCAAGTTCCTATGTAAGGACCCATGAACTCATTGCAACCGTGAAGGAAGACCTCGGAGATGGAAAATATCTTCTTGGACAGAAAAACCGTGTATATCCAGGACAAAAACTAAAGATATTACGTCCTGAGGGTGATATAATGGAAACGATAGTAAGTGACTTTATCGATGAGGAAGGCGTGTCCATAGAGGTTGCCAATAAAGCAGCCATGAATTTCACTGTCCAATCCTCAGAGAAACTCTATATTAACGATATTCTAATCGCGGAGAAGGAAGTTTAAAGATGAGAAAACCTATACTGATAGCAATCACCGGTGGGACAGGTTCAGGGAAAAGTACTGTAGCCAAAGCGATTTACAGTAATTTCAAAAAAGAAAGTATCAGCATTATCATGCAGGATTCCTACTATAAGGATCAAAGTGACCTGACATTTGAAGAGCGAACAAAGACGAACTATGATCATCCCAATGCCTTTGATACCGACCTTCTCATAGAACATTTGAAGCAGCTGGTATCTGGTCATGCCATAGAAATTCCAATTTATGATTTCACCATCCACAATAGGAAAAAAGAAACCGTAAGAGAAGAACCCAAAGACATCATCATTGTCGAGGGAATCCTGGTCCTTGAAGACCAAAGGTTAAGAGACCTCTTCGATATCAAGATTTATGTGGATACCGATGCTGACCTTAGAATCCTTAGAAGGCTGACAAGGGACATCAGAGAAAGAGGAAGAACCATGGAATCTGTTATCGACCAATACCTAAAGGTGGTTAGGCCTATGCACCTGCAGTTCATTGAACCAACTAAAAGGTATGCTGACCTTATTATTCCAGAAGGTGGAAAGAATAGGGTAGCCATCGACATTCTTGCAGCGACGATTCGCCAGCACCTGACTCAGGTCACCAATGAAGCCAACCAGAAAACAGTATAGAAAAATTAAAATGGAAGGGGCTTAGGCTCCTTCTGTTTAATTTTAAGAAGTTTTAGTACAATAAGAAGTAACTAAAGCGTTATAGAAACAAAGGATAAAATCAAACGAAAGAAAGGAGGAAGTTCAAATGAGAACAGGATTATTAGGTAGACACATCAAATACTCAAAATCACCCGAAATTCATACCAAGTCTTATGAGAAGCGGAAACTTCCGCTGACCTATGAGCTTTTTGATCTTCCAAGAGAAGAAATCAGTCATTTTATCGATACCTTATCGAAGGAAAATATCGTTGGATTCAATGTGACAATTCCTTATAAGGAAACCATCATCGAATATATCCACGAGCTGGATTCCACAGCACTTGAGTGTGGCGCTGTAAATACTGTCGTCATCAAAAATGGGAGACTGATCGGTTATAACACGGATGTCTATGGATTCATGAAATCCATAGAAGATCAGGGGATTACTTTAGCCGGTAAAGAGGTATTGGTCCTTGGAAGTGGTGGAGCTGCAAAAGCTGTATATACAGGGTTAAAGAAACTTGAAGCAAGGATTACCATGGGATTTCGCTCAGTTGTAAGAAGAAAGGTCTTCCCTGATGCGGGTGAGATCATCCCACTTTCTGAAATTCATGACATCTCAAAATTTGACCTTGTCGTCAATTGCACAAAACTTGGCAATATCAATGATGACAGGATGCCGATAGAAATTACAAATTATAGCAATCATACGATCTTTTATGACGTCAATTATGAGCCTGAATTCTCTTCGTTCCTTCTTTATGGAACAAGCAGGGGACTGAAGGTCATCAATGGGGAGTCGATGCTTGTCAATCAGGCATTAAAGGCGGAAGAATTATGGATAGATGCATTAAAGCTGTCTTAGAGGAAGCCAGAGAGAAGGGCGCATCGGATGTCATGCTCAAGGAAGATAAGAAAGCGATGCTAAGGATCCATGGGGAAATCATGGAAACCGGCGAAATCATCAGCAAGGGAGAGCTTGAAAAATTCTTCAATTATCTTAAACCTGTTGGTTTTGTTCATGAGTATATCGGAACACCAATGGGGATTGATGCCTCCTTTGAATATAAGGGGAGGTACCGTGCCAATTTTTTCACTTCCATGGGGAAGAAATGTATGGTTATCCGTGTAATCAGTGATAGAATCAGAACCCTTCATGAGTTGGGACTTCCGGATAACCTTACAGAGATGGTCATGGAGAAAAAAGGCTTGTCTTTAATCGTTGGAAAAACTGGAGCTGGCAAGTCTACCTCACTTGCATCTATCACCCAGGAAATACTAAGGCGGGAGAAAGCCCACATCATCACGCTTGAAGACCCTGTAGAGTACAGGTACCAGTCAATGAAAGGTGAAGTTACGCAAAGAGAGATGGGCATGGATTTTACAAATTTCGATATGGGCATAACCGAAGCGCTTCGGCAGAGTCCGGATTATATCGTCATCGGCGAAATTAGGAATCTTTTTGCACTAAAAGCAGCCATCACCGCAGCGGAAGCCGGGCATGGCATCTTAGGCACCATTCATTCCTTTGGCGCAGCAAGGACCATGACTAGAATGCTATCAATGTTTCCTGATTCAGAAAAAGAATTTGTCAGGTACCAATTGTCGAGTAATCTTAACTTTATCCTTTCTCAGCAGCTAAAGTATGAGGAGAAGGAGACCGTTCTTGATTTTGAGCTCATGGTCAATGTTCCAGCGATGGAAAATACCATCAGGGAAGGAAGGTTCAATCAAATCGACAACCTGATTCTCCTGGGTGAAAAGCAGGGAATGAAAAGGTTTGGTGGCTGAGAATGACGAAAGTGATGTTCCAAAATGGAATCTGAAATATATCCAATGAAGGAAAGTCCCATTTGAGATAGGAGGTTCTCAAATGGGGCTTTTCTTTCATCGATTTTTGAATAGGCGAACTTTGATTTTCATTAGCAATCTAAGATTAAAGTATTTCTGCTTATAATGGGAACAGCATCGAAAGTCCTAGGTTTCTACCTACTTGTACGGTATAATTAGTACAAGTAGTAGAAGGATTAAGTTCAATTTTATCAGAATGTCAAAAATCACATTTAGGGAGGTAAGAGATGAGTGAAAAAGGTTATACTCCAACTTACACTATAACTGACAGAACTGTTAATTTGGTATCTGCAATAACTGAAATCATCACTAAGATTACTGTAAATGATCATATGAGCAATAATCCAAGGCTCAGAAAGGAAAATAGGATTCGAACCATCCATGCCTCTTTAGCCATTGAAAATAATTCGTTATCGTTAGATCAAATGACGGATATCATCAATGGGAAAAGGATTCTTGGACCGCCAGATGAAATTCATGAAGTAAAAAATGCTTTTGAAGCTTATCAAAAACTTTTGGAATTGAATCCATATTCTATAAAAGATTTGCTGTTTGCCCATAAATTACTAATGAATGACCTCACAAAAGAGGCTGGAGTATTCAGAAGTGGCGGGGTTGGCGTATTTGCTGGTAAGCAGCTCGTTCATATGGCGCCACCTGCAAATCAGGTTCCTCATCTCGTTAAAGACCTGATCGATTGGGCGAGAAGAGAAGAGACTCACCCTCTTATAAAAAGTTGTGTATTTCATTATGAATTTGAATTTATCCATCCCTTTGCAGATGGGAATGGAAGGATGGGAAGGATGTGGCAAACCTTAATCCTGTATCAATGGAAGTCCCTGTTTGGATGGATTCCGATAGAATCATTAATTCGCAAGCGTCAGGATGAATATTATCGAGTTCTCGGAGAATGTGACCTGAGCGCAGATTCTGGAAAATTCATAGAATTCCTATTAACTGCAGTCCTGGATACCTTAAATGAAATTGCGGATACCGAACAAGTTACCGAACAAGTAACCGAACAAGTCAATCGTCTGATCGAGGTGATGAGTGAAAAAGAGTATTCGACTAAAGAACTGATGGCGCGTGTTGGTTTATTGCATAGGCCAACGTTTAGAGATAATTACCTACTTCCCGCGTTGAAACTAGGATTAATTGAAATGACTATCCCGGATAAGCCGAACAGCAGCAAGCAAAGGTATAGGAAAATATAAGATTTTTTTCTTTTTATGTTGGTGTCGAAGGGCACAGTTAAGATGATGAGACACAATGATAAGAGAATTAGTTATTATATGAAAATTTAGTTAATTTTTGATATTTGGCGGTGTCTCATTTTTACTCAAGATTTTGTTAAAAAAATGTAGTATAATATAACCAATTGATATATTCATATCAAAAGATAAAAAAGGGAGGATTTACATGACAAATTTAAGTGAAATCTACAAATGTGAAGTGTGTGGCAATATTATTGAGGTTGTTCATCCAAGTGGTGGAACTCTTGTTTGCTGTGGTCAGGACATGAAATTAGTTACGGAAAATACTGTCGATGCAGCCAAAGAGAAACATGTACCAGTAATCGAAAAGATTGATGGTGGCGTATTTGTCAAGGTTGGTTCAGTAGAGCATCCAATGACCAACGAACATTATATTGAATGGATTGAAGTCCATACCGCTAATAAAGTCTACAGAAAATACCTTGCACCTGGAGAAAAGCCAGAAGCAACATTCCTTCTTGAAGAAGAAGTTCTGTTTGCAAGAGAATATTGCAACCTGCATGGACTTTGGAAAGCATAATCCAATAAGGAAAAAGAGTTAGCTGTTTTAAAAGCTTCCTTATTTCTTGAAAATCAAAATTTGAAAGAAAATGAACATAACCAGATGCGTCACCCTCAAACGGGTGATGGTATCTGGTTTTTCGCTTTTAGAACATTATGTGAACAAAATGAAGAAGTGTGGATTATCCTTGTATAATCCACAGCTTTGATTGAAAATAGTAGTAGAGCTTCACATCGTGAACAATAGCTATTTTACTTTAGAGAATCCAGTGGTTAACCTTCATTCTCTGAGGAAGTAATAGCACAATAAATTGGGGGTAAAAATGAATATCGAAAAAAGGCAGAATTTAGCTGAACGCAGTGATTTTAAAGACGATACAGAGCTTCAAAGAATCCTTCTTGATCAAGCGGAAGAATTCATCGAGCTGGAAATTCTTTATGATTCTGGGATCAGAGAAATTATGACGAAACTGGAGATCCTTGACCATGAATTTAAAGTAAGGTTTAAGAGGAACCCGATCCACCATATGGAATGCCGCCTGAAGAATCCGCTTAGTATCTTGCAGAAGCTGAGAAGAAGGGGACACGAACTCAGTGTGAGTTCAGCAAAGGACAATCTTACTGATCTTGCCGGAGTCAGGGTAATCTGTAATTATATTGATGATATCTACGTGATTTCTGAACTCCTCTGCGCACAAGATGATGTTTCGCTGATCAAGATTACCGACTACATTAAGAATCCAAAGCCGAATGGTTATCGCAGCCTTCATATCGTGGTTAATGTTCCTGTTTTTCTAAATGAGGGGAAAAAATATGTCCCTGTTGAAATTCAAATCAGAACAATTGCCATGGATTTTTGGGCCAGTCTTGAGCATCAGATCCATTACAAGGGCGTTGAATGTATCCCTGATCAGTTGACCAAAAGGCTGAAAGAATGTGCGGATAATATTGCAAACATTGATGTGGAGATGCAAAATATCGATATCGAATTAAAAGAGATTATTAAAACGGCCATTAAACCATAAGATTGAGATGAATTACTTCCAAATTTGATAGATAAAACTATTCTTACAAGAAAGAATAGGTACTTAGCTTAAAGGGGTGTTTTGAAATGGATGGGAAAGTAATCAGAAGAGAAGTAGAGGGCAGGGAATGCAGTCTTTATCTCCCACCAGAGTATGAGGCTGGATTAAAACGGTATCCGGTGGTTTACATCTTAGGCGGAGAAGAGATAAGCAAAATCATGGCACTCATCGAACCACACTTTTCGGTTGACTGTGAAGAATTTATTCTTTTGGGGATTTCCTCAGAGCACTGGAACAAGGAATTCTCTCCTTGGGAAGCGGAGAAAATATTCAAAAAAGAAGAGCCGTTTTCTGGAGGAGCTCAACATTTCCTTCGATTTCTCGAGGAGAAAATCAAGGCCCATATCGATGAAAATTTCTGGACGAAAAAGGAACCTGAGCATTCCGCACTTGTGGGGTATTCCCTTGCCGGGCTTACAGCCTTGTATGGATTGTATCAGTCAAGTGCCTTTAAAAAGGTAGGTTCTATTTCAGGTTCTCTCTGGTATGACGAATTTACTGCATATATGGAGAAGAGTGAACCGAAAATTAAGGATGCTAGAGTGTATCTTTCTTTAGGTCTGAATGAGGAAAAATCAAGAAATCAAAGGATGGCATTGGTTGGAGAAAAAACTAAAGAAGCTTTTGAGATTCTAAAAAATGAATTAAAGGATAAAGGTGAGCTCAAACTTGAATGGAATTCTGGAGGCCATTTCGATGACGTGCCCATAAGGTATGAGAAGGCACTCCTCTGGCTAATGGGAACCCAGCTTTAAAAGAAAATAGAAATCACATGAAAAAAGCACCATAGGCTTAAAGGCCGGATGTAAATCCAGAACTTTAGCTCATGGTGCTTTTTAAGGACTGAAATTGTCTCTAAAAAAACCAAGAAGAATCGCCCATCAAATTATTGATAGGCGATTGAAATTAGTGTTTTCTTTGTTTAAATCATTTTTTTAGCGACATAGAAGGTATGCAGTAAATCATGCGCTTTTTCACCGTAAGGTTCACCCATGTATTCTCTATAGAGTTTCATGACCATTTCATTCTCGTGAGATTTTCTCTTGATCTTGCCAGCGTCTTCGCGGTATATGGCCTCTTGTCTCTTTCGAATAATATCCATATTTCCATGATGATAGGGCTGTCCGCCGCCACCGACACATCCGCCAGGGCAGGCCATGATTTCAATGGCATGGAATTCCATTTCACCACTTTTTATGCCCTCAAGAAGTTTTCTGGCATTACCAAGACCGTGGGCAATACCGATCTTCAGGTCCATATCTCCAATTTTAACGGTTGCCTGACGTATGCCTTCAAGACCCCTCAGTTGCGTGAAATTGACATCACCAAGTTCTTCCTTCGTAATCCATTCGTAAGCGGTTCTTACTGCAGCTTCGATGACACCGCCGGTTGTTCCAAAAATGACGGATGCTCCTGTACTTTCGCCCAGGATGTTGTCAAAATTACCTTCTGGGAGCGTTGCGAAGTTGATTCCTGCTTCCTTCAGCATATAGCCAAGTTCTCTTGTGGAAATAACCCAGTCAACATCATGGAGTTCACCCAGTCGTAATTCTTCCCGTTGAACCTCAGCTTTCTTTGCGATGCAGGGCATCACAGATACAACGATGATGTCTTTGGGATTGATCCCCATCTTCTCTGCATAGTAGGTTTTAATGACAGTACCCATCATGATTTGTGGAGACTTACAGGTAGAGGGGATGTCCAGCATGTCTGGAAACTGAAATTCAAAGAATCTGACCCAGGCCGGGCAGCAGCTTGTAAGAATTGGAAGGACACCTTTATGCTCTATTCTATGAACGAGCTCTGAAGCCTCTTCAATGATGGTCAGGTCAGCTGCCCAATCGGTATCGAAAATTCCATCAAAACCCATTCGCCTGAAAGCTGTTGCGAGCTGGCCTGTCGTGATTGTTCCAGGTTCCATCCCGAACATTTCACCAATGGCGACTCTCACCGCAGGAGCGACTTGTACAACGACATGTTTTTCCTTGTTCAGAAGTACTTCCCAGACCTTGTGCATGTTGTTTACGCTTGTAAGGGCGGCTGTCGGACATACTGCAACGCACTGGCCGCAGAAGGTGCATGAGGTGTTCACCATGTCGAGGTTGAAGGCAGGGCCGACAAAAGAGTTGAACCCTCTGCCGATTGCAGTCAGGATTCCGCAGGTCTGCACTTCATTGCACATGGTTTCACATCTTCTGCACATGACACATTTTTCAGGGTCTTTTACCAAGGCAAAAGAGGAGATATCTTTAGGTCGTTTCATCTTCTCTCCTGGATACTTCACTTCATAGATACCCAGTTTTTGGGCAAGTGCCTGTAGCTCGCATTCCAGATTTTTTCTGCAAGTCAGGCATTCCATCGGATGATTCGAAATGAGAAGCTCAAGATTCATACGCCTTGCAGAGACAGCTTTCAGTGAATCGGTTATAACGCTCATCCCTTCGGTAACGACTTCTGAGCAGGATGGAGCAAGTGGCTGTCTGCCTTCAACTTCCACCATACAGACTCTGCAGGATGCGGTTCTGTTGACAATTCCAAAGCCTTCGAGGTTCATGTGACAAAGCGTTGGAATATCGGCATTGACAAGTTTTGCTGCGTTTAGGATGGTAGTGCCTTTCTCCACCTCAATATTGATTCCGTTGATTTTGATATTTACTTTGTTATTGATTTCACTCATCATATTCACCTAAGCCTTATTGATTGCATTGAATTTGCAGGCATCAAAACATGCACCACATGCAATACAGATATTTGGATCGATAAAATGAACCTGTTTTGGATGGCCGGAAACCGCACCAACCGGGCATACCCTTCTGCACGCTGTGCATCCTACGCAGTTTTCAACGATAACACTATACCTGAAGAGTCCTTTGCATACGCCTGTGGGACATTTTTTATCTTCAACATGTGCCCGATACTCCTCGCTAAAGTATTTCATGGTACTTAAGATTGGATTTGGAGCAGTCTGTCCCAGTCCGCAAAGAGCGGAAAACTTGATATGGGTTGCCAGGCTGTCCAGTTTTTCAAGGACATCGGGATTGCTCTTTCCTCTGGTGATTCCGTCTAGAAGTTCATAAAGCCTCTTTGTCCCGATTCTGCAAGGAGTACATTTGCCGCAGGATTCATCCATGGTGAACTGGAGATAGAATTTGGCGATATCCACCATACAGTTGTCTTCATCCATGACAATCATTCCGCCTGAACCCATCATGGTTCCAAGGGCTCTTAAGCTGTCATAATCGATAGGGGTGTCGATATATTCAGCAGAGATGACGCCACCAGAAGGACCGCCGGTCTGAACTGCCTTAAAGGCTTTGTCATCGATGATTCCTCCGCCGATGTCATAGATGATTTCTCTAAGTGTCGTTCCCATCGGGACTTCAACGAGTCCTACATTCCTGACCTTTCCAACCAGGGCGAATACTTTGGTTCCTTTTGATTTTTCTGTACCGATGCTGTTGAACCAATGGGGACCATTGAGAACAATTTGAGCGACATTTGCCAGAGTCTCCACATTGTTCACTGTGGTTGGTTTTTTATTGTAACCTTCCACAGATGGATAAGGTGGTTTTTTTGTAGGCTCTCCGCGTTTTCCTTCTACGGAATGGATTAGCGCAGTTTCTTCGCCGCAAACAAAGGCTCCTGCACCAAGTCTGATTTCAATATCGAAATCAAATCCTGAATCCAGGATGTTCTTTCCGAGGAATCCCATTTGCCTTGCCTGTTCCATGGCGATATTCAGTCTTTCGATGGCTAAGGGGTATTCTGCTCTAATGTAGATGATGCCGTGGTTTGCACCTGTAGCATAACCACCAATGAGCATCCCTTCAAGCACACTATGGGGATCTCCTTCAAGCACAGACCTATCCATATAAGCGCCGGGATCGCCTTCATCAGCATTGCAGATCATATACTTTTCATCGCTTCTTTCGTTGTAGGTCGCCTGCCATTTAAGGCCTGTAGGGAAGCCACCGCCACCTCGGCCTCTTAGGCCGCTGTCCTTGAGGATGTCAATGACATGTTGGGAGGAATACTCTTTGAGCACTTTTCCAATGGCTTCATATCCATCGAATGCAATATACTCTTCAATATTCTCTGGATCGATATTGCCACAATTCTTAAGTGCAATCCTTAACTGCCTCTTTTTGGCTCTTACGGGATCTGTACGATTGAAGGACATGGAGACGACTTTATCCTCTACGATTTTTCCGTCTATAAGATGGTCCTGTACAATTTTTTTCGCTGATTCCTCATCGACGTAGCCATAATAGACAGGGAGATGACCAGGTACATTGACCTGGACAGTAGGCTCACAGTAACAAGAACCAATGCAGCCCACTTTAATGAGCTGAATGTTTTCGAGATTCATCTCTTTTATGGTTTCTTCTAACACCGAATAGATTTCTTTTCCGCCTGCGGCAACACCGCAAGTGGCAAGTCCCACCAACACTTCGATCGTTTTGCTTTTACCTCCGCCGACATCTCGAAGTTGCCTCATATCGTTGTAGGAATGTTTCAGTTTGAAGAGTTCAGTTTGATTTCTAATCATGTCTTCACTTCCTTTTATAGGAGTTAATTACAGTTTTGATATTTTCTTCATTCATATGCCCAAACACCTTGTCGTCGACCATGATGGCAGGGGCAAGGCCGCATGCGCCAATGCATCTGATTTCTTTCAAGGTGAATTTATTGTCCTTAGTCGTTTCCCCGAATCCGATATTGAGTTCTCTTTTCAGCACGGTTTTAAGATCATCTGCACCTTTGACGAAACACGCTGTTCCAAGGCAGACACTGATGGTGTGTTCACCCCGTTGCTTTTCGGTAAAATATGAATAGAAACTAACAACCCCATATACCTTTGAAGCGGGAACTCCAACTGTTCTTGCAATATGAAGTTGAAGCTCCTTTGGCAGATAACCAAAAATATGCTGTGCACGATGCAGGATATGGATCAACATGCCTTCTTTATCGGAAAGGCTTTGAATATACGCATCAAGTTCATCGAGTTTTTCGATTGGAAGCAAAGCGTCGTTGGTTGTTTCTTTCGTGATTTCCATAATTTTCCTCCTTAAGATAATGATGCTCTTGGCTTTGTTGTAACAGATTGTCATAATTAAGTCAATAATTTAACAGATAATTACAAAAATTTCTAAAATTAACATATCTATTTAAATTTCTTTGTTATATTGCGAAGAGATTATCTAAACAAGCAAAAATTGTCATTTGTTGAAATAATTTGTTTTTTTGTACAATTTATATTAATTCAGGTCTGTTTTAAAAGAGATTGCGCAAAGAAAGGAGAAAGATATTTTCTTCATTTTCATGACTTATCTTGACTTTAGTGGTATAATAATAACTTGTGCAATGACATCAATTTGTACAATGAAAACAACATGTGTAATAATATAAATATTTGGAGTGAATGTACTTAATGTTAAATGTAAATAATGTAAGCCTTAGATTCGGAGGGCGTAAGCTCTTTGATGAAGTGAATATTAAATTTACCCCTGGCAACTGTTATGGGGTTATTGGAGCAAACGGAGCAGGAAAATCAACTTTCCTGAGAATTCTTTCAGGTGAACTTGAACCTAACACAGGTGAAGTCAGCCTAGGCAAGAATGTCAGAATGTCTGTCCTCAAGCAGGACCATTTTGAATTCGATGCTGAGAGAGTTATTGATACGGTTGTCCGTGGAAATGAAAGACTATTTGAAATCATGAAGGAAAAAGATGAAATCTATTCCAAGACTGATTTTACTGATGAAGATGGAATACGTGCTGCAGTTCTTGAAGGCGAATTCGCCGACCTCAATGGATGGGAAGCGGAATCAGAAGCTTCCTCACTTCTTATTGGACTGGGTATCGGAACTGAAAGCCATGAAAAGATCCTTAGTGAACTTGAAAGTGGAGACAAGGTTAAGGTACTGCTCGCTCAGGCGCTATTTGGCAAGCCTGGCGTTTTGATTCTCGATGAGCCTACCAATGATCTGGATCTTAATTCAATCATGTGGCTTGAGAATTACCTTGCTGATTTTGAGGGAACTGTTATTGTTGTTTCCCATGATAGGCATTTCCTGAATATGGTATGTACTCATATTTGTGATGTTGACTTCGGAAAAATCAAGATCTATATGGGTAACTACGACTTCTGGTATGAATCCAGCCAGCTGATGAGTCAGCTCATGAAGGATTCAAACAAGAAGAAGGAAGAAAAAATCAGAGACCTTCAGAACTTTATCACCAGGTTCTCTGCTAATGCTTCCAAATCCAAGCAGGCGACTTCAAGAAAGAAGCTGCTGGATAAGATTTCTCTAGATGATATTGCTACCTCTAACAGAAGATATCCTTTCGTAGGATTTAAGCCTGAAAGAGAAGTAGGTAATGATATTCTAATCGTAGAGAACCTGACAAAATCAATCGATGGCGTAAAGGTTCTGGATAATGTTTCCTTTATCGTAGGAAGAGATGACAAGATTGCATTTACTGGAAATGATATTTCGGTAAGTACACTGTTTAAGATTCTTGCTGGAGAAATGGAAGCGGATTCTGGTTGCTTCAAGTATGGCGTGACCATTACGAAGGGTTATTTCCCAAGAGACAATGGAGAGTATTTCAACGGAATCGATCTTAATCTAGTAGACTGGATGAGACAATATTCTGAAGAAAAGAGCGAAAGTTACCTTAGAGGCTTCCTCGGAAGAATGTTATTCTCCGGAGAAGAAGCGCTCAAGGAAGCCAATGTGCTTTCTGGTGGAGAAAGGGTTAGATGTATGCTTTCTAAGATGATGCTTTCATCAGCGAATCTTCTGATTGTTGATCAGCCTACAAACCACTTGGACCTTGAATCAATTACCGCTGTTAATAACGGACTGATTGATTACTCAGGTGTGCTTCTGTTTTCCTGCCATGACCATCAGTTTAATGACACTGTGGCCAATAGGGTAATAGAGATTACTCCGGATTCCTTCTATGACAAGCTATGCTCCTTTGATGAGTACCTTGAGCATAAGGAAGAAAGACTCGTTTCATAATCGAATTCAAATGAATATACGCAAACGTGGTTTGTGTTTAAGACATCTCTTTAATAGAGGTGTCTTTTTTTGTTGATGGCTACTTTTTATAATGCTCCATGTGCCTTTATATTTCTATTCCTCCATGGAATCGCTCAGGCGAAATCGGGTAAAATTAATGATTTCATGAGAATGGCTTATTCTTCTGGAAAAGAACGTGGAAAACCGCTATATTAGAAGGTAGTGATTATAAATAGATAAGCGTCCGATTGGGCGTGATCGTTGAGGTTGAAATTGAAGAAAGAACTCAGACTATCCAAAAATACCCTTCTCAAAGATTATCTACTGATGCTAGTTGGAATCATTCTGACGGCAGCATCCATTGTCTATATCTTTACGCCAAACCGTCTTGCAGCAGGTGGAGCACAAGGAATCGCCCTTGTCATCAACTATCTTACAAAGATCAACACAGGACTTCTTATGATCATCATTAATGTTGTACTGTTCGTTGTCGCTTTTGCCCTGATGGGTAAAAGTTTTGGGGCGAAAACAATCTTTTCTGCATTAGGGGTATCCTTCGTCGTCTTCATCATGGAGAAGTACTTCTATTTTGGTGCGCTTACGGATAACCTTATGCTGGGCACGATCTTTGGGAGTGCACTCATGGGCGTAGGTGTAGGCCTCATCCTTAATCGGGATGCTTCCATCGGTGGGACAAGCCTTATCGGGAAAATCATCTCGAAAATAACCTACTACGACCAGGTCAACTGCATTGTTGCAACGGATATTATCGTAACAATCCTTGCCATGGTTGTGTTTGGTGTTGAAATCGGACTTTATCAGCTACTCTCCGTTTACCTGACAGGTGAAGTGATCAATAAGGTTATTGATGGGATTTCCTATAGGCGAGAAGTGATGATTATCACGGAAAAGCGAAAATTGATTATGGACTACATTATTAATGACATGAAGAAAGGTGCAACTCTTCTTAATGGAAGAGGGGGATATACCGGAACGGATACAGAAATTATTTTGTCCATCCTGACGCAAAGGGACTTTATCAAACTCAAGACCTTTATCAGAAAAACAGATCCCAAAGCATTTATTTCGGTCAATATGGTGACAGAGGTTTCCAATGCGAACTTTGACAGTTCTCATGGAATCTGATGAATTTAGTAAAAAAATTTGTGAATGTTCACTTTTTATCGTAATTGTGTGAGATTCTTCATAATATTGTGATAAAATACACTAAATATCAATTTTTGTTTTAATTTTCGAACAATTGAAGGTATAATTAAATCATATTATACGAGGGGGTAAAGTACATGCAAATAGACAACTTTGTTGTAGGGCTGGATATCGGAACCCAGTATATCAAAGCCTCCGCATTATCTCTACAAGACAGCAATCTTATGTATACCACAACAGTTGAATCTCAAGGAATCGATAAAAATGGAATCGCTGATATCAAAGCACTTGGAAGCTCTATAAGAAATGCACTGGGTAAACTTGAGGTGAAAATGTCTCGAGGGATATCTTCGGTGTTTGTATGTATACAGCCGGAATTCGTTAAACTTATCGAAACCGAAGGCCGTGTAGATATCTTAGGTGGGGTAGTTACTGCAAAAGATATTGACAAGGCCATTGATGCAGCGCAGCTCGTCACGCTTGGTATGGATGAAGAAATCATTGATATCCTTATTCCAAGATATGACGTGGATGGCACAGTATATCGGAATCCTCTGGGAGTGAATGGGAAAAAACTAGAAATCAAGTCGCAGCTGGTTACTTCAAAAAAGGACTATGTAGAGTCACTTTATGATGCTGTAGCCTATGCTAAATATTCCATCGCTGGAACCGGTCTTGGAACAGAAGCCGCTGCAAGTCTTCTTGCTACAGCTAGCGACAAAATCAATGGTGTGTTTCTGATTGATTCCGGGGCAAACTCAACAAGAGTAAGCCTTTATCGGGATGATCGCATCATTGACTACGATGTCATCAAGCTTGGTGGAAGAAACATTACCAAGGATATCTCGATTGTCATGAACATTTCTCTTCTAGAAGCCGAAGAAATCAAAAAAGGATTTTCTTTGGGTGACCTCACCTTGGATGAAGAGAAGTATTCCATGGTCGAAGAAATCATCAAGGCTCGAATTGATGAAATCATGGATTTTGTAAAGCGGTTCATCGACCGATATGAAAGTGGAAATGAAAATAGTAAAATCGTCGTTTATGGTGGCGGATTATGCGGTTTTAAAAATATTAAAAAATTGTATAAAAATAAATTCAATAAGCCCACAAATTTTATAACATCTGATATAATAAGGGATGATAGTGTATTTAATATCCAGTCCAGTGGTCTTGCCTACTATATCATCAATTCAATCCATTATAAGGCTGTAGTTGATGAAATCGTCAGAAACGACGAACTTCACTTTAATCAGCCGACTGGCAACACCTATGACGATGATGAATTTTTGAAGAAATATCGGAAAGAATTCCTTGATGAAGATGAGAGTGACACCGACGATGACGAATCTGATCTAGATTCAGAATCTGGTGTTAAAGAGAAGCTTAACTCATGGTTCAGTAAAGTTAAAAATAAATTTGGCAATAAGTAAGGGGGAAAAATCGTGTTAGATTTCGATTTTCAAGTACAAGGACCAGCGGAAATAAAAGTAGTAGGATGCGGCGGCGGTGGAAACAACGCTGTGAATAGAATGATCAATGAAGGTCTTGGCGATGTGGATTTCATCTCCATCAACACTGACAAACAGGCTCTTTTACAGTCTAGCGCAACGCATAAGATTCAAATCGGAGAAAAGCTGACCAAGGGATTAGGCGCAGGTGCCAATCCTGAAATCGGCGAAAAGGCTGCTGAAGAATCAAAAGAAGAAATCATGGCTGCACTTAAGGGTGCCGATATGGTATTTATCACAGCAGGAATGGGCGGCGGAACTGGAACAGGCGCAACACCTGTTGTAGCTGATATTGCAAGATCCATGGGTATCCTCACCGTTGGTGTGGTTACAAAGCCTTTTAATTTTGAAGGAAAGACCAGAATGAAGAATGCCGAAATCGGTATTCAGAAATTGAAGGATAAAGTTGACTCCTTAGTCACGATTCCAAATGAGAGATTGCTCATGATCGTCGATAAGAGAACGACATTCAAGGAAGCCTTTAACAAGGCTGATGATGTTCTAAGACAAGGTGTTCAGGGAATAACTGACCTGATCACTGAAAATGGTCTTGTCAATCTTGACTTTAATGACGTCAGAACAATTATGCTGAATAAGGGTCTTGCACACATGGGCGTAGGCTATGGCAAGGGCGAGAATAAAGCTGTTGATGCAGTGAAGCAAGCAATATCTTCACCTCTTCTTGAAACCAAGATTAATGGAGCTACAGGTATTTTGCTTAACATTACAGGCGGAGATGATCTTTCACTCATCGAAATCAATGAAGCTGCTGAAGTGGTTAAAGAAGCCGCTGATCCAGAAGCAAACATCATCTTTGGTGCAGTCATCGATCCTAAGCTGAAGGATGAAATAAAGATTACGGTCATTGCTACTGGCTTTGATGAAGTTAAGGTTTATGCCAAGGCAGAAGAAAAGAAGGTTGAAAGCAAGGATGCTGTAAAGGCAGAAAGCCCAAAATCGAAAGAAGCAGATGAAGAGAACGCTCCTGAAGATCAGCTGGAGATTCCAGCATTCCTAAGAAACAGATATCATAAATAAAAGCAGGTGTGATACGTGAAATGTCCTTTTTGTACTTTTCCTGAAAGTAAGGTCATTGATTCCCGAGCGATTGAGGATAATTCTGCCATTCGAAGAAGAAGAGAATGTCTTTCCTGCGGGAAACGATATACAACTTTTGAAAAGGTAGAGGATATTCCAATCCTGGTCATCAAAAAAGATGAAAGCCGAGAGAACTTCGATAAGAATAAAATTATCGTAGGTCTAATCAGAGCGTGTCAAAAGCGCCCTGTATCCAGATCCCAAATTGAAGAGATTGCAAGTGATATTGAACGAAATATCTCCAACAGCATGATTTCCGAGATTTCTTCAGAAGAAATTGGAGAGATGGTGATGGATAGGCTTAAAAATGTAGATGAAGTTGCATATGTCCGATTTGCATCGGTATACAGGCAATTCAAAGACATCAATACTTTCCTTGAGGAAATCAAAAATCTCATGGGCGTAGAACATGTTAAGGAAACTAAATCCAAGAAAAAAAGAGAAGAATAAATACTTGCAAGGCAGCTTAGGTTGCCTTGTTTTTATGTCCGGATTTAAGGCTTTCTCATCATTTCTAAAAGTTTGAGGATGACGAAGAGGTAGATACTTATACAGGATATTCTGCTTCTAGAGCTTGCCAGGTTAACTCTGAGTAAATTCGGTGTGTTTAAATTGTAAAAGAAAATGATATATGCTTAAATTGAAGTAAGAGAAATTCTATGGAGGTTTTTATGGCTAAAGATAAAGTGTTAATAATAGATGATGAAGAACACATTGTTGAATTGATAAAATATAATCTTGAAAGCAATGGGTATGAAACGACGTTTGCCTATAACGGCATGGATGGAATAAAAATTGCGATTGCCGAAAAACCCTCACTGATCATTTTGGATCTTATGCTTCCGATCATGAGTGGGATTGAGGTATGCAAAAAGTTGAGAATCAATGAAGTCACCAGAAACATCCCAATCATTATGCTTACGGCAAAATCAGAAGAAATCGATAAAATTATAGGACTTGAACTTGGCGCGGATGATTACATCACGAAGCCTTTTTCAGTCAGGGAATTAATCGCAAGAATCAAGGCTGTGCTTCGAAGAAGTTTGATGGAAACAGAAGAATCGACGGTGTTTAAGTTTTCTGACGTCATTATCGATTATGACAAGCATCTTGTATTGAAGGGCAATGAGAAAGTGGAACTTACCCTAAAGGAATATGAACTCTTGGATACCTTGGTAAAAAACAAGGGTAGAGTTTTAAAGAGAGATGTTCTCTTGGATAAGATCTGGGGATATGAGTATGTCGGGGAAACGAGGACAGTCGATGTCCATATCAGGCACTTAAGACAAAAGCTCGAGGATGACGACAAGAATCCTGTATATATCGAAACCGTCAGAGGAATCGGATACCGATTCAATGATATCGACCAATGAACAAGCGAATAATTACTGCCTTTATTGGCAGCATCATTGCAGCCATGTTACTCCTGACCATAGCGTTTTTGAAGATATCGAATCTTCAAAAACTAGAAAATGTAAAAAACGAGTTGAATGCAGACAATGCTTTTGTGATGAATTACCTGGCGAAGAACCCGGAAGACGAAGAAAGTGTTCTTGAAAGTGTGGATTCTTCGATTCGGATTACGCTAATCGACAGTGAGGGGAAAGTACTATTTGACAGTTCAGGACTTACAGAATTTGAAAACCATTTAAATAGAAAAGAAATTCAAGAAGCTTTAATTTCTGGAACCGGATCGGATGTGAGAGTTTCAAAATCAGTAGGAGAGCAAATGGTCTACTTTGCAACTCGGCTTCCTGATGGACGCTTCATTCGAAGCTCCATGGGCATCGACAGCCTTGCACTCGGACCACAATTTCTTTCTTATATGGTTATTGCACTGATTTTGGTTCTAATAGTTTCGTATCTCGTTGCATTAAGGATATCAAATTACCTTCTGGAACCTATCACAGAAATGTCATACGCGACGGAAAGAGTCGCAAGCGGTGAATACTCGAGGCGAGTCCTTATCCGGAAAGAACCTGAATTCAACAAGCTTGGAACGAATTTTAACAACATGGCTGAAAAGCTTGAAAATACGTTCCTCGACAATGAAGAAAAACAAAACCGACTTGAAGCGATTTTAAAAAGTATGAATTCTGGTGTTTTTGCTTTTGACAACCATAATAAGATTATTATCATCAATCCTTTTTGTAAGGTACTCTTTGGAATTCAAGGGGATATCATTGGAAAGAATGTCTATGACATCAAAGAACTTCGAGATATCATGTTTACTGTAGAATCAGAAGAAGAGGCTATAGAAGTGAGAATCGAAAAGCCGATGGTCAAAGATATCAGAGTCAAGTCAGCTGAAATCCATGGGGATCGCGTCGCTAAGGTCGGAACTGTTGTTGTTTTGGAAGATATCACCGACTTAAAGAAACTGGAAAAGATGAGAAGCCAGTTTGTCGCCAATGTTTCCCATGAACTGAAGACGCCGCTGACTTCAATCAAAGGTTTTTCTGAAACCCTGAAATATGTTGAAGATGAAGAAACCAGAATAAAATTTCTAGATATCATTAATGAAGAAAGCGAAAGACTGACAAGGCTAATCAATGATATTCTAACCTTATCGACTATTGAACAGACAAAATCTGCAAAGATCGAGTTTCTTGATATCAGCAGCGAAACAGATAAAATCTATCATATGCTTGCACCTAAGGCAGAATCGAAGAACATTAAGTTTTCTCTCACTTCAAGTGGTAATCTTCATACTTACGGGGATAAGGACAACTTCAAGCAGATGATCATTAACCTCGTCGATAATGCCATCAAATATACAAAGGATGGTGGAGAAGTAAAGATTGTCCTGGATAAGATAGAGGACAAGTTAAGGATTGTTGTACAGGATTCTGGAATAGGAATTCCTAAAAAACATTTAGATAGAATCTATGAGCGGTTTTATAGGGTAGACAAATCAAGAGACAGGGTAATGGGTGGAACAGGTCTTGGACTTGCCATCGTTAAGCATATTGTACTATCTTTCAATGGTACAATCGATTTAGAATCAGAACCTGGTAAAGGAACAAAGTTTACCATCCTCATTCCAGAAATTATTGAAGTGGATGAAGAGAATATGTAGACCAACGAAAATAATAACAGAATAGCGTAAATAAATGATAAAAAATGAGGAAGTGTGGACTTTCTCATTTTTATTATTTCAACATTCTCTTTTTTTGATTAAATATTCACCTCATCATGTAAACCTAATCATGTTGTTTTAGCATCTAAAATAGACGCTATTATAATGAAAGATAAAAGTCGCTTTTCATGAATTTATAAACTATTTCCTGCTTATGAATCTAATCCTGTTCATACTTGCAAAATCGAATTTTTACTCTATATTCATTTGAAGTGGAATAAACGTTTACGCAAAGCATATATAAAATTTTCACAAATAAAAGAAAGAGAAAACATGAAAAATAGCATTTTAATTGTCTGTATTTTCAAAAAAATGAACCCAATTTCAAATTATGAATAATTGAAAATAGATTTTATGAGAAAGTTTTTCTCAGGAGGACATATTTTTTATACTGTATTCAACCGAAAAATAAACATGTAAAATGTTAACTAATTGAGTTGAAATTAAAGACTATATATTGACAAATTTTGAATATGGGATATAATTATCAAATAAATAAGCAAATTTCGAACAAGAAAGTTAAGAAATGCAATGATTAAGTCCTTTAACTTGAGAATTCGATTATTGTATCACCCTTGAGTTTATTATTTGATTTTTGCTGGTTTTATCGGAAATTGATTATTTTAACTCGAAATTAGAATAATCCAAAGGCTACTACAAAACATAGGGAGGGAAAATCATAATGAAGAAAAAACTATTCGTACTTGCAAGTTTGTTCTTGGCATTCTCCTTTGTACTGACAGCATGTTCACCAAAGGCTCCAACAACAACAGCAGAACCAAAAATCCTTCGAACAAATAATACAAGCGAACCAGGTTCCTTAGATCCTGCTTTAGCTCAAGGCACACATGAGTCATGGGTTCTACAGCATACATTTGTAGGACTAATGGCTTACGCTGAAGACGGTACAATCGTACCAGGAGCAGCTGCGTCTTATAAGCTTGCAGATGATAAGGTAACTTATACATTTACACTTAGAGATGGCATGAAGTGGTCAAACGGTGACCCAGTTACCGCTAACGATTTCGAATTTGCATGGAAGAGAGCTCTTGCTCCAGAAACCGCAGCAGATTATGCTTATCAGCTTTACTACCTTAAGGGTGGAGAAGCATACAACAGTGGTACTGGTAAAGTTGAAGATGTCGGTGTAAAGGCATTGGATGACAAGACACTTGAAGTTGTTCTTGAAAATCCTACAGGTTATTTCATCGAACTTACCGCTTTCTATACCTACTATCCAGTAGACAAGAAAGTTGTTGAAGCAAACCCAGATTGGGCTAAAGATGCATCAACACATGTAAGCAATGGTCCTTTCAAGCTGAAAGCTTGGGAACATAGTTCAAAGATCGTTCTTGAGAAGAATGCTGACTGGTATGATGCTGACAAGGTTAAACTTGACGGAATCGAATTTGCAATTCTTGATGATGAAAACACAGCTTGGCAGAAATATGATGGCGGAGAATTTGATTTCTTAGCTACAGTACCTGCAGCTGTTACCGCACAACTTACTGCAAGCAAGAGCAAAGAATTAGTTCTTGGCGGACAGGTTGGAACATATTACTACAACTTTAACAGCAAAACAAAACCTTTTGACAATGTTAAGGTTAGAACAGGTCTTTCACTTTCAATCGATAGAGAAACCATTACTTCCAAGATTACACAGGGTGGACAGATTCCTGCAGAAGGCGTTGTTCCATTTGGAATGTTAGATGAAAATAAGAAAGACTACAGAGATGCAGTTGGCAATCTTGTTAAAGAAGACGCTGCAGCTGCAAAGACAATGTTCCTTGAAGGACTTGCAGAATCAGGCATGACACTTGAACAGTTCAATGCTCAGAATTTTACAATCCTCTATAACACAAGCGAAGCACATCAGAAGATTGCTCAGGCAGTTCAGGAAATGTGGAGAACAGCACTTGGTGTTGATGTTAAACTTGAAAACGTAGATTTCCAGGTTAAGCTTGACAGAGAAAAGGCTGGAGACTATGCAATATCAAGAGCAGGATGGATTGGTGACTACATGGATCCAATGACATTCGTAGACCTTTGGTATAGCACTTCAAGCTTTAATGATGCTAAGTTCAGCAATGCAGAATACGATAAGTTTATCGATACTGCTAAAGATAGCGTTGATCCTGCTGTAAGGTTCGAAGCAATGAGAAATGCTGAAAAGCTGCTAATGGAAAATATGCCGGTTGCACCAGTATACTTCTATACACAGCCTTACGTTCAGAAGTCATATGTTACTGGAATCTACAAGCCACTAATCAACTATCCAGTAATGACATTCGCTGACATCAACAAATAAGGATCACTAAAGAAAGTATTCGTATTGTTAACTAGGTTAAGTAATCGAGGGTGTTTAATAATATCCTCGATTTACTTATGAAAGAGAAAGGGAGATTTACATGAGGAAATATCTGTTTAAGCGGATTGTCATGGCAGTAATTACCGTATGGACAATAGTCACAATCACATTCGTACTCATGCATTCTGTTCCAGGTAATCCTTTTAGAAAAGAAGGGAAAATGCCGGCAGTAATTTATGAAAACCTGCAAAAGAAATATGGCTTGGATAAGCCACTAGCTGAGCAGTATACGATTTACCTTGGCAATATTGTCAAGGGAGATTTTGGCGATTCAATGAAGTCCAGAACTGAGACCGTCAATGATATGATCGAGAGAGGCTTTCCTGTCTCAGCTACTATTGGTGCTCAAGGTCTGCTCATTGCAGTCATCATTGGACCATTACTTGGCGTAATTGCCGCATTATATCAAAATAAATGGCCAGATTACTTATCGATGGTTATCGCAATTGTCGGAATATCTGTCCCTAGTTTTGTTATGGGAACTTTATTTATTCAATTCTTGGCGAGAAATATTCCGGGATTGCCCATCGGAGGATGGGGGACATTTGCTCATACAATCCTGCCAAGTATGGCCATCGCCATGATGCCACTGGCTACAATGGCAAGATTAATGCGTTCAAGTATGCTTGAGATACTCAATCAGGATTACATCAAGACCGCAAAATCTAAAGGACTAAAGCAATCTACTGTCATCATTAAGCATGCAGTTAGAAATGCAGTTTTACCTGTAGTATCTTCATTGGGTACAATTGTTTCCAATATTTTGGTTGGTAGCTTTGTTATCGAGAAGATTTTTGGTATCCCAGGTCTAGGTTACTTCTTTGTTAAGTCAATTACAGACAGAGATTATCCGCTTATTATGGGAACTACTGTATTCTATGCAGTAATTCTAGTTGTTGCACTCCTTTTAGTGGATCTAGCCTATATGGCAATAGACCCAAGAATTAAATTAATGGAGGAGTCATAAGATGGAAGGATCTAAATTAACAAAAGATATGTTTAAGCCCGCTACTCATGAACAGAAAAACATGGAAAAGATCAGAAGACCCAGTATCAAGTATTGGGCTGATGTATGGAGAAGATTAAAACAGAATAAGCTTGCCATGGTAGGTTTGACGATTATAATCATCGCAGCTATCGGAACAATCTTCGGATTCGGGATTAATGGCTATAAGTACTTTGAGCAAAATTACGACGCAATTAACGTTCACCCTAACGCCACACATTGGTTTGGAACAGACGATTTAGGTCGTGACCTCTTCACCAGAACCTGGCAGGGAACGATGTACTCCTTGATTATCGGCTTTTCAGCTGCTTTTCTAGATCTTGCCATTGGAGTAATCTATGGCGGAATCGCTGGAATGGCTTCAAGAAATGTTGATGCATTCATGATGAGAGTCGCTGAGGTAATATACTCAGTTCCTTATATGCTTGTTGTTATTCTCTTGTCTGTTGTATTTTCAACATCAGGACAAGGTACTAGTCTGATTATCTTGATCGTCGCGATGACCATCACCGGATGGGTGCCAATGGCAATCCTCGTCCGTGGACAGGTACTTCAGCTAAAAGAAAGCGAATATTCCATGGCAGCAGGTTCACTTGGTGCATCCAATGGTTGGATACTGCGTAAGCATATTCTGCCAAATACCTTGGGACCAATCCTGGTCAACTTGACCCTGACTATCCCAAGATCAATATTTGCTGAAGCTACGCTTGGATTCCTAGGACTAGGACTCCAGCAACCAAAGGCAAGTTTAGGTAATCTTGCCAATGCAGGGCTTGCAGGACTTCCTGTAGGTAACTTCTATCAGATCATCATCCCTTCGATCTTCATTTCGATGATCATGTTCGCATTCAATGTATTGGGTGACGGCGTTAGGGATTCTCTTGATCCAAGACTGAGAAAGTAGGAGAAATTATGAGCAATATATTAGAAGTCAAAAATTTAAAGATTTCTTTTAAGACGTTCTTCGGCGAAGTCGAAGCGGTTAGAGGAATTGATTTTAATGTGGAAAGAAAAAAGACGCTTGCTATCGTTGGTGAATCAGGTTGTGGAAAATCAGTTACCGCAAACGGGATCATGAAACTTCTTCCTGAACCTCCAGCCTTTTATAAGGATGGATCCATCATATTTGATGGCAAGAGCATATTAGATAAAACCAATAAAGAAATGGAACAAATCAGGGGAAATGAAATCAGTATGATTTTCCAGGATCCGATGACAAGTCTTAACCCAACTATGAAAATTGGAGACCAGATTGTTGAAGGCCTGATTAAGCATACAAACATCACCCGTGAGGAAGCCAAGAAGAAAGCGATTCAAATGCTTGAATTTGTTTCTGTTCCACAACCTGAAAAGAGAGTTAACCAATACCCTCATGAGTTTTCAGGCGGAATGAGACAGAGAGTTATGATTGCTTTGGCAATGGTTTGTAGACCAAAACTACTTATCGCTGATGAACCAACAACGGCTCTGGACGTAACTGTTCAGGCGCAGATCCTCGATCTCATGAAAGATCTTCAGAATCAGTTTGATACCTCCATCATCATCATCACGCATGACCTGGGTGTTGTTGCGGATATTGCAGACAGAATAGCTGTCATGTATGCCGGACAGATTGTTGAAGAGGGAACAACTGACAGGATTTTCTATGAGACAAACCATCCTTATACGAAGAGACTGCTCGAATCCATCCCAAGACTTGATATGGATAAGGACAAGCCTCTAAGCAGTATTGATGGCACACCACCGGATCTTTATATCCCTCCAACTGGATGTCCTTTCTTTGACAGATGCACAGAGGCCATGGTTATCTGTAAGGATAACATGCCTGGAATTACAATACTGCCTGGTGACCATAAATCAAGATGCTGGCTTAATCACACCATGGTTACTGATAAGGAGGAGTCATAATGGAGAAACCTTTAATATCAATTAGGAACCTGAAGAAATATTTTTCGGTTAAAGGCGGAACCCTTGCAGCCGTAGATAACATCAGCCTTGATATCAATGAAGGCGAAACCTACGGACTGGTTGGCGAATCCGGTTGTGGTAAATCCACTGCTGGCAGAACCATCGTAAGAATTTACGAGCCTACTGAAGGAGAAATGTTCTTCAACGGCAAGGATGTCTATAAGCTTTCTAAAAATGAACTTCATAGCATGAGAAGGAATTTCCAGATGATTTTCCAGGATCCTTATGCATCACTAAATCCAAGAATGACCGTTCTTGATATTGTAGCTGAACCGCTGGATATCCATAACGCTTATAAGTCACCAAAAGAAAGATATGACAGGGTAATCGAACTATTGGAACTTGTTGGACTCAATGATGAACATGCCAACAGATTCCCACATGAATTCTCTGGTGGACAGAGGCAAAGAATCGGGATTGCCAGGGCATTAGCCTTGAATCCAAAGTTTATCGTCTGCGACGAACCTATTTCAGCGCTTGACGTTTCCATTCAGGCTCAGGTTATCAACCTTTTAAAGAGCTTGCAGGAAAAACTTGGACTGACCTATCTTTTCATTGCCCATGACCTTTCTATGGTTAGATATATTTCCGATAAGGTTGCAGTCATGTACCTTGGACATATCATGGAACGTTCAAGCACAGAGAATATCTTTGAAAATCCACTCCATCCCTATACCAAGGCGCTTTTATCCGCAATTCCAATTCCTGATCCTGAGATTCAAAAGGCGAAGCAAAGAATACTTCTTTCCGGAGATGTTCCTTCACCAATAAATCCTAAAGAAGGATGCAGATTTGTTGAGCGTTGTTCCTATGCCATCGACAGATGTCATAAAGAAACGCCACAATTATTAGAAGTTGTTCCAGAGCATTTCTCTGCTTGCCATCGAACGATTGAGATCATGGAAGCTAAAAAGAGAGGCGAAGAAGAAACGCTAATGACGAAGAAAATCGAACCTAAAACGCATAACGTAGGTTAAAAGCAATAAAAAAAGGACTTCTTTTCGGAGAGGTCCTTTTTTTGCGTGTAAATGCAATAAAAGCGCTGTTTAGAACCTATAGAATTCCAGATGGTGCCTGTCGGTTTAAAACAGCCTAAAAGAGGTTCTAAGGCTTTCTAATTAAAAAGGTATACGAATCCAAATGTAAATAGAAATCAGCTTAAAACTCAAAGAAGAAGGTTATAGAGGAGGTTGAATCCGCTTGTGGATAGAAATTTTAAAAAAATGAGAAAGTCGAAACATTAATGTGACCTTTCCAGTAAAAATAGGATAAGCCACACATTTTATTGGCGGCTTTTTATTCCAATATTTTCGATGGAGAAATATGCAATGATACTACCGATTAAGGAGAGGATCGTACCTAGGAAAAGCATATTGTAAATAGAAGTTGCGCCAAGTAGCCATCCACCGAGGAGACTTCCGGTAACCCCGCCAAGGGTCATGGTGACACTGGTGAATGCCTGTCCCTTGATCCTGTCTTTCGTATCCATCACCTGGCTGACGTAATGGATTGATGCAGGAATGAAGATCGCATAGGATAAGAGCTGGAAACCCTGAGCCAAGTAAATCATACCTATGCGTTTCGCAAATAAAGTGGCGATGGCTTTTATGGTGAGAACAACGACAGATATTTTAAGCAGCGTCGTGTTGTTGAATTTTTTCAGAAGTTTTGAAAAGAAAAACATGACAGGGAGCTCTAGGATTGCTGCGAGTGCGATCGCGGTTCCTAAATCAGCTTTATTTCCACCGACATTTTCAATGATCTTGATCATGTAGATGTTGATAAGGTTGAAGCAGGTGAAAAGAAAAACAAGTCCGATGAGATAAAAACCGAATCGCTTATATTTTTTGAAATAAGCTACAAATCCGGAAGAACTGGAATCAGTGATCATCTCAGCCACTTCTATACTTTCTGCATATGACGCTAAGGTCTTGCTATGATGTGGAATTGTAACTTCGTTTACTTTAGTTAGCTTAAAGGTTAAGGTGAAAATCAGGATCAAGACAAAAATGAAAATATAGGAATAGGGGAGAATCCCCGTTCCATTCTTTTCAATGAGATTACCGAGGACAAAGGAGGTAACAGCATAGGAAAGAGAGCCCATACTTCTTGCCATTCCAAAGTCTACATGAATCCCTTTACCCATATACTCCATACCCAGTGAGTTGATCAAAGGCTGTATGGTCACCATCAGCGTGCAAATGAGAAAGAAGAGAATGCCCGTCGCGAGCATGAGATTTGATGCTGCTGGAAGGAAGATTGTAATGGACAGGATTACGAGGACAATCAGCGCAACCAAATTCTTTAAGGAAATCCGATTGGTTTGATCGGCAAAATTCGCAACAAGAGGTTGAAGGACTGCTGCAAAGATATTGATTGCAGCGAGCATAACGCCGACTTCTTTTGAAGAGAAACTCTTGGAGAGAAGAAAGACGGTTGCAAAATTGTAGATTGCACAAAAGGACATCCAATATGAGCCTTGAAGCAAGGCGAATTTTATCGTGAGGATTTTTCCGGATTTTTCATTGTTTATCATTAGCTTTTTCCTTATGAAACGTATTTTCTTCTATCCTAACATGTTATGGACATGATTGTATATCATATCGAGATATCCTGATTTATAAAATACTATCGATAAAATTTAACTTGTCATGTGACAAGACAAGGGATTTATTTAAAACATGATATGGTATAGAATTGATTTAATAGATGTATGTTAATACATTACATTTCAATCAGGAGGTAGATTATGGAAATTATTGTCAGGCAGGAGGTTCCACGGGACTACAAGGAAACCGAAGATGTCGTGAAGAAAGCATTTGAACAAGCCGAGCATGCCGACCATACGGAGCATTTGCTTGTCTCAAGGCTTAGAAAAAGTAGTGCCTTCATCAAGGAATTATCGCTTGTAGCGACAGCTAATGGGAAAATCATCGGTCACATTCTCTTCACCAAGCTGGAAATCGTTCACGGAAACAAAGTTTTTTCTTCTCTTTGCCTTGCGCCATTATCTGTGTTGCCTGAGTATCAGCGCACGGGTGTCGGGCAGCTTCTCATGGAGGAAGGTCTGAAGAGATGCACGGAGCTAGGCTATACTTCTGTGATTCTTCTTGGGCATCCTTCCTATTATCCAAGATTCGGATTTAGAAAAGCGTCAGATTTCAAGATCAATGCTCCTTTTACAGCGCCGGATGAGGCTTTCATGGCCATTGAACTTATCCCTGATTCATTATCTAAAGTACAGGGTACTGTAAAATTTCCTGATGAGTTTGACTTATAAATTTATGGCCATGATGAAAACATGATTAGGAAAGAACAAAATTGTAACCCGCTAACAATTTATCGTGGAGGTCATCATGATTAAAGAAACAGAAAGATTAGAACTTGTGCCTTTAAGCCTAATCCAATTAAAATTATGGGTTAATGAGATGAAGGCGTTCGAAAAAGAACTGAATTGTTCCTACAAAGGCCAACCGGTTGTTGATTTCATCCTTGATCATCTCATTGAGCAAATTGAAGCGATCACGCATGATGAGACAAATTATTTGTACTATACCTCTTGGCTTATCATTTGCAAATTGAATAGGATCGCAGTAGGGTCAGCTGCATTTAAAGGAATGCCCAATCAAAGTGGAGAAATTGAAATTGGTTATGGTCTTGGCGAAGATTTTGAACATCATGGCTATATGACGGAAGCGGTAAAAGAAATGTGTAGATGGGGATTGGAACAGGAAAATGTGAAGCAGATTATTGCGGAAACGGATCTCGACGGTTATGCTTCACAGCGAATATTAGAGCGGAATGGATTTGAAAGATATACGTTCGGGGATTCCAGCTGGTGGAGACTATAAACGTCATCCTTTGATTTAAATTCTTATAAGAGCCTGATTGGTCTGAGGGATTGTTGCTATAGGAGTTAATGACCTCATAGCCGCCTGAAAGAGGAATGCATGGTAAGATTTCGTTTTTGAATTTTTGGATAAACTTGCGATAAAATAATTTGTACTGATTAAACTGGTTTTATGGAGGAAATATGATGAGGATTTTAATCCTACAATGGGAACCAGAGGCGATGTACAGCCTTACATTGCACTAGCAATGAAATTGAATTCTTCGGGTTTTGAACCAATAATTGCCACTCATCCTTGCTGGAAAAGCCTTGTTCAAAACTATAAGATCAATTTTATGCCTATTGGGCCCAATATCGATATCGAGTATGAAACAGCCAAAATACGAGGAAACTCCAAGAACTGGATACTCGGAATGGTTAGAACAATGAAGTTCGTTTTTAAGATCATTGAAGACTCCACGCATGAAATCAAAAAACTTTGTTCGGAGGTGGATTTGGTTATCGCCTCCCATAGCAACATCGGTGCAACAGAGGCTGAAGCGTGTAGAATTCCCTATATTAGTGTTACATTGCAACCTGATGCGATACCAAAGAAGCTGATGAAAAAAAGTAAGATCAAGTCTTTTTCAGATCGAGTAATGGGGAGATTCATCAATCCCTTCATGGTCGGGCCATATAATAAACTGAGACGGATTCATGGACTAAATAAAATAAATTCATTTGATGAACTTATGTCACCTTTACTCAATGTCGTGCCCATTAGTCCATTAGTTTATCCTTTTAATGAATTTTGGGAAGAGAAAAATAAGGTTGTTGGTTATTGGCTTGTAGAAGAAGAAAAAGAGTATATCCCGTCAGCGAAACTAAGTGAATTCCTTCGTCATGGCTCATCTCCTCTAATAGTCAGTCTTGGTGCTATGGGTTTTGAAAGTAAAGAAGACAAGGCGAAACTGGATATCATCATCAATTCGATTAATAAGTCGAAGAAGAGAGCAATCATTCAAGGCTTCAACAAAACTTTAGAAAACTATAAGTTAGGTGAAAATATCATAGCAGTGGGCAGTCTGCCCCATGCCTGGCTATTCAAACAGGGATATTGTATTATTCACCATGGGGGGATGAGCACAACGGCCACTGCTATTTATTCAGGAATTCCACAAATCGTTATCCCGCATATCACAGATCAATTTTATTGGGGAAATAGGGTGTTTGAACTGGAATTAGGGCCTCAACCGATCCCTCGCAAGGACCTAACTGAGGATACATTAATCGAAGCCATAAGTTGTGTTAATCATCATTACGAGCACTTTAGTCATTCCGCTACATTATTATCACGCAAAATTCAAACAGAAAATGGTTTAGATAAGACTGTAGAATTAATCAATCAAATTTTAAACAAGGATAAAATTGATATGCTTTATCAATAAAGACAAAATAATGCCTGAGCTGCAAGAATTCATCCTTGCAGCTCAGGCATTAAAATTAGTTCAGACTAATGCTATTCAAACTGATAACCCTCAAATCTATGATCAAGGGCAAAAACGCCTATTCCACCAAGACCGATATGGACACCTAGGACCGAACCGATGCTGATGATCAGGACTTCGCTATCGGGGAGTGCTTTTTTGAGCTTTTCCTCTACGCTGTTTGCAGCGGCGAAATCATCAGCATGGCTGATGATAATGAGCTGATTTTTGAAATCCCTAACATAGGCAAGGGTATCATCGACCAAAGTTTTCAACGATTTTTTTCGTCCGATCATCACTTTTTGAAGTTCTATCTTACCATCGATGACGGTAAGATATGGCTTGATATCGAGCTTGTCTCCGATATAGCCTACACCTTTATTAACCCGACCACCTTTAGCCAGCCATTCAATGTTTGGAAGAGTGAAATGATAATGAATATGTTCTTTCATAAAGTTGATATTTTTTACAAGATTTTCAAATGGAATATTCTTCTCCATCATGCGAAGGGTTTGTATGGCGATGAGCGATGCTCCTCCTGAGCCTCCCTCGGAGTCTATGATTTCCATATTGATCTCTGGATATTTTTCTTTATATTCTTGTATGACACCATAGGCCAAATTATAAGTTCCAGACATTTTTGAGGAGAAGGTAAGATAGATGAAGTCTTCTTTGTTCTCTACACATTTGTCTAAAACACTGATGAGCGAGGCATAACTAATTTGAGAGGTTTTCGGTATCCCGCCATTTTTCATATACGCATAAACTTTAGCCGTATCAATCTCTACACCGTCGAGGTATGCCTGATCATCCAAAATAATGGATAAAGGGATGATGTCAAAATCATAACGGTTTTTAATTTCATCATTCATATCGCACGTACTATCTACAATTAATCTAGTCACATAATCGCCTTCTCTCTATATCATAATAATTTCTCTCCCTATATTATATATGATATTTTGAGAAACAAACAAATATTAATAGCTGACATTGGAAATAATATATCTGTAAAATTTTCAATGAGATTATTTAACTATGCAAATAGGGATTAACTATTTTGCTAAGATGTATTAAGATATACCTAACGATTGTTTTTGGAGGGCATAATAATGGTTATTTGTTTTATTGGGGAAAGTTGCACAGGGAAGTCTGCTGCTGCAGACGAGATCCAGATGGAAACCGGTGCGAAAATATTTACGGGGAAAGATTACCTGAAGCTTGCAAAGAATGAAGAGGAAGCCAAAAAGGCTTTTAGACGTTTACTCGAAAGCCAGGTTAACGAGACTGAAATGGTCATTTTTGTGGTTAGTGAGAAAGAGGATTTGCTATTAGTCCCTGAAGATGCCTTAAGGATTCTCTTCACTGCAGACATCAATGTCATCAAGGAACGTTTCAAAGAAAGGATGCATGGTCATGTGAACCCTGCTGTGGAAAAAATGTTAGAAAGAAAGGCAGGGTTATTTTCTGAGGTTAAGCACGACCTGGTCATAGAAAGTGATAAAATCAGTAAAGAAGAGATGAACGAGAAACTTAAATCATTTCTCGTAGAAGAAGCAAAATTTAGAAGCGATCGGATGTGATGACCTATGATTAAAGATCAGAATAAAATTGCTCAGTTGCTAAGTAAACAGCTTGCACTGGATTACAATTGCACCATAGAACAGATTGAAGGTGACGGGAATATCATTTCCCCAAATAAACTCAATGAGGGCAGACGAATCTATGAAAGTGATGGGGCATTCTTCAAGATGATCTGTCTCCCGGGTAAAGCACTCGTCAGTTGTGATGAGCAGTTTCTTCCTTGGGCCAAAGAGAATATCCTTAGGAAAGATCCCTGCTGGTTAATGGAATACGAGTTTATGAAATCCCTCGATCAGGAGCTTGCTCGTTATGGTCATGGTATTGAGGATTTACATGAAGGTTTTCTTCCGGATTTAAGGCGAAAGAATACAGATTATCCTCTTCCATTAAGGTGGTTTGAAGAAGAGGAAATCCTTCAGTTTAGAAACGATACAAGGTTTCAGGAGGCCTTTGCTTTTCATGAAAGTCACCCGGATATTCTTGGCGTGGCTGCCTATGATGGAAAAGAAATCATGGGGATGGCTGGTGCCAGCAGAGATGGGGAAAGGCTATGGCAGATTGGAATCGATGTGATCGATAAGTATCGGGGGAAAGGTATTGCCTCGATGCTCACGAAGGCGATGAAAGACGAAGTGTTAAGAAGAGGAGCTGTTCCATTTTATGGCACTGCACCATCGCATATCATCTCGAAGAATGTAGCCATCCATGCGGGATTCAGCCCGGCATGGAGTGAAATATTCACTAAATCCGTGAAGTAATAGGCATTCATTTAGAGAAAACTTAGAAAGCAGGATTCAAAGGGATGAATCCTGCTTTTATCATCGGTATAAAACTTATTCACTTTTTTCACAATAAAATCCTTCAAAAAGTGAATTTTCATGTATAATATCAGAAGATGTCAAAATCAAAGCTATAGAAGTCTGTAATTTTGATGGATGTCGAGACGATAATGATTATTTACAGGAGGATTTATATGATTTTTTCATGGTATACTTCCGCAATTCTAACCATTTTGTTTTGGGGAATCGCGGATATTTTTTATAAGAAGGGTACAGATCCTAAAGACAAGCACAGTCACTTGAGGATCATCGTCATGGTGGGGCTGGTCATGGGTATACAGGCGATGTTCGAACTTAATAAGATGGATTGGGCCTTTGATCCCATTAACATCTTAAAGTATCTCCCGGTTTCTTCCATGTATATCCTGTCCATGGCTTTAGGCTACGTTGGGCTAAGGTATCTCGAAGTTTCAATCAATTCACCGGTAAGCAATACCTCTGGGGCCATTGCTGGAATTCTGGCATTCATCGTTCTAGGTAAAACCATGAACAATTGGCAGCTTTTCGCTGTATCCCTCATTACCTTTGGTTTGATTGCTATTGCAGTGGTTGAACGAAATCTTGCGCGAAACGAGATGCGAGAAAATAAACTTATGATCGATCGAAAATATAAGTTAGGTGCTCTGGCACTGATTTTTCCAATCCTCTATGCTGTGGTCGACGCACTTGGCACTTTCCTTGATGATGTCTATCTCAGCAATCTCATGAGCCCCGAAGAAGCGCTGATCTCCTATGAATTGACGTTTCTTCTCTGCGGAATCTTTGCACTTCTCTATATTGTTGTGATTAGAAAGGAGTCGTTCAAGATTTTCTCTGAAAAGGATAAGGCATTAGCTGCAATCTTTGAAACCGCTGGCCAGTTTTTCTATGTCTATGCACTGGATACAAATTCGGTGGTTGTAGCACCAATGATTGCAAGTTACAGTATCGTATCCGTTCTGCTTGGAAGGATTTTCCTCAAGGAAAAACTATCCATGAAGCAGTATGTGATTGTATTCCTCGTGATGAGTGGTGTATTCATTCTGGGTTTCTTTGAGTAGGGAAAGATGCTTAAACGGAGTACTAAAATGTATGGTCGTGGTATAATGGTTTCATTAAACTGATGGAGAAAATTGATGAATAAAGAAGTTAAAATCAGAGAACCCAGATATAAACAGATTTCACTTGATATCGCTTCGCGTATTGTAAACGGGCAGTTCAAGGAAGGCAGTAAAATATACGGAAGGTCTACGCTTGCTGGTGAATATCATGTTTCACCAGAGACCATTAGACGAGCGATTATCCTCCTTGAGGATATGAGTGTGGTAAAAGCGTCCGGTGGCAGTGGGGTAACCATCATTTCCATGAAGAACGCCCAGCTTTATATCGAGAGTTATCAAAGCACGGATTCTATTGCTTCGTTAAAGGAAAAGGTGATTGAACTCACGGAGAAAAAGAAAGAGATTGAAGATGAAATCATGGACACTATTGAGAAAATCATCGATTATTCTAATCGCCTAAAGAATACAAATCCGCTGACACCCGTAGAGATTAAAATCGAAGACTATTCTCATCTGATTGGAAAGACCGTCGAGGAGAGTAAATTCTGGCAAAAAACTGGGGCGACAATCATTGGAATCAGGAGAGGTCAAGAAGTCATCCTGTCACCGGGTCCTTATATGGAGTTTAACAAAGGTGATACCGTACTTGCTGTCGGAGGAACTGATATTATCGAACGGGCTCGGGAGTTCATGAAGCAAGATTTGTTCACCACATAATGTCTGGTGGTATGATATAATAAAGGGAGAATTTGTGACAAATATTGAACTGACCTGGAACGAGGAGGGAATTTAGATGATCAAGTGGTTTAAGAAATTTATAGAGCGACTGGCAAAGTCAAACAATGAAATGTACGGTGGCGAAAAACTAGAATGCTGTACGATGAATAAGCAGGAACCTAAAAAAGCCAAATAAGAGAGAATTGAATCGTTCAGTGAATAAGTAGAGCCTAAGCGTATCCTCACGATATGCCTAGGCTCTTTATTATTTTCATGTAGTCCTATTTTTTCCATCCATCTTCTGGTTCTGGTTCTTCCAGTATGGGAAGATTCCCTTTTGGAAGGAAGGTTCCCCAGGAGACCTTATTCTTCCCGAATTTGTCACGAATTGAATCGATGACATCCTGGAGCTTTTCTTCCCGTTCATTCTCGATCAGTGGAGAATCCTCAGTCAGGGAGAAGATGGAAAGCTGCTCACCTGAATTTTTCTTCTCAAAATCCGTCAAAGTGATTCCAAGCAGCCTTACGGGCTTTTTCTTGTCCCAGTTTCTCTCGAGGAGATCAATCCCTGCATGATAGATTCTTTTAGGAAGATCTGTTTCCTGAATGGCTGCCTGCCTGGTGATGGACGTGAAGTCCTTGTATTTTATCGTGATTTGGACGGTATGTCCTTTTTTCTTCCGTTTCCTTGCCCGGATTGAAATTTCATCAGACAGCCTTAATAGGATTTCTTTCGCCCGATCAAAATCACTCAGATCTTCGGGAAGGGTGACGGATTTTCCAATGGACTTGATATCATCTTCAATCCTTGGAATCAGGGATTCGTTGTCTATGCCATTGGCATGAAGATGCATGGTGAATCCAACTTTTCCGAATTTTTTCTGCAGTTTTTCAGCACTGATTAAGGATAAGTCATGGATGGTCTTAATACCCATCTTGTTTAATTCTTCTGTGGTCCGTTTACCCACCCCATACATGGCGCCAACAGGAAGCGGTCCTAATTTGGCTTTTATATCTTCTTTCTTAAGCCACGTGATTCCCAGCGGTTTCTTCATCTCAGAAGCCATCTTGGCGAGGAACTTATTTTCTGCAATGCCAATAGAGCACCAAAGACCAAGGGTTTCCTTCAATTCTTCCATGATCTTTTTCGCGGCGTTTAGCGGTGAACCAAATAAACCTTCGGTTCCTGTCATATCGAGCCACGCTTCATCGATGCTGTTTTGCTCGATAATCGGAGAAAAATGGGAAAGAAATTCCATTACCTTCTCTGAGGTTTCCTCATAATAGGTATGGTCGGGTGGGATGAGCAGCATATCCGGGCAGCGCTTAAGCGCCTCGTTTATCGTCATGGTCGTCTTTACGCCAAACGCACGGGCTTCATAATTTGAAGCAAGGATAATACCGGATCTTCTTTTAGGATCGCCTGCAACAGCTGCAGGCCTTCCTCTAAGCTCTGGATGTCTAAGCATCTCGCAGGTGATGAAAAAGGCGTTCATATCCACAAGAAAAATTGTTTTTGCCATATCTCCATCTCCCCCCGCTAGATTTCATTAGAAAACTGATGTTCCTTATCTTTCATTTTAACATGACAAACCTTTGCATTCCAGTTTAACACTTCACAGAACGCTAAAAAGTTGATTGTGTCGGTTTTGTTATTTTTCTTGAAACAAGATGAAGAGAAAGCATCCGAAGAAGGGATGAGGGTTATAATTGAATTAAGGGAATCAAGCACTTAATTCTTTATTTCACTAAGGAGAGGAAAGGATATGGCTAAAAGGGACAATAGGGCAGCACTGATCTTGGTTTTAGTCGCGCTCATCATTATTACGGGCTCTTTCCTGGTTATTTTGGCGATGAACATGTTTAAAGGCGAAAATGGTAAAGTTCCCGATAATCCTCCGGCTTTTGGTTCTGAACTTAAAATCCCTGAGATCCTCGAAGACCAGAATGCGGATCCTAAGGCATCGGAGTATGTCCTCGAAGCGATGAACGGACAGAGTATCTTTTTTGAGAATAAAAAGACAAATACTTATGGTTATAACGGAAGCTACCTCGGACCTGTGATCAAAATGAGAAAAGGGGAGCAGGTAAGAATAACGCTAAAAAATAGTCTAGGTGTTTCAACAACCCTCCATTGGCATGGACTGATTGTTGACGGGGATGATGATGGAGGTCCTCACCAGGGGATAAAGCCAGGCGAAACCTGGACACCTGAATTTGTTGTTGACCAGAACGCCGCGACGCTTTGGTATCATCCTCATCTTATGGAGACAACTTCGAATCAGGTCTATCAGGGATTGTCGGGTCTCATTTATATCGAGGATGAAGTATCGGATCAGCTAAATATTCCCCATGATTATGGGGTTAACGATATCCCTCTGATCGTACAGGACAGAAGCTTTAATTCTGATGGGAGCTTTAATTATCAGGTGAATATGATGGGACCCGTTCCAGGCAATGTGATGCTGGTTAACGGAACCGTAACTCCATATTTCAATGTTGTAGAAGGGGTTGTAAGGTTTCGAATTCTAAATGCTTCTAATTCAGAGAATTTCGAGTTCAGGTTAAGTGATGGAGCGACCTTTTATCAGATTGCTTCTGATGGCGGATTTTTAAGCGAACCTGTGGAGAGGAGAAGCCTCTTTCTCTCCCCAAGTGAACGTGCTGAAATCCTTGTGGATTTCAGGACCTCAAAAGAACCTCTTTCATTAATCGCCAGTGGCAGGGAAGTTCTAAGCTTTAACATTGATGATACGAAAAGCGATTATGGTGAGATCCCAGATACCCTTGCAGCCATAGAAGATATCCCACTTGGGAGCAATCCTTCGGAGAGAACCTTCGCCATGCAGAGCATGGGCATCAGTGGAACGATCAATGGAGAATATTTCAATATGGACAGGATCGATGAGCGCGTGAAGCTTGGAGAAACTGAAATCTGGACGATTACGAATTTCGGAGGCATGATGCAGGGGCTAGGTCATCCCTTCCATGTGCACGGGACTCAGTTTCAAGTTTTAAGTAGAAATGGTCAGAAGGCATCTACGGCAGAAAGCGGTTTTAAAGATACGGTTTTTGTAGCGGTTGGAGAAGAAGTGAAAATCAAAGTGCGATTTACGCATAAGGGCGTCTATATGTATCATTGCCATATTTTAGAACATGAAGACAATGGAATGATGGGTCAGTTTATCGTGGAATAACCGAATGATGATTGAACTCTTCGTAGCACTTTAGGAATTAAGTGGCATAGGTTCATCGTTTATTTGCTTTGCCGTCTATAGAAATTGGGGGAGAAAAGCATGATCAAAAGGGATCTTTCTACGCTTCGAAGAAAAATATATCCGATACCAGAGGACGTTAAAAAAATTCTTGAAGAAAAGAATCTGATGGAAGCCTATCTCAGCCGTCCGCCATACCAGCAAAATGATTACATCGGGTGGATTACGCGAGCTGTTCATGAAGAGACAAGAGAAAGAAGGCTTAAGCAGATGATTGAGGAACTTGAACTTGGGAATCTTTATATGAATATGGAATACCATCAGAAGTGATTTAAAGTGGTATAAAAACGATCAAACAAAATAAATGCAGTAATTGCCATAAATGAGGGTAGAGGCTGTTTTTGGCGCTATTTTGTATGCCATCCGATCGGATGGCATTTTAATTTCACAGAATGTTTATAATAAATTAATAATTTACACATCTTTAAATAGCGCGAAAATTCTGGATAAGTAATATGATGAAATTGTCATAGAAATTTTGTGCATCAAAGGATTAATGAAATGTTTAAAATGAAAATCAAGTCTTCCTATATTCTATTTTATAGGAATTACACCTTATAAATTAAATCCCAATTTCAGTATAAAATCAGGTTGTTTTTAATTTTGGATGAGGATGTTTTTTTGTCCAAAAATATATTGATGGAGGTAGATCATGAATAAAATTAAAGTGGATTCTAGAGAAAGAACTGACATGATTGAAATAACAGAGGGAGTAAAGGCTCTCGTCAAACAAAGTGAGGTAAAGTCTGGAATTTGTGTCTTGTTCGTTCCGCATACGACTGCTGGAATCACCATTACAGAATTTGCCGACCCTTTCCTCATGAAGGATATCTTAAACTCCTTGAATCATTTGATTCCCTTTGAAAACAACTATGGACATGAGGAGGGAAATGCGGCAGCACATATTAAATCAAGCCTGACCAATTTCTCCATGGAGCTGATCATTGAAGAGGGTGAACTCGTGATTGGTGGATTCCAGGGTATCTTTTTCTGCGAGTTTGATGGACCAAGAACAAGGCAGGTCTTTGTAAAAATCCTCGAAGGTTAATGAAGTTGTTGATGAATCATAAGGATCGGAGATGAATTAAATCAGAGAAGGGGGAATCCAAGTGAAGTTTGAATTTATGACAGCAAATCGAATTATATTTGAAAGAGGTTCAATAAACCAGATTGGAAAGATTGCGAAGACCTTCGGCCATAAGGTGCTACTCGCTTCCGGCAATAGGGAAGATGTCACGGAGTGGGTTGCAGGATTTTTAAAAGACGAAGGACTTGAAGTAACAATTGTCAGCGTTAAGGGAGAACCAAGCATTGAAGGGATAAAGGAAAGTCTGGAGCTGGCTAGAAAAGCTAACTGTGATATGACCATCGGTTTTGGTGGTGGAAGCGCCATGGATACCGGAAAGATTATCGCAGCCATGCTAAATAACCCGGGAGAAATCATTGATTACCTCGAAGTTATTGGATCAGGCTACTCTCTTTCAAATCCGTCGGTACCCTGCATCGCTGTACCAACAACCTCCGGAACTGGTGCGGAAGTCACGAAGAATTCTGTAATCAGTTCTACCGAGCACAAGGTCAAGGTAAGCCTTAGAAGTCCTTATATGCTTCCAGAGGTGGTCATATTGGATCCGCTTCTGACACTTACCGTACCACCAGCTGTTACGGCAAGCACAGGTCTTGATGCCCTTACCCAGGTACTTGAACCCTTTGTGTCAGGTGCTGCCAATCCGATTACGGATGCATTTTGCCGTGAAGGGCTTAAAAGGGCTGCAAGTTCATTAAGGAAAGCATTTGATGATGGAAGCGATATTGATGCCAGGGAAGAAATGGCTTTGGCCAGTCTTTTCGGTGGACTGGCACTGGCAAACGCCAAGCTTGGTGCAGTCCATGGTTTTGCGGGTGTTATCGGAGGGATGTTCCCGATACCGCATGGTGTAGTATGCGCAGATCTTCTTCCTTTCTCCATTGAAGCCAATGTGAAGGCACTTAGTGAACGTGATCCATCCAGCGTCTATTTAAAACGCTTTGATGAGGTTGCGGAGATATTGACTGGCAATCGGGATGCGAAGGCCGGGGATGCCGTCCTATGGATTCAGGAGCTGTGTCAGCATTTGAAGGTTCCAAGTCTGAGTACTTTTGGCATTATTGAAGAGGATTTTCCTGAGATTATTGAAAAATCCATGGTTGCCAGCAGCATGAAAGGAAATCCGATAAAACTGACTTATGAGGAGCTGGAGGAAATTCTAAGAAAAGCCATGTAAAGAGAAAATGGGAAAATGCAAATTTCGTTTTACATCACAGCGTGCGAATTTGCTTGCCATATTACTTATTTATTCTAATGATTGATTTTTGTGAAGGAGGGGTGCCTTTGGATTAGCTGATTTGAATCGATTCGGGCTATTATCGCAATAAATATAATAATGGGGGTTAATAACATGGCAAAGTACATATTAGCATTGGACCAAGGAACAACAAGTTCAAGATCGATACTTTTTGATAAGAATGGTACGCCAGTTAGGGCGATGAACAAAGAATTCGAACAGATTTATCCTAATCCAGGCTGGGTTGAACACAGAGCGCTTGATATTTGGAATACCCAGTTAGAAACAGCCAGAACGATTATCCGTGATTCCCATATTTCTCCTGCTGATATCGCAGCGATTGGAGTAACAAACCAAAGAGAAACCACAACAATTTGGGATAAGGAAACAGGAGAACCAATCATGAATGCCATTTGCTGGCAGTGTAGAAGAACAGCTTTCATCTGTGATGACATGAATGCAAGAGGATGGGGACCTAAGATTCGTGAAAAGACAGGCGTAGTATGCGATGCTTATTTTTCAGGAACGAAGATCAAATGGATGCTTGATAACGTCCCAGGAGCAAGAGAAAGAGCAGAAAAAGGCGAACTCTTATTTGGAACAGTGGACACATGGCTCATGTGGAAACTTTCTGGTGGTAAGATCCATGCAACTGACTATTCCAATGCTTCAAGAACAATGCTCTTTAATATCCATACCTTAGAGTGGGATCAGGAAATACTTGATGAACTTGATATTCCAAGAAGCCTTCTTCCTGAAGTTAAACCATCTAGTTATATTTTCGGGATGACCGACCCTAAGATCTTTGGCGCTGAAATTCCAATCGCAGGATGTATCGGCGACCAGCAGGGTGCACTGTTTGGCCAAACATGCTTTGAGGAAGGTTCCTCCAAGGCAACTTATGGCACAGGCGCATTCCTGATGATGACCACAGGTACCAAAGCCGTTGAATCAAAGAATGGCCTACTTACAACCATCGCCTGGGGACTTGATGATAAGGTCACTTATTGCCTGGAAGGCAATACCTTCGTTGCAGGAGCAACCATTCAGTGGCTGCGTGATGAACTAAAGCTCATTAACTCATCAGCTGAAACTGAGGAGTTATGCTATAGCGTTCCAGATACGAATGGCGTTTATCTTGTTCCTGCATTTGTAGGACTTGCTGCACCATATTGGGATCCTTATGCTAGAGCATCAATCCAGGGCATTACAAGAGGAGTAAACAAGGCTCATCTCGTTCGTGCCGCTATTGAAGGCCAATGCTATCAGATCAAGGAAATCCTTGATGCCATGGTTATGGACTGCGGAATCGACCTGAAGGAAATGAAGTGTGATGGCGGTGCCATCAAGAATAATTATCTACTTCAATTCCAATCCGATATCCTTAACGTTCCAGTTGTCCGTCCTGTAGTTACAGAGCTTACGGCTCTTGGAACGGCATATCTTGCAGGTCTTGCTGTAGGATATTGGTCTGGCCAGGATGAACTTCTGAGCAACTGGGCACTAGACAGGAAATTCACGCCGAACATGGAAGAGAAGACCCGGGCAAAACTGTATAAAGGCTGGAAAAAAGCCGTACAACGTTCACTGAACTGGGTAGATCTGGACGAAGAATAAAGATAGATAAGAACATAGATTAAGTGATCAAGAGCCTGAGATAGTTTAACGACTACTTAAGGCTCTTCATTTTTTTAGGAAGGTGCTGACATGGAATGTTATCTGTAATTTAATATTTGATGAGCCCTTAAATATAGTGAAAATTCAGTCATCATGCTATGATAATATTGATATAAAGTCGAATAGATTTCCTTACTTGGATGAGGGAGGGCTCAAGATGAAACGTAAAAGTGTAATGCTCATTTTTGCCGCCTGTCTTATTATCGTCATCATCTTTGGAATATCTGCTTTAATGGGGTCAGGCGTCGATGAAGCTTACGGAAATATAAGGAATGGTGGATTTGTCACCGAGGATAGCGGGTGGCTTTACTATAATAAAATGGAAGGCGATACGATGTCGCTCTATAAATCGAGAGAAAATGGGGCAAATGGATCGGTTATCGTTTCGGAAGCTGGTGCTCCGATTTCTATCAGTGATGGCTGGATTTATTATAGTAAGTTTGGGGTTGATGATAGTGACCCTGAAATTGGCCGCCTGATCAGGGTAAGGACCAATGGAAAGGAAAGGACTGTACTTACAGAGGAGAAAGCATATAATGCCGTCATTGATAAAGGATTTGCTTATTATAACGAGATTCAGGGGACAAATGTAAAGCTCATTGCACTTGAGCTGGAAACCAAAGTAAAGACTGTCTTAAGTGAAGGAACATCTTTTGAATTTATCCTCTTGGATCAGTGGATTTATTATCTTGATCTTAGTGATGGTATAGGAAGTCTCGCGCGGATAAGCACAGATGGTAAAAATAAGGAAAAACTGAACGAGGAAAGAACAGTGACTTTTTCTATAGATGGGGGCAATATCTACTATGTGATTGATGAAACGCCTTATACCGAAGGAGAGTCAGGCGTGACTACCGATGAAGGCGTAGTACCTGTGTTCAAGGTGTACAGAATGAAAGTTGATGGAACAGAAAAAGGTACTGTCACTGAAGCAAGTCCTGAAAGTTTCAATGTCTACAAGGGATGGATCTATTACCAGGATAGTATGGATGGGATGATTTATCGGGTGAAAACCGATGGGATGGCGAAAAAGATGATTCGCGACAAATCTTTGCTGAACATCATGATTGTTGGGGATTGGATATATTTCTATGACAATCAGGAACCAAACTCGACCTCTCCCTATCGAAGAAACTTAGGGTCCTTGTACAGAATGAAACTTGACGGAACAGGGGAAGTGCTTTTTGAGTAACTTTGAAGAAAATATATTGTTTTGCTTAATGAAATAGACTGGTTAAAGAATAAAATGAGAAGAAGACTTGTGGTATCTGAATCGCGATGACTTTTCAAAATTGATGATAGAGGGTGGTGTAGATGAAAAATAAGATGGGGAAGAAGGATATTTTAGCTATTGTTCTGATTCCTGCAGGTGGTTATCTGCTCTTTTACGCTGCCGTGATGCTTTATTGGGCCTCCTTTGAACTATATAAGACCATGATGCTTTCTATGAACCTTGAAGTGAGTTATGCTTACTCTGGCTTAAAAATGATCTTGCTCGTATTGTTTCTCTTCATTACATGGAGGATATACGACTCAAGGCTTGGGGACCTCGCAAAGGCTACATTCACGATTTTACCGGCGATGATAGGTTTTACAGCTTTGCTTAATAAGAATTTGGAACCCTACTCTTATATCTTCACTTTTTCGATCATGTTAGCTGCTTTTCTCTTTTATTATTTGAAACAGAAAAGTTGGTATTATTTCTATGCCATCACGCTGGCTGTGGTTTACTTAATTTTCATCGTTAATACCTGATAAATACGAGGGATAAGATTTTGCGTTTAGATAATTTCATGATTAGGCAAATAAAACCACCAGAATGCAATCCAATGCATACTGGTGGTTTTGTTTGAAAAAACTATAGGGGGATATATATCGATTAGTTGTTGATAATTCTTCTTGCACCAACAATATTATAATTGTTGATATGCCAGGTCATGCTTGAGATCATAACGCTCTTTCCTGGGCTTGGTGCATGGATCATCTGGTTGTTACCGATATAGATTCCGATATGAGTAACATTTGTCTGACCGAAGTAGACAAGGTCTCCTGGCTGAGCCTGGGAGATTGGAACATAAGTGCCTACCTTCGCCTGATCTCTTGATACTCTTGGGAGGTTTATACCAAAGTGTGCATAAACTAATTTGGTAAAGCCTGAACAGTCCAGTCCACTTAATGTGGTTCCGCCCCATACGTAAGGTATACCGAGGAAGTTATATGAATACTTTACAATTGCGCTGCCTGTGGCAGAAGCTGTTGAAGATACGGCTGCTAATGTAGAGGAGGTACTTTTAGGTGCTTTGTTGGCTGCAGCAGCAGCGGCAGCTGCTGCTGCTTCGGCAGCTTTTTTGTCTGCAACAATATCTTTTGCTTCTTCAATCAGGTCGACGATTTTATCGTCTACTGTGCTTAAAATGACTTTGGATCTTGCTGCCCTTAATTCTTCAATTGCAGAATTTAGCTGGCTTATAGAGCTATTGCTGTTCTTTATGGTTTTTTCGCTTTCGCTGAGAAGCATGGATTCACTTAAAGTAAGGTCTTTTTTGATTTCAGCTTCTACAGCTTCCATTTCTTTTAGCTTGGCATCAGATTCTGCCTTTTTGACTTCTACTATGGCCAGATTCTTTTTATTCTCATCGTTTAAAGTCACAAGTTCTGCAATATCATTTTGAAGTTCTTCTTTTATGGCCTCAAGGTCTTTCTTCATTGCATCGATTTCGTCGAGCATGGCTTTGTCAATTTTTGCGATTTTAATGATGGCGTCTGCTCTCGAAACGAAATCTGAGATGCTTTCAGAACCAAGAATGGCATCAATGACTCCGTTGTTTCCTTGTTTGTACATTGCACGAAGACGGTCGCCGTATTCAACTTCTTTAATGGCAAGTTCCTGTTGCTTAACTACGATATCTGCTTCTATAAGTGCTTTGTTTGCCTCAACCTCAGATATTTTAGCGTTGGTTTCTTCGATCTTTGTCATTTGTATGGTGATCTCATCTAAAATTGCATCTATGTCTAAATGCAAGGCGTTAATCCTTGCTTCAATTTCCTTATATTCCGCTTGTTTAGCTTCAATGTTTTGCACAGTCTCATCTGAAACAGGCGTAGCATAAACTGGTGAAACTACACCAAATAGGGTTGAGCTTGCGATTATTGCCGCCAAGACCTTATACTTTACTTTTTTCATGAGTTACTCCCTCTACATCTCTTAAATGTTACATATTTATTACAAAGAGAAGTATAGAAAAAAATTATAAACAACTTATAAAGAAAAAGTTCATAAATCTTCATTGTTTATTTACAAAATGCGTAAAGCATTGTAATATCTGGAATTTTAGGGAAATTGTGAAAAGTAAATGTTAACATGAAAATTTGAATTTCATGAATTTTGTATAAGATTAAATCCAATATTAATCGGGCAAGTTATTCTAATAGATGTGGCTATCAGAACAGTTGCCTTGTTATCTTCATTTAATTATTTTAAACATCAAAAAGAACCGCGTCGATTCTGTTAATGCTTATCTCAAAGAGAATAGTACAGAATACACAGTTACTCCTAATTTGATTCTATCACAATGTTATACCACCAAAAACATATTTACAGTATATTTTCTGTTAACGGTATTCATAATGCTGACGTGTTGGACATAAATTAACTTGGATTTATGCCCAACAGATAAAGAGAATTTACATAAATGTTTTTGCTTATTCTAGTTATTTAAAAGAATTAAAATGGAACATATTTATAAATCATAAATTAATACTTTAAATATAAAGTATACAAATAATTAAAATATTCGTATAATAAGATTATATTAATAAAGCTTTGTTGCTTTATGAGCCTAACTTTTATCGTAAACATCTGAAAACATACAGAACATTAAGTGTTGTGTAAGTAAAAGGTACTTGCATATTAAAGAGGTCCTGAAATTTGCGAGGATTGGGGTATGGCATCACTATAGAATGTCAGCTGTTTCGGATTATTGGAAATTCTAGGTATTTTAATCAATTCTTAAACCTGATTCTAGGATGTATATGTCCTTGAAATTAGGGACTGACCCTTGTGTGAAAAATGACTAGATTATTATCAGTTCAAAACATTTAATATTGAGCTCTATACGACTTAAATCAATAATATTGATGCAATACACTAATTTGATTTTAGAATTTGGGGGATTCACTTGGATATTTTATTCGATACAAAATTAATAAAAGGGTATAAAAGCAATGCACAAATTGCAAGAGTTCTAACTGAAAATTGGGTTGGAGCCAACAGCTATTGTCCGAGGTGTGGATATCCAAGATTAGAGCGTTTTGAGAACAATAGGCCTGTTGCAGATTTCTTCTGTAGCCAATGTAAAAATACTTTTGAACTAAAAAGCAAGATGATGGATTTTGGAAATAAGGTTGCTGATGGTTCATACTTCTCCATGATCCAAAGAATTGAAAGTTATAATAATCCGGATTTCTTGTTGATGACTTATGATCAGTCTCAGAACAATGTTAAAGATTTTATGGTCATTCCAAAATACTTTTTTACGCCAGCTGTAATTGAAAAAAGATCTCCATTATCTGAGAATGCCAGGAGGGCTGGATGGGTAGGCTGTAACATTCTGTTAAATAAAATACCTAAGGAAGGAAGAATATACGTAATAAAGGATGGGCATATGCTTCATAAAGATATTGTTGTGACATCGTTAGGTAAAACGGGATTTCTTGAGAATCAGGATCTGACTTCCAGAGGTTGGGTAATAAATATTCTAAACTGTATTAATCGAATAGATTCTGAAATATTTGTCCTAAATGATGTTTACAAATTCGAAAATGCGCTCAGCCAAATATATCCAAGTAACAAACATATCAAGGATAAAATTCGCCAGCAGTTGCAGATACTTAGAGACAGAGGATTTATCGAATTTCTCGGTCAAGGAATGTATAGAAAACTGATATGAATTTAGTGTTGTATTAAATAAAAACCCAATAATTATTGACTAGAGGAAGCGGGAGTCTTTGATTGATGTAATGTGGAGTGCAAACATCAAGGATTTTTTAAAAAAAAGATGTCTCAGTCGTTACAGGGTGAATTATTAATTAATATCAAATGAAAGGAGAAATTAACTTATGAAAATTGAAATTGGTGAATCTTTACTCCGATCGTGGTTAAGGCATATCAAGGAATGTCAGCTTGTGCAAACAAACTGGAAAGCATCATCCAAGTGGGAGCTTAAAAATATTGAGGTTTTAGAACAGCTTATGATAGACTCCTCAAATCTTTTTAAATCAAAATTTGGTTATGATTTGTATAAAGGCAGTAGTAACCTTGCACAACTTTTATCACAGGCGGAAATAGATGTAGTAGGTATTTCTTATGATGAAGGTCAAGCTCATATTTATGCAATTGATGTTGCTTTTCATGAAGCGGGGCTAAACTATGGCTCAAAAGAAGAGACTGTTTCGAGGGTAATTAAAAAGTGCATTAGAACCGCAATGTGTATATATGGTTATTATGGATTTTCTGAAGGGACAATTATTTTCTCGTCACCTAAGATTAATCCAAGTGTAATAAATGACATTAATGCATGTACTGATGACATTACTTCGATTCTAAATAATTTAGGATTGAATTATGAAATAAGAATAATTGCAAATGATGATTTTAGTGATAAAGTGCTTGAACCAGTATTGAATGTACTTGGGGATGTTGCTGATACATCAGAGTTGTTTATGAGAAGTTTGCAGATGTACAATCTATTTGCTTCTAAAAAACCTATCAGAGAGGCTGGAAAACATAGAATGACTGCTCCAAGAAAAATAACAACAGAACTTGAGTCTATTGATTACAATGGGCTAGACGGGCTTGAGGAAATGAAAATTGGAGTAATTGTCAGAACAGTTCTTCGAAAAATGCTTGAAAATGATAAGATTTCCCAAGTACAATTAGAACTGATGCAAAATAAAGATTTCTCAAAAGAAACTTTTGATATACAATATCCATTACTACAAAAGGTAAGTCTTACAAATGGGAAAAGGCCGAATCGATACTATTCAACACCTGTAAGTATTTTAGGAGATGATTATTTTATGTGTTCTGAGTGGTATGAAGTACCTGCCAATAATGATAGACCATACTTACTGAAATGGATAACTTTGAATAAATATAATGATCAAAATCCTAATAATAAGTTTGAACTAGAAACAAAGATAAATTTATCCTAAATGAAAATTACGGATACGGATTTGCAATTACAAGTAACATAATTTATAAACAACTTAATAAATTACATGGAGGCCAACATGCCAATAATTAAAATTAAAGCAATTCCACAGAATGAAATCTGCAAGATCAGCCAATTGATGATTGATGATTTGCAAGAAGCGACACAGATACCAAGAGAGCATTTCACACTGGAAATACCTACATCCATATACATCGTGGATGGAAAATTTGTTGATGGCCCTCCAATGGTAGAAATATTTTGGTTTGATCGTGGTCAGGAACTTCAGGACCAAGTAGCAGAAATATTAACCCGACACATTCAATCAGCAGGATATAATGATGTGGATGTTATTTTCACGATATTAGATAGAAATAGGTATTACGAGAATGGTGAGCATTTTTAGACAAATATATATTTAGCCATGGACAATTCTACTCGATCAATTTTAAGGGAGAATGTTGTTATGTTAATAAGTAAATTTGAAGATCAGCTAACTGTAATTGATAAAATTGAAAAACAAGATATTTTGGTGGAGATCATTGAGTATAACCAATTGAAAGGTGCGGAGTCGCCTAATGCAGCTAAAGATATGATGCTTGCACAGCAGGCGGGAATGAAACTAAGGCAAATTAGAATCAAGCTAAAAGACAGTTCAATCAAAACCGAACAAGGCGCTTTATACTTTTCCAAAGGACATATACAGATTGATGCTCAGATTGGTGGAGTTGCAGGAGCATTAGGGAAAATGCTTAAAAGCTCATTAAATAGCGAATCAGCTATAAAACCTGTGTATTCCGGTACTGGAGAAATTTACCTTGAACCAACATTCAAACATTACATTTTATTAGAACTTAGCAATGACAGCGTAATTGTGGACAAAGGATACTTCAGCTGTTGCAGTTCCAGTATGAAAGTTGAACCAGTTATGCAGAAGAATTTTAGCTCTGCAATGGCGGGCGGTGAAGGTTTATTCCAAACCAAAATTGAAGGTACCGGAATAATTGTTCTTGAAATTCCTGTACCTCATGATGAAATTCTGAAGTATGAACTAACTGGTGATAGACTTCAAGTAGATGGAAACTTTGCAATTTTAAGAAGTGGAAACGTCAAGTTCTCTGTACAGAAATCATCTAAGAGTTTTATCGGGTCATTTATGAATGGAGAAGGATTTCTACAGACATTTGAAGGACAAGGTCAAGTATGGCTTGCACCAACAGCTAATGTTTATAAATCGCTAAATTTGGGTAGTTTTGGAATGGTAAATGCTGCAAACAAAACTATGAACAATAAGCAATAATGTTAGAATGTTTGTTATGAAGCTGGAGATGGATTAGAAATATTGAATAAATTACTAAATCCAGGTTAGCAAAAAGTATAATATGCTGCAATTACTCATTTTAACGAAAAAAACCTTGAGACTAAATCTCAGGGTTTTTTTCGTTAATATGAGCTAATTATCTGAAGAAAAGCTCAAGAAATGTATAAAACATAGGATGTGTAAAAAAATAAGTGGGTTTTGATTAAAGGCAAAAAAATTTTCTGTTAGAACTTCACAAAACCCAAAATATAAGTTATGATGAGAGCGTATACATTTTGTAATTTTGAGAAAATAAGGAAGTATTATAGATGACGAAGATTAAAGAAACTAAAATCAATAAAATACCAACATCCAAAGAGGTTGCAGCATTGGCTAATGTATCCCAAGCAACCGTTTCGAGAGTGTTCAACGGCGAAAACAATACCACGGAGAAAACTAAACAAAAAGTATTGGAAGCCGCTAAAATATTGGGGTATAGACCAAATCCCATGGCACGGGGACTTACCTTAAACCGGTCTAATTTCATTGCCATCGTTACGATTAATGTCGTCAACCCGCATTATAACGCAGTGATCAATAAAGTGGCATCTCGAATTCAAGAGATTGGAAGAGAACCACTGTATTTTGTGACAGACGAAGAAAAGAAGCTTGATGAGATCCTGACCCAGGTGCTGAAATATCGGGTAGATGGAATTATTATTCTTTCAGCAGCGATATCATCTCAAATGGCCGCTGAATTCGAAAAGATCCAGATACCAGTGGTTGTATTCAATAAATACACTGTTAACAAGAACTTTATGACCGTATGCTCAGACAACGTCAAAGCGGGGTGGATGGCTGCAAACTACTTGTTTGAAAAAGGGCATAGAAGCTTTGCATTCCTAGGTTCTGATACCTTTATGGGTACAAGCAAGGACCGACTTCGCGGATTCAAAGACTGCCTGGAGGAGAAGGGAATAACCGATACGATTGTAAAAATGATTCCGTATTCATATGAAAGTGGAAAGATTGGATTAAAAGAAATTTTCGAAGAAGGAAAACCAGATGCCATATTTTGTGCCGGAGATCTCTTAGGGTTAGGTGTCATGGATTATGCAAAGTATTCGCTCGGTTTAAAAATACCGGAAAACCTTGCGGTGATTGGGTTTGACAATATTGATGCTGCATCCTGGACGCCCTATAATCTCACGACTTTTGACCAACAGATCGATAAAATGCTCGATACGACATTCACCTATTTAGATCGTAAACTTCATGGAGAAATCGTAGAAGAGGGCGTAACATTATTTGAATGTGAAATTATAGAAAGAGAAAGTGTCTGAAGATGATATCAAAATATTAATAAAAAGATTAATATTGATATTGACAGCTAGTGAAAATGAGCATAAACTGATTTTAGGTAACCGTATACAAGCTAAATAAAAATCATTTACACCCGTAAAGAGATTTTTATTTTTTGAATCAAAATGTATACGCATACATTTTGAAAAATAGTAGTGGGGTGAGCAGATGAGAGAATCCATATTAATATTTGGCAGTGGCACCATGGGCTGTTCCATAGGCAGTTGTGCAGCGCTTGCAGGAAACAAAGTCATCATGTATGACAAAGACACGGTTTCCTCTAACGAGGTAACACAGCGGATCAAACGCAATTTTGATGAACTACTTGAACATGAGCTGGTAGCTTTGGAACAGGTAGAAGAAGCAAAACTTAGAATTTCCTTTACCAGCGATATCGAAAGGGCCTGTGCAGAAAGCAAGATGGTCATTGAAGCTGTATATGAGGACCTGAAAGTAAAGCAGGATGTATTTCAAATGCTTGATGGCATGCTGCCTCAGGATATCCCAATCTTAAGCAATACTTCAGGACTAAGAATTACAGACATCAGCGCAAAAACAAAATATCCAGAACGGACACTTACGACGCACTTCTGGCTTCCAGCTAATCTGATTCCGCTGGTCGAAATCGTCATCGGTGAGAAAAGTTCACCAGAGCTAGCCGAAGAAATCAAGAGGATGCTCATTACCTGGGGGAAGAAACCGGTCATCGTCAAAAAAGACCTGCCTGGACAGCTGGCCAATCGGATCTTACAAGCAGTCATTAGAGAGGCTGTTAATATCGTGGAAATCGGACTGGCATCACCAGAAGACGTCGATACTGCAGTAAAAATGGGTATGGCGCTAAGGTTTCCGGTATGGGGACCATTAGAACATGTGGATGCTGTAGGATTTGATATTTGCAGTTCCGTACAAAATAGTGTGCTAGCTGAAATTTCGAACCGAACCGATGCATCGCCCCTATTTGAAAAGATGATGGGCGAAGGCAACCTTGGTTACAAAACAGGGAAAGGTTTCTATGATTGGTCAATAAAAGATATGGGTGAACTTGTACAGAAGAGAAATCATTTTATCGTGCATGCATTGAAAAAGATCTAAGGGATTCAAATTAAAAGAATCAACCGATCATGCATAGGAAAGTAGATAAACTAATATGACTTATGAGGAGGAAACTAGATGTTGAGTAAATATGATATTCCCGAGATGGCTAAAGCATGCGTTCTTACAGAACCAGGGAAATTCGAAATCAAAGAGGTAAAGGTAGAACTGCCAGGAAAACAGGAGGTGCTCTGTAAAATTAGAGCAGTAGCGATCTGTGGGAGCGACCCTGAAATAATCAGAGGGGAACTCGCAGGGGAATGGCCACCATTCTATCCCTTCATCGCAGGACATGAATGGTCAGGTGAGGTCGTCATGCTTGGCGAAGATGTTACAGACTTCAAGGTTGGTGACCGGGTTGCAGGAGAAGCCCATAAGGGCTGTGGATACTGCGAAAATTGTAAGAATGGAAAATACACGATTTGCCTGAACTATGGCAAAGCTTCGACCGGACATGAACACTATGGCTTTAAAGTAAACGGTGCCTATTCGATGTATCAGAAATATTCCGTAAGAAGTATTACGCGTATGCCAGATAATGTGTCCTTTGCAGAAGCAGCATTATGCGACACTTCAGGCGTTGCACTCCATGGAATAGAGTTATCCGGAATTACCCCGGGCGGAACGGTCGTCATCGTCGGTCCTGGACCCATTGGACTTTGTGCCATGCTTCTCGCAAAAAGCATGGGCGCTGCAAGAACAATTGTAGTCGGACGAGGGGTGAGACTTGAGGCTGCCAAAAAAATAGGAGCAGATTACTGCATTGACATCACTAAGGAAGATCCTATAGCTGAAGTATGGAAAATTACGAATGGATTAGGCGCAGACCAGGCCTTTGAATGCTCTGGAAGTAAAGGAACACTGAATCAGTGCATCAGGATGGTAAGAAAAGGCGGAAGAGTAGTTCTCCTTGGCGTAGCAAAGGCAGATGTCATGGAAGAAGTGCCATTTAAATATATTACCCATAACGAAATCGCTATTTTCGGTTCCAGAGCAAATCCCAATACCAGCAGCAAGGTCATGAAGCTGATGTCATCAGGGCAGCTTAATGTAAAACAACTGATCTCCCATCAGTTTTCTCTGGAGGATTTTGGTCAGGCACTGGAAACCTTCGTGGAACGAAAAGAAAATGCAGTAAAAGTCGTCATTATGCCCAATGGAGAAGAATAAGTCCTCCATCAATTCGATATTTATAAAATATAAATATATCAAAAATAGGGAAGGGGAAATCTAAATGAAGAGGTTAGTTTCAATTCTTGTGATGTGTTTTGTCATGTTTTCACTCGTTGCATGTGGGGAAAAGGCTCCGGCGGTTACACCACCTGCAGAAACTTCAGCTGAGACTCCAGTGGCACCTGCAAAAAAACCAGTAATCGGTGTCGCCATATTTGATTACTCAAACAATTATGTTACCTATATCCGAAACTCCATTGCGACCTTAAGTGAGGGCAAGGCAGACATTCAAATGGTTGATGCCCAGAACGACCAGGCCAAGCAAGTCGAGCAAATCGATACTTTGCTGAGCAAAGGGGTAGATGTGCTGTGCGTAAATGCAGTTGATCCTAAAGCTGCAGCAACCATCATCAGCAAAGCAAAAGCTGCCGATGTTCCAATCATCTTCTTTAACAGAAGTCCCTCAGCAGACGATATGAACAGCTATGACAAGAGCTGGTACGTTGGAACAACACCTGCAGATTCCGGAAAAATGCAGGCTGAAATGGCCATGGAAGCTTTTAAGGCCGATAAAGCCTTTGACAAGAACGGAGATGGAATTCTGCAGTATGTCATCCTGAAAGGAACCCTTGGACATCCAGATGCAGAAGCAAGAACAAAAGCCAATCAGGACACCTTTGAAACTGCAGGCTTTAAAACAGAACTCTTAGATGTTCAACCTGGTGATTTTAAAACAGCTACAGCAAAAGACGTGACCGATGTATGGATGGGCAAGTTTGGGGACAAGATCGAAATGATCCTGACCAATAATGATGCCATGCTGCTTGGAGCAATCGAATCAGCGAAGTCAGAAGGATACTTTGGCGGCGGAAAAACCATGGGTGCCATCGGAATCAATGCACTTCCAGAAGTTTTACCAGAAATCAAGAATGGAACAATCATCGGATCCATCCTCTCAGATGCCTATAGCGAAGGATTTAACATCTACACCATGGCAACCAATGTTGCTTCAGGAAAAGATGTTTATGAAGGCATTACAATCAAGCCTGATAACATGAAAGCCATAAGAGTACCGTATATTCCAATCAACAAGGCTAATGTCTCCGTTGCTGAAGAAATGTACGCAAAGGCACTTAAAAAGTAAGAGTTCTAAAAATCAGATTTAAACATAGGTTATGAAAATAGCCTATGTTTAAATTGAAATAAGGTGATTAAGTGATGAACAAGACGGATATGAATGAACAAACACCTCATTTGCTGGAAATGAAAAATATATCAAAAAGCTTTCCTGGCGTAAGGGCACTGGATAGTGTCAACTTATGCATCAAGCCAAATTCTGTCCATGCACTTATCGGAGAAAATGGCGCAGGCAAATCGACGCTGATGAAATGTCTTTTTGGAATCTATCATGTCGATTCAGGAGAAATCTTCCTGAATGGAAGTCCCATAAGATTTGAGAATCCAAGGCAGGCCTTGGACCATGGGGTATCCATGGTGCACCAGGAACTAAACCAGGTTCAGGACAGGGATGTCATGGAAAATATCTGGCTCGGAAGATTCCCGATGAAAGGGATCGTCGTAAACAGCCAGAAGATGTATTTGGACACGAAGAAAATTTTTAATGAATTATCGATTGATATCGATCCGAAAGCCATTGTGGGAACACTATCGATATCGCAAAGACAAATGATTGAAATCGCCAAAGCGGTTTCGTGTGATGCAAAGGTCATCGTCTTCGATGAACCCACTTCTTCTCTGACGGAAACAGAAGTGAAGCACTTATTTGATATTATTGAGAAATTAAAGGAAAAAGGATGCGGAATCATCTATATCTCTCATAAGCTGGAAGAGATCTTAAGTATCTCCGATGAAATCACGGTCATGCGTGATGGAAAATGGATATTTACTGGAGAAACCGAAGCTTTCACTATAGACCGGCTGGTCAGCCTGATTGTAGGGAGGGACCTTACAGAGAGATTCCCTAGTAAAGACTTTTCTCCTTCAGAAGAAATTTTGTTAAAAGTTGAAAACTTAAGTGGAGAGTATATGCCAACGGTAATAGACGCTTCATTTGATCTTAAAAAAGGCGAGATTCTAGGAGTTTCAGGATTAATGGGTTCCAGGAGAACCGAGACTGTGGAAACTCTTTTTGGAATACGGAAGCGTAAGGGCGGCAGTATCACCTTCGAATCAAAAAAACTCGAAAACAGCAGTGCCCATGAGGCCATCTCCAATGGTTTTTCTCTAGTTACAGAAGAGAGAAGGCAGACCGGAATATTCCCGTCGCTTGATATCACCTCAAACAGCATCATTGCAAACATCGATGCCTACTGCAACCGGTTTGGCGTGCTGAACAAGAAGAAAATCGAGACAGATACCAAATGGGTCATTGATACGTTAAATGTCAAGACACCAAACAGCAAGGCTCAAATTCAAAACCTCTCTGGCGGAAATCAGCAAAAGGTGATAATGGGCCGATGGCTTCTGTGTAAACCGACCATTATGCTTTTAGATGAACCGACCAGAGGAATTGATGTGGGGGCAAAGTATGACATCTACAAGCTGATCATTGAATGTGCAGAAAAGGGAAATGCCATCATTTTCATTTCTTCAGAGATGCAGGAGTTGATTGGGATTACAGACAGAATTATGGTCATGAGTAATGGCCGTGTTGCAGGTATTGTCAAAACCAGCATGACTTCTCAGGAAGAATTGCTCAGATTATCTGCAAAGTATCTTTAGGGGGATGATTATCATGGAAAAAAGTGTTATAGAAACTAAAGTGCCACAGCAAAAGACATTAAAAAAGAGTCTGACGAACAATGCCATCTATATTGTACTGGTACTGCTTCTCGCTGTACTTATCATCATTGAACCTTCATTTTTAAGCCTAAAGAATTTGGGCTTTATCTTAAGCCAGTCTGCTACAAGAATGATCTTTGCCTGCGCAATTGCAGGACCCATCGTTCTTGGCGGAACAGACCTCTCTGCAGGTAGAATGATCGGTATGGCAGGACTGATTACAGCATCACTCCTACAGGCACCGGAATACATCGGGAAAGTATTTCCGAGTCTTCCACGTTTGCCCTTATTCATCCCTATTATGTTAGCGATGGCCGTATGTGCTTTATTTTCACTCTTCCACGGGTACCTGGTTGCAAAACTGAAAGTTGCTCCATTTATTGCATCTCTAGGTATGCAACTTGCAGTTTTTGGCTTGATGTCTGTATACTTTGATGCCGTGAGCGATTCTGCTCCAATCGGTGTGCTGGATGAAAAGTTCAGTGGATTTGCACAGAACAGTCTCAATATTTTTGGATTCAGATTTCAATATATTAATTTCTATGCCATCATCGTAGTTTCCATCATTTGGTTCATTTGGAACAAAACAAAGCTTGGAAAGAACATGTTCGCCATCGGCGGGAATGTAGAAGCGGCAAATGTCTCCGGAGTAAACATCGTAAAGAATATGCTGATCATCTATGTCATTGCAGGGCTCCTGTATGGATTTGGAGGAGCACTTGAAGTGGCGAGGACAGGAAGCGCAACCAATGCCCTTGGTGCAGGGTACGAGCTGGATGCCATAGCAGCATGTGTTGTCGGCGGCGTATCTATGCGCGGTGGTATAGGAACCATTAAAGGCATCATCACAGGGGTCATCTTGTTCCAGGTTATCAGTTATGGCTTAGTCTATGTCAACGTCAATCCTTATCTCGTCTACTTCGTCAAAGGCACCATCATTCTCATTGCTGTCGTCATCGATACCAAGAGATACACGAAACTAAAATAGGCTGTAGGAGTAATGAAGAAAGGATGAAGAAGTGACTGATGAAAGCAGCAGTACTTGAAGAATTTTATAAGGAATTTATCATAAAGGAACTTGAAGTTCCCACGCCAAAACGAGGTGAAGTTCTCGTCAAAGTAAGAGCCAGTGGAATATGCGGTACAGATCTCCATATCCAGGATGGCAGGCTAAGCACCATAAAATTACCTCATATCCCAGGACATGAGATTGCTGGAGAGATCTGGGCAGTCGGGGAAGAGGTCAATGGATTTGAAAAAGGCGATGCGGTCATTGTGGCCATAGACATCATTTGCAATAACTGCCGTTATTGCCAGACGGGAAGAGGCAATCTATGTAGTCATCTCATTCGAATTGGGTTTGAAAGAAATGGCGGACATGAAGAATATGTTGCAGTACCTTCCACCAATCTGATTAAGTTCGATAAGAAGGTTCCTTATGAGAAAGCGGCCATCATTCCAGATGCGGTAGCCTGTATGTATCATGCCATCAAGAATCAGGGGCAGGTCAGAGCAACGGATAAGATCTGCATTCTGGGTGTCGGGGGACTGGGATTTCAAGGGATACAGATCGCGAAATACTTCGGCGCTGAAGTCTATTGTACGAGTCGAAAGGATGAGAAGCTAAAGCTCGCTGATGAGTTTGGTTCTGATTGTTCCATCAATACGGAAAAACAGGATTTGTTTGAAACCATCAATGAAAAAACCTTAGGCGAGATGTGTGATGTTGTCTTTGACAATATCGGGAATGAGGAATCCATCCAGGCAAGCCTTGATATTTGTCGCCCAGGAGGAAAAGTAATCATGGTTGGCTATAGCAAGGAAAGCTTCAGAGCGAATTACCAAAGCACGGCCATGAAGGAAAAAGAAATCATTGGGATTAGAGGCAGCAACAGGAGAGATATCATCGAAGTGACAAGGCTTGTAGAAGCAGGAATTATCGATCCTTTCGTGACTAAAACCTATCCATTGGACGAGATAAACCAGGCGATGCAAGATCTGAGGCAAGGGAAGTCACCTGGAAGAACTGTACTCGTCATGAATGACTAGCCAACTCCTTATTGAGGGAGTGAATATTTATTAGTGTAAAATTTTCACTCCCTCAATTTAAATAACTTTAACGAAATATTATTGACCTCAAGGGGATGAACCATATGACAAGAAAAATGCGTTTTTACGTTGGAACCTATACTCAGCCCATCAAATTTGGAACCGGTCAAATTCTTGAAGGAAAAGGTGAAGGGATCTATCTCATCGAGTTGGATATGGAATCGGGAAGTTTGTCAAATCTCGGACTGGTTGCAAAAACGCCGAATCCTTCCTATCTGATTGTTGATGCCAATAAAAAATATCTATATGCCGTAAACGAATTGAAAGAATACCAGGGTGAATTCTCTGGAAGTGTCACTTCATTTGAAATCGTACCTGATCATCACCATCTTCTACCAATCAATACAAGACCAACCGTGGGGACAGATCCATGTCATGTTGCACTCAGCAAGAACAACACACATCTATTTGTCAGTAATTTTATGAGTGGAAGCGTATGTGTTTTCCCGATAGATGCGGATGGTTCGATAAAAGAAAAATCGGATTTCATACAGCATGTGGGCTCTAGTATCAATAAAGACAGACAGAAGTCACCTCATGCACATTCGCTGACATTTGATCCAGAGAATTCGAGAGCAATCGTCCCTGATTTAGGTATCGATAAGTTGATGATTTATGATTTTGATGAACACGAGGGAAGGTTAATCCCTAGTGAAATTCCTTGGTATAGCGTCAGTCCAGGTGCTGGACCCAGGACATGTGAATTTGGAAGAAGCGGTGAATACTGTTATTTAATCAATGAAATCGCCAATTCGATTTCTGTACTCGCTTATGACAAATTAAAAGGCAGGTTAGAAGAAATACAGGTTGTCCCTTCACTTGCTAACTCATTCGATGGAGACAACACCTGTGCGGATCTTCAGCTTACCCCAGATGGAAGATTCCTCTATGGTTCTAATCGAGGGCATAACAGCATCATTGTGTATTCGATAAATTCAAGTAATGGAAGACTCACTTATGTGGATACCACATTAAGTGAAGGCGAAACACCAAGAAGCTTTACGATAGAACCTACAGGACATTTCCTTTTAGTTTGCAACCAGGATTCTGATAATATTGTTGTGTTCAGCATCGATCAGGAAACAGGAAAACTACTAAAGAAAGATGAACTGTTTATTCCAACACCCGTATGCGTGAAATCCATATAAGAGAGATTAATACTTATTGCAATAGGAATTAGTCCAAGGAAAGCACCCCATAACAGCATCTCAGATATCGATTGCTAAATCGAATCTGAGATGTTTCTATATATAAAAAAGAATCATCTATATCATTAAGGAGATTTAGTCATTAATGATATAGATTTATGTATCCCAAATTTAATCATCACGTTCGGAATATATCGACACTAAAGCTAGGAAGAGTATATTTAAATGCTTTAATGTATGCCTCAATTAAATCCTCCTGGTCTATTCGCTCTGTTTTTAAAACTATATATTGACTCGTTGCTAACCTAAAGGGATTATTTACACTTGTTCTTGAAGAGAGAATGATCATGTTAATCAATTATTCAATGATAATTCATCTGGATATAATCAATAAAACGGTGTATCTGCTATAATATAAATAGAATATTCAGAATTAATCCCAGATAATACACAAGGAGGTAAGAAAAATGAACGGATTAGGGATTATTGGTACAATTATCGTTGTGCTGATTGTATTATGGCTTTTAGGAGTCTTCAGGTTTTAGTATCGTGTGATCAGATAAAAGAGTTTTACGGTTATTCAACTTGGTTAAGGTTAAATAGCAGTAAATTGTGATGAAAGTAAAATTAAAGATCCTTCGATTGAATTTTGATTGAAGGATCTTTGTTTGGGTGCTTATTACTAGTCTTTTGGCACTTGTTTCGGGTCGTTAAATCATTTTAACGCGAGGTCAAAGTAGATAAAATAAGACTGCTCATGGTTGATTAATCCGTAGGATCATCATTTTTAGTATGTCTAATATGAGCCGCTTGTTATGATTATTTGAATTTAAAGTTAACTTCCTCTATTCATGAGGCTGCTGGATTATAATCATAGTGATGATGATATTTTCCTCAAAGTACTACCAAGTATCTTGAATTGATTAATGTGCGAGTAAAAGCTATTTTGAGCTGTTTGATTTGGGTTGCATCATTGCTACGATGAAGTAATAGGAGGAGAATCTGATGTGTTCATCTATGGAAGATTTTAGAGGATCGATATTCTTAATGGGTTTGTCGCGTTTATATTCTAAGAGAAAACACAGGGCAGATGATAAACCTTTGACTGGCGAGCTTACACTACAGCCTTGAAATCAATAAGGAGGATTTTCTAATGAAAGAGTATAGACATCATTCAAAATTCCCTATAATTCTTGTGTTCCTTGGTGTGTTTTTAAGCGTGATTTTACTAAAAAGTAAGATGATGTATGTAGAAGGGAAAGAGGAAGGTTTCGAATGTTGCGGTGAAGATATGGATAGAATCAGACATTTTGGATGCTGCAAATCTTCGAAAGACTTTGATGCTGAAAAAGAAGAGAGATAAAAAGGTGCTAATAAGTGGGTTTCAAACCCACTTATTACTTTAAAGGCCTACATACACTCCTTTATTACGCGAATGGCGAATTTTTCTAGGTTAAGGATCATTGAAAAATGCTATTTGAAGAGAGTTTTAGTGATCTTAACAAAACACTCAAAAAGCTTTGAGACTCGAATCTCAAAGCTTTTTGAGTGTATTAAATTTAGGGGGTTGTGTTAGAAATATTATAATCATTCTGAGTTAACAAGTTAAATAGATTGATTTTGTTTCCTATGCGAGTCCGCCCAAGAGAAAGCCGACAAGGTACGCTGCAGTTGCAGCAAGACCTCCTACAACGAGCATTTCGAATCCTGATTTATACCACTTGGCGCCAGTGACCTTAACTTTTAGAGCGCCCAATATAAAAAGAGTTGTTCCTGTCAATATAGCTGCCAAGAGGAAAGCAATAGACTTCATCCCAGGGATGAATGTGGAAAGTACATAGGCAATCAGGGGAATGAATCCAAAAACAAAGAAGGACAGAAAAGTTGCCAGGGCATTTTTGACTGGTGAATCGGTATTCTCAAGAATTCCCAGTTCCTCCACCATCATGACATCGACAAAGGCGTCCTTATGTTTGGAAAGGATATCCACGATGGTAATGGCATCTTCCTTTGTAACGCCTTTCTCCATGTAGAGGTCGACCATTTCTTTTTTCTCGCCTTCGATGTAAGTCTCGACTTCCCAAGCTTCCCTTTCTTTTTCCATGGTATTGTATTCATTTTCGGATTTAGTAGAGAGATAGTCACCGATGGCCATAGACAATCCATCTGCGATGAGATTCGAAAATCCGAGGATCATGACGACTCCACCGCTGAGCGTTGCTCCGGCAACTCCAGCTACAACAGCAAAAGTTGTGATGATCCCGTCCAATCCTCCGTAAATGACACTTTTGAGGTATTTACCCTCATTTCCAGCATGATTCTCGTATCCTTTGTCATGAGCTTTTCTTGATGCGACAGCATCGTATTTTTTATAAGCTTTCTTTGCATTTTTAATTCTTGTATCTGCCATATTTTCTTGCCTCCCTATATCATCCGTATCATATTGAAGAATTCATTTCTATATAGTATACCTTTATTCATAAAGAAATGATAAAATTTCAACTATCTGATTCCTCTTTTCACGATTTTCTGGAGTGGATCGAATTAAGCAAGAATATAATCACATACTGATTATAACTGTATGCATGATTAAAGGTGAAACTGAATACGCCTATTGATGATTATTGATTTTAATAAAACCAAAAGCGGTTAAGGATCTAAGATAAAAGGAAAACTGAAAGACATCTTTTAATGTTCACTATAAAATTTCGTGGGTTCCTCGTACAAAAGTGCAGGAGTCCGAACTTTACAACAAATCCAGTAGAAAGGGATATAATAAAATCAAAGAATAATTGATTTATTCTAAAATGGACACGTAATCATTTGAGAAGCAGGGGCGTCTGTTTAATGACATGAATTGGAGAGATAAGCAATGAAAAATTTATACAAAATAGCGATTATGATGATTTTTATCATGAGTTTAAGTGGATGTGGAAACACTGATAAAGATACTACTCCTCCTATCATAGACATACCAGTTGCTGAGACACCTGCTATTGACACGCCTACAGAAAACGCGACATTTGTTTTAAGGTACGCATCAGAGGATGTCAACATAAGGGAGGGCAAAGGGATAGACAGTGCAATCATTAAAGTGATCTTTCGAGGTGAAGCTGTAGAAGTTTATGGAGAAACCGACGGGTGGAGCAAAGTTAAAAGCGGAAATCTGGAAGGGTATGTCAAGGCGAGCTATTTAGTTAAAGATAAACCAGTAGCTTACGAAGAGAGGGCTTTAGAAATTTTGAAAACCATGAGCATAGAAGAAAAGGTTGGACAAATGTTTTTTGTACGGTGTAGAAAGGATACCGCTGAAGCTGATTTAGAAAAATATTATCTTGGTGGATACATTTTGTTTGATGAGGATCTTGTCGGGCAGACAAAGGACACCATAAAGGCTCACATTGAAAGTTATCAAAAGAGCTCAAAGATAAAGCTGCTTATAGGGATTGATGAAGAGGGTGGTATCATCAATCGCCTGAGCAAGTACACCGCATTTCGAAAAGTACCCTTCCATTCTCCGCAAGCCTTATATGATGAAGGGGGTTATCCCTTAATCATAAGCGACACTAAAGAGAAGGCTGCTCTTTTAAAGAGTCTGGGTATCAACATCAATCTTGCCCCCGTAAGTGATGTTTCGACAGATTCAGCTGATTATATCTATGCCAGAACCTTTGGTAAAAACGCACAAGAAACGGCAGAGTATGTCAAAACCGTAGTAGAAACCATGAATGAGAGCAAGATGGGGGCGACCTTAAAGCACTTCCCAGGGTATGGAAATAATGTAGATACCCATACAGGCATTGCGATGGATGAGAGGAGCTATGACTCTTTTGTAAAATCCGACTTTTTACCTTTTCAAGCGGGTATTGATGCTGGAGTTGGAAGCATATTGGTTTCCCACAACATTGTAAAGCCCATGGATGAGAATTTGCCGGCTTCGCTATCGCCTAAGGTACATAACATTCTAAGGGAAGAACTGAAGTTCAATGGGGTCATCATGACTGACGACCTTAAAATGGATGCGATAAAGAAATATATAGGTGATGAAGCCTCAGCAGTGTTGGCCATACAGGCGGGCAATGATTTGATTATCGCAACGAACTTTGATGTTCAGATCCCTTCGGTGCTATTGGCTATAAAAAATGGAACAATTACAGAAAAGCGTCTTGATGAATCTCTGATGAGAATTCTCCTTTGGAAACTTAAACTTGCTATAATTTCGTAAGGGTGGTTATGTTAGAGATTGAGTGAATTTGATGCGTTAAACAATGAATTTAATATGAATGTATGGTATTTTGAATTATATGGATAATAGAACTAGTTCTCGTATTTATTTACCAATTAAATACGAGAAGAATAAATGATGAGGTGAATAAAATGGCAGACATTAAGTTCGAGATTGTAGAGTCAATTGGGATTTTATCAGAATCTCCCAAAGGGTGGAAAAAAGAGTTCAACCTGGTTAGTTGGAATGACAGAGAACCCAAGTATGATATAAGGGAATGGGATCCAAGTCATGAGAAGATGGCAAAGGGCATTACTTTTTCAAAGGATGAAATCAAAAAATTAAAGGCGTTCCTGAATGAATTGGAGTTAGGCGATTAAGATCACCTTAGACTAAAAAGTATAAAAAGCAGAAAAATGAGTGAGAGCAATCTCACTCATTTTTCTCTTGTAGAAATAAACACTTTCACCGCATTTAAATGAGTAGGAACATTTGAAGTTAAATAATTGAATAATACAAATGTAATAATTATGCACGATGCTACTATTATAGTTAAAATATTCAATAAGAAGGTTTAAATATTTAAATCAATATAATGTTTAAGAACATACTAATTTAAAATATGTAAAGATATTTGAAAACTAGTGAAAGTCGAAAAATTTATTTATCTATAAAATGAGATAGAAGGAGAATTAAAAATATATTGTTATTTGACAAATTTATCTCATTTAATGAGAAAAACGTTATTGTGGTAGAAACTTATTTTATTACAGATCAAATAAGTTTAATTGTAACAATAATCTAAAAATAACATTTCATCACACACTAAAAAATAACTAAGAGGAATGTCGAATATTGCGAAAGTAGAAAATCATATACAAATGAGTTGTTTGACAATTCAAAATATAAGTTTAAAATTCAAGTTATAGCAATAGATATCGTGATATTCTATGCGGTATGTGTAATGTTTAATAGTTTTAAGGGGTGATGACATGAGTTTTGGCAACTATGAATTAAATAATAACGTCTCAAAAATTAACCACGAGAATCCAATCAAGGGGATCAACATGGAGTCAAGAAAAAAGGAGCTGGCAGAACTATCAGGTCAAGCCTGGATGAAAATTCATGAGCTGGGATTTGATTTCGAACAAGCTGGTGTGAGCACTCCAAATGAGCGTGAACGTGTTAAATACCAAATCACGAATGTGGTTAATGATATGATTGCAGAATCCATGAAACAAATTAGCTTTGTTGAAAAACAAGCGATTTTATCTGATGTAATAGATGAAGTTTTTGGATATGGTCCAATCACAAAATTCCTAGATGATGATTCAGTTACCGAAGTTATGGTAAACGGTCCAAATAGTATATATGTAGAACAAGCGGGAAAACTCCAAAAAACTGATTCAAAATTTAGAGATGATGATCAGCTTAGAAGGGTGATTGATAAAATACTTATTCCGATCAATAGAAGAGTTGATGAAAAATCCCCTATGGTTGATGCCAGGCTTCCTGATGGTTCTAGAGTAAACATCATCGTGCCTCCATTAGCAATAAGGGGTTCAACACTTACGATACGTAAATTTGCTGCAGATCCATTCGTTTTGGAAGATCTAATTACTTTTGGAACACTTAATATGGATATGGCGAAATTCTTAAGAGCCAGTGTAAAAGGAAGAATTAACATTCTAATCTCTGGGGGAACTGGATCGGGTAAAACAACTTTTCTTAATGTATTATCTAGTTTTATTCCAGAAACGGAAAGAATTGTTACAATAGAAGATGCAGCAGAACTTCAGTTACAGCAGGATCATGTCATAACACTGGAAACTAGACCTGCTGATGCAGAGGGAAATGGAAAGATAGCAATTAGGGATCTAGTAGTCAATTCACTTAGAATGAGACCTGATCGAATTGTTGTAGGTGAAGTTAGAAGTTCCGAAGCATTAGATATGCTTCAAGCCATGAATACAGGTCACGACGGGTCTCTTACAACCGTACATGCGAATACACCAAGAGACAGTCTCTCAAGGCTTGAAACAATGGTGCTGATGTCAGGAATGGAGCTTCCTTCTAAAGCAATAAGAGAGCAAATCGCATCTGCAATAAATTTGATTGTTCAGGTGTCGAGATTTCCAGATGGATCCAGAAAAGTTTTGAAAATAAGTGAAGTTGTGGGTATGGAGAGTGAAACAATAACGCTTCAGGATATCTTTGAATTCAAACAAGAGGGGTTTGATGCTACTGGTAAAATTAAAGGAAAACATGTATCTACTGGAATCGTACCTAACTACCTTGAAAAAATAAGAACTCATGGAGAGAATTTATCAACTTCAATCTTTAGATCGGCTCCATCTTCAATTAGTGATTTAAGTTTTAGAAGATAATCAATTAGTAATTGAGTAATTTGATATTTCAGTGTTTTAATTTACAAAACGGATGTATCAAATAAACTATAACTCAAATTATTCATATAATCACATTATATTGACATTTTTAATATCATATTTATATATAAAATTAAAATTGTGAACAATGGTTTAGAATAACTTAACTTTGCAGACACAAAAAAGGTACTAAAAATCTATATCGATACTAATTAAATTAAATATTAAATATTTTTCGAATAATATATCTCAAATGAACAAATTTGTTTGTTTTTAGTTTGTGCTCAGCTATTTTTAATCTGATTTTAAAATAACAAAAAGAAAATAGTTCAAAAAATATAATATTCTAGTTATTCAAACAAAAGGATGTCACATAATGATAAATGTTCTGAGAATATATGAATTTGCTTATAGAAATGATGAAATAATGTGTTGACATTGTTTAATAATAGTAATAAAATGCAAAGTAAGAAGTAATATATATATAAGTACTAAAAGTATTACTGATACTTATTCAAATTTGAAAGGAGAATGAATCATGGAATTTCTAAGAAAGTTATGGTCAGAAGAAGAAGGACAGGGATTGGTTGAGTACGCTCTTATTATCGCGTTGGTTTCTGTAATGTTAGTCCTTGCTTTAGGAACATTTAGAGATGAAATCGGAAAGGTTTTCACCAGAATTCAAACTGAGTTAGGAAAAGCAGCACCAGCAACAGTACCAGGAGGTTAATCTCCTTAATGATTTAATCTAAATACCCCCTTTTAAGGGGGTATTTTAACAGATTTTGGAGTATATAGTTATGATAAGAATGAAAATCATAAAAATTATATCTGATGAAAATGCACAAGGTTTAGTTGAATATGCAATGATTATTTCATTTGTTTCTGTTCTATTAGTTGTATTTCTAATCAACTTTGGTAAGCAGATCAATGGTTTTTTTAATTATATTACTAATACTTTTAGTTTATCGTGGAAATAATAAATTTGTGGGTGAATTATGGCTTGGTTTTTGGAAAATTTGATATTGTTGGGACTACTTGCATTAGCAGTTTATCATGATATCACTAGAAGGAAGATTCCTAATAAAATTACAATGCCGGCGATATTGTTTGGTATAATATACTCTACTGTAAACAGTGGGTTAAACGGATTCCTTTTTAGTATATTTGGATTTCTGTTAGGGCTTGCTGTTTTTTTAATTCCATATATTTTTGGAGGAATTGGTGCTGGAGATGTAAAACTCATGGCTGCGATCGGAGCACTCAAAGGCTCGAGATTTGCCTTAATGTCTAGTATCGGAACAGCACTATCGGGCGGAATGATAGTTATAATATATATGATTTACAAGGGTGGTTTAAGCAGTACAATTATCAGTTCCTTTGGACTATTAATTAAACCGATTTCTAAATGGATATTTCTAGTGACTGGAAATAAATCGGTATTAAAAGTTTTTAAGTATTTTGAAGGTAAACAAATTGAAAAGGTGAAAGATTACATTCCTTATGCTATTGCAATTGCATGTGGTACGATATCTGTGTTATTTGGTGCGTTTGATGGGCTGTTAGCTATTGTATAAATAAACCAGAGGTGGTTTTTATGGATAGAAGAAATATTATCAGAAATGAGAAAGGCCAAGGATTAGTTGAATTCGCCTTAGTATTGCCTGTTTTGCTTTTGATTTTACTTGGAATTGTTGAGTTTGGTTGGCTATTTAATGCGAAAATTACAATGACTAGTGCTGCAAGAGAAGCTGCAAGAGTTTATGCAATAAAAGGAATTCCTAAAGTAGGAGATCCTGACTATATAAAAAATGCTGTTGAGAATACAATTAGTATACTAACTAGCACAAACACTGTTATTGATGGCACTTTAGATGTTGATCCGTTACCCTTAATTTCACTTTCTGAAGGAAGTGAAATTCAAATGGCTACTGTTATAGTTACTGCAGATATTAGACCTTTAATTGGCTTCTATATTGTAGATAAAAATATAAAATTGACGTCTCAAGCTAGTATGAGAGTGGAATATGTAGTTGAAACTGGAGGTAGCTGATATGAAATATAAAAAATTTCTTGAAGATGAAAGAGGAGCAGTATTACCATTAGTAGCTTTGTTTCTTATGTTTGTAGTATTTGGAATCTCGGCACTAGTGGTAGATGCAGGAACGTTATATGTTGAAAGAAGGAATATGGTCGCTGCTGCAGATGCAGGAGCACTTGCGGGGGCAAGAGAGCTAAATAATTCTAACAAAAGTCTTCAAGATATTCTATTAATAGCAAAAAAGGTTGCGGCGATGAATGGAGCAGATATTGGAACTTTAAATAGTATTAATATTTCTGGAGATTCGGCGATTTTAAATGATGGAAAAATTGTTGTCACTGTTAATCGATCTAGTATAAATTATCATAATATGCCTTATGTTGAGGTAACAACAAATAACGATACAAGCCTTTTTTTTGCACAAGCATTTGGCGCTGGTAATTCTAACGTTCAAGCAAAAGCTATAGCAAGCGTAGAAGGGGGATTTGAGGATTTTATTTTTCCATTAGCGGCGTTAAATAGTGAATTTTTTAAAATTGTAAATGAGAAATCAGTTCCTCGAGTCAATGAAGTAATGTATTTTCACGATGCAATGATAGACGGTATTAAGTCGTGGAGAGCGTTATTACGTTTCGATGGAAGTGGAGCTGGATATGTTTCCTCAATTATCGCAGATCGTATGCTATTGAACGCTGAAGATTATATGATAGTTGAAGATGGCGTCTATTATATTAAAATTCAACCTGGGTGGGATTCCTTTAATGCAGTTCCTGGTAAGTTAAATGCATTTGAAAAATTAATTAATGATTCTAAATCTAAATCGCTGGAGGATAGAAAGAAGTATTTAACAGGATATATTCCTATCGTTAAAGATGGCGTATACACTAACAGCACAAGTCAAGTAGAAGTAGAATACTTTGCAGAATTTGTATTCTTAGATTATTTTGAACATGCAGACAGTAAGGGGATAGTTAGCAACTATAAGTATTCAATAACAGATAACGTCGCAAATGTAAATTATAATGTATATTCAAGTTACACAAGTGGACCGACTACAAGTAAAACAATGTCTGGTTATTTTACAGGAAAATTTTACACAATTGAAGAAGTGTACGGTTCTGTTGTTAGAGTGTTTTTGATTGAATAGAAGAGGGTGTGAGATATTTGAAATTGAAGAAAAGAGTAATTGCTTTTGCAGTGATATTAGGTCTTATTACTGTGGGTGCATTGTATTTTTATTTAGAAAGTCTTAAAGTAATTCCCGAGAAAAAGGTAGAATTGACTGAGGTAATTGTTGCACTTAGCAATATTCCATCACATGTTAAAGTAACCAATGAAATGGTTGCATTAAAATCTTTACCAATTGAAGCTGTCCATCCAGATTCAGCCAAGAGCTTAGAAGAAGTAGTCGGGTTTACAACTAAATCTGAAATTATTAATGGAGAGCAAATACTAGGAAGTCGGATTGCTTCTGAAAATGATCAAACATCCTTATCATATAGAATTCCTGAAAATATGAGAGCAATGACTATTCCGATTAATGAGATTTCTGGGGTTGGTGGTTATATTGAAAAAGGTGATTTATTAGATATTGTGGTAACTTACAATGATAAAGTTATAAGTCCTAATTTAATGACTGTAACATTATTTCAAAACATTGAAATATTAGAAAAGGGCCCTATAGTTATTATGACAGAAGGTGAAGCTCCAAATCCCGGAGTTACAACATCCTTGACGTTGCTTGTAACTCCGTCACAAGCTGAAGTAATAGCGTATTCTATTGTTAATGGCTCCATGCAATTGACGTTAAGAAATCCAATAGATTCCAAAATTAATGTATTAACGCAATTTAGAACAGAAGAATTTGCTACTTGGAGAGAGAGGTAAATTACATGGATAAAATTAAGGTAATGATATTAGAGACGGCCTCTAATAAGAAAATTGAAATTGAAAATATTTTATTCAATATAGATTACATAATTTTAAGTCAGGAAGCAGAAAAGTATGATGATGTGGTTAAAATTATAGAATCAGAGGAAGTTGATATCATACTTATCAGTAATAAATTCCTTGATGATGGCTATAAAATTGCAGAAAGTTTAACAACTGAATTCTTTGATAAAGCAGTTATAATTTTAGATGATGAAATTAAAGAAGAGACAATGCATAAAGCATTATTTTCAGGAGCCTCTGACGTAATTGTCAGGCCAATAGTTCCATCGCGATTAGTTGACTCTATATACAAAGGATATGAAAAGAAAAAAAAGAAAAATGAAATTCATAGAGATACTCCTAAACGAGTAAAGCGAAAATCCGAACTTGGACAAGTCGTTACAGTATTTAGTACAAAAGGTGGGGTTGGAAAAACATTCGTTTCTATTAATCTTGCTGTAACTATTGCTAAAGAAACAAAGAAAAGAGTTGTGGTTCTTGATCTTGATTTGGATTTTGGAAGTGCAGCATTGGCATTAAATATTCATCCCAAATATACAATATCTGATGTAGTTAATGATATTAGAAATATTGATTCTGATTTAATAGAAAGTTATCTTCTTAGACATGATTCTGGAGTAATGATATTACCTGCAAATATAGAACCACAACAAAATGAATTTATTAATGCTGATCATGTACAAGTCATCCTAAGAACTTTACAAAATTCATTCGATTATATCGTTGTAGATATGCCAGGTAGATTTTATGATCCTATTAATCCTGCTTTCATTTTTGCTGATAAACTCTTAATGATAACGACACCAGAAGTTTCTACCGTAAGAAATGTTAAAGCTTCAATGATTTCGTTATATGATTTGAATTATCCGAAATCTAAGATTAAACTTCTCTTGAACAAATCTGACAGTAGGGGTGAAATAAAAGTTCATGATATTGAAAGAACTTTAAATCAAAGCATATTCTCATCAATTGATGCCGATTATAAAGGCGTAATGTCGTCATTAAATCAAGGCATACCATATGTAACTAAAAATCCTCGTAGCTCAATTACTAAAGGATTTAAAAAATTGGCAATAAAAATATTTGATAATTCTAGTGAGGTTTCTAACAAAAGTTAAATGAGGTGATTTTTTGAATTTCAGTAGTTTTAATGGTAATAATTCTGTAGGAAGACCTCTTGTAGAGAAGAATGATGATTTAAGTATTAAGAAAATAAAAGAAATTGAGGATTTATCTCAAGATGTTTTAGATAAAATTATTGATGAAATAATTGTATCGCCAGATATTAATGACCCTCAACAGAAAAAAAATATTATGGATCAAGTCTCAGAAAAGCTGAATGAAATCCTTAATCAGAATCGAAAACATCTTTCGTTAGTAGATAAACAAAAAGTAATAAAATCAGTCGTTGACGAAATTTTTGGCTATGGGCCAATAACTGCTCTTTTAGAGGATCCAACTGTTACAGAAATTATGGTAAATGGTCCCGATAATATTTTTATAGAGCGATTTGGAAAGCTTGAGTTAACTGATAAACGTTTCAGAGATGACAGGCATGTGCTACATACAATAGATAAAATTATTTCTCCTCTGGGAAGAAGAGTTGATGAAAGTTCACCGATGGTTGATGCTAGATTACCGGATGGTTCAAGAGTTAATATTATTATTCCCCCATTATCGATTAAAGGTCCTGTAATCACCATTAGAAAGTTTGCTGCAGATCCATATGATTTGGAAGATTTAATTTCCTTTGGGACTTTGACAATGGATATGGCAAAATTATTAAGAGCTAGCGTTCGTGGAAGGATAAATATTATTGTTTCGGGTGGTACAGGAAGTGGTAAGACTACTTTTTTGAACGTTGTTTCAGGATTTATTCCTGATGATGAAAGAATAGTAACTATAGAAGATGCTGCGGAGCTTCAACTACAACAAAGGCATGTTTTAACATTAGAAAGTAGACCATCTAACATTGAAGGCAAAGGAAAAGTTGAAATTAGGGATTTAGTTGTAAATTCACTTCGAATGAGGCCAGATAGAATTGTTGTTGGTGAAGTTAGGAGTGGAGAAGCATTAGACATGCTACAAGCAATGAATACCGGACACGATGGTTCACTTACGACAATACATGCAAATACACCAAGAGATACACTTTCGAGATTAGAAACTATGGTTATGATGAGTGGAATGGAACTACCGTCAAGAGCTATTCGAGAACAGATAACATCTGCAATAAATTTGATTGTTCAAGTTAGCAGATTTACCGATGGTACTCGAAAAGTTACAAAAATCACAGAAATTGTTGGCATGGAAGGCGCAACAATTACGCTTCAAGACATATTTGTATTTAGGCAAGATGGGTTCGATGAGAAAGGTGGAGTTGTTGGGAAGCATATCGCGACAGGAATAGTTCCAGGTTTTATCGAGAAATTAAAAACAAGAGGTGAAGTCATTTCGACCAGTATTTTCAAGAATAATGACAATTCTCTTGATAATAATTCAGGAAGGAGATAAGCACATGATAATTATAGTGCTTACATCAGCTTTTTTGTTTGTGACTATTGCCGTTATTATATGTTATATTTTATTCTTTTCTAATAAGCAAAGGACTCGAGAAAGGATGAAGAATATTTCTTTGATCGGGATTTCATCGTTTGATGATGAAGTTGACCAAGAGAATACAAGTAATAAGAAAGTAAAAAACAATGCAAAATCCTATATTGTTTTTTCTTCTTACTTTATGAAAAAGAAGAAAAAATTGAGTCAGGCTTACATTTTAATGAAGCCTGAAGAGTTTCTGCTTATTTCAATATTTTCAGGCTTTGCTCTTTTCTTATTGCTTTTTATGTTGACAGGACTTGTTGCAATAGGTATTCTAGGATTTGTAATCGGTTTTGTTATTCCGGATTTTTATATTGATTCAATCAAGAAGAAACGCGGAAAAAAATTGAATAAACAGTTGCCAGAAGCATTGGATGTTATCTCTAATGGTTTGAAAGCCGGGCTGAGTTTTTCGCAGGCGATGAATATTTCCGGAAAAGAGTTAGAAAGTCCTATATCTGATGAGTTTTTGAAAGTTGTTCGTGATAACACTCTTGGTAAAACAATGGATGATTCTTTACTTGATCTTTCACAAAGAAATGACGATGAGGATTTAGATATGTTTGTTACCGCGATGATTATCCAGAGGCAGGTCGGTGGAAATCTATCTGAAATGCTAGACACAATTTCTAATACAATACGAGAAAGAGTTAGGATTAGAGGAGAAATAAATACGCTTACATCACAAAGTAAACTATCCGCTGTAATAATAGCAATGCTACCAATTGGTCTTACGCTTGTAATGTCAATAATAAATCCAAGCTACATGAGTAAATTATTTACCACAACAATTGGTTTATTGTTAACGGGTGTTGCATCTTTCTTGATTGTTGTAGGTATCTTTGTACTAATAAAATTAGTAAAAATTGAGATATAGGAGGTGCGAAGTTGGAGTTATTAGTCTATACTTTAATATTTCTTTCGGCATTCCTAACGTTTTTATTTATGGGTCAATTTGTTTTTGATAAAAATCACAATGTTATCGAAAGAATGAATTCGATAAAAACAATGTTCGCATCAGATGAGGATGCCGATGAAATGAAAAAATCTTTTAGTGAAAGGGTTATTTCACCAGCGTATGAGAAAATTATTAATTGGCTAGGTAGTGTTACTCCTGCTTCAATTAAAAAAAAATATGAAGAATTAATTATTCAAGCAGGAACTGGAAAGACCATCACAGTAAACAGCCTTATAGCAATTCAAATTATGTTAGCAGCCCTTTTAGCAAGTATGTGTTTTCTTCTATTAAATATTATAGGATCTGGAGTTAATTTTATGCTTATATTCTTTTCTGGGATATTAGGCTTTTATCTTCCGTACTTTATTTTAAATTCGTATGCAACAAAAAGACAAAATGATATACAAAAAGTTTTACCTGATCTGCTTGATCTTCTTTATATTAGTGTCGAAGCAGGACTGGGATTTGATATGGCTTTGAAAAAATCTGCTGAGAAGATGCCTGGAGCTCTGAGTGATGAGATAAATAAAGCTTTATATGACATTTCCAAAGGAAGAGATAGACAAGAAGCAATGAGAGGAATCGTAAAAAGAACCGGAGTAGATGATATAAACACCTTTATTACAGCAGTAATACAATCTGAACAACTGGGAACGAATATTTCCAGTATGCTTCGTACTCAATCAAACGTAATGAGACAAAAGAGGAGACAACGTGCTGAAGCGGCAGCTGCAAAAATACCGGTTAAGATGTTATTTCCGATGGTTTTCCTGTTATTTCCGGCACTTTTTGTTGTAATTCTGGGACCAGCAATAATAAGTATAATGGAAAGTTTATAAGCACATTATAGATTGAAGAATTTAGTGAAAATTCATTGATGGGAAGGAGAATGTGTTGAAAAAAATAATTAAACAATTATCGGTAGCAATATTAATTCTCCTTATTTTCGGTAATATAAATCTTGAAGTTAAGGGGGAGGAAGCTCGTAAATCGAATACGCTAGAGATGCTCGCTGTAGCACTTGTAATCGATACTTCAGGAAGTATGGAGACAACTGATCCGTTAAAAATGAGAGAAACAGCCGCAAATATATTTATTGATTTATTAAGTCCGGAAGATAACCTAAGCGTTATTTCATTTAGCTCAGAAGCGATTCAAGTTCAACCAATGGCCAATATTGGTAGTGTATCAAAGTCAGCTCTTAAAGAGAGTATTTCTGGCAAGCTTGAAGCTAATGGTGATACAGATTATCAAAAAGCATTTCAAATGGCATATGAACAGTTGGAATCATTTTCAGATGAAAACGTAAAGAAAGTAATCGTATTTTTAACAGATGGGAACCCCGATCCAAATCCGATTAGAATCACAGAAGCTGGATTTATGGAAAACTATATGAGCGGATTCTGGGATACAATAAAGACGATCGGAAGTAGGGGGTATCCAGTTTATTCTGTAGGTTTTGGTGCTCTTGATATGGTCGTGATGGATAGAATTGCATTGGAAACTCAAGGAGAATCAAAAGTTCTCGGAAATTCAAGTGAAATTGCGATTGAATTTTTTAATATACTCAGCCACTTAAAAAATAGAGTTAGTTTCGTTCAAGAAACTGCATCTTTAGCTGGTGATAAATTAGTAAAGTTTGATATGAGCCAATATACGTCCCAAGTAACCATGACAATAGCAAATACATCAGGCGATTTAAATGTCGAGTTAATTCCTCCAGATGGTGTGGTCCAAGGCAACTCAGTTAGAATTGAAAAAAGTGTAAATTATACTTTGATTACTTTAAATCAAGTAGATAAAGAATTATCTGGTGGGTGGACTTTAAAGTTGACAGGAACTACTGACATCAATATCTTAGGTGCAAATGATCTTTTTGTAAAAGTATGGGCAACAAAACCTATTGCGAACACACAGCATCCAATTCACGATCCGATTATCGTCAATGCTGAATTAACCGGGGACTTTAGTGAAAATATTGTGGTGGAAGGTGTTTTAAAAGTTGATGGTGTACAAGCGCTAAATCCAATTTACTTAAAAAAAGATGGAAAAGTCTTTGTGGGACAATTTGATGATACTCAAACTCAGGGAAGGTATGATATCGAACTCCGTGTAAAAGATGGGGATTCGATTATTTCCAGTACATCTACATATGTTCATGTAAAAGTACTGCCTACATTGACAACAGATTTGGCTCAAGTTGAAAATGGCTTTATCTTAGGTGAAAAGAAATCGTTGACCAGTTCTCTTGAGTTGGGAACGAATAAACTAACAGCATCTCAAGATTTTTCAATTGAATATTATAAGTTAAACGTAAAATATCAGAATGCAGAAGAAGTGGTGTACCCATTACTTGATGACGGAAATATTAATGCTGGAGATGCAAAAGCTACCGACGGTAATTTTACAACAAATGTTATTTTTGAACACGAAGGTACAGCTGATTTAAGCCTTTCGGTAAGAGGAGTCTATAAAGGCGAAATTTTTATTCTAGAAAAAAATCTTGGACAAACTCATGTATATGCTCCAGGCGTCGTTAACATCACTATGCCCAATGAATCTATTTATGCTTTGAAAGGCGATGTCATCAGTATTCCGCTTAAGATAAAGAGCACTTCGAATTTCCTTGAGATACTCAAGTTAAGTGTACCTGAAGAGATAGGAAAAGTTGACTTCGATAAAATTCGTATTGAATCTTTGGAGGATAGAGTCTTTAATATTCAACTTACATTGAATGAAAACTATAAGGGAAACTCATTGATTATACCAATTGAAATAAAAGCGGAGAGCCCATTAATAACGATTGAAAATGGTAATTTGGATGTTAAGGTAGAAATTACAACGAAAATTTCAAGATTTCTGGCTGCAGTTAGAGATAAATCCGATATTCTCGTACCTATATTGGGAGTTCTTCTAATCGTTCCACTAATTTTTTTCCTTATAGGCCTATTACTTTATTCACTAAGGGTTAAACCTGCTAATCATGTAAATGCTAAGCTGACTTATACTAAGGTAGATGATGATGTTGATGTCTATTATTATGATGATACTACAGGGGTGCCTTTGGATACTTTCAAAAAGAATAGGGTCGTAGTAACATTTAATCCGGAAAAGATAGCGGAGGCAGACCATTTTATTGAGAATGATAAATATTCATATGATCTTATTTTCGAGAAAAACATAGAAAAATATAAATTTAAATTTATTGAAGGTTATAAGTCACTGAAGAAAAAACAAAATAGTCGAGTATACGTGAAGTCTACTCCCCCAGGAATAATTACTTTTGATGGGGATATTTCCACAAAACTTGAACTCAATGAGAAGGTACTCTTCCATAGTGGTGGATTCCTCTTCCGATACGAAAGCAAAGAAAAGTTTGCTGAAAAAGAAAATAACCCGAAAGACATCCTTGAAGGGAAAATGTAGAAACATGAAAGTAATAAATATAAGAACAGGAGCACTTATGCTCGACAATCTTGATATGGCTGACAACTTCTACAAAAGATTTAAAGGACTTATGGGCAGAAAAACTCTTGTGAAGAGAACTGGACTTAAGATCGATCCATGCAACAGTATCCATTGTTTCTTCATGAGAATTCCTATCGATATTATGTTTCTTTCAAAGGACGATACCGTTGTGAAGTTCATTCATGATATGAAACCATGGAGGGTAAGCCCGATTGTAAAAGGAGCCCGATATGTCATTGAAGCTAATGCATTGGAGTTTGCTGGTAAAGTAGAACTCGGAGATAAGCTTGAGTTTATCGAAGAATAACTTCATCATCACATAATGGTAACTTTAAGTTCTAATATTCATCATTAAATGGATATTAGAACTTAGGACAAGCTACATAACAACAAGTGAACGAGGTATTATGGCTAAATGTCATAATACCTTTTCGATTTTTAGCATAAACGAAATTTTTCTGGAAAACACAAACGTTCTATGCAGTAATCCCTGGTTGTTATTCGTTATGGAATATGGCTATAATGGAATAGGATGAAAAAATAATCGGCTTTATTGTATGGTTAATAAACTAATATGATAATAATCATCTCAATATCTAAAATAATAATTTGAGAAAGTTAATTTAGGAGGAAATGATGGAAAGATTTATTGGGACAACATCCAGAGGACTAAGAGCTCCAATCATAAGAGAAGGGGACGATATCGTCACAATAGTTGTAGACGCTGTGGTTAAGGCAGTAGAAAGCGAAAAGATACAATTAATGGATAAAGATGTAGTTTCCGTTACAGAGGCAGTAGTGGCAAGAGCGCAAGGAAATTATGCTACAGCTGATGATGTTGCGGAAGATGTCAAAGCAAAGTTTGGTGATGACACCATAGGTGTCATATTCCCAATCCTAAGCAGGAATAGATTTTCAGTTTGTCTGAAAGGCATTGCAAGAGGAGCAAAGAAAATTGTATTAATGTTAAGCTATCCAGGTGACGAAGTAGGGAACGAACTTGTAAGCCTAGATCTTCTGGATGAAAAGGGTATTGATCCCTATAAGGATGTTATTACTGAAAGTAGATATAGAGAACTTTTTGGTAATGTGAAACACCAATTCACTGGAGTGGATTATGTGGAGTTCTATAAAGATACCATAGAGAATGAAGGCTGCATTGCTGAAATCATCCTCGCAAATGACTGTAGAGCAATCCTTGGGTATACGAAATCCGTCCTTAACTGTGATATCCATTCCAGAAAGAGAACAAAAAGATTACTTGAGAAAGCAGGCGTAGAAAAATTATACAGCCTAACAGATATCCTGAGCGCCCCAGTCAACGGAAGCGGCTATAATGAAGAATACGGACTTCTCGGAAGCAATAAAGCAACAGAAGACAGCATCAAGCTCTTTCCAAGAGATTGCCAACCTATCGTAGATGCAATTCAAGAATCGCTTTATAGCTATTCAGGAAAGAAAATCGAAGTTATGGTTTACGGTGATGGAGCTTTCAAAGATCCAGTAGGCGGAATATGGGAACTTGCAGACCCTGTGGTTTCACCAGCATATACTGAAGGTCTGATTGGACAGCCAAACGAAATCAAGCTGAAGTATATTGCAGACAATGAATTTGCGCATCTAAGCGGTGCTGAACTTAAAGCAGCAATCACAGAATATATTAATAACAAGGATTCAGACCTATACGGCAGCATGACTGCAGAAGGAACCACGCCAAGAAGACTTACAGACCTTCTAGGTTCTTTAAGCGATCTAACATCAGGAAGTGGTGATAAGGGTACACCAATCGTCTTAATTCAAGGATATTTTGACAGCTACGCGAAGTAGAATTAATTTCATTTCAGTCACGAGATTTAATTATAAAGTTTATAGAAGAAATCAATAGTGAAGGACAAATCAGGAACACAGAGCTTGCTCGAAGTTCTTGATTTGTCTTTTTTTACTGAATATATTTTACCACACGCCTTAACTTGCTTATATTGCACAAATTGAGGACTAAACAACAAAATTTTAGGGTTTGTTGTTTAAAATTGCTAAGGATCAATATGAGTTTCAATTCTCTTTAACGCACTCCTATCAGCTTCACAAAGGTTAGAAACACTCGGTTCATTGAATAAATGACAATATTATGATAATATTAGGATATTATAGTGAAAAAAATAACTTAAAATAAAAATTTAACAGAAAGAGGATGATATTGGGTGGATAAAGTATTGGATGTAAGAATATGTATGTGCAATGAGTGTGTGATGAATGGTGCTGTGGATATTATGGAGTCATTGGAAAAAATGGATGAAGTATCTGCAGAAATCAAAGAAACCTTTAATGTAGAAATCAAGCTAAACCTGATTTCAGATAAGTGTATCGGTGAATCCAAACATGGTAATTTCTCCCCAAGAGTTTCTATTGAAGGAAAGACATTTAATAATGCAGACAGCCAAACCGTTATGGAGGAAATTATTGCATCAATGAGTAAGGAGTTGGTATAAGATGAGAGGTTTATATACTCCTGTAACACAAATCAGACGTCAGGTTTTTAGTGAAATCGCTAAAATGGCGTATGAAGGTGGAGACTTTAGAAGAATAGAAGATATTCCTTATATTATAATCCCAGGTGAGATTGCTAGGTATCGGAATAGTGTATTCCATGAACGTGCTATCGTCGGAGAACGTCTTCGATTTGCTATGGGACTTTCCTTAAGAGACGTTGGAGTACCTGCTCCAATTTCAAAAGGAATTGAGGAAAGCGCTAAATCGGAAAAGTATTATGAACCACCGCTAATTAGTGTTATTCCAATCGCATGCGATGCATGCCCTGAGAAATCATTTGTAGTGAGCGATAACTGCAGAGGATGCCTGGCGCATCCGTGTACCGCAGTATGCCCCGTGAAGGCTGTTTCGATGGTTAACGGCAAATCGTTTATCGATCAGGCAAAGTGTATCAAATGTGGAAGATGTAAAGAAGCTTGTCCATATGATGCCATTACAAAAAAAGTAAGGCCTTGTTCAGAAGCTTGCGGAGTTAGAGCTATCGATAGCGACTATCTTGGCAGAGCAACCATCAATCCAGAGAAGTGCGTATCTTGCGGAATGTGCATGGTGAATTGCCCATTTGGTGCAATTGCAGATAAGTCCCAGATTTTTCAGCTGATTCGTTCCATGCAAGAGAAAAACGAAGTTATCGCAATCATTGCACCTGCATTCGTTGGACAGTTCGGACCTTTGGCAACGCCTGAAAAAGTTGAACAAGCGCTTAAATCGCTTGGATTCTCATCGGTAGTTGAAGTTGCTATCGGTGCAGATATGGGTGCCATTGCTGAAGCTCATCATTATGTTGAAAAAGTTCCTGGTGAACTTCCATTCCTCTTAACCTCATGTTGTCCATCCTGGTCAATGCTCGCTAAGAAGTACTTTCCGGATGTGATTGACAGCATCTCAAGTGAATTAACTCCAATGGTTGCAACAGCACGTACGGTGAAAGAAAGCCATCCTGATGCCAAAGTAGCCTTTATTGGGCCATGTACGGCAAAAAAACTAGAGGCTTCCCGTAAATCAGTTCGAAGCGATGTAGACTTTGTTGTGACATTCGAAGAACTCATGGGAATGTTTGTTGCAAAGGGTGTTGAATTTGTAGAAACAACAGAACCAACATCATTTAACGAAGCAACTGGAGCAGGTAGAGGATATGGAGTAGCCGGTGGAGTAGCCGGTGCTATTGAAGCCGTGATCCGTGAATACTATCCGGAAAAGGAAGTGCTTATCGATCGTGCAGAAGGACTTGCAGATTGCACTAAAATCCTGAAACTCGCTAAATCGGGAAAACTGAACGGTTATCTCATTGAAGGTATGGGTTGTCCTGGAGGCTGCGTTGGTGGTGCTGGAACAATTATTCCAATCAATAAGGCAAATATCGCCGTTGATAAATTCAAGAAAGCTACCCCAAAGGCAATTCCGGATAAGGAATTACTGGAGTAGTACTATTGTAAGAACATTTTAATATCGTGAAGTTAGGAATCCTAGAACTGAAAAGTTTTAGGATTCTTTTTTTGTTGTAAGCTGAATGGTGGTTATAGAAAAACGGATCAATTTGCGCAAGATTATAAGGAAGCGTCTTAGAGTTTGATCTGATAAGAAAATTCTAACAGAAATGGTTCGGATATCTGAAAGAAAAACACGAACAATCCGTATGGTAAAAATAAAAAAGAAAAATACTTTCGTGATTTTAATCACAACATGATATTTGGACCCATCATTAAGCCTTAATTAACTATATTTAGAACAGTTTTTCTTTCAAAATTCACCAAAGCTACAAATTTTGAAAATTCTAGGATAAAACCTGCTTAAATTATTAATATGTCAAAATTAATTCGTGAAAGTGAGTTGAAACACAAAAAATAGGAAAATAGTATAATAGAAACAAAGATTTTGCTGATTTTAAAACGGTAAATCAAATGGATCCGAGAACAATTATTTATAATTTTGTATCATTACAATCCTGACTATGGTAAAATAATCTAGGATTTGAGGGAGTAATTTCTTGAGAAATCACTCTAAAATTTATGAATTTAGAGCAACATTATAAAAGTAGAAACAGTTAGTTTTTTGAGTTATTTTTAGTTCAATGCGTTGAATTTAGCCATATATTTGGGTGAGTCTTGCAATTTGTAAAAAATAAAATCTGATTCCATGAACTTAAAATGATTAAATTCTGGCAGATGTAAATTGAACCTGTATTCAAAATGAGCGTTTTAAGCTCGTTAATATTGACTCAAGCTCTAAAATGTATCCACTCGATTGCTGCCTTTGGGATAGCAATCTTTATTTACGAGAAAATTCTGAATGAGACGAACAATGAATTGTGGAGTGAATTTCCATATCGCAGACGAAATCGGGTTTGGATGATAAGGACTCTAAGATTATACTAAGTCAAACAAAAATACTTAACTTTAAAAACATAAAAATCAGATGAGATAAAAAAAGAAAACAGAATAGAAAGATAATGAAAAGGGAAAAGGGGATAGGAAATGTTTACGATTGAAAATTATATCATGGTGGATAGCCTTGATGAGGCTTATGAATTAAATCAAAGCCGAAGCAATGTCATCCTGGGTGGAATCATGTGGCTGAAGATGAGCAATAGGAAAATTGAAAATGCCATTGACTTGTCAAGCCTTGGTTTAAATACCATCGAAGAAGATGATGAAAGCTTTAAGATTGGATGCATGTGCACATTGAGGGAACTGGAAGTCCATGAGAGATTGAATACGGAGTTCAATGGAATCCTCAGAAAATCCGTAGAACATATTGTAGGAGTGCAACTTAGAAACGGCGCTACAATTGGAGGAACGATCTTTTCAAGATTCGGTTTTTCAGATGTGCTTACTGCACTTCTCGCACTCGACACCTATGTAGAACTGTATAAAGGTGGAATTGTTTCACTTGAAGATTTTATCGCCATGAGAACAGATAACGACATTCTCATAAGAATTATCATAAAGAAAGATAATCGTAAAGTTTCCTATTCTACATTAAGAAAGAGCTCAACCGATTTTCCTGTTCTTGCCTGTGCAGTTTCGTATGCGGAAGATACCTGGAAAGCTGTACTTGGTGCAAGACCAGGCACGGCAAAGGCTGTAGAAATTAAAGCATCTAAAAACATAGCAATTGAAGAAATTACTGCTTTTATAGAGAAGATTAAAGAAACCATAACCTTTGGTTCTAATCATCTTGGAAGCAAAGAATATCGAAGCATCTTGGCTGATGTCCTCGTAAGAAGAAATATTGAAGAAATTATTGAAGGGAGTACTTATGAAGATTAAACTTTGGATCAATGATAAGAATTTTGAAAGTGAAGTAGCACCAGATACCCTTTTAATTGACTTTTTAAGGGCAAATGGGTTTTATAGCGTAAAGCGTGGTTGTGAGACCTCTAATTGTGGGTTATGTACTGTCATGATGAATGGGAAGCCAATACTATCCTGTTCGACACTAGCCGTTAGGGCAAACGGACAACACGTGACAACGATCGAAGGTATGGAAACCGAAGCCCTAGAAGTTGGCGGATTCATCGCTGACCAGGGTGCAGAGCAGTGCGGTTTTTGCAGCCCGGGATTCATCATGAATGTGATCTCCATGAAAAAAGAACTGGTTGATCCGAGTGAAGAAGAGATTAAACTTTATCTTGCAGGAAATCTTTGCAGATGCACGGGATACATGGGTCAGGCTAGAGCAATTAAGAATTATTTAGATAGTACAAAGGAGCAGTAAGATGAAATTTATCAGTAAAAGTTTCAGGAAAAAAGATGCCAAAGCATTGGTCACCGGCAAGCCGGTCTATACCAATGATATTGCTCCAGCGAATTGCCTTATAGTAAAGCTTCTTCGTAGTCCCCATGCACATGCACTTGTTGCTGAGATCGACGTAGAAGATGCTAAGAATGCTCAAGGCATCGAGTGCGTCCTCACCTATAAGGATGTTCCGCAGTCAAGATTTACAACCGCTGGCCAGACTTATCCAGAGTTTAGCCCCTACGACAGACTTATTCTTGAAAAGAGGCTTCGATGTGTAGGTGACCCAGTAGCCATCGTTGCTGGGATTGATGAAAAGTCAGTTGATGCTGCACTAAAACTCCTGAAGGTGAAGTATGAAGTCCTTCCTGCGGTACTTGATTATACAATGGCTAAAGAAAGTGAAATCATTGTTCATCCAGAAGATGACTTTAAAACCCTGGTGGAGGTCGGTGCAGATCAACATCAAAATCTTTGTGCTTCTGAATGTACAGAATTTGGAAATGTAGCAGAAGAACTTTCAAAATGCACCTATGTTATTGATGAGACCTATCATACAAAGGCAAATAGTCAGGCCATGATGGAAACCTTCAGGACATATACGGAACTCGATACCTACGGGAGACTAAAGGTTGTCACCTCCACGCAGATTCCTTTCCATGTCAGAAGAATCCTTGCTAATGCCTTGGAACTCCCAAAATCAAAGATTCGTGTCATTAAACCAAGAATTGGTGGAGGCTTCGGCGCAAAGCAATCTTCTGTCAGTGAAATTTACCCAGCTATTGTCACAGTTAAAACCGGAAAACCAGCAAAGATCGTCTATACTCGAGTGGAGACCTTTACGAGTGGAAGACCGCGTCACGAAAGCCAGATCCATATTCGTCTCGGTGCTGACGAACATGGAATGATCAAGGCAATTGAGGTGGATACCCTTTGGAATGCAGGTGCCTATGGAGACCACGGTCCAACAACTGTCGGGCTTGCCGGACATAAGGCCATGACAATCTATAACTCAGCAAATGCCTATAAGTTTAATTATGACGTCGTCTATAGCAACACCATGGGCGCAGGAGCATATAGAGGTTATGGTGCCACACAGGGTTTCTTTGCATTGGAGTCTGCAGTAAATGAACTTGCTGACAAGATGAATATAGATCCTACAGTTCTTCGAATGAAGAACATGCTTACTAAAGATCAGGTAGGAGATAAGATGCCTACCTACTATAATGAAGTGCTCGGCAGCTGTCATCTGGATGAATGCCTGATTAAAGCAAAAGAAATGATTGAATGGGATGAAAAATACCCTTCAAGAGAGATGGGAAATGGTAAAGTAAGGTCAGTTGGCTGCGCAGTAGCGATGCAGGGATCAGGAATTTCTGTAGTCGATCTTGCATCAGTAGAAATCAGGCTTAATGATGATGGATTCTATACACTGATGATTGGTGCAACAGACATGGGGACAGGATGTGATACGATCCTAGCCCAGATGGCTGCGGAGTGCCTTGACTGCGAACTGGATAATATTGTTGTCCATGGCGTTGATACGGACCTTTCACCATATGACAAGGGTTCTTATGCTTCAAGTACAACCTATATTACTGGAATGGCGGTTGTAAAGACTTGCGAAACACTTAGAACCAAAATTATGGATGAAGGTGCAAGACTTCTTAAACTTCCTGTTGAGGCTTTGGAGTTTGACGGGAAGAAAGTCTTTAGCATAAAAGATAAAAAAGAAATCAGTTTGATCGATATTGCAAACATGGGACTGGTTGGAGGAAACTCTTACCTTACGGCAAGTGAATCCCATTATTCACCAGTCTCACCTCCACCTTTCATGGCTGGACTTGTAGAAGTTGAAGTGGACAAACTTACCGGTCAGGTTGACATCATCGACTATGTCGCTGTTGTCGACTGTGGTACGGTAATCAATCCAAATCTAGCTCGAGTACAGACAGAAGGTGGAATCGTTCAGGGAATCGGTATGGCTCTCTATGAGGATGTCACTTACGATAAAAAGGGAAGAATGCTGAATGATTCCTTCATGACCTATAAGATTCCATCAAGACTAGATGTGGGAAACATCAGGGTTGAATTTGAAAGCAGTTATGAATCCACAGGACCATTTGGAGCAAAATCCATCGGGGAAATTGTCATCAATACCCCATCTCCAGCTTTAGCCAATGCGATCTATAATGCCACAAAGGTACATTATAGAAATCTTCCGATCACGAGTGAAAAGATCGTTATGGGCATGATTGAACACAATGTTTACGGGAAATAAGAACTAATATATCGAAGAAATCACAAAGTGGGATCATATGATTCTACCTTGTGGTTTCTTTATTTTTGATGGAATTTTTGTTCCCGTATTGTCATCAAGAATAGAAATGGTTGATGTTATAATATTCTCAATAAGTAAACGTTTAGAATTGTGTTAATGGAAGAAAGTTAAAAATTTAGAATGGATAGCTTACCTGAAAATAGTGATAAATAAATGATCAAAGGATTGGAGGGATGAATAATGAAAAGGACCAACTTGAAATTGTTTGTGCTCGGACTTTTACTGCCTTTAACCTTCGCCGCATGCGGCGCAAAAGACTATAAAACCGCTTCAATCGACCTCATGAAGAAAGTTAATGCCAGTGAGCTAGGAGAAATAGGGAGAATTCCCAGTGGCAACGCAAGAGCTAGCATCGCTTATTTTACAGTAGAATTATTGAAGTCTTCCATGAAAAACGAAGGAAATCTAATGATTTCTCCTGCATCTGTTTATTTCGCGCTAGGCATGACCCTTAATGGGGCTGAAGGCGAAACCAAGGCGGAGATGATCAAAATGCTCAATGGCGAGAGAATAGATCCGGAAATCCTGAATATGGCAAATCTCGATTGGAAGAATCTTCTAAGTGAAGTTGGAGATAAGACAACCCTTGAAATTTCCAATGCCTTATGGTTTGATAAGAATTTCATTCCAGATCAGCCATTTCTTCAACGCAATGCAGACTATTATAGTGCAGAAGCAAGAAAAGTTGATTTTAAGGATACTGAAGCAAAAGATATCATTAACAGCTGGGTCAAAGAGACCACTCATGGAACCATAGAAGAGATTGTCGATGAGCTTGATGAAAATAAAGTCATGTTCCTAATCAATACCGTCTATTTCAAATCGGACTGGCAGGTGCCTTTTGAGAAAAATAACACCATGAACCGTGCGTTTAACGCGCCAAGCGGATCTGTAGATGTGCCTTTTCTTCATCGGACTGGGAACATCGTCACCTTCTCCTATAATGATGGTATATGGGTAGCACTCCCTTATGATGATGGACAACTTTCCTATTTTGCAATGATGCCCGATGATGGCGTTACACCAAGAGATTGGATTGAAAAGCAAGAATCAAATGAACTGGTGTCGCATATTGCTTCGAATATACTAAAAACAGAAAGCGAACTCATCGATCTTGCAATGCCTAAATTTGAAGTGAAGTACGAAGACAGTCTTAAAGATGATTTAGAAAGCCTCGGAATGAAATTAGCTTTTGATCCGGATCTTGCGGATTTTTCGGCAATGAATGCAGCACACGAGAAAAATCTCTTTATCAATGATGTGAAACACAAGACTTATATCAAAGTGGATGAGAAAGGTACAGAAGCTTCTGCTGCAACTTCAGTTGAAGTAGAAACAACCAGCCTTCCGATGCCGAACAAAGAAGTGACTTTTGATAGGCCTTTCGTGTATGGCATTATCGATATGAAAACGGGACTACCTATATTCTTAGGGATCATGGAAAATCCTGATGCTAAGTAGGCGTGTAAGAAGATCATTGCAAGTCGTTCTAAGGAGAATCTAAGAAATTCTTGTAGGGCAAAGATATTGAGAATACCTCATAGATTGAATAAAACTTTTGTGGATGGATAAAAAAATTCATCCTCAAAAGTTTTATTGACTTCAGGAACGGTATAAAATATGATTAACTCAACTAGATACTTCATATATGAGGTAAATAAGGAAACAAGATAATAGTCAAAGAAACAAACATAAACCTAAAAATAGTTCTAAGATGATAGAAAAGAGGAACATTTATGAAGAAAATTGTTATATTAACCGAAAGTGGAGCCGATCTACCGAAAGAACTTGCGAAGAAACATCAGATTTATGTGGTTCCGATGCATGTCGTTATGGAAAACGTCGATTATTTGGATGGCTCGATTTTAGTCACAGACATCTATGATTATCATGATCGTACGAAGAAGATTCCTACGACTTCAGCGACAAATCCCCATGAGTACGAAACCATATACGAAACCATTAGAGAAGAAAATCCAGGATGCCAGATTCTCCACATCAGCTATACGTCAAAGGCATCCAGCACATACCAGAATTCGCTGATTGCTTCTGAGGGAGATAAAGATATCTTCCATATTGATGCTTTAAACGTTACAGCAGGACTTGGCGCCATAGCTGTGAAAGCTGCAGAAATTCTAAGCAGCGATCCATTAATCACCATGGAAGAACTGATTACGAAGGTCGAAGCCTTTGTGCCTAAAATGAGACTGGGATTTTTACCGGGAAACCTTGAGTATCTAAAGGCAGGTGGAAGACTATCAAACGCTGCCTATATAGGAGCCTCCATTCTTCAACTTAAGCCAATGATTGAACTTCTTGATGGAAAACTCATGGCAACGAAAAAATATCGGGGTACCACATTAAGGATATTAGACAGGTTCCTCAATGAGTATTTTGAAAGATACAATATCGATCGTGAACGTGTCTATTTCGTCTATTCCATAGGATTAAGCGACGATATCAAGAAACTTGCAGAGAAAAATGCCGAAGAAAAAGGGTTCAAAGAAGTCATTTGGGTTGAAGCCGGCTGCGTCATTTCAACGCATAGCGGACCTGGAGCATTTGGCGTAGCAGGATTTGAAGTCTAAATTGAAATTAATACTTTAAGAAGATAATATAGTTGTCTTTAAACCTTACGGTGGCGATTAAAAGCTATTGTAAGGTTTTTGCTTTTTTAATACGATTAGCAATATTCTCTAACTTCTATTCTCATGGTAGTAATATGAATGCCAGCTCCCAACATAGTACGATTACAATAATCAGAAAATTGTTGCAATTGATTTTCTTTTGTGCTAATCTATATATAGTAAAAATATTTAAAGTAAAAATAAAATCCTAATGATAGGTATATATTGAGGTGATTGCAAGGAGTGGATATATGATATATGAAAATAAATATGAATAGATACATAAATCTAATAAAATGACTTTATAATAATTTGCATAAGTTCCGAAGTGATTATTAAACATTTGGGGGAGAATTATAATGAAAAAAAGAGCATTTGCGATAGCGATTGTATTTTCGGTGATGATAAATCTCACAGCTTGTGCAAAAAGTACACCTACAGATGATCCGAAAGAGGAACCTAGTACACCAGTTGAAACTATAACAGAAGTAATTGAAACGATAACAGAAATTATTGAAACTCCTATATCTCCGGAAAAAGTTATTGAAGTAGAAAAAACTCAGATGTATACAATGAAGGGATGCGAGTACTTAGTTCCAGAAAGTTGGACTGAAAAGGTATCAAGTGAAAATCTTAAGTATTATTATCCACAGGATGGCATGTTAATGGTCGGATTTGATGAAGTTGAAGCGAGCATTTACAATGAAACAGCAAGAAAGTTATATATTGATGGCATTTCTTCTTCTTTAGATAATTTTGAACTGATTTCAGAAAAAGAAATTTCTGTTGATGGTAAAAAAGCATATCGCTTCGAAATGAAATTTCTTATTAATGGTGAAGAAAATGAACATTCAATGGTGACTTTCGATTATAGTAATGGAATAATGTCTTTTTGGAATATTACCGAGAAAGATTCAATTAATGAGTTTGACAGAATAATAAGTTCAATTAAATTGAATGAAGCGAAGGTGGAAGAAGAGGATTCATATAAGAATGATAATATAATTGGTTTTAAAACTGATGAATTTTCAGTAGTGTATGAGCGTCATGAAGTCGGCAAGGATTATAAGGGAGATCCATGCCTTTACTATTATTATACATTTACAAATAAGTCATCCAAAAATCAAAGTGCTGCATTCTCGATTAACGTTCAGGCATTTCAGAATGGCATAGAGTGCGATATAACGGTTTCTACCAGTGGTTTATCCGAAATTCAAAATTTTTTAAAAGAGATTCAACCGAATGCTTCAATTGAAGTTTGTGAAGTTTTCGGATTAACAGATGACTCAGAAATCACGATTGAAGCTGGAGTTCTAATTTCTTTCTCAGAGGAGAAAGATGTACAAGTAATCACATTACCATAGATATTCATAGAGAATGTAGAAAATTATTATTTACACGAAAACAAAATTCTACAGGGTTTCTTGTATAAACCACTGTAGGGTTTTGTTTTCGTGTAAATTTCAAGTAAGCCTGAATGTTATCCTTCTTAATTGATTATTCTTCGCATTCAGTCAGTATAAGATTAGATCTTAGCAATAAACGGGTTTATGTGGTATAATAATATATGGAATTAAGTTAAAATTATATCAAATTATTAATATTGGATTTACTTATTATTATATAAAATTATAATTTCTAGCTATGTAATTCTTTCAGAACGAAGGAGGATGTGTATGTATAAAGTTAATGATTATGTGATGTACATTTCAACAGGAGTATGTCAGGTTGTAGATATTATTACAGAAAAGCAACTCAGTAACAGCGAAGTGGAGTATTATGTCTTAGAGCCTGTCTATAATAAAAGTATGGTAATTAAGACTCCGGTAAACAACCAAAAGGTTGTCATGAGAGACGTCATCACTAAAGACAAGGCACTATCCCTTATTTCAACGGTTTCCGATGATACGCCAGATTGGATTGAAAATGATAAGGAAAGATTTCAAGAATTTAAGGCAGCACTAAGAGAAGGTACCAGCGAAGCCTGGATGAGAATTGTAAATACATTGGAACTTAAAAAAGAAGAAAAGATTGTTCAAGGCAAGAGACTGACCAAAGTAGACGATGACACGATGAAAATTGCAAAAAAGCAGTTGTATGAAGAGTTTTCCGTAGCCCTTGGCATGTCCCCGGAAGATGGACTTACTTATGTGAAGAAAAACCTTTCATAGTCAGAAATTTAATCCTTTTTGGTTTCCGTTAGGCTTGAAAGAGCTCTGGATCAACGGAATAATCAAAAAACTTTAATATACACACGAATAAGAAGCGGATATTCTAAAGAAAATCTCGTTTTTTAAGTTGACAAGACAAAGCTTTGGGCTTAAACTCTTATACAGATACTTTAAATCAGTCCCGTGAGGCTGAAAAGAGACGCATGAATGTTATGAACTACGGATATGGTGAACCCATGCCCGTATATTGTCATAGAAAGCACACCTCTTTTTACCACGGGTAAAAAGAGGTTTTTTTATGTAGAAAATTAATGGAGGGATCAGCATGAACAATCGGATGATCATTAAAAATGCCAAAAGAATTCTAACAGGGAATACTTTAGAAGACTGCGAAATCCTCATCGATGGAGAAAAGATACTTGAGGTATCCGCAGCTGTAAACTCCTTGCCAGGAGACATCATTTTAGATGCCAAAGGTATGCTCATAACCCCAGGATTTATCGATGTACATGTCCATTTAAGAGAACCAGGCTTTGAATACAAGGAAACCATCCGAACAGGAACAAGAGCGGGTGCTCTTGGCGGCTATACAACACTCTTTGCCATGCCTAACACAAAACCAAACCCAGACAATAGGGAAACGCTTGAGATGCTCCAGATGAAATCAAAAGAAGATGGCTTGATCCGATGCGAATTCTACTCGACAATCACCAAAGGAGAAAAAGGTGCTGAGCTCGTTGATTTCGGTTCACAGAAGGAAGCAGGCGCAATCGGATTCAGTGATGATGGCAAAGGGGTTCAGGATGCAGGGCAGATGTATAAAGCCATGCTTGCCGTAAAGGAGGTTGACGGATTTATCGCAGCACATTGCGAGGATGAATCCATGCTCTTCGGAGGCTATGTCCATGAAGGGGAATATTCAAAAGCAAATGGACATCAGGGAATCAATTCCTTAAGTGAAGACCTCCAGATCATAAGAGATGCCGCAATCAGTGAAGCTACAGGATGCAAATATCATATCTGCCACATGAGTACCAAAAGAGGGGTAAGAGCCCTTAAACGGGCCAAGGAAGATGGGATCAGGATATCAGGTGAAGTTACCCCGCATCATCTTCTTTTGAATGAATGGGACCTCACGGAAGATGGAAACTATAAGATGAATCCACCGCTTCGAGGGAAAGAAGACCAGGAAGCCCTGATCAAAGGACTGAATGAAGTAACCATAGATATCATCGCAACAGACCATGCGCCACACAGCCTAGAGGAGAAAGAGAAAGGACTCAAAGGCTCCGCCTTTGGAATTGTAGGACTCGAAACCTCCTTTCCACTTCTCTATACCGAACTTGTTCTAAAAGAGAAAATGACTTTGGAAAGGTTGGTGGAAGCCATGACCAGCGGTGTAATGAAACTCTTTAACCTTCAATATGGGGCTTTGGAATCAGGGAAAATGGCAGACATTACTTTAATCGACTTGAATAAGGAATGGAGCATCGACAAAGAAAAATTTGAGTCAAAAGGAAAGAATACCCCCTTTGACGGATACAAGGTTAAAGGTAAAGTAGATACCGTAATCTTTGGGGGAAAAATCGTGGTAAGAGAGGGAGAAATTATTGGATAAGAAATTACTACTCGAAGATGGGACAGAATTTTACGGAAAAGCCTTTGGAAGTCAGGTAGATGCCTTTGGCGAAGTGGTATTTACCACAGCCATGACAGGATATCAGGAACTCCTGACTGATCCATCCTTTTTAGGACAGATCCTCACCATGACAACTCCGATGATTGGGAACTATGGGATTAACAAAGACGATTACGAAGCACTTAAGCCACATCTTTCCGCCTTCATTGTAAAGGAATATGCCGTTGATCCCTCAAATTTCAGAATGAACAAGAACTTGGACGACTATATGGTGAAGATGAATATTCCTGGATTGTATGGAATTGATACAAGGAAGCTAACAAGACATATCAGGGAAAAAGGTGCCGTTAAAGGATGCATCATGGGAGCTGAGATTTCAAGAGAAGAAGGTCTTCAAAGGATCAAAGACCATGACTTCTTTACGAATCATATGGAACGTGCCTCCATCAAATCAAGCTATGTCATGCCTTCTTCAGGAAAGCGAGTCGTGCTCATGGATTTCGGCATGAAGGGCAGTATTCTTAAAGAACTGAACGGACTTGGATTCCATGTCACCGTAGTTCCTTATGATACAGATGCTGAAGCCATCCTTGAGATGAATCCCGATGGAATCATGCTCTCCAATGGGCCAGGAAATCCGGAAGATGCCATTAAGCCTATAGAAACCATTAGAAAGTTGATCGGAAAAGTTCCGCTCTTTGGGATCTGTATGGGACATCAGCTTTTAGCTCTGGCCTCAGGTGCCAGGACAAGAAAGATGAAATTCGGTCATCGTGGGGGAAACAATCCGGTAAGGGAACTTGAGACAGGCAAAATCCTCATCACCAGCCAAAACCACGGCTATGAAGTGGATGGGGATTCGATTGAAGGAACAGATCTTGTCGTCAGTTATGTCAGTGTAAACGACGGTTCGGTAGAAGGACTGAGGCATAAAACGGAAAAAGCTTTCTCTGTACAATTCCACCCCGAAAGTTCACCAGGGCCTAGCGATGCCCGAGTTATTTTTAACCAATTCGCAAAACTCATGGAAAAAGGGGAGGAATAAGCTATGCCAAAAAGAACTGACTTACATAAAATTCTCGTCATTGGATCAGGCCCGATTGTCATCGGTCAAGGCGCTGAATTCGACTATGCCGGAACCCAGGCCTGCCAGTCCTTAAGAGAAGAAGGCATCAGTGTGGTCCTCGTCAACTCCAATCCAGCAACCATCATGACCGACAGTGAAATGGCAGATAAGGTCTATATGGAGCCGTTGACGAAGGAATTTTTGAAGAAAATCATCCGAAAAGAAAGACCAGATGCCCTGCTTCCTTCCCTAGGAGGTCAAACGGGCCTCAATATGGCTATGGAACTCCATGCGGATGGAATTCTTCGTGAACTGAATATTGAAGTTCTGGGAACAGACCTTACTGCCATCAAGATGGCAGAGGATCGAGATGAATTTAGGAACCTCATGAGAGAAATCAGTGAACCTGTTCCTCCCTCAGTCATTTCGGAAGATATTGAAAGTGCACTGAAATTTGCTGAAGAAATCGGCTATCCTGTTATTGTAAGACCGGCATTCACCCTAGGCGGAACAGGTGGTGGAATTTGTAAGGATGAAGAGGAACTGAAGCTTGTTATAGAAAACGGCTTGATGCTTTCACCGGTTCACCAATGCCTAGTCGAAATGTCCATCGCCGGATGGAAGGAAATAGAATTTGAAGTCATGCGTGATGCTAATGATACGGCAATCGTCGTCTGTTCCATGGAGAATGTGGATCCTGTTGGGATACATACAGGAGACTCCATCGTCGTGGCACCCTGCCAGACACTGACAGACAAAGAAATACAGATGCTTCGAGATGCTTCCCTTAAAATCATTAGGGCACTAAAGATCAAAGGAGGCTGTAATGTACAGCTTGCGCTGCATCCTACAAGCTTTGAGTATTTCATCATTGAGGTAAACCCGAGAGTATCGAGGTCCTCGGCACTGGCATCAAAGGCTACAGGATATCCTATTGCAAAGATTGCCGCAAAGATTGCACTGGGCTATAACCTGGATGAAATTCTCAATCCGGTAACAAAGGTTTCCTATTGCTGCTTTGAACCAGCTCTAGATTACATCGCTGTGAAGATTCCAAGATTTGCTTTCGATAAGTTCCAGTCCGCAAATAGGAGACTGGGCACCCAGATGAAAGCCACAGGAGAAGTCATGGCGCTTGGAAGAACCTTTGAAGAAGCGCTTCTCAAAGCTGCAAGGTCTCTCGAAATCAAGACAGACCATATCGAAATGGAGAAGTACAAAGAAAACAGCGACGAAGACCTCGTGAGGCTTATGGAAAGGGCAGAGGATGAAAGAATCTTTGTCATCTATGAACTGATGAAAAGAGGGATGGAACTTCATGAGATTCATGAGAAGACCAAAATCGACCTCTTCTTTCTCCATAAGATCCGCTATATCCTGAACATGGAAAATAAGATCAAGCGTAGTAACTTGGAAGATGTGCTAAAAGAAGCAAAGACCATGGGCTTTTCAGACAGCTATATTGGAAAGCTTAAGGGAATCCCGCTTGAGGCAGTTGAAGCAATTCGAAAAGAACTAAAGATCAAGCCTGTCTATAAGATGGTTGATACCTGCGCCGGAGAGTTTGGTTCAGAAACGCCATACTTCTATGCCACCTACGAGGAAGAGAATGAATCGGTAGTGACGGATAAAAAGAGTATCGTGGTTCTTGGGTCCGGACCGATTAGAATCGGCCAAGGTGTGGAATTTGATTATGCCACAGTACACTGTGTCTATTCCATCAAGGAGATGGGCTATGAGGCGATCATCATCAACAATAACCCGGAGACTGTCTCCACAGATTTCTCCATCTCAGACAAGCTCTACTTCGAGCCCCTGACCCTCGAAGATGTCATGAATGTCATAGGCCATGAGAAGCCCATGGGGGTCATCGTCCAGTTCGGTGGGCAGACAGCGATAAACCTTGCTGCAGGTCTAGAAAAACGAGGGGTGAAAATTCTCGGGACCAGCCTTGAAAGTATAGATCTTGCTGAAGACAGGGACATGTTCGAAATCAAGCTCAAGGAACTCGGAATTCCCATGCCTATGGGAACTGTCGTTAGTAGTGTATCTGATGCGAGGCTTGCCGCAGAAACTATCGGATATCCGGTTCTTCTAAGACCTTCCTATGTTCTTGGTGGACGAAACATGGAAATCGTCTATAATGAAAATGAACTGGAAACTTATATGATACGTACACTGAAGGAAAGTGGTGGAGACGGAATCCTTGTGGATCGATATCTCATCGGAATGGAATGCGAGGTAGATGCCATCTCCGACGGAGAAAATATCCTGATTCCAGGAATTATGGAACATATTGAACGAGCAGGAGTCCATTCGGGAGACTCAATGGCGGTTTATCCGCCGATCTCAATCTCCAGTGAGATTCAAAAAATCATTGTGGACTACACCGAGAAAATCGGTCGAGGTCTTGGAATCATCGGGCTTTACAATATCCAGTTTGTCATCGATAAGAAAAATGAAGTTTTTGTCCTCGAGGTCAATCCAAGAAGCTCAAGAACTCTTCCTTTCCTAAGTAAGGTTACCGGAATCAAGATGGCTGATGTGGCAACCAAGGCTATCCTTGGGCAAGATCTCAAAATGCAGGGACTCAGCCTAGGTCTCCTACCAGAAAAAGAGGGTTATGCGGTGAAGATGCCGGTATTCAGCTTCAGTAAACTGAGAAAGGTGGATATCACCTTAGGGCCTGAAATGAAATCAACCGGAGAAGTCATCGGATGCGACCAGACCCTTGAAAAGGCATTGTATAAGGCCATGGTTGCTGCAGGTTACCACATGGCTGACTATGGGACGGTCCTTTTCACTATAGGAGATCGAGATAAGGATGAATCCTTGAAACTGGCTAGAAGATTTAGTAATATTGGGTACAGCATCGTTGCAACTGAAGGAACCCAAAAGTTCTTTAAAGAAAATGGTGTGGAATCAGGTTGTGTAGGCAAAATCGGAACAGCTGGCAAAACGGTGCTCGATGTCGTACGAAAAAGAGAAGCTCAGTTTGTGGTCAATACCTTCACGGAATCGAGAAATGAGCATATCACGGATGGGTTCCTCATCCGGCGAGAAGCTGTAGAAAACAACATTCCATGCCTGACCTCACTTGATACCGTATCCGCACTACTTTCTGTCTTGGAATCCATGAACTTTTCCATAAATGCTTCTGAAAGGGGATAGACGATTGAAGAAATGCCATGACCTCATCATCCTTGAAAATATCAAGATTGCTAAAGATACCTATAAAATGAGCCTGAAAGCAGACACGGTGGAATTTGACACCCTGACCCCCGGAAATTTTATCAACATCAAGATTGACAAGGGAGGGGCGCCTCTTTTAAGGAGACCCATCTCCATCTTTGATGCAGATGAGAAAAACAAGGTGCTTAAGATCATCTATAAGAATCTCGGGTATGGCACTGACCTCATGACCAAACTCATACCAGGAGATGTTTTAAATGTTCTTGGACCTCTTGGAACAGGGTTCCCGATCCAAAACACTTCAAAGTCTGTGCTTCTTGTAGGTGGTGGTGTGGGTGTTCCTCCACTCTATGAACTGGGGAAAAGACTGAATCAAGAGGGCGTAAAGGTTACTTCGGTGCTCGGCTTTAGAGACAAAGAAAGTGCGTTTGGCATGGAGGAATTTAGCTCCATTGGTGAAAGCTATATTGCCACTGAAGACGGAACGCTCGGGGATAAAGGGTTTGTAACAGACGCCATCAAAAAGCATCAGATTGATTTTGATACGATTTATGCCTGTGGACCTAAAGTCATGCTGAAAGCTTTGGACGAAGCGTATAAAGGGAAGAAAGAAGGCTATCTCTCCTTTGAAGAAAGAATGGCCTGTGGGATCGGTGCGTGTTACGCCTGCATGATTGATACCAAAGACGGACTAAAGCGGGTTTGCAAGGATGGTCCGGTATTTAAGCTCGGGGAGGTGACTTATGAATAAGGAAATGCTGCAGGTAAATCTTCCAGGGTTAGCCCTCAAGAATCCGATCATGCCTGCGTCAGGCTGCTTTGGATTCGGTAGAGAATTCGCGGAGTATTATGATTTAAGTAGGCTCGGTTCAATGATGATCAAAGCAGTAACCAAGGAAAAGAGACGTGGTAATGCCATGCCTCGCGTTGCAGAAACCCCAAGCGGAATGCTAAATGCCATTGGACTGCAGAATCCAGGGATTGAAGGCGTCATCGAAGAACTGAAATGGCTCGAGCAATTTGAAGTGCCCATCATCGCGAATGTTGCAGGTTATACGGATGACGATTATGCCTATGTTGCGGAGAGGATTTCAGCATCACCTAACGTCGGCGCACTGGAAATCAATATTTCCTGTCCCAACGTCAAGGAAGGAGGCATCACTTTCGGGCAAGACCCTGAAGTGGCCTACAAACTCACAAAGAAACTTAAAGAAGTCTCTTCAAAGCCAATCTACATGAAACTCTCTCCGAACGTCACAGACATCAAGGTCATGGCTAAGGCTGTGGAGGAGGGTGGTGCCGATGGCATTACCATGATCAATACCCTGATTGGCATGCGTCTTGACTTGAAGACTGGGAGACCAATCCTTGCCAATGGAACCGGAGGACTTTCGGGTCCAGCAATAAAACCTGTCGCTATCAGAATGATCCATGAAGTCTATAAAACCGTGAAGATTCCTATTATCGGCATGGGAGGAGTATCCACAGCAGAGGATGTCTTGGAATTTTTCTACGCTGGTGCTTCAGCGGTTGCCATAGGAACCGAGAATTTTATCAATCCTTATGCCTGCATTGACCTTATTGAAGAACTGCCTGATGTTCTTAAAAGGTATGGATTTAAAAGTGTTCAGGAAGCCATCGGATTTAGCCATAAATTAGGGGGGAAATAAGCATGAAAGATGTTATCGTTGCACTGGATTTTAAAAACAAGGAAGAAGCCTTTAAGTTTTTGAAGAATTTCGAGGAGAGTATCTTCGTCAAGATCGGAATGGAGCTCTTTTATTCCGAAGGACCTGAGATTGTCCGGGAAATCAAGGAAATGGGACATCAAATCTTTTTGGACCTCAAGTTCCATGATATCCCTAATACCGTTGCAGGAGCCATGAGAAGCTGTCTTTCCCTCGGGGTGGATATGATCAATCTTCACGCCAGCGGCGGAAGCAAAATGATGGAGGCTGCCATGGAAGAGGCAAAGAAAGCAGAAAAGATGCCGCTAGTCATCGCGGTCACCGTACTGACCTCCATGGATGAGAAAACCATGCGAGAAGAGCTTCATGTCGTAAGCAGCGTAGAAGAAGCCGTCTTAAATTATGCAAAGCTAACCCAAAAGTCAGGCCTTCAAGGGATCGTTTGCTCGGCGCTTGAGGTAAAGAAAATCAAAGAAGTGATGGGACTTGATTTCATCACAGTAACCCCAGGAATCAGGCCACTTGATTCCACGGCAGGAGACCAATCAAGGGTAGTGACACCGGCTATGGCAAGAGAATTCGGCTCAGACTATATTGTTGTCGGTAGACCGATTACCAAGGCCGAGAACCCTAGAGAAGCTTATGAGAAGATAAAGAATGAATTTCTTGGAGGATTGAACTAATGAAAGAGATAGCAAAAGCACTGTTAAAGATCAAGGCCGTTTCCCTCTCTCCACAAAAACCATTCATCTGGGCATCAGGCATCAAGTCACCCATCTATTGCGATAACCGTCTTGTGCTTTCCTATAAAGAAGAGCGGGAACTTGTCGAGCTCGAAATGGTCAAGACCATTAAACTCGAATTTCCAGGGGTAGAGTGTTTGATGGGAACTGCCGCTGCAGGAATTCCGCATGCATCCATCTGTGCCTGGGAAATGGGACTCCCTACAGGATTTGTCCGTGGAAAAGTAAAAGACCATGGCAAAGGAAATCAGATTGAAGGGCTATACTATGAAGGAATGAAGACTGTGGTTGTGGAAGACTTGATTTCTACAGGCGGTTCTTCTTTTGAAGCAGTGAAAGCCTTGAGAGATGCAGGATGCGATGTCCTTGGTATTATCTCCATCTTCACTTATGAAATGAAGAAGGCTGAGGATCTCATGGCTGAAAATCAAGTCAAGACCGTATCGCTTACAAACTACCATGAGCTGCTTGAAGCTGCCGTGGAAGAAAAATATATCGATGCTGACGAATTAAACAAGCTAAAGGCCTTTATGAAGAATCCAAGCGATGAAAGCTGGATGGAGAAATAATAAGCCAAAAGGTGTAAAAATTAATTGAGCGATAAAAAGATGTTTTGAGACTGCTAATGAGTTGCAGTCTTATGCATCTTTTTTTGCATTGGGCGTTCAAAAATTATCGCTGAAGAAAATTTAAAGTATCGGAAAAACTTTAAATCAACTCAAATCAGGAGAAGTTTTAGTGAAAAATAAAAGGGAAACTAAAATTGAAGAAGTGGGATTTTTATACTATAATGAGTCAGTATGTTTCATCTGAAATTTAGCAGGATTTGATAACTTGCTCATCGAAAAAGATCGTCATTTTAACTCAATTCTACTAATTGTACAAAAGCTTTTGATCATGAACCCAGAGGGGAATGAAACATGGATCAGGTGGTTTTGTTTCGTCTAGCGTTGAACAAATGAGATCATACAAATAATAAAGAAATGGGAGATAATCGTATGAAAAAACTTGGCTTTGATCCTAAAAAGTATATTGAAGAACAGTCTAAATTCATTCTGGAAAGAGTGAATAACTACGACAAGCTTTATCTGGAATTTGGCGGCAAGCTCATTGGAGACAAGCATGCCAAAAGGGTTTTGCCGGGATTTGATGAAGATGCAAAAATAAAACTTCTGCAAAAATTAAGAGACAAGGCAGAAATCATCATTTGCGTCTATGCAGGCGATATTGAAAGAAATAAGATCCGAGGGGACTACGGCATCACTTATGATATGGATGTCCTTAGACTCATCGATGAATTAAGAGGATATGAGCTTGAAGTTAACAGCGTAGTTATTACGCGTTACAATAATCAGCCTTCAACAAAGCTTTTTATCAATAAGCTCGAGAGAAGAGATATCAAGGTGTATACCCATTCTGAAATTGAAGGGTACCCTTCAGATATTGAAGTGATTGTAAGCGAAGAAGGTTATGGCAAGAATTCCTTCATCGAAACCACAAAACCGATTGTTGTGGTTACAGCACCAGGTCCAGGAAGTGGAAAGCTCGCAACCTGCCTAAACCAGCTGTATCACGAGCATAAAGAGGGAAGAGTAGCAGGATATTCCAAGTTTGAGACCTTCCCGGTTTGGAACCTTCCATTGAAGCATCCGGTGAATATTGCTTATGAAGCAGCGACAGTGGATCTTAAAGATGTCAATATGATAGATTATTTCCATTTTGAAAAATATAACCAAATGGCCATCAACTATAATCGTGACCTTGAGATGTTCCCTGTCGTAAAAAGGATCATTGAAAAGATCACAGGACAAGAATCCGTATTCCAATCCCCTACAGACATGGGTGTTAACCGTGTAGGCTTTGGAATCATTGATGATGAGGTCGTAAAAGAAGCATCCAAACAGGAAATTATCAGAAGGTGTTTTACCACCGAATGTGATTATAAGAAGGGTCTCCTGGATGACGAAATCATCAATCGAATGAAACTGATCATGGAAGACCTTGCTCTTAAGAAAGAGGACAGGATTCCAGTTCGCCCAGCCCGTGATTATGCGGCAATATTAAGAGAGACATCAGATAACACTGAAATTCCTGCAGTCATCGCTTTTGAGCTTCAGGACGGACGGATCATCACAGGAAGGACTTCATGCCTGATGGATTCATGTTCTGCAGCAATCCTCAATTCCATCAAGGTGCTGGCGAATATTTCAGACGAAATCTTCCTCTTATCTCCAGTGATCCTCGAAACCATTCAGAACCTGAAGACAAAGAATCTGCATAGCAAGATTACAGCCTTAAATGCGAGTGAAGTGCTGATTGCCCTTAGTATGGGTGCAATCACAAATCCTGCGGCGCAGATCGCCTTTGAAAAGCTGTCATTATTAGAAGGCGTTCAAGCTCACTCTACCGTCATGCTGAATAAAGACGATGAGCAGATTCTAAGAAAATTAGGGATAGACGTCACGTGTGATCCGGTTTATCCTTCAGAAAACCTTTATTATCTATAAGATGAATTAGGCAAAAAAAAGAATCGACACAGGATTAACCTGACCATTTAGTTAAGCGAAGGGCATGGCTTTGAAATTTTTTCAATCATGCCCTTCGCTTTTAAAAAGTCAAAGTCTGCTTTATGTATTTTTAAAGTTAAGAGAGTATGATATCAGGATGAACAGATGACATCGCTCATGGAGCAATGGAGTGAATAAAGTGTTTATAAAAAAACAAACAAATGAAGAAAAGGGTTGGTGTAGGTTAGAATGAAAGAAAAATTACAAAAATTCATGCAAGGTCGTTACGGGGTGGATGAGCTGGCCATATTTTTAATCGGCTTGAGTGTGGTTACGATGTTCTTATCGCGTATAGTGAATAATTATTCCTTGTACTATATCGGACTTGTGCTGATTATCTGGTCTTATTTTCGAGTGTTCTCAAAGAATATTTATAAATGCACACAGCAAAATCAAAAATATTTAAAGCTGAAGGCGAAAGCAGCCAAGCCTTTTGAAAAGCAGATTAACTTCTTTAAGCAAAGAAAGACACACCATATCTATAGCTGTCCAAATTGCAAGCAGAAGATCAGAATCCCAAAAGGAAGAGGTAAAGTTGAAATAAGTTGCCCAAAATGCTATAAGAAATTTTCAAAGGTTAGTTAAGAATTGAAATGAATTGAAGGTATGCTTTATGCGATGAGACGCATAGAGTATATTTTTTTGTCAGGAATCAAAACCGCATCCGTAAAATCAGAAAAAGCTTAAACTGAAATTTCGGAGAAGAAAAGTCATCCATTAGAGAAAAGGGAGAAGATTTCATTGAAATAACTGGAAACGCTTCTGTATTCTCTTGAATTGCAACAGAAAACGGCACTTACAAAAATTTAAAATCTGTGATATAATGATATATATAGAGTGTAGAATAATAACAAAAGTTAACGTCAAGTCAACAGCTGGTTCATTTACACTTGTAGGAAGATGCTAGTTAGGTCTGTTAAGAAGGAGAGAACGAATGTTTAAATTGAATGATTATGTTGTTTATGGATTAACCGGAGTATGTGAGGTCGTCGATATCAGAAAAGAGAAATATGCGACTAACGTAGAGATGGAACACTATATCCTCGAACCTCTATACCAGAAGAACATGACAATCAAAATTCCTGTTAATAATCAAAAGATTTTGATGAGAAACGTCATTTCTAAGGATGAGGCTCTGTCATTAATTGATGTGATGTCAAAAAAGAAAACTGAATGGATTGAAGACGATAAAGAAAGGAATGCTGAATTTAAGGAAACCCTTAAAACGGGAAATTGTGAGGGCTGGATCAGCATTATTAAAACCATATATCTGAAGAAGCAGGAGAAAGTGAGTGCAGGCAAGAAGCTGACAAAAGCTGATGATGATATGATGAAATTCGCAGAGAAGCAGTTGAATGAAGAATTTGCAGCAGCGCTTAAAATGTCACCAGAAGAAGCACATACCTTTATTCTGGAGAGAATTTCTTAAGCTTCGCCACATTGATTATCGTTAAGATGAACTTACAGACTAGGGAAATCCATTGATTTCCTTGGTCTGTTTTTAACTGCTCTTGATTAATCAGGATGAGAGAAGAAGGTATAAAAAGCGCTATAATTTACCTTGTGGTTTGAGAAATTGTTAAATCTTAGCGCATTTGTAAGAATCGGTTGAGTTTGTCCTGTAGAACTGATATAAATAAACTAGAAGCAGAGCATTTTAGAATTCAAAAATCGAGGGGTAAAGAAAATGGAAATCACATTGATCCATGGTCAAATGCATAAGGGAAGCACCTATCATATTACTGATATGCTCAAGGATAAACTTGTAGGCGAAGATACCGTCATTCATGAGTTTTACATGCCAAAGGATGGTCCGAATTATTGTGTGGGCTGTTTTCAATGTATTCTAAAAGGGGAGAATTTTTGTCCGGAAGCTGATAAAGTGGAAAAAATAAAAGAAGCCATGCTTAAATCCAAAGTGATCATCATTGACTCTCCAACCTATTGCTTTGAGATGACCGGACAGTTAAAGACCTTGTTCGATCATTTTGCTTATCAGTGGATGTCCCATAGACCTCAGGGAGAGATGTTTACAAAAATCGGAGTAGCGATATCTACTTCAGCGGGTGCTGGAGATAAGAATGTGGCAAAATCAATTAAACGGCAGCTCTTCTGGTGGGGGATACCAAAAGTCCATACCCTGAACTTCAAAGTGAATGCAAGTGCCTGGGAAGACACGAAAGAAAATGTCAGGATGAAGATCAGTAAAGAAGTGGAAGAAACGGCCCATAAGATTAAAGGGGAATTTAAGCATCCAAAACCGAAGCTCAAGACCAGAGTGCTCTTTAATGTCATGAGAAAAATGCAGGGTTCAAATACATGGAACTTGGTGGATAAAGAACACTGGCAAAGAAATCAGTGGCTGGAGAAGGCAAGACCTTGGTAACTGGAGAGATAATATGAAGTGATGTTACTATACTGCAAATGAAGAAGCATTAATAAAACACGTTCATCAGCGCAAATAATTGAGTTGATGGACGTGTTTTAGAGTAACTTGGATTTATATGCATTACACGAGATAAAAACTAAGGTGCAGGTGCATGCAGGTATCGAGGTTTTCAAAATCAATACCGGTATAGTCGATGATTTTGTTGATTCGATAAAGCAGGGTGTTTCTGTGGATATTTAGTATTGCACTGGACTTACCGCTATTGAGCATATTTTTCATGTAGGTTTCAAGCGTAAGATAGTATTCTGTTCCAGCTTCCTGATCGATTGCGTTTAGTTTTGGAAGAGCCGGATGGATGTAGTTGTATGGTTCCATTCCTGATTTTATTTTTCCCAGAATATCATCCAGAACACATTGGCGATAAATAGAGAAAGTAAAGGGATCCTTCTTTGAACTTGCAAGATGAAGCGCTTCTTTTGCCTGGTAGAGATAGGTTTTAATTTCAAGAAGATTTTCAAAGCGATCGCTGATGCCATATTCAAGGTTTAAGTCTCGGAGAGAAGAATGAATAGAGTCCATTTGCTTCAGGATGTTTTCTTCGGATTCGGTCACCCTTTGAAGATTTGTTAAAAGCAGGCTGATTTTGTCTTCAAATACGATACTATAGATTTTTGGCAGCCTTCTTTCTACTTGTTTGTAGACATATTGAAGAAGAGCTGGTTTTAGAATCTCTCGATTTGATTGCAGGGTCACTACTCTATAACCATTAGCTAGATTTAGCTTTGCGTGGGATTTCCACTCCACTAATTCTGCAATGGAAGTAATTTTTCCGTGAAAAAGTTCTGAAAGGAAAACACTCCTTAGTGGAGAAGCTTCTGTGGGGAAAGCCTTTAAACGACGAAATTCGATGGCGTATGCTTTCACAAGAAGATCAGCCAGATCAAGGTCTTCCTGTGTGCAGACGGTATTGCCGTAAATAACGCCAAGGTATCCTACAATTTCATCATCAACTCTGACACTAGACATGATTCTTGGAGTGGAGGAGACCATGCCCCAGTCAACAAGAAAGGCATGAGTATTATCCCAATTGGTCGTCACATAGTTATCTCGTTCAAAATCAAATACCATTTGAGTCGGTACTAGTCCAGAGTTTAACAAAGTATCCCAAACTTTGTCCCCAATTGGTACCTTTGGTATCTGCACAAGAACATCGTACTCCACGTTAATGAGTACAATGGGATGGTGAAGGAATGCATGAGCAGCTTTGGTGATTTCTTCAAAACCACCTTTGGAAATCGCTTCAAACAAAATCGGGAAAAATTCATTAAATCGCTTGGTATTCATCGCCTAGACCTCACTCGCGTTAAAATTTGGGATGCGTTTAATCACTTCTGAGGTATATTTTATCATATTTGAAGGTTTTGTGCATCTGCACAAATAGTCGGCTTTAGGTTCTTCATCATGCACATTGTAAACGCTCCTCACACTGGTTAAAATATAAACATAACTGTTAACAAATTAACAAAAAAAGAATGGAGCGTGCAAAATGTTGAAACTTTTCGAGAAAGCCAATATCGGCAAAATGAAACTAAAAAACAGGATTGTAATGGCACCAATGGGAACAACCGCGGATGTCGATGGAGGATATAACGAAAGATCCATCGATTATTTTGTAGAACGTGCAAAAGGCGGAGCAGGTCTTATCATTACAGGTGCAAATATTGTCAGCACAAAATATGAAGATCGACCATGCAACCAACTTGATAGTTTTCATCAGGTGGACCGTCTAGGAATCCTTGCAGACAAAGTGCATCAGTATGGTTCAAAATTATGTGTGCAGATTACACCAGGCCTGGGCCGGATGGTTTTCACCGATCCATTTACACCCCCATACTCCGCTAGCGCAGTTGAATCCTTTTGGTTTCCTGGACTGATTTGCAAGCCATTTTCAGTGGAAGATATTCATTTCCTCACGGGTAAAATGGGTTATAGTGCATTTTTAGCAAAATGTGGCGGTGCAGATGCTGTAGAACTTCACGCATACGGCGGATATCTCATGGACCAGTTCCATTCTTCCCAATGGAACATCAGAACAGATGAATATGGCGGAAGCTTGGAAAATCGAATGAGATTCACAACAGAAGTCATTGCGGAAATCAAAAAGAATTGCGGACCCGATTTCCCCGTTCTTGTGAAATATACCCCTTATCACGGCGTTGAAGGCGGAAGAGAATTAGCAGAAGGTCTTGAGATGGCTAAAATTCTTGAAAAAGCTGGAGCTACAGGAATTCATGTGGATGTAGGATGTTATGAGGCTTGGTATAAGGCAATTTCAACCGTATACGAAGAAGAAGGCCATCAGGTTCCAGTATTTGAAGCGGTGAAGAATGTAGTCAGTGTTCCAGTCATCGGTCAGGGAAAACTATTTGATCCTGAACTCGCAGAAGCTGTCCTACAAGAGGGTAAAACAGATTTCGTTGCACTAGGACATCAAATGCTTGCAGACCCTGAGTGGGCCAATAAAGTTAAAGATGGACAGGAAAATGATATCATTCCTTGCATAGGCTGTAATGAATGTCTCTATGCCGGATTCTCAGGAAGATGCTGGTCATGTTCGGTCAATCCGAACACCTACCATGAGAAGGACTATCCATTGACAAGAGGAGATAAACGTTCTGTCCTTGTTATCGGAGGCGGACCTGGAGGAATGGAAGCGGCAATTACCGCAAAGCAAAGAGGTTTTGATGTAGAACTTTGGGAAAAGTCAGCTGAACTCGGTGGAACCTTGCTTGCAGCAGGTGCACCATCATTCAAGCAGGATGTCATGAAATATGTCACTTATCTTAAAGGCAAGACGGAAAGAGAAAATGTTGAGGTAAAACTGATGAAGGAAGCCACAGCAGAAGAAATTCTTGCTCGGAAATTTGATAAGGTCATCCTGGCAGCAGGTTCAAGGCCACTTATGCCACCAATACCTGGAATCAGCGGAAAGAATGTCAAGACCTCTACAGAAGCCTTACTAGGAGGACTTGTCGGAAAGAATGTGGTCGTCATCGGCGGAGGACTTGTAGGGTGTGAAACTGCAGCAGATCTTAAAGAAAAGTCTGAAACAGTCACCATCATCGAAATGCTTGATGATATACTTCTTACTGCAGATCACAGCAAGAATAATGACCAGTCTTTAAGAGACTTGATCAAGGCTAAAGGAATCAACATCATCGCGCCAGCAAGAGTGACGCTAATAGAAGAAGATGGAGTTACTTATCTAAAAGATGGTGAAACCTACAAAGTGCCATGTGACAGTGTAGTGATTGCAGCAGGCTATAAATCAAACAATGAGCTGGAAGCAGCGCTTGAAGATAAGGTTGACCTTAGTGTCATCGGAGATGCAAGTGCACCAAGAAAAATCATGACTGCTGTCCATGAAGGTTTTCATGCGATAAGGCTGATGAACTAAAAATACTTAAGTAGACCCAGTAGACCGTAAAAAATTTAATCATAAGTCAACATTTAGAGGACAGGATTTCAAAATATGAAATCCTGTCCTTTTTAGAACTCTATCTGTCAATCGCTTGGAGTCGCCTCGATTTAAACACGCTTGTCTTATCATCATCTAAGTCGTTAAAATTTTCTGTTAAATAGGGGGCCAATGGGTTACAATTGAGGTATCGAAGAACGGAAATTAAAGTAAGCAATTTCATTTTAACGTTCAATAAGACGATAAGGATAAGGAGATCTAAAAGATGAGTAACGAATCAGAAAAAATGCCAGTCCTCTTCGTTGGACATGGGTCACCGATGAATGCTATAGAAGACAATGAATTTACGAGAACATGGGCAAAAATAGCGACATTATTTCCGAAACCTAAAGCGATATTAGCGGTTTCTGCGCATTGGTATACCAATGGGACGAGAGTCGATGATGAAGAGAATCCAAAGATGATCTATGACATGTATGGATTTCCTGAAGAACTCTATAAGGTGGTATATGATGCCGATGGAGCACCGGAATTTGCAAAGATGACCAAGGAGCTGATCAAGCGTGAGGTATCGATTGACAGGAGCTGGGGACTTGACCATGGCACATGGTCGGTTTTAACAAAGATGTATCCTGATGCAGATATTCCTACCTATCAGCTAAGCGTAGATGGAAATGCCAGTGCAGAAACGCACTTTCAGATTGGACGAGAAATCAGTGCACTTAGAGAAAAGGGTGTCCTTATTCTTGGAAGCGGAAACGTTGTGCACAACCTCTCGAAAATTAACTGGGGGATGAAAGGTGGATTTCCTTGGGCGGATGAATTTGATGTTTTTGTTAAAGAGAAGATTCAAAGTAAGAATTATGAGGATGTTGTCAATTATAAAAAGACAGGGAATATTGCAGATCTTGCCGTAAGGACTCCCGATCACTTCTTTCCACTGCTGTATGTATTAGGTGCAGCGGGAGACGAAGATGAGGTAACGGTATTTAATGAAACCCGAATCATGGGCTCCATGTCCATGACCTGTTATTTATTGAAATAAATCAATAGGGTGCTGACAAGAAAATTATGGCGTCTAAGTTAAGAATCAGGATAATCGGAGGGGTTTTAATGCTGAGAAAGATCGTTTCGGGAATTGTTGGTGGGATATTAGGTTTTGCGATTTTTTCCATTTTAGGACTTTTAATCGGTGCATTCGTCGGCGGAAACTTCATGACTGATTTTAAATTTAATGGCGTGCAAGGATATGAGGCTACTGGACAAATTGGTGCAATACTTGGTGCAATCATCGGAATATCAATAGGATTTGCAGTGGTCTTAGCCATTGCAAATCGTAATAAAAACGGGTAAATCAAAAGACGTAAGTCTTTACCGACTTAACGAATTCAACGAGGTAAGGAGAACTGTAAAATGAAGAAGATTCTCATCGTACCCTTTTTGGTTATGCTTATTGCTCTTACAGGATGTCAAAGTGTAGAAAAGAATGTAGACCCCGAAATTAAAGGGATAGTAAACAAAATCAGCGCTGAAGATGCAAAGAAAAAGATGGATGAGGATAAATCCATAATTTTAGTTGATGTGAGGACAAAAGAAGAATACGATGAGGCACACATTGAAAATGCTGTCCTTTTGACACTGGATACCATAAATGCAATGGCGCCAAGTTTGATTCCGGACAAGAATGCAACCTACTTTGTTTATTGCAGAAGTGGAAGCCGAAGTGCCATCGCAGCTAGTGAACTTGTCATCATGGGTTATATGAATATCTATGACATGGGTGGAATCGCAGATTGGCCATATGAAACGGTGCAAGGGAAGTAACCTATATTTATTGAAGTTTATGAGATATGCACCAGGAGTAATCGCGTACCGAAAAGTACAGCGTTAATCGTGGTGCATATTCTGCTTAAGGAAGAGAAAATTACTGTAACAAATTTGACGAGCGTCATATTTATTACAGAAAGAATCCGGTATAGTCAAGGTATGATGAGATTAATTCGCTAAAACTTCAATATGGATAAATAATTTCGCTTTTGCCAAAGTAAACTGAGTTAGGATGTGGTTTAAATACAAGATTTTTCGATGAAGAAATACCTTTTAATTGGAGCAGGGACAATATCTCTATCGATTGGTGTCATTGGAATTTTTATTCCCTTACTCCCCACAACACCATTGCTGCTCCTCTCATCCTACTGTTATCTAAAGAGTTCAAACAGGCTTTATGAGAAACTGACCCATCATAAAATACTGGGTCCTTATCTTCATAACTACATGAATCACAGGGCAATAAATAAAAAAACCAAGGTTATCGCTCTCGCAACCCTTTGGATTTCACTTGGAATCTCGATGACGATAGCACCATTACTCTGGGTGAAAGTGATGCTCGGTTTAATAGGCATAGGGGTTACCTTGCATTTGCATGGATTAAAAACCTTATCTTAACAAATATGATCATACCTCTTAAAAGGATGATGAAAATAATTTTCCAACTTTAAAGAGGCTCCAACGCTGATAAATTCAGGTTGGAGCCTCTTTGGTTTATCAAGGATTCAGCTACTCGCATAACATTATGATCATACCGCTATGCTTAAATGTATAAAAATAACTACAGTAATGAAAAAATCAATTTAAATCCAAAGTTAATTCCATTTAGTGAATCAATACCTGAACTGTGACCAATCGATGCAATCTGTTCAATGTTATTCATTCGAATGACTTCATCAGGATGATTGAAGTCATGATAGAAATTCAAAATCATCTCGGAAAAATCAGCGGATAGCGCTGAATCTAAAAAAGCTGAAGACACTGGCGTTGTATGAACGAGTTTTTGCCTGATTTCATCAATCAAGCAATCTCTGAATTGTACGAACCTGGAGGGTCCTTCTCCCCAAAAAGCGAAGGTGCTTAGTAATCCAACGAGGAAATCATCACATGAAGGGGTTAATCCAAAACCAAGACCAATCACGGCTGCGAAACTACTGGCCATCTGACTTGATAATACCATGTGTCCTTCGACTTTGGACTGGAAGTAGTTAAGTAAGGTATTTTCATCTGTCATGCCGCGAAAAACTAATAGTCCATTTATGATTTCCATATGGTTGCTAATATCCATGAGTCCTCCGGCACTAGCAGTATCTTTATATTC
>JBASOA010000048.1:0-1683 GCA_049657765.1 Clostridiaceae bacterium
TTCTGCAAGAATCGCAATCGCCGAAAGTTTCGCTGCCCGCTGGCTTGCGGCAAGCTTGACCACTGTGACCACAAGGCTGTCTGTCATTCTGAATCCACCTATGGCCGCACCGTCTATGTCTCGCCCACTCAGGATTTGCGCTTTTTCTGCCGCATTCCCAGGGGTTCCAAGGAATGGAAATCCCTCATGAAGGCTCGAACCGCTTCCGAGCGGGTCAATAAGCGCCTGCTCAATGACTATGGTCTCGAAAACCATCACGCCAGAGGCAAGAAGCGAATCTTCTGGTGGAGTCTGGTCCATTCGGTCAATATCCTGCTCGATGCTGCTCGGAAAATCCAAAAATCTTCCTTTATGGATCTTCTGACTCAAAGAGTCGCGGCCTGACCTGACAACTGATCGGTCTGAACTTAGCCTGTGCTGGACAGGTTCTGTTTGCTATGCTCTTTTCAAGGTTCAAGGGACTTCAGTCATTCTATTTGATGCTTTTGCTTACGCTTGCGGTCGTGTTATGTCAATTCTTGTTGTCAATTTGTTCGTTTTCTTCATTTCCTTTTCGACTTTTCGAATAAGCTCTAACGATATTCGAGCTTCCATACCATCCAGTGTGGACTCAGTATTCTATACTTCCATCTGAAAGAATATTGTACCCATATACAGCCATCGTGTGAAAATTGTATGATCCTGCAAATAATGTTGTTGTAATCATTGCTGGTTTGTTTAAATCAAGCTGATTTGTTATGTAGGATGTATTATTATTAAAAAAACTCCATTGTACTGCAATTCCTGTCGGGGTTACTGTTGAGATACCGTTTCTATAAAGATCAATAGGCTGACGGATGCCATCTGCATAAGACATGGGTAGCATATAGTATGTGTTAACTAAAGAATAGTGCAAAGCCGTTGCTTTAGGATATGACTGCGAGAAATAGTCATATCCAACTAAATTTTCTGCATTCATTGCGGTTGGAACGACATTACTGTTAAATGACTTATCAAGATAATTTAATGCTATTCCACACGCTACAGCTGAGCACGTGCCTGTTGTATTGTTTCCAAATGCTTGCCTTCGCACATATGTATCTGCATTATAAATTGTCTTTGTATACGTCACACTGGTTATAGATTTATTTGACAAGTCTATAGCATCCAACTGTGTTGAGACGTTTTTATTGATAACATTCGCTTCTGTTTCTTCACTAAGTTTTACCACATAATTGGCTGATCCTACTATTTTGTCATTGACGATATCATATAGTCCCTTATTCGTTTCGATATAATAAAGAAGGAGACCACCATAATATTTTTTTAATTCTGGATACTTTTCGTATGGGTTTTTTCCATCAGGACTCCTTTCCAAACTTTTCCCAGTTGCCCTATCAATAATCATATACCCAACGTCCGAATAGCCAATAAGATATGAAGGATTATTATTGTGATCAAACAGAACCTCAGTTTCGATACTACCAGTTATCTCCTTTGATGCCATAGATTCACTAAGGTATTCATTTTCGATAACTGTAACTTACATTATATTCTCTGTTGAGTCTGCCGCTATTGATGATGAACTTACTGTGCATATGAGTAAAGTAATAACAATCAGTATTGTCAAAGCCTTTTTCATTTTATCTCCCTCGCTTTTCTGTAAGCATTTGCTTGATGCTCGACTTCAAATCATTCATTGCC
>JBASOA010000049.1:0-3088 GCA_049657765.1 Clostridiaceae bacterium
ATCAAACTCTCAAATTAAAAGTTTGAACTAGCTTTTCATTACACTAGCTTCGCTTCCGATCGCTCGGAAACCAGTTTCCATCGCTGGAAACCCTCTTCTATAGAAAATAGAAGGTTTGCCGTCCATCACTGGAGGGCCTGTCCCCTAATTGCTCGGGAACATGGTTTTCTTGATCACTCAAGAAGGTCTTTGGTTTTTTACCTATATTCTGTTTAATTTTCAAAGAACTGATTCTGCGTTGTTGCGCTCTCATCAAGCGACTTCTATATATTAGCACTTTCAAATATTACTGTCAACAGCTTTTTCTCATTTTTTTTTGCTTTCTTTTAAGCTTCAAATTTCATAGCCCTAATTTCCTTTGGGATACAAAAGAAAGTTTAATTTAAGCGATAATCACTTGTTCGTTAAAACAAAGATTCGGGGAAAAACTGTGCTTATTTGAGAGGAACTTTGATTATTATACCTTAGAAATATCCGATTTGCACCATTTATTTTTCGAATTAACAAGATAAACACAACAATTTATACAATTCTCTTTGAATCCCAACTGTAATTTTAGCCTACTATTGTTCTGCATCGAAAGCTAATTCCTCTTAAAACGTCATGAAATTTGCAATTGATACAAAGTTTTCCTTTAATTATTCTCATTTAATTTACATTACATTCCTACAAATTTACTCAAAACTTCTCTATACTATTAGTAAGACTAATTCTAGGAGGTAAATATGGGAATCGTAACAAAAACTGGCGACTTAGGCACGACAGGAACCCTAAGTGGGGAAAGAATACTTAAATCATCCTCATTAATCGAGCTCAACGGGCAAATCGACGAAGTCAATGCGTCGCTTGGATACCTTAATTCAATGATTGAAATCGCAGAGGACTTCCCCGCAAAAATCGAAGTCATGGATTTTCTACGTTATATACAAAACGGACTTTACAATTTGGGAACTGAAATCTCTTCGGGATTCGCGATAAAAAGATTCGATGAATCACACACACTGCTTCTCGAAGAAAAGATTGATTTCATGACAGGCCTTATGCCTGTCCAAACAAAATTCATTATTTTCTCTGGCGTAAAAGAGTCTACTTATACTCATGTCGTTCGTTCCGTATCAAGAAGATGCGAAAGACAATTTGTACGTTTTCTGATCGAAGAAAATATTGAACCTTTCCCAGAATGCTACAAGTTCCTTAACCGTCTTTCGGATTATCTTTTTACCCTGGCTAGATTTCTCAACCACGAACTGGGCGGAGAAGAAATTGCAACAACACCTTGGACCAAATAGTCATACATTACATATAACGGAGACTTGCCTAAAAAGGCAGGTCTCCGTTTTCACTTGCGGAGACCTGCCTTCATTAACCTTTAATTTTTACTTTTAGTCTCTTCTAACCATAAATTCAGCCATGACATCCATAGGATCTATAGAAGGCTTTGATAATGAATCTTTTTTAAGCACCAATCCTATTTCAGTACAACCAAGAATTACCACTTCAGCACCTTTTTCAATGACATTCTTCCCCGCTTCAATTAACAATTCCACTGGCCTTCCTTCTGTAACCCCTGATTTTATTCCTGTACCTTCACCATAAATGGCTTCCATGACATAATCACTTTGAAACCGTTCGTCGGGATAGATGATATTCATGTCTTTAAGATATTTTTCGAAGATTTTTGTATTTCTTGTTCCAGTAGTGGCAAGCACGCCGATATTAACAACACCTTCGAAATTCTTCTTCAGATAATCATTAAGTACTTCAAAAGCATTTATGATCTTCATCTCAACGCCCGCTTGAATTTCATCAAAGAAATAATGAGACGTCATACACGGTATGCAGGCGATATCCACACCCATTTTCTCAAGATTTTTTGCGGTTTCAATAATATAAGGAACCGGACTCTCGCCCAATCCTAAAATTGCTTTGGTCCTATCCGGAATCTTTGGATTGCTGTCGATGATAATTCTAAAATGATCCTGGTCTCTCTTTACTTTTGTTGCCTTTATCATCTTCATGTAGAGCTGAGCTGTTGCTTCAGGTCCCATACCGCCAATGATTCCAAGTATTTTTTCTCTCATATGAATAGGAGAATTGAGGGATTCTCCATTTTTCAACTCCTTTAATTAAGTTAGTTCATGTCAGATACTCTGTCCATTAGCGGAGCAAAGAGTCTTTCCTTATCTTTTTCCGGATGTTTTTCAAATATATATTCAAGCGCCACTCTGGCACCGTAATCCATCCCTTGGGAACCCGCAAGGAGAACAACATCACCACGCTCTGCCTTATCGAGCGCATATCTTATCGCTAAAGACAACTCATCGATGACTGTTACCTTGAGATCTGACTTTCCAAGCTCTTCATAGAAAACGTCCATCTCTTCATCAAGCACCCTGTCTTTATCTGTCACAAACTCCACACTCTTCGTTCCAATAATCTCATCCATATGCAGCCTGTCTTTCCACCCCAGAAGTGTGATGATGTTTTCTCTGTTTACCGTTGTGCCTCGATTACCTCTAATGGCATAAACAAGGTATAGCTTACGGTAATCTAGTTTTACAAGGCTTTCAAGCGTCATATTGATATTGCTCATATTTGCAAAATGGTCATCTATGATGATGTATTCATCATCATAGATATATTGGAACCGTCTTTCCACGCCTCCAAAATTCTCCATTGCAAGGATAATCTCCCTGATTGGAACCCCATCTACAAGAGCGATTGCCATCGCCGACAGAAAATTTACCACTGAATGATATCCAGGAACCTTAAGCTCCACCGGATATTCCCCTTTTTCTACAACTTTATCAATTCCGATGATATCTTTTTTGATATTCACCATAAATCTGCCTCTGCCGCTCGAAAGATCCAAATCGCTACAGTAAATATCTGCAGAATCATCTTTAGTGGAATAGGATATAACTTTCGCTTTTGTTTCAGTCCTTAACCTGTAAGTCGCTTCATCATCCATATTAAGGACGGCATACGCACCTGCTTTAGCATTTCTAACAAGCGAAGACTTGGCTTCATAATACTTTTCAAGACTTCCGTGCTGGTCAATATGCTCACGACTGAAATTGTTAAAGGC
>JBASOA010000050.1:0-7078 GCA_049657765.1 Clostridiaceae bacterium
CTTCATTCTTGATGGTATATTCCTGAGATAAGAATCCGATCTTTACCGTATCGCCGATATCAATGATGCCTTCATCAGGTTCGACATCCCCTGCAATCATCTTTAATAGCGTGGATTTTCCAATGCCATTGCTTCCGACGATTCCAATCCGGTCATCTTTTTGTACATTATAGCTAAAATTCTTCAGGATGATCTCCTTGCCAAACTTCTTGCTCAGATTTTTAATATCAATGATCTTTTTCCCAAGTCTAGAAGAAATCGCTTTGATTTCCATCTCATCGCCACTCTTGTAGGAATCCTGATCCCTTAAATTCTCGTAACGGTCAATCCTCGCTTTCTGTTTGGTTGATCTGGCTTTTGCGCCTTTTCTGATCCAAGCCAGTTCGCTTTCGAGCATTTTTTCTCTTTTTCTTTCTGAAACTTCCAGCAATTCTTCTCTTAATGCCTTCATCTCCAAGAAATTGGAGTAATTTGCCTGATAATTATAGATTGAGCCTTTATCGATTTCTAGAATACGATTAGCAACCCTTTCCAGAAAATATCGGTCATGCGTGACCATAAGGAGTGCGCCGCGACGGTCTGCAAGGTATTTTTCGAGCCATGCCACAGTTTCGTTGTCGATATGATTTGTAGGCTCATCTAAGATAAGAAGATCGCAAGGTGTAATAAGAGACGCGGCCATCGCCACTCTTTTTCTCTGTCCACCGGAAAGCTCACTTATCTTTTTATGGAATTCAGTGATGCCAAGTTTAGTCAGGATGCTTTTAGCTTCCGACTCCATTCCCCAGGCATTCAGATTATCCATTTTTTGCGATAACCTGACCAGGTTCTTTTGCTCGCTTATATCACTTGGGTTCAATTCATTAAGCCTTAAGGACTCTTCGTATTCCCTTATGGTTTCGAAGGCCTTAGAGGAGCCATTAAACACCTGCATGAGTACTGTATTGTCTCCGTCGAACTCCGGTTCTTGCGGAAGATACTCCAGCTTGATTCCGTTCATATATAAAACCCTACCGCTATCTGTAGGTTCAATTCCTGCAAGTACCTTCAGTAGGCTTGATTTTCCAGTTCCATTTATTCCAATGATTCCAATCTTGTCTGTCTCAGTAATACTAAATGAGACATCCTTGAACAGCATTTTTTCACTAAAGCTTTTGGTAATCATTTCTGCCGTTAATATATTCAAAAGTCATTCCCCTCTCTTAAAATCTACTCTTCATTTTACACTATTATCCTTAGTTTTCATAGAAGCGTAACCTTAGCTTTGATCTTCCCTATTTTTCTGCTAACAAAATGAACATCACCAAAAGGAAAATGCACGTATGAATCAGAGAAGTTATTTCGTTTCTCTTATCCACAGCTTCGAGTCGTTTAAAGACTTGTCAGTCCCGTTTCAACTATGTTACGATGAATCAAAATAACACAAGCGGGGATGATGAAATTGTTTCTCTTTAAGCGGGAAGAAGTCTATATCGGATTTTCAATGAATGATGCCCACAAAGTCATGACTATTTTAAAAGAAAATGGCATCAAATATCGATATAAGGTCACCAATCTTACCCAAAAATGGACTGGTCGAGGAATGACACGGAGTGATACAGGCAGTATTGGAATTAATCGAGATTTTAGCACAGAGTATATTGTCTATGTAGAGAAAGAGAATCTGGAGGAAGCTGAATTTCTGATTAAAACTAATTTCAAAAAGCCATAATTATTACGCTAAATTTATAAAGACTCCTTACTGCAGAATCCCAAATTTGAGATTTTGCAGCAGGAGTCTTTTTGCGTTTAATCAAAATGTCCGATTAGTGTGAATTCACTTTTCTGTGATCCAAAAATAATCACGTCAAGGCTCTACGATTTACTTGTTTCTGTTAAGCAGTACCCACAAGATGTAGTTGTTCAGTGATCTTGATTCTTTTTCTGCTTCTTTCAATAGTTCCTCTTTAAGGTCTACTGGCATAGTAAAAAGTATCTTTGTTTTTTCTTCTGTATTTCTCATTGATGTTTCTCCTTTTGTTTTAATTTATAAGTATTTTTCAAATTGAAATCTGCTTATTGTTAATTATCCACCTTAACTTGATCCGTTCGACTACTGACGGTTTACAATGCATCAAAAACGAGCGCAGAATTATTGATTGAAGATATCTTGTCTCATCCCAATCTTGCCTTTACACACCTTGTGATTCATAACCTATAGCAGCCAGAAATTAGATATTGGTCAAAGTCTCCAATATACACATAATGTTATATCATAATAGTTATTACTTGTCATTAGAATTTAACAAATTTTTCTAACATAATTGTGAATAATAAGTGATGTATTCGAAAAGTTAGTGAATTAAATACATTTGATATCACTCGTGTACTTAACGATTTGTGAAGTTTTCAATAAATAAGCGATAGCTATCGTGATCAGGGCGATTTCAGAATAATTCTGATGAATGAAAAACGAAACAAAATCTTTTTTGTTCTGATTCATCAATTTTCCTGGATGCAATGATGTAAGTTAGCAAACCATTTATATGATATACTTAATTATATTCTATATTTAAAATTTGTCAACATTATACCTTTACTAATTAGTTAATGATTGAGGACTCAATTTACTATAGAATATTACTGGTAACGTTATTATGAATATAATTATACCATCCTAAGCCGTTATATTGACATAATCACATAATTAAACATTACATTCTGTTTTACATATCTATGGAATACATAAATTAAGGCATCTCTATGAGATGCCTTAACCTGTCTATTGATGAAGTGATTCCCACGCCTCTTCTTTGAATCCAACCCGAATTTCATTTTCATGGATTAGGATTGGTCTTTTGATGAGCATTGGATTTTCTGCCAGAAGATGGATAATTTCTTCAACCTTTAACTTTTTCATTTGATCTTTCATCTTCAATTCCCGATAAACAGCCCCACTGGTATTTAAGAACTTTTGTATGGGAATTCCGCTTTTTTCATAAACCTTTGTGATTTCTTCAATAGTCAGCGGATTTTCAGTAATTTCCCTGTAGTCAAAATCAAAGCCCTTTTGGATCAAATATTTCTTTGCATTCTTACAGGTCCCACAATTTTTATAGCCGATGAGTTGCACGATCTATCTCCCTCCATTTACACTGACAACACTTCCACGTCCTGGGACGTTTCTGACATCAATTTTGCCAGGAATCCTGTCCTTAAGTTCTGTAACATGAGAGATGATTCCAACAATCCTGCCTGACAGATTCAGCTCCAATAGGCATTCTAGTGCGTTATCCAGCGAATCCTGATCCAGAGAACCAAAACCTTCATCGATGAAGATGGTTTCCAGATTGACACTACCTTTATGGCTCTCGATGAAATCAGACAGCCCTAAAGCCAGAGATAATGACGCTTTAAAGCTTTCTCCACCTGAAAGGCTCTGTACATCTCTTTCTTTTCCCGTATATTCATCATAGACATTGAGTCCCAGACCAATTTTCTCTCGCCTGTTTTCAGTCTCATTCCTTCTTTTTAGCTGATATCTTCCTTCAGACATTTTTCTTAGTCTTTCATTTGCCCTGATAAGGATTCCTTCAAAATAATAGGACTGTACAAAAGTCTCAAAGCCCATCCCAAGGTTCGCTGTATCATAGAGATCCTGAAGCACATATAGGGATTTTTTATTGCCCATATACTTATCATAGATTCCTTTCAGCTTTGTATGGGCATTTCGAAGACTTAGGATCAACACTTTCTTATCTCCGACTTCTATTCCCTTCACGCCGAGCTTCGCTTTTGTTTCTTCAAGTTTCATTAAAAGCGGATTTAAATCTCTAAAGTTAAGCTTTTCGCCGTGTTCTCTTAGATTTTCGAAGGCTCCCTTCGAAGCATTATAGCTCTTATAAAAGTTGATAATTTCCTCATCGATTTCCTCGATGAATTCCACTTTTTGCTTGTTGTACTCATAGGTTTCCCTTGTCACTTCAGCTTTTTCCAGTTCATTTAAGAACTGACCCTGAAGATCCTTCGCATGTTCAAGCGCATCAACCAAACCTCCATTTAAGGCACTTTCTCTACCGCTTAGCCTGTTGTCCTCATTTTGTGATTCTTCATAGATTTTCTTGGCTTTCTCATGGTTTTCAGTAACCAAGATGATCTGTCTTTCAATATCTTTGATTTTCATTCCAATGCTCGTGGATTCTTTGGGTACACCCTGAGCGATTAATGTTCGAAGTTCCCCTTTGAGATCATTGATTTTAGCTTTGGTTTCATCAGATTCGAGCATGATTTTCTCTAAGACTTCGAGTTCCTTTTTTAGAGAAGACATCTTTGCATTTTGCTCTCCTTGCCTCACTTTCAGCTTATTCATCGTAGATAAGCATTCAGTCCGCTTATTTTCAGTGCGTCTGTATTGCTCTTTCTCATCGCTTCCGATTATCCTTAGCTCATCTACCTTATAGGTCTTTACCTGATTTTCATCAGAGAGTTCCAGAATTTCTTCATATAATGCGGTATGATTATCTAAATGATTCCTGATTTCAGCTTTTTTCTGAGTGACTTCTTTTTCAAGTAACTTGATCGATGCTTCCAAATCCTTTAGCTTCTTTTCATCAAAGTTATGATTTTCTTTGGATACCAAGGGATGCTCAAGCGAACCACATACCGGACATGGTTCATTTTCGCCTAGCTCCTGTCTTAAGAGAGAGGCATAGGTCTGATTTCTTTTCTTTTGCTCTGAATCAAAGGCATTCTGCGTAACCTGAAGATTTCTCTCAAAGTTCTCTTCTTCTTTCTTGAGAAGGATAAGTTTCTCTTCCATCTCTACACGTCTCTGGTTCTTATTGTAAAGATTGCTGAGAACCTTGAGTCTTGCCGACCCCTCCTGAAGCTTCATCTTGATTTGAATTTCCCTGACTTCTTCTTCATGAAGTTCCCTAGAGGTCTCCCTCTCTTCGTTCGTTAACTCAACGAGCATTTCATCGCGTTTTTTCAAATACTGAAGCTGTCTTCCAAGCTCACTTTCATCTCGAGTAAGCTTTTCCAGAGTCTTAGAGCCTTCATTCAACCGAAGAGACTTCAGGAGAAGATCTTCAAGTTTCGACTTTTCTGTCTTTTTTTCATCTAAAACTGTAAATTCGCTTAAGGTATGCTCAAAATTCTTTTTGTTCTTCTCCATGATGATAGAAAGCCTTTTTCTACCTTCAGTGATTTCAGCTAGGTTTTCTTTAAGCTTCCTGATTTCCATATCTTTTTGAATCAACTGCTTCTCTGTTGGGGTGATGCTGCTGATTTTTCTAAGGAGCTTCAGCTCTTCAGTTTTACCTTCAAAAATTCTCTTCTGATTTTTCTTTTTAATATACTCATCTCTAACCTTTTGGAAATCTTCCAGGTCAGCATTGCTCTTCTGGGTATCCCGTATATTTTTCTCTTCATTCTGACGATCTTCATTAAGAACTTTGATTTCCTCGTCAAGGACTTTTAGTTCGCTTTCTTCCTTCGTGAGGATTTCAAGTAATGCATCCGGACCCATTTCGATATCCCTATCGGTTATTCCGGATTCTTTGACAATTTCATTGAATTTAAGAATAAGACTTTTATCTAAAGCCTTGCTTTCATCATATTTCGCCTTAAGGATCCATTGTAGCTGCTCATATTTTTCAGTGGAAAACAATTTTTTTAGAATATCTGATTTATCCTTAGTGCCTGCGGTCAGAAATTCTCTGAATTCTCCTTGGGGAATCATCACAATCTTTTTGAACTGATCAAGATTAAGCCCAATGATTTTTTCAATTTCCTCATTGACCTCCCTGATCTTGACAAACATTTTTTCCGGATCAGCTTCACTATAGAAATAAGCCTTATTAAGGCCTTTCGCCGTTTCTACTCTTCTGACATGGAAAAGTTCTCCTCTGACTTCGAAATCAAGAGCAACTTCCATTTCTCCCTTTTCATCCGCAAGCTGACTTCTGAAACATTTTGCCTTTGTTCGATCTTCGCCACTACCTTCTCCGTAGAGGGCATAGGAAACCGCATCAAAAATGGAGGTTTTCCCAGCACCCGTCGCTCCGGTAATGAGAAAGATCTTATCTTCGTATAGTGGCCTGAAATCTATCACCGTTTCTTCCTTGAACCCTAAAAATGCTTTCATGGTAAGTTTTAAAGGTTTCATATGGTATTTCCCCCTTCCATGGATTTTACGGTCTCACCGATGACTTTAAGTCCATCCTCATTGATTTCTCTGTCATTCTTCAGAGCATAAAAATCAGAAAAAAGTTTGGTAATATCCTTATCCTGGATAATGCTATAATCCACAAAATTGCTTTTCATCGTTTCATTGTCCCGAATCCTCTGCATTTCAAGAATATTAGGGAATTTTACTCTCAATCTCATCATCGGTTCCAGAATTTCTTCTTTATCCAAAAGAATGACCCGGATATAGTCTTCTTCATTTCCATCATAATGATCATTCATAATATCGTTGAAGTATCCTTCGATTGTCACCACTTCCTTTTTAGGGGTTAATGGAATTTCCTTAAGGGTCACGCTGCCTTCCCCATCGAGGTCAAGAATGCTAATACTTTTTTTATGTTTTTCTTCTGAAAAGGAGTATTTCATGGGTGAACCGGAATATCTGATTTTGCCTTCAACAACCCACTGTGGGTTGTGAAGGTGTCCGAGGGCGACATAATTAAAAGGTGCGAATACATCTGTCTTGATGAAATCGTGCCCTCCGACCGAAATAATTCGTTCTGAATCACTTTCAGCTACTTCTTCTCTCCTGCTTCCTGCAACGAAGCCATGATAGACGAGAATCTTTCGGTTCGTATTTTTTCTTACACTTTCATGAAAAATCCGATCATAGACCAAACTGTCATCCCTAAAGCTTTCAAGATCATAGATCGTCTTGAGGTTAGCGGTGTCCCTGTATGGGAATAAATAGATTTCAACTGGTCCAAATTCATCTTGAAGGGTAATACACCTTAATGGTCTCTTGACATTTCCTTCAATAATAAGGCCTTTATCTTCTAACAAGGTATTTAAAAAACCCACACGTTCATGGGAATCATGATTTCCTGTAATCAAAATATTCTTCTTGCCC
>JBASOA010000051.1:0-13502 GCA_049657765.1 Clostridiaceae bacterium
CGAATACCGTGTCATATCGGCGATCAGCAAAAATTGCACCATCGAGTTTTCTAATGTCAGAAGGTGTTTTCACCCAGCTTGAGGTCTTTAAATCGAATTCTCCAAGTTTTTGCAGCTCTCGATATTCTTCTTCTGATAAGATTTCAATACCCATTTCCGCTGCCATATCAAGCGCACTATTTTCAGGTTTATGTTCTTTCCTTGAATCAAGTGCCTCTCGGTCATAACAAAGATTTCTGCGACCTTTTGGACTTTCCGGAGAACAATCATAAAAAATGTATTCGTCTGTTTTTTGATCATATCCCACAACATCGGGTTCACCACCAGTTTTCTCCATTTCATGGAGTGACCATAGTTTATGAGGATTGCTTTCTAGTTTTGTTTCAAGTTTGCTCCAATCCATACCTTTATGGCGGTTCATGTTTTTTTCAAAACGAACTTTTAATATTTTGACAATCTCGTCATGTTGCTCCGGTAATAGTTCTTTTATTTCTTTTTTCATAAATTAACCTCCTCGTATTTTAAATCTCATTCATCTCATATGCATATCTTCTATAATATAATACATCTAAATCATGAACCTTTTAAGTATCAGAAACCTTAATGACTTTTATTTTTTATATCCAAAGTCCGGTATCTCTGTCCAGCGGCTTCGCATATAGTGTGCAGACATCTTTGGACGTCTATCCCTTGTGAAGATTCCTTTCTTATTTCCATCAACACGCATACTTCCTTGCACGGTTGCGAAATCCGCAAAATTCCATAATTGTTCTCCAACAAAGCATGAAAACTGATCTACAACTTCGTGGGTGGCTTTGTAGAACTCAACCTGATATTCATCGGTAAACATGTTCGGCGTCACAAGATGGAGCCCTGCTACAGTATCTGCGCCGTATTCTGTGAGCATAACAGGCTTACCACATTTACTCCAAAAATCTAATTCCATACGCAGTGCCTGCTTCGCTGATTCGAGGTTCCCGCCGTAGATATACCAGCCATAATAGCGATTAATACAAATAACATCCATCAGGGGCAATGTCTTGTCTTTTCGGTAATCATTCTGCACCCCTACAATGGTGGTTGGTCGTTTTTCAGGATCGCATGTCTTCGCCAAATCATACAACGTGCTGTAATATTCAACTGAACTATCTGGAAATGTTGTGGTGTCAGATTCATTAGCCAAGGACCACATGACCACACAAGGATGATTTTTGTCGCGGGCAATCATTTCACGGATGACCTCTTCGTGATGGTCTCTTACCTTCAATACCTTGAAGGTATCACGTGGTTCACTACTTGCCATGGCACCAAAATTTGCATGCACACCAACGGCTGGAGTCTCATCAATGATAACAATGCCTTCACGATCGCAAAGATCCATCATTTCCTCGGAATGAGGGTAATGACTGGTTCGAAATGAATTGGCACCAAGCCAGCGCATCAAGGACAGATCTTTGACGTTGAGCACTTCATCGATTCCACGGCCATGAAAATCGGAATCTTCATGTTTGCCAAAGCCTTTGAAATAGAAAGGTTTTCCGTTGATTAGAAATTCAGCTCCACGCACCTCTACAGTTCTCACGCCAAAGGTCTGGTCATAACGGTCTTCACCAAAGGCAATTTCTGCTGTATAGAGATACGCATTCAAAGGCTTCCACAATTGGACGTTTTGAATCATTAACTCTCCTTTTGCACCTTTGGCAGATGCAACAGCCAGATTATGCTCATCGCGTACAGTTAATGTGACCTCTCCCTCTCCTACTGTTTCAATCTCATAGGATACTTGAGCATTTTCACCCTCAACAGTTGACACAATTGTGATATCTTCAATATAGTTCTTTGGCGTAGAGTATAACTTGACTGGACGGATGATCCCAGCATAGTTAAAAAAGTCGAAGTTCGGATAGTTCTGCTCTGGAAGAACTACACCAGGGATTTCAGGCAGCAATCCGCCAAGCATATTTCCACCAGTTTCGCTTCCAACTGGTAAAGTACTATGATTGACTTTATTGTCCACAGCCACAGTCAGGATGTTTTTTCCGGATTTGAGCGACTTACCCACTTCTACCTCGAAGGGAAGAAATCCACCTTTGTGTTCACAAATAAATGTACCATTCAGATATACCTTCGCGAAGTGAGTCACTGCTCCAAAATGAAGCATTACTCGCTCACCACGCATCGATCGGGGAACTTCAAGAACACGCTCATAAAAAGCCCAACCATAATGGTCACGGAAATGAATGCCTTCCTTTTGATCGTTGTAAGCAGCCGGAACTCCAATGGTCATAGGATTTGGCAATGGTGCCTTTTCCCAGTGATCCTCAAATGCACTTCCATCATCTAGCTGAAACGTCCAGATTCCAGACAGATCTATTAGTGTACGTGCTTCATTTAACTTTGGATATAACATCTGAATCAAATCCTTTCATAAAATCAAGCCAAATTATTAAGTGATTTAATCGGTTATCGTTTCTGATACTCTCGTTGAACCAATTGTAAAATCTTAATCAGAAGTTTAAAACTTTTTGTCATATCTTTTGTGTTTCCTACATTCAACACAAATGAGGACTTCGTCGCTGGATCGTACCAGGCATGTACGCCTGTAACCCCAAGGTGACCTTGAAGCCGTGGCAAACTTTTAAGCAGGAAGAAAAATTCTTCAAAATGAATCTGCATCATCCCTGCTCCGTAATAGAGACCTTGGCGAAAGCGATGATTAAATTCGGCCATTTGATCAAGCGACTTCTTGCTGATAAAACGCTCATTCTGCAGGTAATCGAGAAACTTAAGCAGATCCATCGAGGTCGTAGATAATCCTCCACCTGAAAAATCGCAACTCAAACTTCTAAAAAGATGGACGTCAATTCCATTGAGGTAAAGGGGAGCTAGTGCCTTTTGATCAAATCTGTCGCTGTAAAAACACAAACTTGTATCTTTCATGTGTGACGGCTCGAAAATATAGGTATCCAAGGCCTGATGAAATGGCATATTGAATACTGTTTCTACAATTAATCCAAGGAGAACATACCCGGTATCCGAATAAAGGAACTTCTCTCCAGGTCTTGCGATAGCCATTTGCCGATTCCTTGTAAAATCAAGCAAATCATCAGGTTTCCAAAATACACCAGGATTTTTACTAACTTCATCGAAAAAGCTTGAACCGTCGATGGTCTTGCTCTCAAAATAGTCATTGACCCCAGACATATGCGCTAATAGATGCTTTATTGTAATTTCATCTTGAAAATCGTGATGTTCAACGACGAAAAGCTTATCAAGTTCTCCTGGTTCCAAAATATCTTTAATAAGTGTATCTAAAGACAGTCTTCCTTGTTCTATGGCGATAAAAATCAGCGTTGTTGTCATCAGTTTACCGACACTTGCACTGTGAAATTGCTGGTTTGGTATTGTACTCGAATAGGCGTAGTCGATTCCTAGCACTGGCAGATTCATGGCAAACTGTAGTGTTTTTGTTTTCTTGGATGCTTTGATCAGCAATTTCTCAACTTGTTCTTTAAGCATATTCAACCCTCTCAATCAACCTTAGAAATACAACTTAACTTTCAAAAAAATGATGATAAGCATTCTCTAAAAATAGTGCTGGTTTAGCGCGATGCGATGAATTTAACCCACAAATAACTGATTGACTTGATTTGCAAAGTAATCTACGATTCAACTTTTTAAGTAAGATAATCAACATGGATTTTTGATTTTCCCTCTACATAATTAAAATTAGGAATATTCTGAACAAAATCCAAGTATTTCTCTTATATTATTCTAATTTTAGTATATCAATATAAGGCTAATCTCTCAATGGCTTATCCTTAGCTAAAAACATGCAATTTTATCTTGACTAATGTGCTATGGTAAGTCGAATCAAATAAAACAATTGACAGAAAAATCCAATAATGATAGCGTTTAATTAAATATAACTATTACTTTTGTTATAGATAAGTTGGCTTTGTAAAAAAGCAAGAAATCATAGAAGCCGTATTTGAACTTTAGTGCAGATTAGTAAGGAAACCTGGATTAGACATAAGGGGGAATCTTCATTGAAATACGATGTTATCGTTATAGGAGGCGGACTCGCCGGACTAACGGCGGCGAGTCTTCTGGCAAAGCGCAACCTTTCGGTTGCTGTCATTGAAAAAAGCTACAATCCTGGGGGATCTTGTGGTGTTTTTAAGCGTGGTCATGTGACTTTTGATAATGGCGCTGCAATGCTATACGGGTTTGGAGAGAATGGATTCAATGCCCATCGTTTTGTTTTCAATGTCCTTGAAGAACCAATTGATATCCTCCGCCATGATCTTCTTTACTGCGTAAATTTCAAAGGCAAGAGGGTACGTTTTTGGGCAGATGTTGATCAGTTTGCCGATGAGCTTTCCGAAATATTTCCAGCAGAAAGAGAGAATATTCACCATTTTTATCACGATATGCTGAAAATGTATCAGCATATCATGGTGGAAACCCCAAACTATACGACTCCAGATGAGACAAATCCCAAGGCAGCGCTGAAAAGCATACTCCATCATCCTGTCTCTTACATCCGTTTCCTTACTTTACTGAACAAGAGTGCTAAGGAACTGCTGGAGAAGTACTTCATAGATCCTGAAATTTTTAAATTCTTTGACAAGCTGACCTCAACCTATTGCTATGCAACGGTTGAAGAAGCTCCTGCAGTTCTTGCATCAGTCATGTTTGTGGACAACCATGTGGGCGGAAGCTATTACCCTGCAGGTTCAACGCTGTTTTTACCTGGCAAATTGGAGAAAGTCATTGAGGAAAATGCTGGGGATATGTTCCTGGAGCATGAAGCCGTATCCATTCTTTTTGAGAATGGAAAACCCTCAGGGGTTCAATTGGATGATGGGCAAACACTCAACGCGGACAATGTCATCTACTCAGGCACGGTATGGAATTTGTATGACAAACTGATTGATCCCGTTCATACGAAAGTAGATCGAAGAGCATGGGCTAATAAACAAGTACCCACATACCCAAGTGTTGTTCTTTACGCCGCTATCGATCGAAATGTCATCCCAGAGGATACCCTTCCTATTGAGATGCTCGTTGGAAATCCAGACAAGCTCGATGAGAGCGAGGTCACCGCGTATATTATGAGCATCGACGATCGGACGCTTTGCGCCGAAGATGAGCATACAGTGATTGCCATCGGTCCAACCTTTGAAAGCTGGAATACTGAAAGTGCAGAAGCTTATCAAAAGAAAAAACAGCTTGAGAAAGACCGACTGATTTCAGTTCTTGAACGAAGGTTTCCGGGTTTTACACAGGCTGTACGGTATGCCGAAGTCGCTACGCCAAAGACCATCGAGCGCTATACCATGAAGAATGGCGGTGCTGTGGCAGGTCCAAAGCAAATGCTCGGGCAGCATTTGTTCAAGAGACAACATACACGAACCGAATGGGACAATCTTTTTTGCTGCGGAGAATCTACTGTTATGGGGACAGGGACTCCTACTGTAACAACATCAGGACTCTCTGCTGCAAATGCTGTGCTTTCAAAACTAGGAAAAGAGCCTTTCATCTATCGCAAGGAGATGAAGAACTTCGTGAGGATTGTCGAGAAGCCTTTTACCGCAGACAGGCTATTTGAATCTTATGACGAGCCCACAAAAAAAGTGATGCAGCTTTCTATGCGTTGCAGGCTCTGCGAACATCCCATGTGCACCACGGGAGAAAAAACAGATGTCCGGGGCATCATGAGGCGAGTTGTGGTTGGTAATTTTACAGGTGCATGGAAATCCTGGCTTAAAGCACCGGCTAGTGAAATTGCCCTAGCTCAATTCGAGGATTCCTGTATCTGTATTAATGAGGATGAAGGCCCTGTAGCAATTAGAGAAGTTATTAGATATCTAAGTGAGGTGAACTCATAAATATGGAATATGATGCAATTGTTGTAGGTGGAGGGATGGCTGGACTAACCAGTGCGGCATATTTGTGCCGCTATGGCTACCGTACTCTACTCTTGGAGAAAAGAAAAAAGACTGGAGGCCTTGTCAATACTTTTTGGCACCAGGGCTTCGCTTTTGATGCCGGAATCCGTGCATTCGAAAACTCAGGAATTATACGCCCCATGCTGAAAAGCTTGAATCTTGATCTTGAATTTGTAAAAAACCCAGTTTCCATTGGAATAGGTAGCCAGTGGACAAAGCTAGACTCGAGACAAAGTCTTCAAGACTACGCTGATATGCTTATCCTCATCTTTCCCGAAAACAAAGCGGATATTATGAAAATTTCAGCGGAAATGGAAAAAGTCATGGGATATATGGATGTGATTTACGGAATTGATAATCCGCTCTTTCTCGAGAACATGCGAGACCCGGAGTACCTTGTAAAAACACTACTGCCATGGCTCCTCAAATATCAGGTGAATATTGGAAAAGCGAACAAGCTTAATGAACCGGTTCAATCCTATCTTCGCCGGTTCACCGGCAATCAGAGACTGGTCGATATGATCGTTCAACACTTCTTCAAAGATACGCCTACTTTTTTTGCCTTAAGCTATTTCGGCCTTTATCTTGATTATAGTTATCCCATGGGTGGTACAGGTGTGCTTGCCGAAAAAGTGAGCGAGAGTATCCTTTCAGCTGAGGGTAAAATCATGACTCAAGTTACGGTCGAAAGCATCGATACCGCGAACAGAGAGATTACAACTTCAAGTGGTGAGAAATTCCACTATAAGAAACTGATCTGGGCAGCGGACGAAAGAATGCTCTATTCCGTAATAAAGGGTATTCAGCCGCCAAATGTCGAAACGCAGCGCTCACTTGTCAACCAAAGCGATGGCAATGACTCGATACTGACACTTTTCATGGGTGTGGATCTTAATATGGATTACTTTAAGGATATTTGTGGCGCACATGCGTTTTATACCGCGAAAACCGACGGTCTTTCCTCTCTCCCAAAGTGGGAAGAAGCCGCGAGAAAAGGAAAAGACGAGCTGCTAAAATGGGTAGATTCCTATCTGAAGCTAACGACCTATGAGATCTCCTGCCCAGTACTTAGGGATGCTTCTCTTGCACCTGAGGGTAAGACCGGACTCATTGTCAGCACATTGATGCCCTATAAGCTTGTCAAACGAATATCGGATGAAGGTAACTATGAATCCTTCAAGAAGTTTTGCACCGATAACATCACAGAGACACTTGAAAAATCGCTGTTCCCTGATCTTCTGAAGCATATTTCATTTTCCTTGTGCTCCACGCCAATGACAATCGAAAAGGAAACCGGGAATACACAAGGCGCTATCACAGGTTGGTCATTCACGAACGAAAAGATTCCTGCAGAAAGTCACTTTAAGAAAATTACAAAATCCATACATTCGCCAATTCAAGATATCTTGCAATGTGGCCAATGGACTTTCAGTCCGTCTGGTTTACCGGTTTCAATCTTAACAGGTAAACTTGCAGCTGATGAAGTGCGAAAAACACTGAAATAATCAAAAATGAAGTTATTGTTAAATTTAGTGATTACACATTTGAATAGGGGTTATCGCCAGCACTTTATGGGATAATTTACTTAAGATTATACTTTGGTAACACTTCGCATAGGCACTAAAATATAGTTTTACCACTTTCTCATTTCTAATTTATAAAAAGCAGAAAGAAAAGGAGTACATAATGGAAACAACAAAAAAGGCATGGATCAACGGACTATTTTTCGTTATAACACTTGCAGTCAATACCATGGGTGCGATTGGTCTGATCAACGGGCTATCGCAAAAAGAGATTTCTGACAAATATGTCACCCTTATCACGCCAAGCTCTTCCACATTTAGTATCTGGAGTATTATCTACACACTGCTCATCATCTCTGTCATTGTCATGATTATAAAAAAGGATGATTCCTATTATCAGAAAGCGATAGATGAGATTACTGGGCTCTTCAGAATTTCCTGCATCCTAAATATTGCATGGATTGTTACTTTTTCCTTTGTTCAAATTGAACTCTCCGTGCTCTTTATTTTAGCATTTGTCATCACCTTGACCTTGATTGACCAAAAGCTCATCAAGATTCATGACAAAAAACGCTGGCTTCTACCGCTGACCTTTGGCCTCTATAGTGGCTGGCTATTTATTGCAACAGTCGTTAATATCGCTGCAGCACTTGTCAAACTGAAATGGGATGGATTCGGAATCTCGAATGAGCTCTGGGGAGTCATTATCCTCATTATCGCTGTATTCTTAATCATTTTAGTCCTCTTGAACATCCGTAATGCCGTATTCCCTCTTCCAGTAGCATGGGCTTATTTCGGCATATACCAGTTTCTAAACGCACCAAGCGGATTCAAAGGCGAATTTGGTCTTCTTCAAATTGTTGCACTTGTTGGAATGGCTGTACTTATTGGTGTGGCGGCAATCCAGTTTTATCGAAACCACTTTTCATTGCTTCCAAAGTCTGATCAGCTTTTTAGAGGCTAGAAAAATGAGCTACAATCTCTTTTCATCATAATTTTACGAACAAAACGTAACCTATCACGCTGAACTCTCAGACGCATAGGGTCGTGATTTAGCTAGGACTCAACATCGATCATTTTAATAGGGCTGCAGCAAAACCAGATTACCTGGTATTGCTGCAGCCACTTCATTTTTTAGTATGGAATAATTATCTTCTTGCAGAAACGACAGACATAAGCAGTAGGATATGAGGTAGAATTCAACGGATAGGGAGGAAGAGATATCGCATTTCTTTTTTCAAGAGAGGATTCAAGATAAGTCAATGGAACTTTTTCATGTAAAGGTAAAAAACAGTTCCCACCTCTACTTCTAAATGTACCTTCTTCTAATTCTTTACCGCACCATGGGCATAACATTAGCGAGTTCATCGTAATCCCTCCTATTGTTTCGTCTTATTCTAGGTTAACGATTTAATTATTTGGTTCTGGATATAGATTTATCGTTTCCTTGTCTTTGACATTATTGTGATCCATCCATTCAACTTCCATATAGATTTCTGTAATATCTTCAAATTCTTCTAAATCAGTATTGGTTGAATAATAAGGCTCACTTTCAATCAATCCGATGTCCCTTCTCTGAATATCAAAGGCTTCGCCAGTTCTTGAACCAGAATGCACTAAGAATTTCTTAGCATTCATCACAATATAGGTTTTGTAACTAAACAGATTTGTAAGATACTCTTGCTGCTTTCGCATGAATAAGGTCCCATGTCCTATTTTAAAAGAATCTTTGCTTAGGGAAACTTCGTACCCGCTTAAGTCCCAGGTCTCACTTTCACCTGTTAATGTTAATAATAAACCTTCTGCATTTGATTCATTATTCGTCTTGCACCCTGATACAAAAAGAATAGAGATGGTAAGGATTAGTAACAAGCTAGTTTTTGATCTTTTTGAAAACATCTAATAATATCCCCTTTTCATGTATTCTCTTCCACATTAACCTATACTACTTCGCTCAGATACCAGGCTTTTCAATTTTTAGAGAATCTGATACATGCGTTATAAACTTTCTAGCTTTCGCGAAATCTCTTTCATTGGGATGACCCTTTGATGAGCCACTGACCAAGTTAAATATTTTATTTTGAGTGAACTCTGTAGCAACAAAATAGCCTTTGCTCGCAAAACTTCCTCTGTTTTTCGCGCCTTTTGACTCAAGGTTCTTGATGAGCTTCTCATTATAGAACTTCAGCCCAACTCCACTGGTTGAAAATACAAACACATTCTTTTCTGCCAAATTTAATTTTTCAGCAAATTTATATATCTTTGGAGACAGACTTTCTCTATACACTCCGGAACCAAATCCGATCAGATCAAAGTGATCAATCTCAATAACAGAATCCTTCATATCTTTGATATTCACTAACACTGCGCTAATTTCATCAGCCATTATTTCTGCAATTCTTTCCGTGTTTTTCTTGTAATCTGATGAGTAGAATATTATAGATTTCAAATTATCCCTTCCTTATTTCTGAATTTCACCCTATGCCATCTCTAGAATTCATAGTAAACTCTTTTTTTTATATCGAGTTTAACCGTACGGATTTTGAAATTATCTTTTAATATTATTATATACTAAACAAATAAAATACAACCCTTAACTTCATCTGGGTTGTATTTTATTTCTTCAGTATTTATATGAAAGCTACATTTATTATTCTGATGGAATTCATTGTAAAAAGAGTTCCATGTCGATGTCTTGAGTTTTAGATCAGTCTGTCCTTACGGAATCTTGCTGTCATAAAACGCCATGCCGATTTCCTATTTGTCAGCCAAGCTATCTGAACGTTGTTTTTGGTGTTACTGAGCATTCTTGGGATAAAGAATTTTGCCACGGTATCAGGTTTGTCTGCCAATATATTGAACACTTTCTTGAATTTGGGGTTTGAGAGAACTTCCGGCTGTTTGCCATCCGGTGTTTTGGTGATGAAATTAGTCAGCATCATTCCTGGCGATAACCTTCCTGCTATTACTCCGGTGCCCTCAAGTTCCTTGGCAAGTCCTTTCATAAAATACGTCAGTGCGTGCTTTGTAGTTCCGTACAATATCGTTTTGACCTGAATCATGTTATTGGATCCCAATCCTTCCATGCTGTATATTGCGCCACTCCCCTGTTTGATCATTCCTCTAGCAGCAACCTGAGAGCCATAAATCATACCGATAATATTGGTCCTGATTATATCTTCAGTGAATGTTTCGTTTGTTTCCCATGAAAAAATATGTGGGGTGTTTTGACCAGCATTATTGATCCAGATGTCTATCTTACCCCACTTTGAAAGCGAAACATTCCATAGATTTTGCAGATTTGCTTTTATCTGAACGTTGCATGGGACATAGATGTATTTCCCCTCATAAGGCATCAGTTCAATTTGTGCCATTTTAGGCAGTTCTTCGCCCCTGCCGGACAGCGTGACATGACATCCAGCCTTTAAAAACTCCCTTGCCATTGAAAAGCCTATACCTCTAGTACTCCCGGTAATTACTACATTTTTCATTTACAATCCCCTCATTCTTTTTCTTTAATCAATTTAGTGCAGTTTGAAATTTTCGTCCTTACCAAGCAAAAAGGGACCTTCCTATCCATAGAAAGAGCATGGTGTATCTTGCCTAATCCATCTACATAAATGCTTCGGATTGTACTCAATAATTTCATTTTGAGTGTATATTATATTCGCGCTTAGCAAATCCCATTAAGCACCTAATCGGCAATACCGTCAATTGCTTGAATAGAAAGTATTATTGACTTTATTCTTCTTTCTAAAAGCGTTTTTTGAGGACTTCCTGCCTTTGACTTAGCGTATATGTTCTCAATGGAAGGAAGTAAACCCATGAGGATATCTTGAGCTTCAGCTAAATCTTCTTTGCCGTATTCATGTGGAATCGAATTCCAAACATTTTCCAGCACGGCTAACCCGATTTGGAGTGCTTTTAGTCGTTTGCTTAATAAGGTTGTATTGGCACCTTTCTCAATCATCTGTACCAGTGCCTTTTCAGATTTTCGAATTGACGATTGGAAGGATTTTATTGATTCCAATTTTTCTTCATTCGATGTATTGTCCATGTTAGCATCGTCCTTTTCTTCTCTTATTATTTTTTGATATAAATGAATTCATTTCTCATAGCAGCAAATAACTAATTCTTACGTTTTAAAAAAACTGTTTTTTATCCTTTAGATTTCCCAAACATTAATTCATCAGGAATTTTAGCTCATACGCTTCAGGTCCACTTCTGATTAAATACACAGGGCAATTTTTTTAACTTCACTCAAGACTTCTTTATTGTTCCTTAATTCAGAAATCGGCTTAATATTTGGCACTCTAATCATCTCTTTTTCTCACTATAACCTTCTTGCTGATAAATAACAATGCGTATTAACACGTTACTTTATTCTGGCAAAAAGATCTGCTATCTATAAACCCAAAATCCAAAGCGACTAGTTTGGATAAATATAACCTTCACCGGATTGGTCTGAAATGCCTCCCATACAAATCGAAATTTGAGCAAAAAAAAGAGGCTCTACGAATAGTCGCCTCGAGAATAATTTAAATTACAGTTGATACCTCATCAAGATGAAATATTATTTCTTCTTAATTTGGCATCAATCTCATCCCAAATAAGTTTGTTTATCAAATCGTAGAAAACTTTTAGAAAAACAGCTCTCCAGCTTTATAGCCTCTAGGCAATTCTTCTTCACTCAAGAATTGGAAATTGTCATCACGAAGTATGGGCAAAAAGGCTTCATATGGAATCCTTGAAAACTCATTGGTATAGTCGCTAGCGCCGAACCATTTGCCTTCTTTGCTGCTCAAATTTAAGTTTCTGGCAAATTTAGTATTATTTGAGCAATCATGAACAACGATATCCCAGTTTTCTTCATCAGCAATTTTCATGAATTTCAGGGTTAGCTCTCTGCTCCAAATTGGAGAGATATAGCCATGTCTTACGATATACATGTTTTCCCCATAGTAATTATCGATATTGTTTTCATTTAAATGTAGTTCTGCACAATTGATAAAATCAAGTTTTGTATCTAGGATTGCCTGCTTCTTCTTGAAAAAATCATTGAAGAACTCAGGGGTCATTGGTGTCTCAATCCCTACAGTTTTAATGTATTTTTTTGCTATTCTAATATTCTCTATTACTTTATCTGAGCACTTTGCTGCACCCAGGTTGAAACGAAGCTCATCAAGACCGGCTTCACCTAATGCTTTCAATGTCTCTTCCGTAGCTAAGATACCATTGGTATACAGATGCTGATAGATTTTTGCAGCCTTAAATTTCTTTATAATCGAATAATACTTTTCAATTTCCATAAATGGCTCTAAATATACATAGGATACGCCCGTAGGTTTCCTATAGGTGGATAGCAATAAATCGATATCCTTCTCATAGAATTTCGTGCCTCCAATTTCCCATAAACCTTCGCCTACTGGGGGGATATTGTTTAAATCACCATAATTGTAGCAAAATTTGCATTCTATGTTACACTTGTTTGTCTTTCTGATAGCATTAAGCCCTGTACCTAAAAGGCATGAACGGCATCCTCTTGGAAATTTGTTTTCATCTCCAACAAATAGTGTCCTATTCTCCAAAGTTTTCAAGCTTCCAATTTCTGACATCAATTTTTCATTTCTCTGATCAATCGCTGCCTCAATTTGTGCAAAGGTAGCGTACACAATTTCTTGTTGTTTAACCATCAGTTCTTCTTCCTCAGGTAATGCCGCGAAAAATTCAAACCATGTCAATGCATCTTTTTTTGAGATTTTCATCATGTGTCCTCCTAGTATATTTATGGTCATGAAGATCAATTCAATCTTCTTCTTGTGCTTCAAAATAAGTACCGTCACCACGTAGTTTAATGGTACATTTTACCACACTGCTTTCTGATTAGCAAACTCATCTAAATATAGATTTAATAAGTTTTCAGCTAAGTTTTCACTTTTGTAAGTCAGTCAGAATTTCGATTCCCATGACAGTTGCAGGAATTTTATAGTCAGGTGATAGATTTGATAATACCACTACTCCAACC
>JBASOA010000052.1:0-38951 GCA_049657765.1 Clostridiaceae bacterium
CTGAATCGGCTTGGACTTAATTATGTCGATATTTTCTACCACCACCGACCGGACCCTGATACTAATCTTGAAGAGAGTCTGATGACTCTTGATCTGATGGTTAGACAAGGTAAAGCCCTGTATGTTGGCCTTTCTAACTATAATGCAGAACAGACTGCTAAAGCGGTTGAAATATTTAAGGAGCTAAGAACGCCTTTTGTCATTCATCAGCCAAGATATAACATGTTTGACCGATGGGTTGAGGATGGACTTCTAGATGTGCTTGAGGACGCCGGTGCTGGCTCCATAGCATTTGTTCCACTTGCCCAGGGGGTATTAACGAACAAATATCTAAAAGGTATCCCAGAGGATTCCAGAGCCAATAAACCGACTGCCGCTTTAAAGGTGAAGGATATCACCGAGGAAAAGCTAGAGAAGGTAAAAAAACTAAACGAACTGGCTGCTCAAAGAGGACAAAGCCTTGCTCAGATGTCTATCGTTTGGGTTCTTCGAGACAGGGTAACCTCAGCACTTATTGGAGCATCAAAAGTGGAACAGATCGTAGAGAACGTTAAAGCTCTCGACAATATGGAATTCACGACGGAAGAAATTAATAGGATTGAGGAAATTTTGAAATAGACTATAAGTTGTTCAGTTCGTAAATAAAAAAGTTAAGAAATCCTCTATTTATCATCCAATTCTAAAACTTAAGTTATATATCTCTATTATTTAGTAAAGGAGTACCAAATGAAGGCAATTCTTCTAGAGAAATATGGATCAACAGAGAACTTAATTTTACAGAATATCCAAAACCTGAAATTAAGGATGATACAGTACTAATTAAACTGTTATTTACAAGCCTAAATTCTGCAGATCTGGATTTTATACATGGTCATCCACTAGTTAGATTTACTGGGCTTTTTAAACCTGGATATCCAATTTTAGGCTCAGACTGTGTTGGCGTTATAGAGTCCTGTGGAAAGCAAGTCAAGGACTATAAAGTGGGAGATATTGTTTGGGCTGACTTGTCAAATCCATTGCATTATGGAACCTTAGCCGAATATGTTAGCGCACCAGCATCGAGCATACAAAAAATACCATCAGGTATAAGCCTTGAAGATGCTGCTTGTTTGCCAAGTGCCGCCATGGTCGCTTTACAGAATTTCAATTTAAAAAGAAAACCTGAAAATGGAGACAAAGTATTGGTAAATGGGGCAGGCGGCGGTATTGGCACGATATTAGTTCAATTGTTAAAATCAATTGGAGCTGATGTTACTGCAGTTGATAAGGCAGAAAAGCATCAGATGCTAAAATCAATTGGTGCAAATCGAACCCTTGACTATAGAACGATTGACTACACAAAAGAAAATATTGAATATGATTATGTATATGATTTGCTTTGTACAAAAAAATTAAGTCGATGTTTGTCAGTAGTGAAAAAGAATGGACATTTTATCCTTCTTGGCGGCTCCACTAAAAATATCCTCTTGGTTTTAGTCTTAGGGCCAATTTTATCTCTTATGTGGAACCGAAAGGTTAAACTTGGTGGATGGAAGGCAAATAACCATGAGGACTTAAATCGATTGGCTAAATTATATAAAGAAGGTACGATAAGGCCAGTAATTGACAGTGTTATACCATTAGAGAAAGTAATAGATGGATTGAAATCCCTGGAGTTAGGGAATGTCTTTGGGAAAATAGTTGTTCGAATTTGATATTCGGTAAGGACTTTTGAAGTGGTCGCCTACTGGTTTAACAATAGGCTCCTAAAAGAGTATGAGTTTACTTAATTATGGAGATCAACCAAAATGAACCTTGGGAGAATCTGAAATAAGTGTACAAAAAATAACCCCTGATATCACACTAAAACTTGTGATATCAGGGGTTATCCGCTTTTCAACGCCTAAACTCAAGAAGCTAAGAACACCTATTGTCATTCATCAGCAAAATATAATATGTTTGATCGCTGGAAGCAGAATTGAACTTCGAGGTATTGGGATTAATGCAGATAACACACTCAGAAGATATTAGACAATAAAATCAGGTATAATTTGTTATCAAAAAAATGAAAGACAGTTGACTAACTATCAATTGATAGTTTATAATAGAATTGCTGGAGGTGAAAGATGAGCTTTAAAATAATATCAACTGAAAGTGATGTAAAAACGTTTCTTAATGACCTCAAAGAGGTATTAATTGATTCAAAATTTGACATATCAAAAGATTTAGACATCCTTCCTAAAAAGAAAACTGAATCACCTACAGACCCATATACAACGTTTAATACAATGCTGGTGCTAGATTTTGATCGGAATGATATAAAGAACCAATTACTGGCTTTAGATATATCAGAGTATTTGGAAACATTTATTGATGACAAAGATAATAGCTTACCCCCATTCTTTGCGTTTGGAAGGGCCCTAAATAAATAGAGAAGTTTATATTAAAGCTAAAATAAGGGATAGAAAAAATTGTAAAGTGTTTTGTGTTTCATTTCATTTCGCAAGGTTTCCATTACCAACCCAAAAGCCATTCGCATAAGTTGGGTAGAAAGGAGTGTAATATGAATATGGATTATCTAATAACGATTGTAGATATGGACTGCCCTTTGTGCAACAAAACTCATTCATTGGAGCAAAGAAAAAGACTCACGCAATCCATCATAAAAGATGAAGTGGTTGATTATGAGGAGAGTTATTTCTTATGCCCATTGAGCGATGAGGATGAGAATGAATTTGTTTCTGCACGTTTAATGGACGAAAACTTGCTTATAGCAAGAGATTCTTATCGAATAAAGAAGGGGTTATTGACCTCTGAAGAAATTGCCAATATTAGAAAATACTATGGCCTAACCCAAAGTGATTTTTCAGCAATGCTTGGGTGGGGTGAAGTTACGATAACAAGATATGAAAGCAAAACAATTCAGGATGATACTTACGATAATATCATGCGAATGATTTATGATAATCCAATGTTTGCTTTGGATTGCATCGATAAGCATAAGAATAGATTTACTGAAGAGAAGTATGCACGAATACGTAAAAGTATCACTAATAAGGTTGAAGAGATTGGTAATCTATATTTAAAAAAACTAGAGATCTCTAGCCTCTATGTAAATTTTCAGGAAGAGAATGACCTTAATGGATATAAGAAACTAGATATCGATAAAGTGGGGAATGTTATAGGTTATTTTTCTCAATTTGTTGAAAATCTTTATAAAGTTAAGCTGATGAAGCTATTGTGGTATGCTGATACGATATTCTATGGAAGACATGGTAAATCAATGACGGGGTTGGTATATAAGCACATGCCTCTAGGAGCATTGCCGATCGGATACAATGAGATAGTATCTCTACCAACAGTAAAGATTGAGGAAGAGTTAATTAATGATGATATAAGTTATAGAATCAAACCCAACGAAGAGGTTAATATATCTGATTTCTCCCTAGAAGAATTGAGTGTTCTTGAGATGGTTGCTACTACTTTTAAAAATTATAAATCGAGAGAGATTATTGAATGTATGCATAAAGAGAAGGCATATACTGATACTGTTTCTAACGAAGTTATTCCATATAGTTTAGCAAAACAGTTGAACGAATTAAAATAAAGGGTTTGAGAGGGTTGGATATGTCTAACATCATAGATCAAGTAAGGCGTGAACTAATCAATAATTCAGAGGAAACGACAAAGGAAAGTGGCAAAAGATTTTTTAAGGAAGAAGTTAAACTATATGGCGTAAAAACCATAACCGTCTCGAAGATTTCCAAACAGGTATTTAAAAGCATCAAAATGCTTTCCAAAAAAGAAATATTTGATTTATGTGATGAACTTTGGAAATCGGGAATAATGGAAGAATCTTTTATTGCCTGTAATTGGGCCTATGCGATGAATAAGCAGTATACGGAAGATGATTTTCCTCTGTTTGAAAGATGGGTAAATGAATATGTGACTAACTGGGCATCTTGTGATACCTTGTGTAACCACACTCTTGGAACTTTCTTGGAAATGTATCCATTGTATATAGACAAATTAAAAGATTGGACGAAATCACAAAATAGATGGATTAGGCGTGCGTCAGCTGTATCGCTTATCATACCAGCCAAAAAGGGTTTGTTTAAAGAGGAAATTTTTGAAATTGCAGACAATTTATTATTGGATGCTGATGATTTAGTGCAAAAAGGGTATGGCTGGATGCTGAAGTCTTTGTGCACCAAATATGAAGATGACGTATACCTTTATGTGCTTAGCAAAAGGGATATCATGCCTAGAACTGCATTAAGGTATGCTATTGAAAAAATGCCAAAGGCAAAGAAGCAGGAAGCAATGATCAAAGAGAATAAAAGGGTGAGTAAGAGATAATACTCTCGCTTGTATACCTTTTAGAATCTATAATTGAATGCTATAAATCCAGGTGTTTTTTGTGAAAACGAGTGAAAATTTATGACAATCGAACGCGTGGATAAGATGGTGCTTTCTCTTGTTAGCTTCACTCTTCAACCACAAAATTGGTAAAGAAACAATTTTTTAACGAAAACGAGCCTTGCTTAATTGCATGGCTCGTTTTCGTCAAAAGAATGTTTAAGTTTTTATAGAACTGGTCAATAAGGATCTTAATGTTATTACGGATTTTCTTTATATCCGATTGTCCGTGTTTGCATCGTCACAACAGGCTTGCCCTCACGATCAAGCAGCACGGTGAGACCACCGCCATATCCACTTCCGTGATAGAGATAATTTACACCAGTTTCAGTATCCATCCATATTTCTGTAGGATTCATCGAACCTTGTGAGAAAATCTTGATGAATCGCTGTTCTTTCTTTGCCATATGTTCATCCCACCTTTATATCGTTATCCTCATTATTGCATGATGTATATAAGACTTCAAGTGGAGGTCTATTTGATAAACATGATTGCAACACCAAGGACTCCGACAATTGCACCTAGAATTTCTTTAGGTGCGATCTTTTCCTTGAAAAAGATAATCGATACAGGAATGATCAGCACAGGGGAGATGGCCATAAGCGTAGAAGCTACTGCTGCACTTGTATATTTTACCGCCATGAGAGATAGGGAAACGCCAATGACAGGTCCGAATAGTGAACCGATACTCACTCCAGCCATGGCGTGCTTATCTTTGATCGCCTTGCTGAAGTTTGGCCAGTTTTTGGTAAAAGTAATGATGACGATAAAACAGATAATTCCTGCAAAAATTCTAACTTCGGTTGCGACAAAGGGATTGACGTCTTTTACCCCGAGTTTAGAGAAGATCAGTCCCAGACCTTGCCCGATAGCACCAATAAATGCGAAAAATATTCCTTTGATCGGGTGCTTTACAACGATTTTAGAGTTACCTATATCTTTACCCAAAATAACAATGGCGATTCCCAGTATGGTCACCGTCATTCCAATAAATTGGAAAAGCGTCAAGGACTCTTCAAGGATGAAATAACCGAGTAATGCCGTGATTGGTGGAGCCAAAGCCATGATGAGCATGGAGATTCTTGCCCCGATGACAATGAATGCCTGAAAAAGATACAGGTCACCTAAAACAAAGCCGATAAACCCTGAAATAAGAAGCATCCTCGTGGCGTAGGCTGTTAAAGGGATATTTGTAAAGCCATCTGTAATGAAAAAATTAATTCCTGTGATGATGACCATAGAAACCAGAAGTCTCATCAGATTTAAAACAAGAGATCCGATTTTCTTTCCCGAGTATTCGAAAGAGGATGAAGATATTACCCAACAAAGGGCCGTTCCAATTGCTGCCAATTCGCCAATATACATGTCGCACTTCCTTTATGATTGAGTAATACGTTAATTATTCATGATTCATTATGTCAAATTTCCAGGAGTTTTACAACAAAATCAAGTGGTATAGGAAAGATTCATTCATAGCGGCTCAGGGCATACGATTACATTGCAATATCTGAAGTTTGAAAGATATCAATGGCGTGTCACTACATTACCTTTTGGAAGTGATATAATTGCGAGGGAAGCATAAAACCGTAAGTAAACTGACCTTATTATCTCTCGATAAGGGAATAGGCAAAAAGGGCTAAGGTTAATTTATAAGGTTAATGATGAAAATGTAATAAGAGGTGAATCATGGATACAGTAAAAAATGAATTCAATCCCAAAATATTCAAGGGACTTCTAATACAGGGCAAACTTTTAGAAGGGATAGCCTATCTAAAGGAGTATCCGGAAAAGGACGCCCTTGTCCAAAAGTATAATGACCTATTTAGAGAAGTTGATCCGGTTTATGGGTTCAGTATAGAAAGTGAGCTGATTTCAAATGTTCTTACAGTTTTCCATGATTATTATCGTAGGGTATTTTGGGAAAATAGCGATTTAATAGAAGCAGAATCAATACTCTATACCACCTTACGAGAAATTGCAGCTATTAGGCAGGAAGACATCATTGAAAATGACAGGTTGGATGAGCTTGTAGGTGATAAAGTCAGAAAAGAAGGCTATGAATACCTTGGTGGGATGACTTCGGGGTATTATGGTCCCTATATCTGGAGAAATACTAACCCGGTAAAATTTGAAGTTGAACTGCCTGGGGGTACGCGATCCTTTACAGTCAACATGATGGATGGTTTTATTTCAAGAAGCTGGCTTGATTATATCTCTTTTGGGGAAACTGGCACCGGAGGCTGGGCAAATGAAAGTGGACTGTACTGCGTCGAAAGCCTGTACAAGGATGATTTTCTAAAACCACAATTTAAGATCTCTTTTTTGAAGCATGAATCGCAGCATCAGGCAGATCTCGAAAGATACGGAAACATGCACACGAAGGATCTGGAGTACCGCGCAAAGCTTGTTGAACTTATCTATTATCCTGACCTGAGCCTTTTTGAGGGAATCATCAGGGAAGCTGATGGGACAAACAAGGAAAATGCACATTGCTATGCTTCCTATGTCATAGTTCGCGATTTATCGAGGAAAATATTCCAAATGGAATATGCCAGTGAATTAAAGCTATGGGATGGAAAACTTTCAATGATTCAGTCCTATGCAAGGGAACTTCTTGATTTCCATACCAAATCAGCAGATGAAAAGAGAGGAAGCCTGATTGATCTGATTTGATACATGTGAAACCAGAATAAAAAGCGATGATTGGAACTTGCAAGCCATGGCAGTGGCACATTCTAAAACCAAATAGAACAAACAATCATTTATTTCAATTGTGCACTTAAGTGTGATAGAATATAGTTATTATCATACTTTGGGGATTTTGGAGGTGGTTTTTTGAAAGAAACAACCAAGACTAATGTAGGAACAAAAACAGCAAATAAAACCACTGTCCGTAGTAAACCTGCTGCAAAGACAACCAGAAAAGTTGCTGCGAAAGGGACAAAAACTACGACAAGAGGGAAGGCGCAGTCTAAGACGGTTGACGAAAACAAGAGAATATTTATTACTGAAATTATAGGATTATTTTTTCTTGGACTGGGGGTATTTACCCTTATTTCTATGCTTTCGAGCAGCGTCGGTGTACTTGGAGAAACCATTCGAAATATAATGACTGCAATTTCAGGACTTTTAGCTTATGTATTTCCCATTCTTTTTCTTTTGATTGGAACAACGCTGATTATCAGAAGGCCAGGCCTTTTTTCAAATAAGAAGACTTATGGTTTTATTCTGATGGCCCTGACGACAGCGATGCTGTTATCTTTAAACCGAATGGAGGCAGTCCATAAGGAAGGCTTCATGGTTTCGTTAAGAAATCTCATGAACATCGAAGATATCAACCATGGTGGAATCTTAGGACTTATCATGGCAATTCCTTTATACCGGCTAACCGGACCGCTAGGCACTTATATCATCGCTGGATGTTTTTATATCGTGTCTCTTGTCCTCATTTTCAATACAACGTTATATGATTTTCTTAAAAATGGAAATTTAGCCAGATTAAAGGCAAAAGACAAAATGAGTGAAAAGAAAGCCATCATGGTGAAGGAAAAGGCGCTTAAGGGGGAAAACCCTGAAACAAAGAAAATTGAGGATAAGTTAAAAATCCTCGAAATGATGAATAGTGGAGAAGAATTGGGGAATGGGAATACCCCAGAAATCGCTGAACCTACAGCGAAGAAAAAGACGAAATCTCCTTTTGTATCCCTTGATCTTGGCGACGATCCCGGCATGGTTAGGACATTGGAAAAAGAAGATGAAAATTCCAGAGAAATCCATATTACCGGGAAGAATGCAGAAAACCTTAATCTGGGCAAACCAGTGGATGAAATCAAGATTGTAGAAGAAGATCCGAAAGCTGAACTCGAAAGTCATAGGCTTGCAGAGGAAGAAGCTGCAAAGAAAATCTTGATTACGGAAGAAAGACGGAAAAGTGAAGCGAAGCCAGAAATTGAAAAACTTTCGGGCAGCCAGATTGGCATAGAGGAAATTGAAGAAAAACCTCAATACCAGTTTCCTGAGATTTCTCTCCTCAAGCAGAATATTAAAGGAATGCTTGCAGAGGAAGATCGGGAAGAAATCATTGAAAATGCGAAGAAGCTTGAAGATACGCTGATGTCTTTCGGGGTAGAAGCAAGAGTAATCAATGTTTCCAAAGGACCTTCTGTTACGAGGTATGAGTTACAGCCAAAAGCAGGGGTAAAAGTTTCAAGGATCGTGAGTCTTTCAGATGATATCGCTCTGGCACTTGCTGCAAGAGGCGTCAGAATAGAAGCACCAATTCCTGGAAAAGCTGCAGTTGGAATAGAAATTCCAAACAGGGAAACGACACCGGTTTATCTTAGAGAAGTCATTGAAGATGATAAATTCCAAAAAAGTACAGCGAAAATTTCTGTAGCGCTTGGAAAAGACATCTCCGGTGAAACCATCATTGGAGATTTGTCGAAGATGCCACATGTCCTCATTGCAGGAGCAACAGGTTCAGGTAAGAGTGTATGTATCAACTCACTGATCATCTCCATTTTGTTCAAATATGATCCCGAACACGTCAGACTTCTTATGGTCGACCCTAAAGTTGTTGAACTTAATGTTTATAATGGTATTCCTCATCTTTTGATTCCTGTTGTAACGGATCCGAAGAAGGCTGCAGGAGCATTGAATTGGGCAGTAAACGAAATGACCAGAAGATATCAATCATTTGCCGAACATGGCGTTCGTAACATCGAAGGTTACAACGAGATGACCAAAAAGAAGAAAGACCTTAAAACCATCCCTTATATCGTAATCATCGTCGATGAGCTTGCAGACCTGATGATGGTCTCTGCAAACGAAGTGGAAGATTATATTGCTAGACTTGCCCAGATGGCAAGAGCGGCTGGTATGCACCTTGTTATCGCTACGCAAAGGCCATCTGTTGATATCATCACCGGTGTCATTAAAGCGAATATTCCATCGAGAATATCCTTTGCTGTTTCCAGCGCAATCGATTCAAGAACTATCCTCGATTCCGGAGGTGCTGAAAAACTTCTTGGAAAGGGAGACATGCTTTACTATCCTGTAGGTGAACAAAAGCCTAAGCGTGTGCAGGGAGCATATATCTCTGAAGAGGAAGTTGAAGCCATTGTTTCAAGAATCAAGGTAACAAAGGACAAACTGATCTACGATGAAGAAATCATCAACCATATCGAGAGAAGCAAGGATGTGGAAGGTGATGATGAGGAAAGTGATGACCTTTACGAGGAAGCTGTGAGAATTGTTGTCGAAAATCAGCAGGCGTCTACCTCGTTTTTGCAAAGAAAAATGAGAGTTGGCTATAACAGGGCGGCAAGAATCATGGACGAATTAGAGGACAAAGGGATAATTTCAGGACGTGATGGGTCAAAACCCAGGCAAGTGCTTTTGAGTGAAAGCGACCTGAAAGATGACTAAATCTTGTTAATATGGTTAAAATGTGAGAAGATATATCTATAATGAATTTATGTATTGTTAAGAAAACGAGTATATACTAAAAAAGCAATTAGACATTAATAAGATAATTTGGAATTTGGAGTGATGAATTATGAATCTGCCTAATAAACTCACAGTTGTAAGAATGTTTTTGGTTCCTGTCTTTCTTCTATTTGTATCCGTGGAAGCCATTCCTTATGGTTTTACCATAGCAACCATTGTTTTTGCTATAGCGGCGTACACAGATCATCTAGACGGAATGATTGCAAGACGGGATAACCTAGTCACGAATTTTGGTAAGTTCATGGATCCACTCGCTGATAAGCTTTTAGTCACCGCAGCATTGATCGCACTTGTCGATCACGAACTCGTTGCTGCATGGGTTGTTGTTGTTATCATTGCTAGAGAATTTGCAGTCTCAGGCCTTAGGACAATCGCCGCAAATGAGGGCGTAGTCATTGCTGCCAGCATGTGGGGAAAGATTAAGACCACCACGCAGATTATCGCGATCATCTCATTACTGATAAAACTGATCTCTACAAAAGAAGCATATATGATTAGCTTTTTCAAGAATGTACCATTCCTGGAATCCTTCTTTAATATTTTCCCTCCAGTCATGATGTATGTTGCAGTATTCTTTACCATCATGTCAGGTGTAGATTATTTTAAAAATGGATGGGCTTATATCGATTCCAACAAGTAAGGAAATGATTATATTCTAGTTGAATTAACTGGAAGAGATCTATCTTTAGCGCACAATTGTTAAAATGAAATGGTCTGTCTCAAAACTCGGGTTAAACCGGTTCTGGGACAGACTTATTTATTTCATCGAATGATGCGAGATTTTTATTCATCATCCCTTAATTTATTCTTTTAAACCGCGTCACAAAGATATCTTCTTCACTGGTTGAATTCTGCTGTAAATTCGACTATTATATTACGTGGTTCTATTTATTCGGATGTTGAACATCTGACGTAAAGAATGAGGATAAATAGAAGCCATTGTAGAAATTCAAAACAAAAATTAAATGAATAATTGTAAGAGATGGGATAGTACCCATGAAGACATCGCATAAAGCCAGGAGGTATTGAATGTCAGTTAAGGAACATCAAGATTATGAAATCGAAAAAGAACGTCTCGATTTTACAGTTGGATACCTGGATAAGGTGATCGAAGCCAGTGAAAAGTACAAGAGCATGATTAAAGGAAATATCAAGCAGTCCATGTCAGAACTGGATTCAAACGATAGCAGTTCCATGTATACAGATGTTCTCACGAACACAAAATTCTTGGAAACCGCAGAAAGAAACTTTAAGAGTTACAAGAAGGCAAGGCCAAAGCCATATTTTGCCAGAATTGATTTTAAAGGAAAAGATGAAGACAAAGTCCGTAAAGTTTACATAGGAAAAATCTCTCTCATTGAAGAAGAGACCAACGATATGATCGTTGTGGACTGGAGAGCTCCGATTTCCAGTTTATATTATGAAGGCAGACTTGGAGAAACCTCATATGAATCCGAAGGGGATGTCTATGAAGGTGAAATGTCTTTGAAGAGGCAGTTTTCTATTAGCAATGCTTTGCTCGATGACATCATGGATATCGATATTACCGCAACAGACAGCTTCCTGCAAGCATCCTTGCAGGCTAATGCCGATAATCGCTTAAGTGATATCGCAACGACCATTCAGGCTGAGCAAAATCGAGTAATCAGGGCAGCCATGAACAAACCCCTTATTGTACAGGGGGTTGCGGGTAGTGGAAAGACCACGATTGCCCTGCATCGTATTGCTTATTTTGTCTATACCTATGAAAAGACCTTTGATCCAGAACGATTTCTAATTCTAGCCCCGAACAACCTTTTCATCAACTACATCTCCGATGTACTTCCTGAACTCGGGGTAGAGAAGGTGAAGCAAAGCACTTTTATCGATTTTATCGGGAATCTCATTGGAAAATCGCATAAAATGACAAACGCCAATGCAAAACTGAAAGCACTGATTGATGCTTCCGGTCAAAAGAACAAGGATATCGAGTTGATGAAGTGGGCTTCAGCCTTTAAAGGTTCCATGGCCTACCAAGCCATCATTGATGCCTATATCGAAGACATTGAAAAGAATTTCCCCCCGGCAGAAGATTTTATCGTAAATAACCAGGTCCTCATCACAAGTTTTCAAATACGAGACTTGTTCCTACACGATGTCAGCTACCTGCCTTTATACAAAAGGGTCAATGAGGTGAAGAAAAGCCTCAACTATAAACTGAAATTAGTCAAAGATGGAATGCTGCAAAGAGTGATGTCCTCCTATAATAGAAGATTGAACCTGGCAAAAATAAGTGATTACACCACGGAGCAGAGAAGAGAGAAAACAAAATCCCTAATCAAAGAAAGAGATGAGAAGCTGAAAAAACTCAATCAGGAGTTTAGAGTGGTTGTAAAAAAATACCTTGCCAATTTTCCTCAGTTGAATTTATTTGATTATTACACAGAACTTACCACAAATGAGAATCTTCTGATGAAGTATTCAAAGGGCGAACTGGGTCAAGAGGAAGTTTCTTATTTTGTTTCCCAATCAAAAACCTTGCTTGAGGCGAAACAAATTGAGCTAGAAGATTATGCAGCCCTTGTTTACCTGAAGCACAGACTATTCGGGTTTGAAGAAAAGATTGAAATCAACAGTGTCGTCATCGATGAAGCTCAGGACTACAGTTTGTTCCAGTTTTATGCGCTAAAAACGATTCTAAACACGAACAAGTTCACGCTCCTCGGAGACCTCTCCCAAGGAATTTATTCCTTCAGAGGCGTAAATAACTGGCAATCGGTCATTGATTCGGTATTTGGCATGGAAGACACCAACTACAAGACGCTTAAGCAAAGTTACCGTACTACGGTCGAAGTGATGCTTCTCGCCAATGAAGTGATCAAAAAGCTCAAGCAGGAAGGCATTGTTCTTGCAGAACCGGTACTTAGACATGGTGAAAAACCTGAAAAGAAGATCTTTAAGGACAAGAAAAACCTGATGAACTCCCTGGAGGAAAAAATCAATTCTCTTAAAGAAGAATACAAGTCCATCGCCATTATCTGCAAAAACCATGAAGAATGCAAAGCCATCAAAAAACAATTGGACAAAAGTGGGAGGATAAGCGCCAAAATCCTGGACGAAAAGCAACAGGAATATGAAGCGGGAATAATCCTTGTCCCATCAGATCTTGCTAAAGGTCTGGAATTTGACGTCGTGTTTGTTGTGAATATCAATGAGAAATATCTGGAAAACGAATTGGAAATCAAATTGCTTTATGTCGCTATGACGAGAACCCTGCACAGGCTCTTTGTCTATCAGATGGAGGGCATGATTCCTCTTCTTGATTCCGTTGATGGAGAATTCTTCGAAGCTCATTAAAATGACAATTCTATTAACAAAATAAACTGTTGAAAAAAAGCAGTATGTAAATTTATAAAATGTACCCGATCACGTAACTCACTTTACTAAAGTGTCTACGATATCGGGTACATTTTTAATGATTAGAATGTCCTATATTGCTTTTCAAAATGCGATGAACTGAGGGACGAAGTTATCATCTCAAAACAGCATCCCGGGAGAATGATTTAGATTTCCGAGTGAGAAAGTTTGTGAAGCATAATACAAAAACCTTTGGAATTGAGAAGAAATTGCATATCATAACATTACACGCGGTATATAGTTGTATCTAAATATTGGACAATGTGAATGATATCCATATTTTGAGACCTGACGAATAACAATCTGATAACACTTGTTAAATCAAGGCTTTTCGTGTTGACTGGAGGCATTTGGACATATAGAATAAGTATCAAACAAAGTAGAAAGGAGTGGTATAAATGCCGGATATTACCAATATTATTGTATGGATAATCTTAGGTGGAATTTCAGGTTGGATTGCGAGTATGCTTGCAGGCAAAAATGCTAGAATGGGACTTTTTGCAAATATCATCGTCGGTATCATTGGAGCATTCATCGGTGGGTGGCTAGCAGGAATGTTAGGACTTGGACCAGCCACAGGGCTTAATTTTTATAGCTTTATCATATCCATTGTAGGTGCTTTGGTGCTGCTATGGATCATTAGCTTGGTTAGTAGAAGAGCTTAACTACGATACTTCATAATAATCCCCTAAAATAGAACGATTGACCTGCCTCATTACTGGATTTAAAACCAGTTTTGGGGCGGGTCTTTTCATGTGCGGATTAGGCACCTTAATAGAAATTGAAAATGTCCGATTCAAATGAAAATTTCCATTTGAATCGGACATTTTAGGATAAATTCTTATTCTTTAATTGATACGGGTGGGAATCTCTTTGGCAAAAACAAGGAAATCCTCATAGGAACCGATGTGATCCGCTTTGATTTCTATATTTTTACGATTGAGCAAATGGTCCGTGATGAGATAAGTTTTGATTCCAAGTTTTCCTGAAATCATGTCTTCTAGTGCATCGTTACCTACCATCATGCATTCTTCAGGTTTCTTTCCAATATCTTGTAGGATTTCTTCATAGTATTCTATATTAGGCTTGCAATAATGGTTCTTTTCAAAGTAGCTGACATACGAGAACTCATTTTTGTCGATGCCTGCCCATTCTATTCTTTTGTTGATGGCGAGTTCAGGGAACAGCGGATTGGTTGCGATAACAAGCTCATATCCCTTTTCCTTGAGGAGGCTTGTCGCTTCCTGCATGACGGTCGTTTGAAGTACCGCTTTTTTAAGGATATCAAAGTCTTTGAGATAATAATCGGCAAATCTTTTTTGATATTCTCCGATATCGCTTTTAACGAGGGATTCAAGAGATTCCATGAATACTTCCTCATTTGTTTTGAATTCTGTATTGTTTACCATGGCAACTGTCGAGGTAAGCAAAATCTTTTTAAATTCTTCCGGAGCAATAAAATCTTTCATTGCCTCGATTAAGGAACCAAAGTAGTATTTTTCAAAATCGTTCATGTCGATGGAGAGAAGTGTTCCATCCAAATCGAACATGATGGTGTTTATGTTATTCAAAAATTGTCCTCCTTATTTGCTGTTATAGATGATCAGCGCATTCTTTCTACTGTCCTTTTCATGATAGCGGATATCGATGAGATCCTCTTTTTGGATATGATACTTTATTAAAGTTTCTTCAACTTTTGCCTGAATATCTTCATCTCTGTTGGTATAGACTAGTTTAGTTCTTTTCATAGACTTCGAGTTTCCTCCTTAGGGAGTAGTAGGTTTTGATGAGCGTAAAGACGACAAGGATTCCAATGGCCAGAGCACCTGAATACATGAGGGTGTTTATCCCTTCCTTGATTGCTCCATTATAATCTCCAGAGATTGATTTCAGCATAGTCTGGTAAAGCCCGCCACCAGGGACTAGAGGAATTAATGCGGGCGTCACATAACTTGTTACCGGAGTTTTCATGATTCGTGCCATAATTTCCGAATATAAAGTGAGCGCGAGTGCTCCAAAAAAATAGGCAACAGGTAAATCAGCGCCGAGGTCTATAGCCAAAATATAAAATGCCCAGCCAATAGAGCCTCCGAAGGCCGTTAGAAAAGCAGTCTTCCTATTTAAGTTAAAGAGAAATGCAAAACTAAGTGAAGCAAAGTATGACATTACTATTCCAATCATCGTAATCCCCCCTAAAAATTTCCGGCAATGCCAAGAATCATTCCTGCGCCGATGGCAATACCTACAGCGATGAGAAATGCTTCCATGCCTCTCGAAACCCCAGAAAGGTAATCGCCCATAAGGGTGTCCCTAATGGCATTGGTGAAGGCAATTCCAGGAACAAGGAGCATGATGGAACCGATAATAATCGTGTTGATGTGCATTTCAAACGGGAGGATTTCAGTAAGGAAAAGGCTCGACATCGCGACAAAGCCTCCACCGAGGATATTGATGAATATTCCGTTGAGGTTAATTTCCCGGGTATAGTGCTGCATTATTCGAACCCCAATCCCAATGAGCCACGCAGCAGAAGCATCAGCAAAATTTCCACCAAAGAGCAGCGTGAATGAGAATCCACTTAACGCCGCCATAAACAGTTGAAATCCCAGGGAATAAGGTTTTCTTTCATCGATGACCTGTAACTTCTGATTAAGTTCATCTAAAGATAAGTGCTTTATTGCAACCTGGCGAGAAAGTGAATTAATGAGGGATACCTTTTCAAGGTCAACATTGCTTTTTTTGACCCGCTGGATCAGAGAAATCACGTTACCGTTCTCCTCTGTAAGGGATACCATGATTCCTGTCGGAGTAACGAAGCTTTCAGCATCTTTGAGGCCATAGGCGATCAAGATTCTGGTAATGGTTTCCTCCACACGATAGGTTTCTCCACCAGACTCAAGTATAATTTTACCAGCCCAGCTCGCGAGTTTAATCAGTCTTTTATTATCCATTTTCTCTTCTCCGATTTCAGGTATATTAACCAATATCTACATTATAAAGGATGAACCAAATTAATGAAATAGCTCTCTTCTTCGTAAACGATACGCAATTGATGAAGAAATTTCAGCCCCGGTGGCGCTTTAAAAAGACAAGCACCCCTGGTGCGATAGAAAAACCGCTTCCAGTGGTGCTTGTCTTTACCTTTGTCAATCAAACGTATTTAGTTTTCAAGTACGGATGCGGCAATCATATCTGCCAACTCATCCAATTGTTCCAATTGATCAGCCTTGAGGCTTGATCTGATATCCAGGCAATCCCCGATCAGTTCCATGTTCTTCATTTTGGTGAACATCTCGTTCATCAGCCTATAGCAGGCGCTTGCCCAGCTATGGTTGCCAATGATGGTGATCTTTCGGTTGCTGATGTTAAGGGCTTTTAGTTCATTTAGGAGATTATCCATAGGATAGTAGATCCCCATATTGTAGGTCGGTGCAGCTGCAACAAGGTTACTGTACTTCCAGACGTCAGAGATGATGTAGGAAGCGTGTGTCTTTGAGACATCATACACTCTCATATCTTTGACGCCACGCTCAGCAAGTTTGTTTGCGAGGCAGTTCACGACATTTTCGGTATTTCCATACATGGAACCGTAGAAGAGGACAACGCCTTTCTTTTCAGGTTCGTATCTGCTCCATTTATCATAGAGTCCAACAATTTTGCTGACATCCTCATTTCTAAACATTGGTCCATGAAGTGCGCAGATCATATTGATTGGAAGTCCTTCAAGTTTCTTGAAGCAGGCTTGTACCTGAAGACCGAACTTACCAACGATATTCGCATAGTATCTTCTGGCTTCGTCAAGGAAAAGGTTGTCATAATCGACTTCGTCTGCAAAAAGGTTTCCTGGAAGTGCCCCGAAAGTTCCGAAGGCATCTGCTGAAAACAGGATTCCTTTGCTTGTTTCGTACTCCATCATGACTTCTGGCCAATGGACCATAGGAGCGAATACAAATTTCAGATTATGGCTGCCAAGATTCAGTTCATCGCCTTCAGCAACGAGCATCTGATTTTTTGTGATGTCCATATTGTAAAATTGGCTAAAGAGCTGGAATGACTTCGCATTTCCAATTACCTTAACGTTTGGATAAAGCTTAATGATATTCTCAATGTTGCCACAATGGTCTGGTTCCATATGGTTGATGATGAGATAATCAAGCTCTCTGCCATTAAGCACATGCTTGACATTTTCGAGGAATAACTCAGTGATCGCATCATCGACAGTATCGACAAGTGCTGTCTTCTCATCTGTGATGAGATAGGAATTATAAGCAACTCCGTTGGTTAGAGGGAACATATTCTCAAATAGGGCTATTCTTCTATCATTACCCCCGACCCAGTATACATCGGGTGAAATTTCTCTTACACAATACACTTTTTACATCCTCCTGTAATTTAAAAATTTTTTATTTACATTAGAAATATCCTTGAATAACCTGATTCAAGGATCCTTTGATATACCATAATCATAACGCATTATTTTTGATTTCTCAATAGAATTATCAAGAACAACATAAAAAAAGTGTATCCAATTCAATTTGATGCATTCATTATATTTTTGAAAGGTTTCTAGTATTCCAAGGAATTTTTCTAACATCAATGTACAAATTAGAATAACGTTGTTATTATTGAAAGTATAGACGTTTTAATTTAAATGTATTGAGGAGGATAAGATGAACAGCAATAACCTTAAAGAAACCGATAAAGTCATCTATGACCTGATTAAGGAAGAGGATCAAAGACAAAACTCCAATATCGAGCTAATCGCTTCCGAGAATTTTACATCTAAAGCAGTCATGGAAGCCATGGGGACGTCCCTCACCAACAAATATGCAGAAGGATACCCAGGGAAGAGATATTATGGTGGGTGCCAAATCGTAGACAAAATAGAAACCCTGGCCATCGAAAGAATGAAAGAACTCTTTCATGCCGAACATGCCAATGTACAGCCTCATTCCGGTTCACAGGCCAATATGGCCGTTTATATGGCAGTCCTCGAACCTGGCGATAAGGTTCTTGGAATGGACCTGAGTCATGGTGGCCACTTAACTCATGGAAGTCCGGTTAACTTTTCTGGAAAGCTCTATCATTTCGTTTCCTATGGCGTTGAAGCAGGAACAGAGACAATCAATTATGAGACGTTCCGTGAAATAGCCTTGAGGGAAAAACCGAAGATGATCGTAGCCGGTGCTTCTGCTTATCCAAGAAAGATTGATTTCAAAAGGATCGGCGAAATTGCAAAGGAAGTCGGCGCATACTATATGGTCGACATGGCGCATATCGCGGGACTCGTTGCAACAGGACATCATGAAAGTCCTGTACCTTATGCGGATTTTGTTACGACGACTACCCATAAGACCCTAAGAGGACCAAGAGGCGGAGCAGTCCTATGTAAAGCTGAATTTGCAAAGGCACTGGATAAGTCAGTCTTCCCAGGAATGCAGGGAGGCCCGCTCGAACATGTCATCGCTGCCAAGGCAGTATGCTTTAAGGAAGCCATGGAGGACAGTTTCAAGGTATACATTGAACAAATGCTTTCTAATACGAAAGTTTTGGCTGAAGAGCTCATCAAAAAGGGATATCGCCTAGTCTCTGGCGGAACAGACAATCACCTGATTCTTGTCGACCTCAACAACAAGGATATTACAGGAAAAGATGCAGAGAAGCTTCTCGATACCATCGGCATCACGACAAATAAGAACACCATTCCTTTCGAAACCAGAAGTCCTTTCATCACCTCTGGGCTCAGGATGGGATGCGCTGCAATTACCACCAGAGGATTTAAAGAAGAGGATATCAGGATTATGGTGGAATTTATCGACTATGCAATCATGCATCGAGATGAAGATCTTTCAGAAATTCGTGAAAAAGTAGCACAATTGTGTAAAAAATATCCTTTATACGAAGAATAAAAAATTAAATTGCATAAGATTTAAAAGCCCTGAATCGCTGTATCCAGGGCTTTTATTTGATTTTTATCTTAAAAATCTCCAATCAAATTGTGTTTAATCGGTTGACGCCATAGGGATAAACGAGTAAAATTGTAAACAGATAATATCAGATAAAAATGCTCAGAATTAAAGGAGAATTAGAATGTCAGAAATTTTAAGAATAACCGGGCTTAAAAGTACGGTTAATGAGAAAGAAATCCTAAAGGGTGTAGACCTAGTCATAAATAAAGGTGAAATCCATGTCATCATGGGGCCAAATGGTGCAGGAAAGTCCACACTTGCAAATGTCATCATGGGCAATAAGAAATATGAAGTGACCGAAGGCAGTGTCATATTCGAAAATGAAGATATCACAGAAGCCCCTGTCAATGAAAGAGCTAAAAAGGGCCTTTTCCTGTCCTTCCAGAATCCTGAAGAGGTTCCTGGCATTACGGTTGAAAATTTCCTGAGAACTGCAAAAATGCAGATAACAGAAGAACCTGTCAAGGCCATCCAGTTTAAGAAAGAACTGACTCTGAAGATGAAGGAACTCGATATCGACAGAAGCTACGCCCAGAGATACCTTAATATGGGTTATTCAGGCGGAGAGAAGAAGAAGAATGAAATTCTACAGATGAGTATCCTGAATCCAAAACTGGCGATCCTGGACGAGACCGATTCAGGTCTTGATGTAGATGCGGTAAGAATCGTTTCACAAGGTGTCACTAAGTTTAAGAATGACGACAATGCCATTCTGCTCATTACACACCATAATTCTATATTGGATTATCTGAAACCTGATGTAATTCATGTCATGGTCGATGGTAAGATTGTTGATTCTGGTGACATATCCTTGGCTAGAGATATCGAAAAGAATGGATATGAGAAGTACAAGGAAGCGAAAGGTGATACAGAATGGAAAAAAGAAGTAAAACTTATATAGAAGAACCAGACAGAGGCATGTATGACATCAAGAACGACTTCAATTACGACTTTAAGTCGGATTCGGGTCTGACGGAAGACATCATACGTGAGATTTCTGCAAGGAAAGAAGAACCGGAATGGATGCTGAAGTTTAGGCTGGAATCCCTTGCAATCTATAACAAGCTGGAAGTTCCAACTTGGGCTCCTGACCTTTCAGATCTTGATATCGACAATATTGTCACTTATGTCAAGCCTAAGGCAGCAATGCAGACCAGCTGGGAAGATGTCCCTGAGGACATCAAGAACACTTTTGAGCGATTAGGTATTCCTGAAGCGGAGAGGACGTCTCTTGCAGGTGTTGGTGCACAGTATGATTCCGAAGTGGTCTATCATTCCATTAAAGAAGAGATGACAAGGCAGGGCGTTGTGTATACCGATATCCATACTGCACTCATCGAACACGAAGACCTCGTGAAGGAATACTTCATGAAGCTTATTCCAAATACAGACCATAAGTTTGCTGCCCTTCACGGCGCAGTATGGTCAGGCGGTTCATTCGTCTATGTTCCGGAAGGGGTTCAGGTGGATATTCCCCTGCAGTCCTATTTCAGATTGAACGCACCTGGTGCAGGACAATTTGAACATACCATGATCATTGTAGAGAAGAATGCCAAGTGCCACTTCATCGAAGGGTGCTCAGCACCTAAATATTCCGTGAACAACCTTCATGCAGGAGCTGTAGAGCTTTATGTCAAGGAAGGGGCGACACTTCGCTATTCAACCATAGAGAACTGGTCGAAGAACATGTACAACCTGAATACCAAGAGAGCGTCAGTTGAAAAGAACGGAACCATCGAATGGGTATCCGGATCCTTCGGATCCAAGGTGGGTATGCTATACCCAATGAGTATCCTTAAAGGCGAGTATGCCAGAGCTGAATTTACAGGAATTACCTTTGCAGGTAAGGGACAGATTCTAGATACAGGTTGCAAGGTAGTACACGCTGCTCCCCACACAACTTCTACGGTAAACTCAAAGTCCATTTCAAAGTCAGGCGGACAGGCAATCTATAGAGGACTGCTTCGTGTTGCACCAAACGCTTATGGATGTAAATCCACAGTGACGTGCGAGTCCCTGATGCTGGATAACATCTCAAGATCCGATACCATTCCTGTCATCGATATCGAAAATGATGATGTGGATATGGGACATGAGGCAAAAATCGGTAGAATTTCCGAGGAGGCCATCTTCTATCTCATGACACGTGGAATTTCCGAAGAGGAAGCCAAAGCCATGATCGTTAGAGGATTTGTAGAGCCGATATCCAAGGAACTTCCACTTGAATATGCCGTTGAGATGAACAATCTCATCACACTGGAACTTGAAGGAACGATAGGATAGAGGTGGAGAAATGAGCGCAGTAAAAGAACAATTTAATGTCTTGCCAAGACTGACCTTTAGATGGGTGAAAGCCAACGATCTCCTTTTAGAACACATGGATGTGGATACGACAAAGGATTACTTCTATAGGAAAATTGAAGGCAAGGGTTACAAATTATTGACCAATGAGGACCTTCCTCTGTCACAGGATTTCAAGGGCGTGAATGAAAGAATGGTAACTATGGCAGACAAAAGCCATAATGCCGGCCTTTTTATACACCTTGAAGAAAATGAAGAAAAGGAACTCCATATCAGTCATGTCCTCGGACGTGAAAACAGTACTTTAATTGAAAAAAATGTCTTTGTTCTGGAAAAAGGTTCAAAGCTTAATGTGGTCATCGATTATGCTTCAGACGATACAGAGACTTTCTCTAATGTTCTCAGCAAAATCAAAGTGGCTGAAGGGGCGGAACTGAATATCATCAAAATCCAAAGGCTGAATTCAATTTCAAGACACTTGGAATCGAGATATTCAACCGTCATGGAAAAAGGTAAAGTGAATTATATTTCTGTAGAACTCGGAAGCAGTGCTGCAGTGATCAACTACATGACTGACCTTGTCGGTGACGAATCCGAAGGTCACGTGAAGAACGTGTACCTAGGGTTTGGCGAGAGAATCCTTGATCTTTCCCATCATATGAACCATATGGGTAAGAGAACAAAATCAGACATGATTTTCAAGGGTGCACTCAAGGACAAGGCAAAGAAAACCTTCAGAGGAACCCTGGATTTCAAGAGGGGATCAACACACTCAGAAGGAAATGAGGAGGAATTTACCATTCTTCTCAGCCCAAAAGTGAAGTCCTATGCCATTCCGCTTCTCCTATGTGGGGAAGATGATGTCATCGGAAACCACGCCGCTTCCAATGGACAAATTGATGATGAGAAGCTTTTTTATCTCATGACCAGAGGATTTGATGAGAATGAAGCAAAGAAGATCATCATCGAATCTCATATCAGGCCAATCATTGACCTTATCCCCGTTGAATCCATCAGGGATACGATCATGCTGGCCGTTGAAGAAGAATTGAAAGGTGAATAATTTGAAAAATATTAGAGATGATTTCCCAATATTTAATCAGGAAATAAATGGCCATAAGCTTGTCTATTTAGACAGTGCCGCCACATCTCAAAGGCCAAATCAGGTACTTGATGCGGTGAGTAATTACATCAAAAAAGATAATGGTAACCCCCACAGGGGTTCCCATATCTTAAGCATCAGGGCTACTGAAGCTTTTGAAGGCGTCAGAGAAAAGGTAAGAAAATTTATTGGTGCAAGAAGCGTGAAAGAAGTCATATTCACAAAAAATACGACTGAAGCGATAAATCTTGTGGGTTACAGCTATGGAATGAATACGCTGAAACCAGGGGACAAGATTGTTATTTCCATTGCCGAGCATCATTCCAATTTGGTTGTCTGGCAGCAGGTCGCAAAAAAGACTGGTGCAGAGCTCATCTTCATGTATGTGGACAATGAGGGAAGACTTCCTTTGTCAGAACTTGAAAAAATTGATGAACTGACGAAGATTGTTGCAGTTACGCATATGTCCAATGTTTTGGGCACCATATTTCCTGTAGAGGAAATCATTAAAAAGGCCCACAGTGTTGGCGCTAAGGTTCTTATTGATGGCGCACAGGCAGTGCCTCACATGAAGGTTAATGTTACAGACCTGGATGTTGATTTCTATGCTTTTTCAGGGCATAAGATGCTCGCATTTATGGGTGTAGGCGTTTTATACGGTAAAGAAGAGATCTTAAAGAACATGGAACCATTTTTATTTGGTGGGGACATGATTGAATATGTATATGAGGAAGAAACATCTTTTAATGAGCTGCCATTTAAGTTTGAGGCCGGTACACAGGGAATCGAAGGTGTCGTATCACTCGGAGCAGCCATTGATTATTTAGAGGATCTTACATTTGACTTCGTTCATCAGAAGGAAATGGAACTTACGGAATATGCTCTAAGTAGGCTTAAAGAACTTCCATACATTACGATTGTTGGACCTACCGATTTAGTTAATCGAGGAGCTGTCATCAGTTTTACTGTGGAGGGCGTACATCCACATGACGTATCGACAATTCTTGACAGTTATGGTGTTGGTGTGCGTTCAGGGCATCATTGCGCTCAACCGCTCCTGAGATATCTGAAGATCAATTCTTGTTCGAGGGCAAGCTTTTACTTCTACAATACAAAAGCGGATGTAGATGCGTTAATAGAGAACCTCGAAGAGGTAAGGAGATGGATGGGTTATGGAGCTAAGTAGTCTTTATACACAGGTAATTCTTGAGCACAACAAGAATTTGAAGAATAAAAGAGAAATTGAAGGATATACCCATAAGGAAAGGGGTCATAATCCAAGCTGCGGAGATGATATCAGTATTGAAGCAAAGATTGAGAATGGCGTCCTTGTGGATTTAGCCTATACCGGCAGCGGCTGTTCAATCAGCCAGGCTTCTGCAGATATGATGATCGACCTTTTAAAGGGAAAAACTGTTCAGGAAGCGATGGATACCATCGAAATCTTCCTTGGCATGATCAAAAGAGAAATCTCTGATATTGATTACCTTGAAGAAGTCCTCGATGAAGCTGCAATTCTACAGGGAATTTCAAACCTTCCTGTAAGAGTCAAGTGTGCAGTACTTGCATGGCATACCCTGAAAGAAGCTATGAAGGAAGATGCTGGCGTAAAAGATAAATAAGATAGAGACAGCACCTTTGGTGTGACTTAATAAAAGGCAAAACCATAAAATTGGTTTTGCCTTTTATTTTTCCCCTTTTTCGAAAACGCGTTGAAAATTACATGCTTTAATCAAAGATGGAACTGTACTTTAGAAATAAGGAACGTGGCTTATTGTTATAAGTTATACTTTTAATAAGGATTAGTAGAAAAAAGCATCCCTATGGCGATAGTCGTGATCAGCACAACTGAAGAAAGTATACCCAAAAAGGAATTTTTGTTGACTAAGCTATAGATTACCCCCACAACAGAAGCCAATACCAGTGTAATTTCTAAGATCATAACTCATCTCTCCTTTACTATAACCATCAGTGTATCCGAAAGATTCGAACTTGAGTTGAATAAATATTGAATTTTCTATAACGATAGACAATTTACGGGTATGTTTAAAATAGCAGTTTTTTCATGAGATTTGTAGATTTTTTATTAATAATTATAAATTTTACACAATTAAATTTTGATATGGTATATAATGAATAGTGAAAATGATAATAAAATTTGGAGGAATAAATATATGGCAGTTGAATTTATAAGATATTTGGACAAGAGCATTAAGTACTTACACAGACAGGGTGCATTTTTAACCGTGAAGAAGGGTGACGATATCAATGTCAGCACCATCAGCTGGGGAAACATCGGATTTGAATGGGGAAGACCTGTATTCACCATCCTCGTGAGAAGCTCAAGGCATAATCATGAGCTGCTTCAGGAAAATACGGAATTTACCGTATCTATCCCTACAACCTCGACAATGAAAAAGGCGCTTAACATTGTAGGCACCCATTCGGGTAAAGAAACGGACAAGTGGAAATTGGCAGGGCTAACCCAGCACAAGGCTAAAACAATGGAGACACCAGTTGTACAGGAAGCGAACATTTTTTACGAATGCAAGATTATCTACAACCATAAGGTCGATCCGAAGCTTCTTAGAGGCGACGTGGACGTCACCAGCTATCTTGATGGGGACTATCATGAAATATTCTACGGAGAAATTGTAACCTCTTATACAAAGGATGATTTATAGAATGATATTTGATACACATATGCATACCGAGTTTTCTTTTGATTCGAATGAAAAGCTGGAGAAAATCTTAGCTGAAGCAAAAAGGAAGAATCTTGGTGTGATCACCACAGAACATAAAGATTTAAATAATATGGAAATCGACGGTTTCCCTATAGATTTTGATGCAGAAGAGTATTTCAAGAGGTGTAAGCCTTACAGAAACGAAAACTATCTGATTGGAATTGAAATCGGTCTTGACCTTGACTATACAAAAGAGAATAGACGAGTTCAGGAAGCCTTCGAATTTGACATGGTTATCGGTTCGCTCCATACCATGAGGAAAAACAGCCTCTCTTCCCGAAATTATTACAAGGGAAGGGATTATAAGGAATTCTACAGGACTTATCTTTCCTATGCCAAAGAAATGGTGCTGGATAATCCCTATATCAACGCTTTGGCACATCTTGACTATCCGACGAGATATTCAGGTTTTCCAAATTTGAAATACGATGAATTTAAAAAAGAGTTCGATGAACTCTTTGAAGTCATGCTGGAGAACGAAGTGTCTCTTGAATTAAATCTCAAGAGACCTCTCGAAGGCGATGTGCTTACGAGTTTTAGAAGTATTTTTACAGGATATAGAGATTTAGGCGGAAAATCAATTACTTTAGCTTCCGATGCGCATATTGCGGAGGATATCGGAAGAAACTTTGATGATGCTCTAAATCTAATGGATGATATTGGTCTTGAAATTTGTTATTATAAAGAGAGAAATAGAATGATTTGCAGCAGGTAGTACCCTATAAATAAAGAGGTGAGTGTAATCAACCATACAAATGAAGTCTTAAATGTCCTATTAGTTGATCTTTTTCACAATATCCTTGAAATTGAAGAAAAATCTCTTCGGGATAGCGGAAGTGATCTGACGATAACAGAAATCCATACGATTGATGCCGTAGGCGATGTTGAACCTAAAACCATGACGGAGATCTCAAAGATTCTGAAAGTGACCATGGGCACACTGACAACTGGTGTGGATAAATTAATAAAAAAAGGGTATCTTCTTCGTAAAAGAACTGAAGAAGATAAGCGTATCGTTCTTGTTGAACTAACCGAAAAAGGAATCAAGGCAAAGAAACTGCATGAGGATTTCCATCAGGAGATGATCGACAGTGTCATCAGCCATTTGAATCCGACTGAAGAGGAACTGCTTGTTCAGTCCCTTCAAAAATTGATGTTTTTTTTCGATGATAAATACGAACTGAAATAGAATAGAAGTTTCACATTGGGAAAAGTTCGCTTTTCCCAATTTTGATATAAGGAGGTCTTTAAATTGGAGATATTATTTGTAAGGCATGGGGAATCTGAAGCCAATGTCCTCAACCTTTTCTATGGGATGGGTGATTTTCATCTGACGGAACTTGGTAAAGAACAAGCGGGTAAAGCCGGTGCACTGATTAGAAAAATGAATTTCGTTCCGGATAAAATCTATGTTTCTTCTCTTACGAGGACACATGAGACGCTGATTAGTATGGGCTATGCGTTAGACGATGCCGAAATGGATGCCAGAATAAATGAGCGGGATCTCGGACACCTTGACGGGCATAACTATGAAGAGCTCATCAGCAAGAATCCGACACTTTTTGAGGATTGGAGAAAAGACTGGCTTGAATACAGACCAGGCGGCGGCGAGAGCCAAATGGACTTTAGAAACCGTATATATTCTTTTATGGAGGAACTTAAAAATCTTTATACAAACGGGGAAAAACTCCTTGTGGTCTGCCATGGGGGAACAATGAAAACTATCCTTTCGTATCTGTTCGGGAACGAGATAGACTCATTTTTCCGAGTGGAGTTTCATAACTGTTCAATCCTTCGAATCAGACAAAATGAAGAAAATTTCTATTTCGATGCGCTCTATAATATTGAGGATTTTGCATAAAACAGTTGAATATAACTTAAGTAAAATCAAATGCAAACAAGTAGGTCATAAAGATTAATCTTTTATAAGCTCTTTTAATGATGCGCTATTCCCAAAAAGTGAGATAGAACAAACCATCGCTTTAAGAAGTAGTGACCTCTCTGCGGAAAGTATAGTGATCTGGATGAATAAGTACCTTATCAACTGATTGAAGTTTTCATGTGATGATTAATGAATAAAGATAAAAAGATTTATCCGCGATTTAAAAGTTGACGGGTAATAGATTTTTGCCACATAAATATTAAAATGTCATTGAGTATATAGAAGTTTTAATGGAAATCATTATAATTGAAAAATAGTGGAGGTATAAAAATTGGGGTTTATAGAGATGTATAGGAATAATATTACAAGGAAAAAGCAAGAAATGGCGAAATTATCTTCTGATAGGGCAAGTGAAACAAAAAAGATACCTGATTTAAAAAAGAAGATTATTTCTTCAAATGAGGCTATTGTTAGAGCTAAATCTCAATCTACTATAAAATCTAAATTAAGTGAGATTCAAAGGGCAGAAAAAGCATTAGCAGATATAGACAAAAGAGTTGCATCTATTGATATTAAAACCGCTAATAAGACTAAAGAAATATTTAGGGAAGAAATGAAACTTAGTGTTGAAATAGATAGAGATGGAAAAAAGAAGATAGATGAAGAAAAGAAAAGACTAAAAGAGTCTGAAAAGCAGTTGGGACGTATTACAGATACCTTAAATAACTATAGTAGAGTACAGTCGGAAATGCAGAGGACGCTAACAGACTTGCAAAACATACCAGAAATAATAACTGTACTATTTATGGCATCTAATCCGACGACAGGAACTATGCCTCTAAGATTAGATGAAGAAGCCCGTTCAATACAAGAGATGATTAGAAAATCAGAACATAGAGATAGCGTTAAGTTTGAAACAAGATGGGCTACGAGACCCATGGATATTTTACAAGCAATTAATGAATTAAATCCAGATATCATTCATTTTAGTGGTCATGGTTCAGATACAGACGAACTTGTTTTACAAGATGCAGCTGGGAGCCCCAAATTTGTAAGTAAAGAAGCAATAGTTCAGACTATGATGACTTCTTCCGAAAAGATAAGATTAGTTTTTTTTAATACATGTTTTTCCTACGGGCAAGCTAAGGCAGTAGTTCAACATGTTGAGGCTGCAATAGGGATGAACACGTCAATAGGAGATGTTGCAGCTAGAATATTTGCAGCACAATTTTATTCAGCAATTGGTTTTGGACAATCATTAGAAAAGGCTTTTGGACAAGCAAAATCTGCTTTGATGCTGGAAGGAATATCTGAAGAAAGTACTCCAGAACTTTATGTAAAAGAAGGCTTATCAGCGAGTGATATAATTATTGTAAGACCCTAGTAAGGTGCTGTGATGAGTTTCTTAAACACTAAACAACTAATCTTAGAACTCTTGTTTTAGATTATAGGCGTTAATTATAGATTTTAAATTTTGATGTAGGAATAACGAAAAAGCGAGGGGAATACAATGAAACCGCTGAGAGTAAAAGATTTGGAACTTAATGACGGTTCCTTTAAGATCTGCGTGCCTCTGACTGCCAGGAATGAAGTTGCCTTAATGAATGACTTGCTTCACCTCAAGGGTAAGGTATTCGATCTCATCGAATGGAGAGCGGATTATTATTTTGCAACGGAGGAGGATCTTGGAAATCTGAACTTGAAGCCTCTTAGGCTGATTCGAAAATTTTTCAGTGATAAGCCTCTGATTGTCACCTTTAGAGATAGTAGCGAGGGTGGGCAAAGCGTAATAGATCAAAGCAAGCTTCTTGAGTTTAGAAAAAATGTCATTGACTCAGGAGTTGCAGATTTGATCGACATTGAACTGATGGAGTTTCAAATGAAGTATGGAGCTGATGAAGAGCTCCATAAGGAATATGAGGAACTTCTTGAACTTGCAAAAGAAAGAGGCGTAAAAGTCATTCTATCTTTTCATGACTTTAAACATTCTCCCGAGGTGAAGGAAATGCTTGATTGCCTGCTTCTCGAAGAAGAGTTCGGGGCTGACCTCGCTAAAATCGCATATTTTGCCAAAAATGAAACCGAAGCAAAAACCCTCATGGAAGCCTCAACTATTGCTGCGCAAAGGTTGAAAATTCCTCATATTGCCATTGCAATGGGGGAGAAAGGTTCCATCACCCGGTATTCAAGGAAAGAATCTTCCTCAGCTATCACCTTTGCATCCATCGGCGAATCTTCAGCACCAGGACAATTAAGCCTCGATAACATTCATGATAAACTAAGAGAATAGGGTAGGTTATCTTCGGTGAAATTTGTCTGAATGAAACGGGGATATTCTCAAAAAATGTAATCAGAGGAAATTGAAAAGTAATGAGGATGAGGTTCAACAAAATGTACCCTATAGTGTAGATACCTATTGTCGGTTGTCTACGCTATAGGGTACATTTTACAATGAATTGTCTCCTCGTTTTTTATTTTACATGGCTTACATAAAAGAGCTGATATGGTTAACTATTCCGATAAGTGTTAAAATAATAAATAATATAGTTGAAGAATATTTGAGGTGAATAATGAAATTAATTTTACTCTTCGGTCCACAAGCCGTAGGAAAGATGACTGTCGGACAAGAACTCGAGAAAATGACCGGACTTAAGCTTTTTCACAATCACATGTCCATCGATCTGGTTGCTCCTTTTTTTAGTTATGGAACAGAAGAGGGGAAACGTCTGGTGAATTTGATTCGATTTGAATTGTTTGAAGCGTTTGCCAAAAGCAATCAGAAGGGGATGATCTTTACTTTTGTCTGGGCTTTGGACCAGAAGGAAGACTTCGATTACGTTGACAGAATCTGCAAGATATTTGAAAAAGAAGACAGTGACATTTATTTTGTGGAGCTAGAAGCGAATATGAAGATCAGGCTCGAAAGAAATATCACGGAGAACAGATTAAGATGCAAATCGACTAAAAGGGACACGGCATTTACGGAAAGGGATATCAGAGTCAGCCTCGAAAAACATAGGCTTAACTCTATTCCGGGTGAAATCACCCGGGGAAATTATCTGCATCTCAATAATGAGGAGCTTTTGCCTGAAGAAGCAGCGAGAATCATAAAAGACACATTTTCACTATCATAGATGCTTGGAAAGGAGGGTGATGAGTTGGAAGTTTTGAGAATCATGGTAATTGTAATTGGTCTATTGACCGTGCTTATTTTAGTTGTCCTTTCATCGCCCAGATTACTTTCGTTTTTTGTGAAAAAACTCTTTGAGGTTCCATTCCAGACCTTACCTAAGGACTACGAAAAGGTGCTTTCTGGAGTTGAGATCAAGAAAGATATCAGGTATTGTACTGAAGGAAATTGCACCTTTGATGCTTATTATCCGAAATCATCAGGTGATGAGAACAAGTCTTATCCGGTAATATTCTGGGCCCATGGTGGAGGATTTGTTGGAGGAGATAAAAGGGATAACGAAAGCTTTTCTGTGATGCTTGCAAATGAAGGCTACGTCGTGCTCTGCATGAATTATACTTTGGCGCCACTTAAGCATTATCCTGAGCAGCTGAAGGAGATTGAGGAGTTTTATCTATTTACCTCCCTATTAACCGACATTCCCATGGACCGAAATCGGATTTTCTTTGCGGGTGATTCTGCTGGAGCGAATCTCATCAGTAGTTTTATTATTAACCAATTTGATGAGGAGTTAAGAAAGAAATCAGGGCTAAGGCAAGTGGTGGATATGGATAAAGTGAAGGGTGTCCTTTTCTTTTGCGGACTGTTCGATATCAAAAGATTCAAGGATATGGTCAACATTGGGTTATTTAAAGTGGCCATCAATCAGCTTGCCTATTCCTATTTGGGACAAAAAGATTGGAAAGAAAATGAATGTTTAAAAGATACTTCACTTCTGGAACATCTTACGGATCAGTTTCCGAGGACTTTTATCACCGATGGAAATGTATTTTCTTTTATTGAGCAGGCAAAGGAAGTCGAGAGAAAGATAAAACAGGTTGGTGGCTATGTCGACAGTCTTTTTTTCGATCAAGGGACGAAAGCCATCCATGAATATCAATTCAAGCTTGATACGGCTGAAGGAATGGTAGCATTAAATAGAACAATCGGTTTTTTGAAAGAAGCTGAAGGGATACAAGGGAGAGAAGATCAAGAAGGTAATCTTTAAGAACATTTGGGGGGGATTTATTTGCTGAAATATGAGGAACTCATACGAAAAATGACTTTGGAAGAAAAGATCAAAATCCTTTCGGGAAAGGATTATTGGCGGACAAAGCAATTCCCGCATTTGGGTATTCCTTCGATCACGATGTGCGATGGGCCTCACGGGTTAAGGCATCAGGAAGAGTTCATGGATCATCTTGGGGTAAATGAGAGTAATGAATCTACATGTTTCCCGCTTGCATGTCTTACTGCAGCTTCTTTTGATGAGGAGCTTGTTTTTGAAATGGCGAAAGCCATAGGGCTTGAGGCACTTGCAGAAAATGTACAAATCGTACTGGGTCCGGGAGCAAATATTAAAAGAAACCCACTATGTGGGAGAAATTTCGAGTATTTTTCAGAAGACCCTTTTCTTGCCGCAAAAATGGCAACTGGGTGGATTAGCGGAATTCAGAGTATGGGCATCAGTGCCAGCCTAAAACATTTTGCGATGAACAGTCAGGAAAATTATAGAATGAAATCTAATTCCATCATAGATGAAAAGACAAAGTATGAAATCTATCTTAAGGCATTTTTGGAACCAGTAAAAGCTGCAAGGCCCGGGACAGTAATGTGTTCTTACAACTTGGTTGACGGGATTTATGCCAGTGACAATAAAGTGCTCTTAAGAGAAATCCTGAGAGAAAAATGGGGATATGAGGGTGTAATTGTTACAGATTGGGGCGCGATGAACGATCGAATAGAATCCTTAAAGGCAGGACTTGACCTGGAAATGCCTGGAAGTGAAGGGTACTATGATACTGATCTCGCATTAGCGATAGAAAATGGTTTCCTTGAAGAGTTGCTTCTTGATGAAAGTGTGGATCGCATATTGGAACTGGTCTTTAGCACAATGCAGAAAAGAGATGAAAAGATCAGTGAAATCGGAGAACGGGGAAAAGTATCAGTAGACATCGAGAAACATCATGCGCTGGCAAGAAAAATTGCTGGCGAGTCAGCTGTCCTATTAAAGAATGAAGGTGAGATTCTTCCGCTGAATTCTGAGCGTCATCAGAAAATAAAGGTAGTAGGTAGTCTCGCAAAATACCCAAGGTATCAAGGGGCGGGAAGCTCTCATATTAATCCTTATAAAGTTAGTTCAATGCTAGATGCCTTTGACCAGCAAAAAATTGAATATGAATACATAGAGGGATACGACTTAAAAGAAAAGTCTAATCCACTTGATTTAATCGGGGAAGCATTGCGTAAAATTGAGGCTGATGAACTTGTGGTTCTTGCATTGGGATTACCTGATGAATATGAATCTGAAGGATTTGACAGAAACCATATGAGGCTTCCAGAATCGCAGAATAATCTGGTGGAAGAAATTGCTAAAATGACTGACAATATCATCGTTGTTCTTTTTGGTGGGGCTCCGGTCGAAATGCCATGGATTTACAAAGTGAAGGCACTACTAAACCTGTATCTGCCTGGACAGGCTGGTGGAGATGCAGCTTTCGATCTTCTATTTGGGGTGGTAAATCCCTCTGGCAAGCTCCCTGAGACGTATCCGATTCGCTATGAGGATTGTATCTCTTCTAGTTATTATGGCGTTCAGAGAGCGAATGCAGAGTATAGGGAAGGGATCTATGTCGGGTATCGCTATTATGACAAGATTGCTAAAGCAGTCAGGTTTCCCTTTGGATTCGGACTTTCCTATACGACATTTGAATTATTTGTTCTCCGTATGAATAAAAGTATTTTTAGTATTGGAGAAGAGATTAAGGCTGAGTTATCCGTTAATATAAAAAATACGGGATTGGTTTTTGGAAAAGAAGTTGTTCAGCTCTACATCCGGCCTCTGTTGAGGACATATATGACAGAAGATAAGTCTTTGAAGGCATTTTCAAAGGTTTCCCTGAATCCAGAAGAGGAGAAGACCATAAATATGGTTCTTGATGGAGAGGCATTTGCCTCTTATGATGTGGAAAAAGATGAGTTTATCGTCTATGATGGTGATTATGAAATACTTGTAGGTACATCCTCAAGAAATATCGCATGTTCAAAAACGGTATCCATTCGAACTGGAAACATTTATACAGAACATCCTGAGCTTGGATTCTATAATTATCCTGACCATATCCCTACAAGAGAAGATTTTGAGGCGATGATTAAGAAAGAACTTCCGAATGAAAAATCTGACCTGTTCAATTCAAAATACACGTTAAACAATACACTGGAAGAGATGAATCACTCATTTCGGATGAAGGTGATTGTTAAGATTATCAACTATAAATTAAAAAAATCCACAAAGATCAGTGAAGAGGATAAAGCCTATAAAGGCACACAAGCTATGCTCATGGAAACACCAATTAGAAGGTTAACACTGTTAAGTCCTGATCAGCTGCCTAAGAATATTGGTGAAGCGATTGTTCATATTGCCAATAGAGAATATGCTCATGCGATTAGAAAGTTGATAAAAAATAATAAACATTAATAGGTTGGCTAAATCACAATATAATTAAATTGAATCTGCAACCAAGAATATTACAATATAAAAAACGAGGAGGTTGGTCATGAGAATATTTATTATTGTAGTTTCAACGATTTTGTTTTTGCTTTTGACATTTTTTGGATTCGGTCCCGTTGTATTTGCTGATGGATCGTTGGAGGAAAGACTCATAACAGCTGCTATTGTCATTATCTTAATGGTTGGGCTTGTGTTAGGGACAAAATGGAGCTTGAAAAAGTTCCCTAAAAATAAATAAGAATTGGATTGCATAAGAATTAAAGTTAAGTTATTGAACTAGAATTCTAAAACTAGAGATGGAAAAGGAGATTAAGCATAATTGAAAGTAATCTATAAAGAACCATATAAAGATATACACGAAAAAGAAATAGAGGTAGATTCAAATAATTATTCAGATGCTATAAAAGAATTTATTGGAGAGGGGTATGAGCATTTGTGGTTGCCTCACAATATCATGTTGCTGCACAATGCTGATGCTAAATCCCTTAATCTAGAACCTAATATCCCTGTAGCTCATAATCTGGTATTGGGTAATGTGATTTTTATAGGATCCGATAGTGATGAAAACTTCGCATCTCTTACAGAGATTCAAATAGCATATATTCGAAAAAAATATTTTATTAGTTATTCGAATAGAAGTAATAGACCATGGAGAAAATGAAGAGAAACCTACAAGCAATCTCCAAAGGCTAAAACATCGGTAGACATGGTATAATTCAGGTTGGAGTGATTGAGATTATGGAACCATTAGCAAGCAAATTAAGACCTAAAAATTTAGACGAAGTATTGGGGCAACATCACCTGATTGGTGAAGGCAAGCTTTTAACCACAATGGTTAAGAGCGGAACCCTGATGAATATGATTTTCTATGGACCACCTGGGATTGGTAAGACAACGGTAGCAAGGCTCTTAGCTGATCTCACCGAAAGGAAGTTCATCAGTTTGAACGCCTCAACCGATTCGATGAAGGATATCAAGAATGCACTTGATGAACTGAATATGTTCATGGGCCAAAAAGGGCTCCTTCTGTATATTGATGAAATTCATTTAGTCAACAAACGAAACCAGCAGGTACTTCTTGATTATATGGAAAGTGGGAGGATTATCTTAGTAGGTTCTACTACGGAGAACCCTCATTTTGCTGTGTTCAAGGCTTTAGTTTCCCGTTCTATCGTTGTAGAATTCAAGCCCTTGGAGTTTGTAGACATTCTTAAGGGCATGGACCGTGCTATTGAATATTATAAGGAAGAGAAGGGACTCGAAGAGATAAAAATCGAGAAGGTTTCCCTGAACTTCATTGCAAGCCTAGCAAATGGGGATTTGAGAAAAGCAATCAACAGTCTGGAACTGGTATTTTTGGCTAAAGACAGGGTAAATGCGAAAGTCATTGAGATTAACCAGGAAGATGTTGAGAATATCCTTCAGCGAAAGATCATTAATTTTGATCTTGATGGAGACTCACATTATGATTTACTCAGCGCATTTCAGAAATCCATCCGGGGAAGCGACGAGAATGCAGCTCTACTTTACCTTGCTATGTTGCTCAAAGGTGGAGATCTCATCAGTGTCAACCGTAGACTGCTTGTCATTGCAGCAGAGGACATTGGCCTTGCCAATCCTAGTGCGATGAGTATTGTCAAGTCATGTACTGATGCAGCATTAGTTCTCGGTCTCCCTGAAGCAAGGATACCACTAGCACAGGCAGTGATCCTTCTTGCGACATCCCCTAAATCAAATTCAGTCATTATGGCGATAGATGCTGCGATGCAAACTATAGATAACACAGCGGTTCTTGAACTTCCTTTGCATCTTCGTGATGGACATTATGCTGGGGCAAAGGCTCTAGGCAGGATGCAGGAATACAAGTATCCGCATAGTTTTAAAAATAATTATGTGAAACAGAACTATATGCCAAAAGGACTTGAAAAGATGAAATTCTATAAGTCCGGGACGAATAAATATGAGGAAGCTACAAAAGCCTATTGGAAAAAAATCAAAGAAGAAGAGAATCCTTCTTAAAGTTGACAGATTCACTCGGAATTTGATAGAATTTAAAGATGAAATGCCTTGGAGGTGTAGAATTGAAATTATCAACTAAAGGAAGATACGGCGTGAAAGCGATGCTGGATCTTGCCGTACATTATGGAACCGAACCTATTTCGATAAAAAGCATATCTGAAAGGCAGGGAATATCGGAGTATTATCTTGAACAGCTTTTTGCTCCACTCAGACGAGCGGGTCTTATAAAAAGCGTTAGAGGTGCACAAGGTGGATATATCTTGAACCGTACCCCGATTGAAATTACTGTACTTGAGATCATGGACGTTTTGGAAGGACCAGTAGAAATATCAGATTGTCTGGATAACGATGAATGTAATAAATTCGAGTCCTGTGCAACTAGAGTTCTTTGGAAAAAGATCCAGATTTCCATCAACAGTGTCATGGAAAACGTGACTTTACAGGAAATGCTGAATGACTATATTTCTAAACAAGCCACTCAGATCAACGAGGGGATTTTTATCCATGAATGATTTTATATATCTGGATAATGCTGCTACCACCATCATGCGGGAAGAAGTGTTGGAAGCGATGAAGCCATATCTTTTAGAAAAGTACTCAAATCCATCTTCGATTTATTCCTTTTCCAGGGAAAACAAGGCGGCAATCAAACATACGAGGGATATTGCCTCAAAGTTTATCCATGCAAAACCTAAGGATATCTATTTTACCTCAGGTGGCTCCGAATCGATCAATTGGGCCATTAAAGGAGTAGCCTTTGGAAACAAGGATAAGGGAATGCATCTCATCTCAACAAAGATTGAGCATCATGCTACCCTTCATACTTTGGAATTCCTTGAAAAACAGGGGTTTGAGGTGACGTATCTTGATGTCAATTCAGATGGATTCATTGATTTAGAAGAACTAAAACAAGCGATCAGAAAAGATACCGTTATGGTTTCTATCATGGCAGCGAATAATGAAATTGGAACAATACTTCCAGTAGGTGAAATTGGTGCCATCTGCAGGGAAAAAGGGGTATTTTTTCATACAGATGCTGTCCAGGCTATGGGTACTATAGATTTTGATGTAGATGACATGAATATTGATTTTCTCTCCGCATCTGCCCATAAGTTTCATGGACCAAAAGGTGTGGGGATGCTCTATGTTAGATCTGGAATCGTCATCGAAAACCTCATCCATGGTGGAAACCAGGAAAGAGGAAGACGTGCTGGAACAGAAAATGTTGCTGGCATAGTCGGACTTGGGAAAGCACTGGAGATTCTTCAAGAAAACAAGAAGAAGAAAGTAGAAATCGCTAAACTGAGAGACAGACTTATCGAAGGTTTATTAGAAATCCCAGGAACGAGATTAAATGGACCTACAGGTGAGCAAAGACTCTCTAATAATGTTAATGTTTCTTTTCTAGATGTGGATGGAGAATCAATTCTTCTAAATTTAGACCTAAAAGGTGTCATGGCTTCTTCAGGAAGTGCATGTACTTCAGGTGCCATTGATGAATCCCATGTCCTTCAAGCTATTGGTGTGGAGAAAGCCTTCATCAGGGGAAGCCTGAGGCTAAGCCTCAGCGAGGACAATACGGAAAAAGAAGTGGAAGATGTGATTCTGCTTGTCAGGGATATCGTGGAAAAACAGAGAAAGCTAAATAAAAGATAAATCATCCTGAAAACATTGTGTGTTGTTAGAGTAAACTAAATGGATAATCCATTTTGAGATAAAGGTGAAATAAATGAAGAAAAGAGTAGTACTGGGTATGTCGGGCGGAGTTGACTCCGCAGTTGCAGCATATCTACTAAGAGAACAGGGATACGAAGTTATCGGCGTGACCATGCAGGTTTGGCAGGATGACAATGGATTCACAGAAAGAGAAGGCGGATGCTGTTCACTTTCTGCGGTTGATGACGCCAGAATGGTTGCGGATACGCTTGATATTCCATTCTATGTCATGAATTTCAAGGAAGTTTTCCGTGAGAAGGTCATTGATTACTTTATGGAAGAATATGTGGAAGGAAGAACACCTAATCCATGTATCGCCTGTAACAAGCATATTAAGTTCGATGAACTTCTGCATAGAGCTGAAGCTCTGGGGGCTGATTTTGTGTCCACTGGGCATTATGCCAAGATTTATGAGAAAGATGGACGCATGGTCATTGAAAAGGCCATTGATGATACAAAGGATCAGACCTATGCGCTATATAACCTGACTCAGGAACAGCTTCGAAAGACTTTGATGCCTTGTGGAGATTATCGCAAGACAAGAATCAGAGAAATTGCGAGAGAAATGGACCTTGGTGTAGGCAACAAGAAAGATTCTCAGGAAATTTGCTTTATTGATGACAATGATCATGGCAGATACATCTATGAGAAAAAGCCAGAACTAAGAATTCCTGGTCGATTTGTCGACGAGAGTGGCAAAACGCTGGGTGAGCATAAGGGAATCGCTTATTATACGATTGGACAGAGAAAAGGACTGGGTTTATCCATAGGCAGACCTGTTTTTGTTTCAAAGATAGATAAGGATAAAAATGAAGTTGTCCTGTCAGATGAAAGTGCATTGTTCAAGACAACCTTGTATGCAGACAAGCTTAACTGGATTTTGAAGGATTCTATAACGGAGACATATCGCACAACTGCTAAGATTAGATATTCAGGAAACCCGGCAGCATGTACGATTTATCCAATGGGAGACGGAAATGTCAAAGTTGTCTTTGATGAACCACAAAGAGCCATTACTGCTGGACAGGCTATCGTATTCTATGATGATAATCTTGTACTTGGTGGTGGAACTATCTACAAGATAGAGGATTAAGCAAAAAAATAAATGAAGAAAACACCTGGTTCTCAAAAATTTGAGGATCAGGTGTTTTTTGTTGCATTAAGAAATTACATCGATCATTTTATAAAATTAGGAAAATAAAACGATTGGTGATTACTTGATGACTATAGTATCA
>JBASOA010000053.1:0-10431 GCA_049657765.1 Clostridiaceae bacterium
TCTGTGGGCCAAAGAAAAAGAAAATGACAGCCATGATGGTAGAAATCAGCGAGCCGATTTTCCTCGTTTCTTTCGCATAATCCTCAGCCTTATGAAGATCGCTTGCACCAAGAGATCTTCCTACCATGGAAGATGCAGCTATTCCAAATGCCTGTCCCGGTTGGAAGGAAAGTCCTAAAATACTTAAGGCGATATTATGTGAGGCATATACCACTGTTCCAAGTCCTGCAACAATTCTAACAAATAGGAGCACACCGATTCTTAAGGCTAAAGATTCAAGAGATGCGGGGATTCCAATTCTAATCAGATTCTTGATGATTGTTTTGTCATATCTGAACTTATGCTTAAGGTTAAACTTTAACACCCCATTCCCTTTCACCAAATATCTGATCATAAGAATGCTTGCGATAATCTGGCTAAATGTGGTGGAGATCCCTGCGCCGGTTACGCCCATTGTAGGGAAAAACAGCAAGCCATAAATGAGCAATGAGTTCCCAATTACATTAAGGAAGTTCACTTTGAGATTAATGAGCATTGGGGTCTTGGTTTCCCCCATTCCTCGAAGGGCTGCTGTAATTGACATGTTGAAAGTTTGAAAGATATAGCCGATAAAGACAACTTTAAAGTAAATTCTTCCAACACTTATCGTATCAGCTTGTGCACCCATGAATGCCATAATTTGATCCGTAAATGCGATGCCGATAAACGCAAGCGGAAATGCAAGAAATACCAGATTGAGCAAAATGACATGCTTTAAAACAGATTCGATTCTATGGTTCTGCTTTGAGCCTACATATCTTGCAATCATGGCTGTACCACCGACATTTAGTGCCTGAGCCAAAGAAAGCCCCAAAAGCATCGGTTGATTCGTGATTCCAACAGCTGCAACAGAGGCTGCTGAAAGCGCTCGATCAGCAATCCACCCTAGCATCATCATATCGACCATACCGAACAAAGAACTCATCAGGAGTTCAATGAGGACTGGCCAAGCCAAATTCACAACGTCCCGCCTTATCGGATTTTTAATGAAAGAGAATATTTCTTTCTTTTCCACTATTTTCTCTTCACTTTTGTCCACTAATGAAGTGTCACTTTTTTCGTTCATTCACTCACCCTGACCCTTTATTCATAATAATTTCATATTTATTATATCATGCATCTAAGTCTTAGATAAAAATTCCAATACACATCTTTAGAATATGGTTCAGATTCCCTATGATTTTTATCTTTAACTAAGGAATGGATGGAATCGTCAAAGGGTCAGCTACAAAATATGCTTGCAGCTGACCCCTTTGTCATTTATGACCTACCTGATGTTCTATTTGCACCCTAGATAAGGCTTGCCTCAAGTCTAGTTTGTCTGGCCTTATAGTATTGGAACAGCACCATCGCGCCGACGAGTGCCAGACCAATGACATCCGTCAGGATATTGGGATCAATGAGCATAAGACCTCCAACGCCAAGCAACCCCCTTTCCCAAAGTTTTAAGGGAGCGAACATATAACCTTCCATTGCCGCCGCTAGCCCATATATACCGATAAAGGAGGTGATGACAATCCGAACGACCTCCATGGTCGTCGTATCGATGAGAAGCATGGCTGGATTATAAACAAAGATATAGGGGACAATAAAGGCAGTGATGGCCAGCCTCGTTGCAATAAGTCCTGTCTTGAAAGGATCTGAATTCGCAATGGCAGATCCTGCATAAGCAGCCAGGGCAACCGGAGGGGTGATGTCTGCCACAATACCAAAGTAGAAGACAAACATGTGGGCTGCAAGCATCGGAACGCCCATTCTCATGACAATCGGAGCCGTTATGGTTGCCATGATGACATAGGTCGCTGTTGTAGGAACACCCATGCCAAGTATGATACAGCTGATCATGGTCAGGAAGAGCGCCAGAAATTTGCTTGTTCCAGCTACAGACATGAGAACCCCGAGAAGTTCCTGCCCAAGGCCCGTGAGGGTGACAATTCCGACGATGATTCCTGCGATAGCACAGGCAATGGCTACACCCATGGTATTTCGTGCTCCGTTTTCAAGTGCCTCTCCGAAAGCTTTGGGGGTAAGTCGGGTATCTTTGCTGAAAAGGCTGACGATTACAGCTGTCACAATAGCATATATGGCGGCATAGGCTGGTGTCCTTCCCATACTCATCAGCATGGAAAGCACGATAATCGGGAGAAAAAGGTATCCCCGTCTGAAGAGAAGCTTTCCGAATTTTGGAAGACTTTCCTTTGGCAAACCCTTCAGTCCCAACTTCTTGGCCTCGAAATGGATCATCATAAAAATTCCTGTGAAATACAAAATGGCGGGAATAATTGCTGCAATGGCAATAGTGATGTACGGCGTGTCTGTCATTTCCGCCATAAGGAATGCTGCAGCTCCCATAATAGGCGGCATGATCTGTCCACCGGTAGATGCAGCTGCTTCAACCGCTGCAGCAAACTCAGGCTTGTATCCGGTCTTTTTCATAATCGGAATCGTCACACTTCCGCTTCCCACGGTATTGGCCACGGAGCTTCCTGAATACATCCCCTCAAGCGCACTCGCTATGACCGCAACCTTAGCGGGACCTCCTATGGCATGACCCGCAACAGAATTCGCAAGGTCAATGAAGAACGTTCCGATTCCTGTCTTTTCGAGGAAAGATCCGAGAATAATGAACAGCACGATAAAGGTCGCACATACCCCAAGTGGGGTTCCGATGATGCCATCAGTGGTATAGAATAGCTGATGCACAATCCTCTTCATGGAATATCCTGTAGAGAAGGCATAGATCATAAAGGACGCTGCAATAAATAAGATAGGAAGTCCCACAACCCTTCTGCAGATTTCAAATAGAAGCAGGATCCCAATGATGCCCGCTGCAATCTCGAGGGTGCCGATGTTCACTGCTTTTCCAACAATGGATTCAAAATTCAGCACATAGTAGAAATAGGAGCTCAGTCCCATAAAAGCAAAAACAAGATCATACCATGGAACATGATTTACTCTTTTCGCATCCTTTTTCCTGACAGGGTAGTTGATGAATCCGAGGAACACCACAATCCCTAGGAAGGCTGACCTTCTGATCTGTTCTGGTGGAGTTGCAATCAGCGTCATATAGAATACCATGAGCGTGAAGGCTATAAACAGACCCTTCACTATCATTTTTGGTTTTCCCGTAAAATGCCTTGTATTCGATTCGCGATCAAACTCCGCCATGAGTTCGTTAACATCCACAGTTACATCAACTGATGGATTAATTTTCCCCTTATTATCCTTCATTCCAATTCCTTCCTTTCCTTCTCACCCGATTATCTTATGTCAATAACTATAGCCTTGTTTTTCCCACAGAGTTCAGTCAGGCTGAACTCCTCTCCATTGATGAACAGGATATGGTCGGATACCGTGCCCACAATGATGTTCAGTTCAACAAACATCATGTCAAATCCTGTAATGACCATGTCACCTTCTTCATTATAGGAAAGGCTTTCCCCTTCCCTGAGTTCTGTCTGTACACCAGCTCCGAAGGAACTGTAGGTTGTCTTGTAGGCATAGATTTCGTTGCTTCGTATTTCAAATTCATCCTTCACTGGGCTTTTATTCACTGAGTGAATAAACTCCACAGAGAAACGCGATCCCTCATCAACCCTCCAGGATGCAAAAACTTCTTTCGTGTCTGCATCGTAGATCATAAGCTTCCTTTCCCTGTGCCCAATGATGAAAAGAGATCCCACCATTATAAGAATTAATAGGGCGAAGACAAGCGACCTTTTGCCTGGCATCCTAGTCAAGAACGCCAATCTCTTTATAATACTTCAGGGCACCTGGATGAAATGGAACGGAGATTCCGTCTACAGCATAAGCCGCATCGATTTCCTTGCCTTTGGCATTAGCCTGAGCAAGACCTTCCTTGTTCTCAAAAAGAGCTTTCGTCATCTCGTATACGGTGGCCTCATCAAGTTTGTCACTAACGATATATGTTGCCTTTACTGCAAGCGTTGTTACATCCTTATCTACCCCCGTATATGTTCCTGCAGGTACGATGTATTCCGTATAGAAAGGATGTGCAGCTTTTAGCGCATCTGCCTTGTCCTGATCAACACCCAGAAGAACGATATTCTTAGCGGTTACAAGATCCATAATGGCCGTTGTAGGTGCACCTGCTGTAGCAAAGAAAGCATCAATTTTGCCATCCTTGAAGGCATCCGCAGAAGCGGAAAAACTGAGGTTCTGTTTGTTGATGTCATCAAAGCTAATGCCATAGGCTTCAAGAATCTGCTTTGAGTTGAATTCTACTCCGCTGCCGGAATCCCCCACCGAGACGTTCTTTCCCTTAAGGTCAGCGATGCTTGTGATGCCTGAATCAGGATTTGCCACAATCTGGACGACTTCGGCATAGACTCCTGCCATGGCCGAGAAGCCAGAGATCTTTCCGTCAGCATCAAAGAGGTCTGTACCGTTATATGCATAATCCATGACGTCGTTCTGAACCATGGCCATGTCGACTTCACCTGATGCAATCAGCTGGATGTTCGCCTTGGAGGCTCCGGTGGATTGAATCTTGAAGGATACCCCCGTCTTTTCCCCGATAAGCTGGCCAAAAGCGGTACCGAAGGCATAATACGTCCCCGTATTTCCCCCTGTGGCAAGTTTAACTGTAGTCCCTGCATTTCCACAGGCTGAAAGCAACATCACCATCGATATCACCGTTCCAAGAATCAATCCCTTTTTCATTTACATTTCCTCCTCGTGCTTACTAATCAAACCAGTTGTTATAATGTTGTTAGAATTGTATAAGTTCGGCATACTAATGTCAATAGCAAAATGCGAAAAAATGAATAATTTAAATTTTATTCTTGCAATATTTTTTATTATTCATTCAAAATTTATTTTGCGTACGCTAATTTTTACCCCTACACCCCTTTAATATCAACGTTTATTAAGAATTTCATCCATTATCATCTCTCAAATAAATTTGTGGCGTTAATCAAATATGATATTTTCATTTTAGCAACTTTCATATTTCATGATTATCGAACGTGTTTGCTATATATTTATCAACCCTCACCCGAAATAAATCCTCACATCTAACAAATTCTTTCTTTGCACGAAAAATATTGTCACTTGCCCCCACTTAAAAATTCATTAACCTATTATGTTGCCAGCCAAAGGACTTGAACCCTATCATCCAATGATGTCCGTTCTCATAAAGAGGAGGCCATGCACAAAAAGAATTTGTAACAAGTTGAAAAACTCATTGAGTTATAGGGTTTGAACAAGTCTACTCCGGACTTCAATAGCAAACTTGAATTCATGGCACAATCTATTATTTATATCCATATTATTAGGGAAAGATCACACCTTTTACCGAGTACATCCCGGACACCCCAAAGCAAAAAGACGCCCAGCACCGGACGTCTTTTTGCTTTAATATGTCAATATTCTTTTGACGAATGATTTATCAATATAGGTCATCGTTTTTAATTTATTAATCTGTTGCGATGAACATCCTCTTTAATTCAGCGACTATGTCATAAACTCACCTGATCGTAAAATTAATAACCTAATCGATCTTCAGTAATCTGGCATTGACTGCACAAATAATGGTACTCAGGGACATGATTGCCGCTCCTATAGCCGGTGTAATCACGAAGCCTCGGCTAGCCAGAACACCTGCTGCCAAAGGAATCGCGATGATATTATAGCCCGCAGCCCAGATCAGGTTCTCGATGGTTTTACGATAAGTTGCTTTGGAGAGTTTAATAACGTTCAGCACATCCTTAGGATCACTGTTCACCAGAATGACATCAGCAGTTTCCATGGCTACGTCAGTTCCTGCACCGATAGCAATTCCAAGATCAGCTGTGGCTAGAGCTGGAGCATCATTGATTCCGTCTCCTACCATGGCAACTTTCATATTACCTTTTTGAAGCTCCTGAACATTTTTTGATTTTTGATTCGGGAGAACCTGAGCTAATACTTTGGAAAGCCCCAGCTCGTTTCCTACATAGTCGGCCACTTTCTGATTGTCTCCAGTCATCATAATGGATTCGATACCCAATTTCTTCAGCTCAGTAATAATACTCTTTGAAGATTTTCGGATGATATCTGCAACAGCGATCATCCCTAGGAGCCTATCTCCTTCCAGTACGAATATAACTGTTTTTCCCTGAGAGGCTAATTTTTCAAATTGCTCCTCGTTAAAGGCAATACTTCGTTTTTTCACTTCACCTGGGCTTAGGATATAGAAGGTTTTTCCATTAAGGTCCGCCATTAAGCCAGCTCCAGTAAGATTTTCAAAATTGGTAACTTTTTCAGGTTTGAAATTCTTTGCGGCGGCGCCTTTGACGATACCAACTGCAATGGGATGATCGGATTGACTTTCCAGAGATCCAGCGATCCTTAGCAGGTCCGCTTCAGAAATTCCCGCTTGAGGAACAACTTCGGTGATCCCGAATTCACCCATAGTCAGCGTTCCGGTCTTATCAAATACGATTCGGTTGATGTTTCTAGCTTCTTCAAACTGGTTGCGATTCCGGATCAATAAACCATTTCTAGCTGCAATGGAGGTAGATACTGAATTGACCAGTGGTACTGCAAGCCCTAGAGCATGAGGACAAGCTATGACAAGTACAGTTACCATTCGTTCCATTGCATACGGTATGTCCCCTCTAGAAAGCCAATAGATAAACGTAACAATCCCTGCGGCAACGGCAATATAGAATAGCCAGCCCGCAGCTCTCTCGGCCAGCCCTTGTGTTCTAGACTTCTGAGCCTGTGCGTCTTGAACTGTCTTAATTACCTGCGCAAGATAGGTTTCATCCCCGAGCCTCTCAACCTCCAGGGTGAGAACACCATTTCCGTTGACTGATCCTCCGATGACTTGCATACCCACAGTTTTTTCAACTGGTGCAGATTCACCGGTCAGCATTGATTCGTTAAGGGTTGAGGAACCCTCTACAACTCGTGCATCTGTTGGCACCTTTTCACCGGATTTAACCATGATGCGGTCACCGGGGACCAACTCCTTCATGCTGACTTCAGTAATATTGCCATGTTCATCAAGCTTGTGAGCGGTTTCCGGCATGAGCTTGACCAGCTCTTCCAATGCTTTGGATGCGCCCATCTGGGTTCTCATTTCAATCCAATGACCCAGAAGCATAATCAAGATCAGGGTTGATAGCTCAAAGTAGAATTCTGAGCCCGCCAGGAAAAAGGTAGTCAGCGTACTATAAATATAGGCTGAAATAATTGCCAATGTGATCAGCATCATCATTCCAGGTTTTCTCGATTTAAATTCATCCAAAGCCCCTTTCAGGAAAGGAAAACCTCCATAGAAAAAGACAATGCTTGATAGAACAAAAAGAATTAACTTAGACCCTGGAAACTCAAGGTGATATCCAAATAACATTTGGGCCATGGAAGACAGTATGACTATTGGAATGCTCAAAATCAAAACTACAAAGAAGCGCTTTTTAAAATCGGCGATCATCCCTTCATGATGTCCAGCGTGGCTGCCATGTCCTCCCTGCATGCTATGATCCATGTCACCATGGTCCATTGTAGTATGATCCATCTTCGAGTGATCCATTTTTGAATGGTCGATCTTTGAGTGATCCATCTCTGAGTGATCCATCTCTGAATGGTCCATCTCTGAGTGATCCATCTCTGAATGGTCCATCTTTGAGTGGTCCATCTCTGAATGATCCATCTTTGTTTCGGTTCCTTCCGGATTCGAAGTGTTCATTGAATCTTTATCTTTATTATTATCCATTGCTCATCCCTCCATTAATATTCTCCCAATAGATTTCAAGTGATTGTGATGCTCAATATGAGCACGCAATGTCCACATGAATTGAGTTTGCAGCTAGAGCCCATGACTTGTCTCAATATTTACTTTAAGTTTACTCCAAATACTCGTTTATTTCAGTTAATATTCAGCAAACTACGAGAGCACTAAAATTCATTTTTTTGTCTATTTATTTAAAATTCTAGAGCGAAATGCCTAAACAAATCTCCACACAATATTTTGTCTTTCAAAAATTCTTTCCTTTACGACTTGTGGATTTCTTGTCTTTTCATGACTCTGCTTTGTAAATATTCTATTTATGATATGGTTTCTGATCTGTTTTACTCACTTATCAGGTTGTTTTTACCTCCCCCCTAGGGGTGGGGTATGTATATAGACTACTCTCTTTTTCAAAACATGTCAAATTATTTTCAGTATAGTGAAATAGTATAGCGTATCATCAATATAAATCTATAGCTCAGCTTAGGTCTTGGAAATATATACTAAAGATTCTATTGAAACTAAAAGAGGATTGCCCTTTTGGGCAATCCTCGATGTTTTTAATGAGTTTCATTTACTTATCATTTCGGCAATAGACATTTGGTATAAGTCTTGCCATGTGTCTTTTTTGATACTCCTACCTTATTTTGTTCCCGATGTATTTGTTCCTTAATTGCGTCATTAGCTTCAGAAGAGGCTTATAGAGCAATAGAATCACAATGAAGTTTGAAGCACCGTGAATCAGATCGAAAGGAATACCTCTCGTCCAGTACACAATCCCATAACTGAGTCCGTAAAAGAAGGATTCAAATACTGCAAAAACAAATCCGAAGGAAAGACCGTAAACAAGTCCAAGAATTGAAAAAAGCCACTCTGAATCGGTTGTCTTGAAAAGTAATGACGTGAGAAAAATAAGCAGTGGCCAGATGAAATAGTATACCAAGAGCCAAGTCTGTACCCCATAGAAAAAGATTTCCGTAGTGGAAAAGATAATAGAAATAACTAGCGTCTTTCTAGCACCAAACACACAGGTATACACCATGAAAAGCAAGGTCACTATTTCAATATTGGGGAGGAAAGATAAAGCCATTTTCCCTGAAGTCAAGGCAGCACTTAGCATGGGAATCAGGACGATATCCCATACGGTGAACTTAGAATCCCTTAATTTCAAAGGTGTATACATCCTTATCATTTACAGGGATTTCTTTAATGCCTACCATGGAATCCACCCCATTGACTTTGATGTTGAAGAATTCTTTAGTCTCATCAGCCTTATAACCTCTAAGTCCTGTGACCATTGGACCATACTGTGTATCTGTCATTGTCAGGCCAAGCTCGTCCGTATTAGCCCGAAATAGAGCTTCCAGAAGCAGTTCATCCGTTTTGAATTCCTTTGTGTAATTTATGTTTTCGCTAGCCACAATGACATTTACTGTAACCGCTTTGCTTCCTTCACTCCCCTTTGGCATAAGTGTCTTGTAGAGGAAAGCGCCACCGAAAGCGAGCAAAATAACGACGAGGATAGAAATGATTTTCTTGTTCATAGTGTCCTCCTTGTTGTACAGGATGTACAATCTATTTAATATTCGTATAGATTTCAAGTCGAATCCGGCCTTTATCTTATCAATAAATCCAGGAAAATAAAAAAGCACCCTATAGGTGCAAACTAAACAAATGAATTCAGAAAATCTGGATTCATCCATCTACTTGTGACACCTCATTAACCCGTGAGGATCTGATCAAAAAAATATAGGCAGGTCTTCCGGCTTGACTATGTAAAAGGATTATCCTTCCCAGAATATCTTCCAGTGGAACTTTTAATCCTTAAGAGTCATACGGCGGCGGGACCGCACAGGCTTATCCTGTTTCCCTCTTCGTGCCACAATGCTTTTGTGGCAACCTATATGATATGCAGCTTTATTCGGTTTTGAAATCTTACAACCTTATTATAGCAGAAAATTTGATAAATTGAAGTTATTATTACGTATATTTAGAGCACATTATCTATCCCTCGTCACGTTTAGGAAAGCAGTTTCACAAATTGGAACAAAAACTACAATTCACTATTTTCTAAACTTCTTGGCGCTCATTATCCAGGTTAATAATCTATCCCCAATCACTCTATCTAAGATTGTTATTTTTTACCAAAACTTGACATAGTTTTGCTCAGGGAGTACGATTATTGTATTATCATATTTGAATATATTCATATGAACTCTGTCTCGTAAATACACAACTAAAAGAGGATTGGCATAGAACAAATACCCATTCTTCACCCCTATAAAAAGGAGATTAAAACGATGAACAATATAACGAGTCAATTAACAAATTCACAGGAAACAAAAGCATACCGAAAAAAGATTATTATAGATTTTCTTTTTCTCGATCTTACGATATGTACCCGCTGCCAAGGCACCGAAGCTAACCTAGATACTGCTTTGAACGAGGTTGTAGAGATTCTGGATTCCAGAGGATATGAAATAGAACTAAACAGAATCCACGTAACATCCAGAGAAATCGCAACAAAATATGAGTTTTTAAGCTCACCCACTATTAGGGTGAATGGACAAGACATTGACATTTCACAGAAAGAAACTCTATGCGAGTCATGTGGGGACCTGTGCGGTGAAGATGTAAATTGCAGGGTATGGGAG
>JBASOA010000054.1:0-41323 GCA_049657765.1 Clostridiaceae bacterium
AGCTTATGCAATAAGAAACTCTTCTTGCCTCTCTTCGTTATCGTTAACGCTCTTCCCTCGGACGGTTAAGTTAAGATATCAGCCTTTGCTTTTCGACTTATATTTTCTTATGGTCATTTTTATCAATGAGTCAAAATGAAAAGGGCAGTCTCTGCAATTGAGACTGCCCTTAATCTTCACTTGTAATCTTTAAAATTAGTTTTCATCATCCTCGTCGATGTCGTCTTCAATCTCTTCGTCAATGTCATCGTCATTGTCTTCGATTTCTTCCTCATCATCATAAGAGTCAGAATTATAGAGTGTCTTGATGATCATATCTTCACTATCTATCTCTTCTACCTCAGGTCCAACTTCTTCCCTGTCGGCAATGATTTTCGCTAGTGATACAACCTTGCTTTCCTCGGAGGTTTTCATGAGCTTGACACCCATGGCATTTCTCGAGGTTACTGAAATTTCGCTGACATTAATCCTGATGGCTACACCATCTGAATTAACCATAAGAAGTTCGTCTTCATTGCTGCAAGATCTTGCACCAATTACAGAACCTGTCCTGCTGGTTACCTTGTATGCGATAAGGCCTTTTCCGCCCCTCTTCTGACGTTTATACTCTTCAGTCGGGGTTCTCTTTCCTAGGCCGTTTTCAGACACTACAAGGATATCCTCGCCTTCAACAGCAATGTCAAAGGATACACAGATATCTCCTGACCTTAGCGAAATTCCCTTAACACCTGTGGCTGATCTTCCCATTGGCCTTACATCTTGTTCATTGAACTTAATGGCAAATCCATCCTTGGTTACAAGGATTAGATCTGCATCACCTCTGGTGAACTTCACGTTGAGAAGAGAGTCCCCTTCGTTAAGGTTAAGCGCAATCAGTCCATTTTTTCGAATGTTACTGAAATCATGAAGCGTTGTTTTCTTGATGATTCCACTCTTCGTCGCAAATACAAGATATCCGTCGATTTCCATATCTCTTATAGAAATGACAGCCTGTATACTCTCATCCTGATCTACAGGAATAAGATTAACCAGGTTAAGTCCCTTAGATGTTCTTCCTGATTCAGGAATCTCATAAGCCTTCAGCTTATAAACTTTACCCTTAGAAGTGAAGAAAAGTAGATTTCTATGGGTAGAGGTTACAAATACTCTTGATACAATATCATCGGTTTTTGTAGCCATCGCCTGAATTCCTCTTCCACCCCTCTTTTGGGCTGTATAGGCTGAAGAACTGATTCTCTTGATATAGCCATCCTCGGTAAGGGTAATGACAACATCCTCTTCATTGATCAGATCTTCATAATCTATTTCATTGGCATTCTTTTCAATCAAGGTTCTTCTGTCATCACCAAACTTATCTCTAAGTTCGATGAGTTCTTCCTTGATTACGGAAAGAAGTCTTTCATCGCTTTCAATGATTGCATTGAGGTATGCAATAAGCTCCATCAGAGCATTAAACTCTTCCTCAATCTTATCTCTCTCAAGTCCGGTAAGTCTTCTTAGTCTCATATCGAGAATGGCTACTGCCTGTTTCTCAGACAGACCAAATCTCGTGATCAACTGTTCCTTGGCAATATCTGTAGTCTTGGAGCCTCTCAGCACCTTGATGACTTCATCGATATTATCCAGTGCGATTCTTAATCCCTCAAGGATATGAGCCCTATCTTTTGCCTTATTGAGTTCAAATATACTTCTTCTGGTAATAACTTCCTTCTGAAACTTGATGTAATTAACCAAAATTTCTTTGAGATTAAGAACCTTAGGTGCGTTATCCACTAAAGCCAGCATGATAATCCCGAAGGTATCCTGTACTTTTGTCCTTTTATAGAGATAATTCAAAATGACATTGGCATTGGCATCACGTTTAAGTTCAATGACGATTCTCATTCCGTCTCGATCTGACTCATCTCTTAGGTCTGATATTCCGACAAGCTTCTTATCTCTGACATGCTCGGCGATGTTCTCAATAAGTCTTGCCTTGTTAACCATATAAGGAAGTTCAGTGATGATGATTCTCTGCCTTCCGTTGACCTCTTCAATTTCACTCTTAGATCTTACAATAACCTTTCCTCTTCCGGTCTCAAAGGCTTCTCTTATTCCAGAAACCCCCATAATGGTACCGCCGGTTGGAAAATCAGGTCCTTTAAGAAATTGCATGAGTTCAAGAATGGATGCATCTTCATGATCCATGAGATAAACTGCAGCATCAATAACTTCTCTCAGGTTGTGAGGTGGAATGTTTGTGGCCATACCAACTGCGATACCTGAAGAACCATTAACAAGTAAATTTGGAAATCTTGAGGGAAGTACCATTGGTTCCTTTTCCTCACCATCAAAGTTAGGCATAAAATCAACAGTATCTTTGGTGATATCTCGAAGCATCTCGGAAGAAATCTTCGCAAGTCTAGCCTCCGTATACCTCATGGCTGCAGCTCCGTCTCCATCGACAGAACCGAAGTTACCATGTCCTTCAACAAGAAGATATCTTGTGGTGAAATCCTGTGCGAGTCTAACAAGAGCCTCGTATACAGAACTGTCTCCATGTGGATGGTACTTACCAAGAACGTCTCCGACGATTCTCGCGCACTTTCTATAGCCCTTCTCATTGTAGATTCCTAATTCATGCATAGAATAGAGAATTCTTCGATGAACTGGCTTTAGCCCATCCCTTACATCTGGAAGTGCTCTACCAACAATTACACTCATGGCATAATTGATGTAACTGGTTTTCATTTCTTTTCTTAAGTCTATAGGCAATATCTTACCTTCATTATTGTTCAACTTGTAGAGCCTCCTATATATCGAGATTTACAACATATTTTGCATTCTTTTCAATAAATGCTCTTCTAGGTTCGACCTTTTCACCCATCAGAATCGTAAATATTTCATCTGCTGCCTTCGCATCTTCAATATCTGCACGCAAGAGAATCCTATTGTCTGGATCCATGGTAGTTTCCCAAAGCTGCTCAGCGTTCATCTCTCCAAGACCTTTGTATCTCTGGATGCCGATACTGCTATCTTTTCCGCCTAATCTTACTAGGACATCGTCTAGCTCCTTGTCCGTGTAGGCATATTCATGCGTCTTTCCTTTAGAAATCTTAAATAGTGGTGGTTGTGCGATGTACACATGTCCTTCATCAATGAGTTCTCTCATGTATCTGAAGAAGAAGGTCAGAAGCAGAGTCCTGATATGTGCACCATCGACGTCAGCATCGGTCATGATGATGATTCTTGAATATCTCAATCTCGAAGTATCAAAATCTTTACCTATACCTGCTCCGAAAGCGGTGATCATGGATCTTATGGTATCTGAGCCAAGCATTTTATCGAGTCTTGCTTTTTCGACATTCATGATCTTACCACGAAGTGGAAGAATGGCCTGGAACCTTCTATTTCTGCCCTGCTTTGCAGAGCCGCCAGCGGAATCTCCCTCGACGATGTAGATTTCACACTCAAGAGGATCCTTTGAAGCACAATCTGCAAGCTTTCCAGGAAGTGAACTTCTTTCCAGGACGCTCTTTCTTGTCAGTTCTCTTGCTTTTCTTGCCGCTTCTCTAGCACGTGCTGCCATTAAAGCCTTGTCTATGACTATCTTTCCGATTACAGGGTTTTCTTCAAGGATTGTCTGCAATGCAGAACCAACAATATTATCCACGATACTTCTGACTTCGCTATTTCCAAGCTTTGTCTTCGTCTGGCCTTCAAATTGTGGATCAGTCAGTTTTATAGAGATAACTGCAGTTAGTCCTTCTCTGATATCATCACCTGAAAGATTCTTATCATTTTCTTTGATATGGCCAAATCTCTTTCCATAATCATTGATGACTCTGGTGAGCGCTCTCTTAAACCCATCTAAATGTGTTCCACCTTCAATTGTGTCAATATTATTGGCATAGGTGAAAATATTCTCATTGTAGCTGTCATTGAACTGAAGCCCAACTTCTACGAGATAATCATCCTTCTTTTCATCGATGTACATGACTTCCTTATGAAGGACTTCCTTATTCCGGTTCAGGTACTCGACAAAAGACTTTATTCCGCCTTCGTAATAGAAGGATTCTGTCTTGCTTTCATTTTCTTCTTCATCTTCATCGATTCTTTCATCCGTCAATGTGATCCTGAGTCCCTTGTTTAGGAACGCAAGCTCTCTCATCCTGTCTGAAAGGGTCTCATAATCAAACTCCACTTCATCAAAAATCGTCTTGTCAGGAAGGAACATCGTTGTTGTTCCTGTATGCTCTGAAACACCAATTTCTTCAAGGCCGCCAACTGGCTTGCCATAAGCAAATTTTTGTCTATAAACCTTGTTGTTTCTTCTGATTTCTACAACACATATTTCAGATAATGCATTTACTACAGAAGCTCCGACGCCATGAAGTCCGCCAGACACCTTGTATCCCCCACCACCGAACTTTCCGCCGGCATGCAGGACTGTCATGATAACTTCTATTGTTGATTTTCCAAGCTTCTCATTCATTCCTATCGGCATACCACGACCATCATCAACGACGGTAATGGAATTGTCTTTATGGATATAGACCTCTATATGTGTGCAGTAACCTGCCAAAGCTTCATCAATACTGTTATCTACAATCTCATAGACCAAATGGTGAAGTCCTCTAGCTGAAGTTGATCCGATGTACATTCCCGGTCTTTTTCTAACGGCTTCAAGTCCTTCTAGAACTTGGATATTGCTATCCTCATAGCTTTCTGAAGTCCTTGTTGCATTATTCATATCAGTATCTATTCCTACCACTTCCATGGTATTAGTTTTCTCTTCAGTACTATTTTCTTCATTATTTTTATCATTGTTCAACTCAATATTCTTTTGATTTTCATCATTCGTTATCTCGTTGTTCTTGTTTTCTGACATATTGTTGCCTCCCTTCTAGTCCTCTAAGTTGAACTTGGTTCGTTTGGATAAGGTTTTGGATGAAATTGGAGATAAGTAGATCTTCGATTTATTTCCAACTTCTGTGATAATCATCGATTTTGGTGTCTCTTCATTGATTCTCATGACAAAACCATCCTCTTCCGCCAAACGTAAAAACTGGCTCGTATCTGAGCTATACATGCACGAATTGATATCGAATATTCCAATGATATCTCTCATGGGAATTACGACATTGTCTCCTAAATGTAAAAACACTTTAATCACCTCCATCCAAAATTGAACCATTTTTCACATTAAAGAGTCTGTAACTCCCTGTAAGGTATTCTTCGATATTTTCAACTCCGGTACAGGTAATCACAGTCTGTATATTTTCTATAGATTTTAAGATGAATTTCTTTCTCGAAAGGTCGAGCTCAGATAGCACGTCATCCAAAAGCAGTACAGGATATTCTCCTTTTATCTTTTTGATGATTTCGAGTGACGAAAATTTCATCGTAAGCACTGCTGTTCTTTGTTGACCTTGTGAACCAAAATCTTTCGTATCCGCACCGTTTATTTCAATGATAAAATCATCTCGATGAACCCCAGCTGAAGTGGTCCCCCTTTCCATGTCTTTTACTCTTTGCTTTTTTAGTGTGTTGTTCAAATTTTCTTTAACATTTCCAGATAACCCAAAAGAGCACTTGTACTCAAATTTGATTTCTTCCTTGCCTTTAGTTATCTCTTTATGGATTGATGTACCATAGGAATTAAGCAAATTAATGTAATTCATTCGTTGACTCACAATATAACCGGCTTCTTCAGAAAGCTTGATATCATAGATATCCAGGACATTTTTATCCACTCTTCTTGATTTAAGAAGCGCATTCCTTTCTGCTAAGACCTTATTGTAAGTAACTAATGAATTGTAATATTTTCTATCCAGCTGACTGATTTCCATGTCAAGAAAACGCCTTCTTACTCCAGGAGAGTCTTTTACGATTCTAAGATCCTCTGGAGAGAACATCACAACATTCAAAACCCCCAGTAAATCTCCAATTTTAGTAAGTTTGACTTTATTGATTGAGATTGACTTTCTCCCATCGTTTAAAAGATTTATCTCTATGGTCTTATCGAGTCTTTCCATATCAATGAATATTTTAATCCGTGCATTCTCGGTTTCCCACTTGATGAGGTCTTTCCCCTTCACCGTACGATGAGATCTTCCAAATGCGCAGTAATAGATAGCCTCCAGAATATTAGTCTTTCCTTGGGCATTTTCCCCTTGAAATACATTGACATTATTGCCAAGTACAATATTAAGTTTGTCATAATTCCTGTAATTCATCAGACTGATATTTTGTATCTTCATTAAAAAACTCCTACAATATATTATACCACATAGAAGTTGAAGCTTCTATGTGGTATGGATGCCAAAGCTTTTTTAAAATGAGGCTAATTAGATTTCTTCTTTAACAGCTGTGTAGGTTTCCCCATTAAACTCTACAGTGTCACCAGGATAGATTTTCTTTCCCCTTCTTATCTCGACTTCTCCGTTGACCTTTACCTGGCCATCAAGAATATAAGCCTTTGCTTCTGAACCTAGGGAAGCAGCTCCAGCCCATTTCAAAAATGAGTCTAGCTTAATAAATTCTGTTTTTACAATTATATTCATCTTGTCTCCTATCTCGTTAGTCTGACTGGTAAAACCATATACTTACAATTATCCGTCATACTGTTTCTTATGATCGTTGGGCTTACACCTGAAGTCATTTCAACAATGATATCTTCTTCAGTCATTACTTTTAGGATATCCATCAGGTAATTTGAATTAAATGCGATCTCAAGAGAATCCCCTTCCATTTCTATTGGAATTTCTTCTCTAACCTTTCCAAATTGAGAATTTGAAGTAATCACCACTTCATCATTTTCAATGTTTAGCTTAATTAATCTTGAAGATCCATCTTTTGCCATAAGAGATGCTCTTTCTATACTCTGAGCAAAACTGTTTCGCTTCACTTTGAACTGCAGCTTATGGTCGGTTGGGATAATGGATTCATACTTGATGAAATTTCCCGACAACAGTCTGGATACGATTTTTGTTTTATCTATTTCAAACATAATATGATTATCATTATAACTGATATAAATATCCCTGTCTCCATCGCCCAGAATTTTTAAAATTTCGTTTAATGTTTTTCCAGGGATGACTACCGATACATCTTCATTTGATTCAATGTACTCGCTTCTCAGGGCTAACCTAAAACCATCCAGGGCTACCATATTTAGAACCTTGTTTTTGAGTTCAAAGAGAACACCCATCAGAATAGGTCTTGTTTCATCCTGGGCTACTGCAAAAGAGGTGCCCTTAATGAGATTCTTTAATACATTTTCCTTAATCGTGATCTTCTCAGCATTTTCTATTTCAGGAAGTATTGGGAATTCCTCAGCAGTTAAATACAAGAGATTAAACTCTGAGTTTTCACATGAAATTAATATGGAATTATTTTCCATCGTTGCCAATTCTATAATAGAATCAGGAAGCTTTCTTACAAAATCGCCAAATAGCTTTGAATCCAATACGATGGTACCTTCTTCAAGAATAGTACTCTTCAGTATGGTTTCTATGCTTAAGTCAATATCTGTTCCTCTCATAATAACTTCATTATTGACTGCCTCGATATAAATACCCTCCAGAACAGCCATTGGAGATTTCCCTAAAATTGCTTTTTGTACTATTGATATACTTTCAATTAAGTCTCTTTTTTCACATCTGAAATGCATGCTACAATCCTCCTGAATTCATCGAATAAAACATTGTTACACTAAGGATAACTTTCTTAACACGAGATAAAGTTTATCCCGGTTAATAGTAATAATATAATATAATTTTTAGTAATAGTAGTAGTAGGCGCCGGTATTATGTGGATAACTAATATTATCGTTGAAGGCCATGGCGTTATGTGATTTTAAACCTTGTGGATTGTTTTAAACATTTTTTTGGAGTTATCCACAACTGTCCACAGGAGATTTTGAAAATAAAATTATCCACAAGTGGATTAACAGGACTTCTAATAGTTTGTGAGTTATTGGTTGTTTATTTTTTTTGTGATGATTTTTATTGCATTCGTGAGAGAATCATCGGTTTTTATCATACCTGAGATTTTCTCGTAGGCATGAATAACAGTCGTGTGGTCTCTACCGCCGAATTCGTCTCCGATTTTAGGCAAACTCATATCTGTCATCTTTCTTGATAAGTACATGGCAATTTGCCTTGGGTATGCCACATTTCTTGTTCTTCGCTGGGATTTTAATTCCTGAATGGAGAGATTGTAGTAGTTGGCCACAACATCTTGGATCAGGTCGATTGTAATATTTTTCGTTTGGCTTGAGGAAATAATATCCTTTAGCGCTTCAGCTGCAAGGTCAACCGTAATATTTTTGTTGTTTGTCAGTGAAGAATAGGCCATAACTCTGATTAGAGCGCCTTCAAGCTCTCTGATGTTCGATTTGATCTTTGTTGCGATATAGACCATGACATCTGAAGAAACCACATATTTTTCAATCTCAGCTTTCTTCTTGAGGATAGCGATTCTTGTCTCAAAATCAGGAGCCTGGATATCGGCTTGAAGACCCCAGGCGAACCTTGTTCGAAGCCTGTCTTCCAAGGTTGGAATTTCATTGGGTGGGCGATCGCTTGAGATAATAATCTGCTTTCTCGCCTCATAAAGTTCATTGAACGTATGGAAGAATTCTTCCTGTGTGCTTTCCTTACCAGCGATGAACTGGATATCGTCCACCAGGAGAACATCAACGCCTCGATATTTGTTTCTAAAATCAAGGTTCTTGTCGTAACGAATGGAATTGATCAGTTCATTCGTAAATTTCTCTGATGAGACGTATACGACTTTTGCGCTTGGGTTGTTTTCCTTGATATGATGTCCTATGGCGTGCATCAGATGCGTTTTGCCAAGTCCTACTCCCCCATAGAGAAAGAGAGGATTATAGGCGTTTGCAGGTGACTCTGCTACAGCTACAGAAGCGGCATGAGCAAACCTGTTAGAATTACCGATGACAAAAGATTCAAAGGTATATTTTGAATTTAAAATTCCATAGGTATCAGTGTTTTGAGGAACATTCTTTTTCTCTTCTTTAATAGAAAGTTCTTCATCCTTCTCCTTGACCAGTCCACCAACTACACATTCAACGTTGATTTCCTGGTTTAAAACATGTTTGATCGCTTCTTTAAATAGAAGCTTATATCTCTGAGTGATGATATCTAGTGTAAGCTCATTTGGAACATCGATCATAAATACCCCATTCTTTATTCCGATAGGCTTAAGTCCCAGGATCCATGTGTTATAACTGACCTCAGACATTATTTCTACCTTCAATATTTTCAGTACCTTATCCCATGTCTCGTTTAATTGGGTATCCATGAATATTGTCCTCCTTAAAAAAATAAATAAACAAAAAAAATTTAAATAAACTGTTATGAACAAGTAATACACAGTTTATCTACATTTTTTTCATCATTAAAAATAGCTTGGTGTTATGTTAATAAAAATCATGTTTAAGGTGTTTATAATGTTATTATCTTATTATTCATAGGACTTATACCTTATTCAAAAAAGATTTATCAACATTGTGAGATTCCTTGAAACCGTTGGTTTTCAATGATTTGAACCCTAATGGTTTAAATTGTATACACACTATAAACAACTTATCCACAAAGTTATCAACACCTGTGGATAAGACGCGATTTTTGAAATACTTATCAACAGGTACTTAATATAATAACATATAAAAACAAGCTTGTTCAATAAGTTATCCACAATTCGTAGGGCTAAATACGAATTAATTTCAGATATCAACAAATCTTGACACCCAAGGATGTCATGAGTATAATAGTGTAGTAAAATCGTAATATTAGGTTAGGTTTGTAGAACTTGGAACTTAAGTATAATATGATGAATATTAAATGAAGGGGGTGTTATCATGTGGATGACATTTCAGCCTAAAGTGAAGCAAGGAAAGAAAGAACACGGCTTCAGAAAAAGAATGGCTACTAAGAGCGGAAGAAACGTTCTTAAGAGAAGAAGAGCAAAAGGAAGAAAAAGATTATCAGCTTAAAGGTCGCTTCTAGTGACCTTTTTCTATAATCAGAAAGGATTATCTCCATGAAACATGAAAAACTTAGAAAAAACTCGGAATTTCAGCAGGTATACAGGAGAGGTAGATCCTTTGCCAATAATCTTTTAGTGTTGTATGTCTTCAAAGACAGGAAAAATTTTCTGAATAGCGAACCATATAACAAACTTGGTATTTCAGTCAGCAAAAAAGTGGGAAAAAGCGTAGTCAGGAGTCGAGTAAAGCGGCTTATCAGTGAATCATACAGACTTAATAAGGATCACTTTGTTAAAGGCTATGATTTTGCGATAATCGCTAGGGTATCAAGTCATGACAAGTCCTATGAAGAGATGGAAAAAGCTCTCAAGCACGTCTTTAAGAAGGCGGGTATGTTTAATGATGAAAAAAATACTACTAATAATAATTAGGTTCTACAGAAAATATATTTCACCCCTGAAGCAACCGAGTTGCAGGTTTACGCCTACATGCTCAGTTTATGCCATAGCTGCGATAGAAAAGTATGGCGCTTTAAAAGGAAGCTATTTGGCAATTAAGCGAATACTTAGATGCCATCCTTTCTATAAAGGTAATTTGAATGATCCTGTAGAATGACTAAACCTTGGAGGTAAGAGGATTGTCTCAATTAAACCAACTGTTTATTTGGATATTTGAACAGTTAAAGACTGTTGTAGAATTATTCGTGAAAGACCCTGGAACACAATGGGGACTCGCAATAGTTCTATTTACTGTGCTGTTCAACGTAATAATGCTGCCTGTAAATCTTAGCCAGATGAGATCAATGAAAAAGACTCAGGCTCTTCAGCCTGAACTTACAAAATTACAGGCTAAGTATAAGAATGACCCACAAAAAATGCAAGAAGCTCAAATGAAGCTGTATAAAGACAATAATGTCAGCATGTTTGGCGGGTGTCTCCCATTACTCATCACATATCCAATATTCATTGCGATGTTTGGTGTCTTTAGACAACTTGTTGCAGAAGGAAAATTGACTGGAATGAGATTTACATTTCTTATTCCGGATTTAGCTGCGAACCATAACATCATTCTATCTGCATTATCAGTTGGAACGATGCTTCTTTCTACCTATATCACTACGATGAAGACTAAGGGAATGCCAGAAAATCCAGCAACAGCATCAGCTAACAAGATGCAGTATGCCATGTCTGCATTGTTTGGTTGGATTACGTATACATCTAACTCTGCACTTGGTCTATATTGGGTAACCGGTAATCTCTTTAGAGTGTTCCAAGGCCTTCTTATTAATGCATCAGAGAAAAAGAATGCAGAAAAACTAGCACTAAAGAATGAAGACAAAAAGTAAGTATTAATATTTGCCAGATAAGGTGGTATTGAAATGAATAGTATGGAATTTTCAGGTAAGACCGTAACCGATGCTCTTTCAGTTGCACTTAAAGAGCTCAATGTAACAGAAGATAAAATTACATATGAAGTTTTGGAAGAAGGAAGCAAGGGTCTTCTAGGCCTTATTGGAACCCGCCCAGCAGTGATCAAGGTCACAGTGAAGCCTGTGGAGCCAGTGAAGAAGGATATCCAAGTTGAAGCGAAAGACTTCTTAAAGGGAGTTTTAGATTCCATGGAAATCCTTGCTGAAATTGAAACCAAGCTTGAAGATAATATACTTAAGGTTAATCTGACAGGTCCAAAGATGGGTCTTATCATTGGTTATAGAGGCGAAACACTTGATTCCCTCCAATACCTCACAAGTCTCGTGATCAACAAGAGAAGAGATGGAGAATACGTGAGAGTTGTCCTTGATACCGAAGGATATAGACAAAAAAGAGAAGAAACATTAGAAAGACTTGCTGAAAAGACTGCTTATAAGGTAAAGAAATATGGAAGGGCCATGAAGCTCGAGCCAATGAATCCATATGAAAGAAGAATCATCCATTCAAAGCTACAGGAAGATACGAAAGTAAAGACCTTTAGCGTTGGCGATGAACCTTTTAGAAGAGTGGTAATAGAACTGGATAAGTAACAATGAGCCTGAGACTTTCTCAGGCTTTTTTGTTCATTTTAAGACAAAGTGTCAGAGTATGGTTAAAACATCTGGATAGACGGATTTTTTAACCATAGGCTGCCAATTCATGAATAATTCGTGAAATCGTAAATTTTCATGATTAATGTGATGGATTAGTATAGAATATATTGGAACTAGGTAAGATAAAAACTTAGCAGGTTTTTATCATTGGAGGAAATGATGAGAGAATACGAGACAATAGCTGCAATTTCAACCTCACTTGGAGAAAGCGGTGTTTCAATAATAAAAATATCTGGTAGTGATGCAAAACAAATCACTGACAAGATATTCAAACAAAAAAATGGACGAAGTTTCTTGGAAGCCAAGACGTTTAGAATGCACTACGGGCATATCGTAGCAATGGAGAGCAAGGAACCCATAGATGAGGTTCTTGTCAGCTTCTTTAGCGGGCCAAAAAGCTTTACCGCTGAAGACGTGGTTGAAATCAATTGCCATGGTGGAAGAGTTGCCACTGAGTCTGTACTAAATGAGGTCTACAAAGCGGGTGCAAGACCGGCTGAACCAGGTGAATTCACGAAGAGGGCTTTCCTAAACGGAAGAATAGACCTTTCTCAGGCTGAAGCGGTCATTGATATCATTCAGGCTAAAACGGAACTTTCCATGAAATCTGCCATGAGACAAAGCGAGGGAAGATTATCTAATGAAATCAAGGAGATCAGAGCAAGCATTCTGAATATCCTTGCATTTATCGAGGTGACTGTAGACTTTCCTGAAGAGGATCTTGAATTTACGACCGGCCAAGAGGTCAGTGAAAAGCTCAGCATACTTATAGAAAAGGTCAAGAACCTCCTCACGACCTCTGAGGAAGGTAAAATCCTTAGAGACGGTCTTAGTCTAGCGATCATTGGAAAACCCAATGTAGGCAAAAGCTCGCTCTTAAACGCTCTGCTCATGGAAAATAGAGCCATTGTCACGGATGTTCCGGGAACAACGAGAGACATTATCGAAGAATATCTTAATATCGAAGGAATTCCGATAAAAATCATGGATACAGCTGGAATACGGGAAACCGAAGATATTGTAGAGAAATTAGGCGTTGACCGTTCCAAAGGTAAAATCGATGAGGCCGACCTCATTGTCTTTGTACTTGATCGATCACGTCCGCTTGATAAAGAAGATAGAGATATAATAGAATATATAGGAAATAGAAAAAGTATAACACTGTTAAATAAAAGCGATTTGGATGATAAATTGATTGCTGATGAATTGGATATGGGCGAAACCATTTCAATATCAGCCCTAAACGGCTTCGGGATAAATGATCTTAAGAAGAAGATCAAAGATATGTTTTTTCATGGGAATATCGAAGTTAAGGATCTCATGGTGACAAATCATAGACATAAAGAGGCTCTCATGCGCGCAAATGAAAAAATGATTGAAGCGAAAGAAGCTGTAGATGTTGGAATATCATTAGATTTGGCTGCAATAGACATCAGCGCGGCATGGAACTATTTTGGAGAAATTACAGGCGATACCCTTTCAGAAGATTTGATCGACAAGATCTTTTCAGACTTCTGCATAGGAAAATAGAGGAGAATTAAATTGATTACATATAATGCTGGAAATTATGACGTTATCGTTGTTGGTGCCGGCCATGCAGGTTGCGAAGCCGCATTGGCCTCAGCCAGAATGGGACTTAAGACTCTGATGTGCACCATGAATATCGAAAGCCTGGCTTTTATGCCATGTAATCCCAATATCGGAGGAACATCAAAGGGACATTTGGTCAGAGAACTGGATGCCCTGGGTGGAGAGATGGGAATTAATATTGACAAGACACTGATTCAGTCAAGGATGCTGAATACTTCCAAAGGACCCGCAGTGCATTCATTAAGGGCTCAGGCAGATAAGGTGGAGTATCAGAAGGAAATGAGAAAGGTCATCGAGAATACGGATAATCTGTTTTTAAGACAAATCGAAGTAACAGATATCCTCGTAGAAGATGGGACTGTACAAGGCGTTGCCACAAGAAATGGGGGAAACTTCTATTCGAAATCGGTTATTCTATGCACAGGAACTTACCTGGCAAGTAAAGTAATCATCGGTGAGGCAAATTACGAAAGTGGTCCTAATGGGCTGGGGTCGGCAAAGATTTTGCCTGAAAACCTTGGAAAATTGGGCTTTGTCATGCACAGGTTTAAAACAGGAACCCCAGTTAGAGTTCATAAGCGAAGCGTTGACTTTTCGCTCATGGAGGAACAGAAAGGTGATGAAAGGATTATTCCATTTTCCTTTACGAATGATGAGTTCCTGGATGTTCCAATAGATAGGAAACAAATAAGCTGCTACCTTACTTATACCAATAAGGATACCCATGCAGTAATTGCTAAAAACATTGACCGATCGCCGATGTTCAATGGAAGTATCGAAGGTGTCGGAGCTAGATATTGCCCATCAGTGGAAGATAAGATCTACAGGTTCCCTGATAAGGAAAGACATCAGATATTTATTGAACCAGAAGGCAGAGATACAAACGAAATGTATGTGCAGGGAATGTCTTCCTCGCTTCCTGAAGAAATTCAGATAGAGATGCTAAAGACTATTCCAGCATTCAGAAATATTGAAATTACTAGAACCGGTTATGCCATAGAATATGAGATGATTGATCCACTACAGTTAAATCCGACTTTGGAATTCAAAAATCTGAAGGGACTTTATGGAGCCGGACAGATTAATGGTACATCAGGCTATGAAGAAGCTGCAGCTCAGGGTATTATTGCAGGTATCAATGCGGGATTACGCGTTAAAGGTGAAGAAGAGCTTGTTATCACTAGATCTCAGGGCTATATCGGAGTGTTGATCGACGATCTCGTCACGAAGGGAACAAACGAGCCATATCGAATGATGACTTCAAGAGCTGAATACAGGCTGCTTCTCCGTCAAGACAATGCTGATTTAAGGTTAACAGAAATTGGGCGCAAAATAGGCCTCGTGAGCGATATCAGGTATGAAAAGTACTTGAAGAGAAAGCATATGATCGAGATAGAAATAGAGAGAATACAAAATCTTCAAGTTACAGGAAAAAAGGAAGTCAATGATTACCTCATTTCCCTAGGCTCAACGGAATTGAAGAAACCAATATCTCTATATGAACTAATCAAAAGACCAGAACTGGACTATTTCAAAGTGGCTGATCTTGATGTTGATAGACCAAAACTACGAATAGACATTACTGAAGAAGTCAATATTATGAGCAAGTATGAAGGATATATTAAAAAGCAATTTGAAGCAGTAGAGCAATTCGCTAAGTATGAAAACAGGAAGCTCGACTCTATTGAGGATTACTTTAAGATCAAAGGACTTAGAATTGAAGCCTCACAAAAACTCAATAAGATGAGACCAATCAATCTAGGGCAAGCTTCAAGAATTAGTGGTGTTAATCCAGCGGATATTACCGTAATTCAAATTTACCTGGAAAGCCAAAAAAATGAAAGGAGTCTCTAATATGTATTATGATTTAATGAAAAGTAGTTTAAATGACGTTGGCAGGCTATTTTCAACAGAAGAATATGATAAGTTCATTAGATATATGGAACTGCTTAAGGAATGGAATGAGAAGGTGAACCTTACTGCCATCACTGAAGACCAGGAGATTATCACCAAACATTTTATCGATTCATTGAAAGCATTCAAATTCAGACCTTTAGAAGATGCTGAATCAATTATAGATGTTGGTACAGGTGCTGGATTTCCAGGGTTACCAATTAAAATCGTGAATCCTCTCGTTAAACTAACATTGCTGGATTCTCTAAATAAGAGACTTAATTTTTTAAAAGAAGTGGTAGCTGATCTTAAGCTAGAAGATGTAAAATTTGTCCATGCCAGAGCTGAAGATGGCGGAAGAAACCCAGAACTAAGAGAGATGTATGATATTGCGATTTCCAGAGCTGTAGGAAATATGACACTGTTGTCAGAGCTGTGTTTGCCTTATGTAAAAGTTGGAGGATATTTTATCGCACTAAAGGGACCGACTGTAGAAGAAGAAGTTAACGAAGCTAAACATGCCATAAGCCTTTTAGGTGGTAAGCTTGAAGAAATCATGGAAGTTGAGATTGAGGGAACGGACCTTAATCATAAGCTGGTGATCATTAAGAAAATCAAAAATACTCCCAAGATTTATCCAAGATCCTCACTAGCCATTAAAAAACCTTTGGGAAGATAGGGGTAAGCTACTTGCCTGAATTGTTTTATACAATGTTTCACGTGAAACATTGTAACGGAGTTGTACCTATCTCTACTCTTTTAATTTATCTATAATCTTAAAGCACACAGAATCTCCTTAAAGAGAATTCTGTGTGCTTTTTTGCTTACGCTTGCTATAAGGAAGGGGATTCCATTTGCGTATTTCAATATTTATATTATCAATAAATAAAAGGTAACTATATTGAAATCAGAAAAAGTCTACTTGATATTTCTAAAATGATGGTCATCGAAATGAGTTCATTCATTTATAGATTACTAGTAAAGATCAATACTTCTACAATGTTTCACGTGAAACATTGTAGAAGTGAATGGCTGAATACGAGTACTAGCAAAGGATGTATGTAAAATAAGATGTTCAATTTTGATGTATTAACATTAAAATTACTTGTGTTTTAGAGGAGTATTGAAATGTTTTTTTAAAAAGGGATTCTGGTAAATCCTTATGGTTACGATAGGTTAACAATGACTGGTAAAATCCCGGCTATTTCAACGCGAGTGCTTTGTCCATTGCCTCTTGTATAATCTGATGGCAACATTTCCCTAAAGGATTTTTCTTTAGACATTGGGAATTACTCATTGCACCAGTTATTTTTAGAACCTCTTTCATGGTAGTAGCATCGCCTTGCACTATAGCGTTGATGACTTGATCTTCTGTTACTTTACTACAATAGCAAGCGTATTTTGGATTTGCATCTTTTTTAAACCATAGTGGAACTCTTAACTGATGTTTTTCAAACTGTATTTTTGATTCTGCATTATAGTAGCTTACTTCACATTCATCACTCAGACATAAAAAATAGTCACTGTCGCCAATTTGATCCAACAACTCATCATTTACGATATGCTTCACAGTAATGTTTTTTACAAGGGTACCTTGTCTTTTACACACAGGACATAAATTGGTTTTTTCAATTGTCATTTTGTTTAACTTCCTCTACATCTTATTTTAATTTTAGTATTCATTTATTTATTGAAACTCCATAGGGATTTAATCACTATATCGATATTATACTAAGTAATTAATATATAATCCATTTTATGTCAGTTTCAAATCGTGATAAATTTTCTATACCAACCACAAACTTCGAACTAAGTAGAGTTTATATAAGAAAGTATATTATCGTGTCCGAAAAGCTTTTGAATGTTTCACGTGAAACATTATGTTTATCAAATTTAGTTTCAATTAAGAAATGGAAATAACATTTCTAAGTAAAGCAATTGTGAAAAATGTTATTAATTGAATGTTTCACGTGAAACATATGGATAATTTCTTTTATTCATCACATAATAGGGTTATAATCATACATAGAATAATAAAGTTATAAAAGGTGCGAAGAAAACCACTAGTTATAGTGATAGGAGATATAAATGAAAGTTGTAAGTATATTTAACCAAAAAGGTGGAGTAGGGAAAACCACTACAAACATCAACTTGGCAGCATATATTGCATTAAGAGGTCATAAAGTACTTGTCATAGATATTGATCCCCAGGGTAATACTTCAAGCGGGTTTGGTATCGATAAAGAAAATCTGACAAATACGACATATGAGCTTCTATTAACAGATGTTGCAATAAAAGATGTCATCATATCTGTTGAAAACATTGAAAATCTAGATATTGTCCCATCAAATATGGACCTTGCAGGAGCAGACCTCGAATTAGGTGGAATGGAAAATAGAGAATCAATCTTAAAAAAGAAAATTGAAGAAATCAAGGAACTATATGATTATTTGATTATCGATTGTCCACCATCACTCGGCCTTCTCACCATAAATGCATTAACTGCTTCGGATACTGTATTCATCCCCATGCAGTGTGAGTATTATGCACTGGAAGGAATAAGCCAACTGATTAAAACTATCCAAAAAGTCAAAAAAGGACTCAATAAGAACCTGGAAATCGAAGGCGTTGTTCTCACTATGTTTGATTCGCGAAGAAACCTACAACTTCAGGTAGCAGAAGAACTCAAGAGCTATTTTGGAGAGCTTGTCTACGAAAATTCCATTCCAAGAAACATAAGACTAGCTGAAGCGCCTAGTTTTGGACTACCAATTGCGCTATACGATCCAAAGGCAAAAGGGGCGGAAGCCTACTCGGATCTTGCTGATGAATTCTTAAGAAAACAAATTAAGGAGTGATAAAGTGGTTAAGAAGTTTGGATTAGGTCGTGGACTGGATTCCTTGATTCCAGAGGATGACGAAAATATAAACGTACTCAATATTAACAAGATTAAGCCAAACAAAGAACAACCAAGAAAGTATTTTGACGAAGATAAAATTGCGATGCTTGCAGAATCGATTAGAGAACATGGATTAATACAACCAATTATTGTTCAAAAAGATAAAGACGATTATAAGATTATCGCTGGAGAGAGACGATGGAGAGCCGCAAAAACAGCAAATCTAAAAGAGGTTCCCGTTATTATCATGGATCTTACTGATTCTGCTGTGCTTGAAATATCGTTAATCGAAAATATTCAAAGGCAAGACCTTAATCCTATTGAAGAGGCGAATGCTTATAGAAGGCTTATCGATGACTTCAAAATCACACAAGAAGAGTTGGCAAGAAAGATTGGAAAATCAAGAACTTCCATAACTAATACTATCAGGCTAACGAATCTTGATGAGCGTGTACAGGAGTTTCTTGTGGAAGAGATTCTTACTGAAGGACATGGAAGAGCAATACTGGGTCTGGAAAATAAAAATGAACAGTTTGATATAGCCCAAAAAGCGATAGACAATGGGCTTAATGTTAGAGAAACTGAGCAGCTGGTATCCAATTATCACAAAGCAAAACCAGTAATGAAGACACACAAACTGAATCCATATTTCAAAGATTTAGAAAAAAGACTTTCCACAACGATGGGAACTAAGGTTATGCTTAAGCCAAAAGCAAAAAACAAAGGCAAAATAGAAATAGAGTATTATAGCGCAGATGAGTTGGAAAGAATTTTAGATTATCTTAAAATGGAAGAGTAGGAGTTAAAATGGATTATACGATGGTTTCTCAATTTGTTGATCAATATTTACCGATAATTATGCTTGTTATCATTATTATGTTTATAGTATATACAATTATACTAATCACTGTTCTTGTTAAAAATCGAAGAATGAAAAAAAGATATGAGAGATTAATGAAGAATGCTGATAAGAGCTCACTTGAAGAAATGATGCTTTCCTATCAGAAGAGAATTGATGATGCTTCAGAGGGCAGCATCTTGGCATTGGATCAAATCAGGTTGCTTAACAATCAGATTACACATTGTGTTCAAAAAGTAGGCGTAGTAAGATATAAAGCGTTTGAAGACATTGGTAGTGACCTGAGTTACAGTATCGCTATGTTAGACGATAAAAATGATGGGGTCATCATTTCGAGTATTTTCGGTAGAAATACGAGTACATCTTATGCAAAACCTGTACAAAAAGGAACATCGAAATATGCTTTATCGGAAGAAGAGATTTATGCCATGAATAAAGCACTGGGACTAGAAAAGAAATAATACGGAATTATAATACGGAATTATAATACATGACAAAAAAGGAGTTTCAAACTTGCATCTAGCAAATTTGAAACTCCTTTTTTGTATATCAAAATAAAATTAGTTAATCAGCTCATTCTTAGTTATCAATGTGTAGGGGGGGCAGGATCTTCAAATGTATCTAGAACTTTCACTTTCTGAAGTACCTTGTATCCCACGGCCATAAACATCAGGTAAAACATCCCAACAATTCCATTGAGCTTGAGTCCGATAAAGATCGCCATAATTGTAATGATTGGATTCATATCGAGAGAACTTGCAACAATTCGAGGTTCCCAGATATTTCGTCCTACTGCAACTATAATATAAAGAATTCCAAGTCCAACGGGAATTGTATAGTTGCCTATCGCTAAATAATAGATTGCAAGTGGAACATAAGCGGCTGAGACACCAAGAACCGGCATTAGATCAAGAAATGCTGTAATTACGCCTAAAATCAGGGCATAGGGTATACCCATGATCATATAACCGACCGTAGAGATTGCTCCAGTAATTAAAATGACAAGCAAGTAGGATAGTCCATACCTGATCACCATGTTTTTTCCTTCACCGATGATATATTTAAGTCTTTTATCATCACTCTTGGAAGTAGGTAGGTACTTATACATGACATCGGGGGTCTTTAAAAACATTTTTGTAAAGAAGAAAGAACAAACCACTGTAAAAATAACAATTAAAAAGAATGTTGGTACCTGACTGATAAGTGTTAATGCAAAGCCACCAATCGCTGAGCCTATGCTCACCAGGATATTCTGAAGAGAGTTTAGCATTGTTCCGAGCATTGTTCTCCCAGATTCTATAATACTAGGATCTAAATTCTGGATATTAGAGATGAGCCATTCATATTGCGCTTGAACCCATTTTGCAATACTTTCATAATTGGTATTGATGTATTCTATTGCGTTAGTAATCAAAAGAGTCGATTGATCAAATACTTTAATGATGAAGAAGGTGACAAGTGTGCCAATAATTCCGTAAAAGATAAGCATCGAAAACAAAATCAGCAAGTTATTACCAATTTTCTGCTTCGTCCACTTGGCTAAGAGTTTAATAATTGGAGTAATGATGGATGCGATAATTAGCGCTAAAACAAAAGGGATGGTATAAGGCAAGGTTTTAACGAATGTTATAAATACAATTGTATAGATAACAAAGTAAATGATGATCTTATCGTATTTTTTAATATAGGAACTTTGATTATCTTCCATGTTACACCTCACTTAAAATTCTTAATGCTGCGAGTAAATCGTCAATTTCGGCAAGCGTTGTATAGTGGCCAAAACTAATTCTGACGGTTCCAGAATGCTCAGTTCCTAGTGCTTTATGCGCGAGTGGTGCACAATGATATCCGGATCGAGTTATGATTTCATATTGCGTTTCTAAAAGAAAGGCGGCTTCGGAACTATCCAGGTTCTTAAATTTCAGGGAGAAATTTGGAATTCTCCTTTCGATATCCAGAGAACCTTGAATCTCAAGATTATGAATTAAACTAATCTCTTCTATAAAATGAGTCATTAAGATTCTATTCTTTTTAATTATCATATCTATAGATATATTATTTATATGCTTAACTCCTTCAAATAAGCCTGAAATTCCCGGTGTATTATGTGTTCCAGCCTCAAATTTATCGGGTAGAAAACTTGGTTGTAACAGACTGAGGGAATCAGAACCTGTACCCCCGGTAAAAATGGGCTGGAGTTCACTATTTAGCCTGTCATTTAACAGGAATCCGCCTGTACCCTGAGGACCAAGAAGTCCCTTATGTCCAGTGAATGCGATAGCATCGACATTCAGATTTTTTATTCCTACATTTATATAGCCAGCGCTTTGGGCACAGTCTGCAATAATAAAGATTTCTTTGTTGAAGAGAAGCTCTCTTACTTTCTCCAAAGGCTGTATAGAACCCGTAAGGTTTGAGACATGGGATAATATGACAGCTCTTGTTTCAGGTTTCTCAAGGGATTTAATTTCCTCAATATTAATTTTCCCATTTGAATCAGTTCCGATAAGATCGTATGTGATGATTCCCTTCATCCGTAAAGATTCCAATGGTCTTAAAACTGAATTATGTTCCATAACAGAGGTGATGACATGGTCGCCCTGTTTTAAGAGACCAAGAATCATAGTGTTTAAGGACTCCGTGACAGATGATTTGAAAATAACATTTTCAGATTTATCACCTTGCAAGAGTTTCATGAGTTCTAATCTGCAGTTCAAGATAACTCTTCCAGCGTCCATGGAAATTCTATTTGCGCCTCGGCCTGGATTTCCACTCCCGTTTTTTATAGCCTCATATACCGCTAAAGCGACCTTTTCAGGTTTTTGCAGAGAGGTTGATGCGTTGTCAAAATAAATCATATTCATTCTCCAATTATAGATATACCTAATTATATGTCATGAAACCAATGATTTGCTTAATATCACAAAAAAATAATAATAAAAAGCGTAAATACGATAATTTCACCTAGTGGCAAAGCGTCTAACCTATCATGTATAATGATCATACAATAAACAAGACTAATTGATGCAGGAAGAATGAATGTGGAGGATCACTATGGAATTTTACTTGTTGGTTTTTAAAAATACTTCCGATGCCCTAAAGGGAGAAGCTGAATTTAATGATAGAAATATCCCACATGCGGTTTATCCTACCCCCCCACAAATCCTCGGGAGTTGCGGGATAAGCTTAAGATTGACCCCAACCGAAATTGATGCTGCAAATAAAGTGCTTGATTCCGGACTTCATTATAAGGCATTATATAAGGTAACAAGAATGAGTATAATAGTAGTCAGGGAGTATGAAGAAAATGATTAAAGAATATGATATCGGAACCGTAGTACAAATGAAGAAACAACATCCCTGTGGCAGTTACGAATGGGAAATAATCAGGTTAGGTGCTGATATTAAGATCAAGTGCACTGGGTGTAATCGGATCGTTATGCTTCCAAGAAATAAATTTGAAAAAGATGCCAAAAAAGTGATTAAGGAAAAATAACATTTGCATAATGGAATTATAAGTGCTAAAATTTAATGATGTAATCCCCGCTATGCTAAAGCATGGCCAGAGTCCGGGGGGAGGAGGTGAAATGATGAGAAACTATGAATGTATTTTCATATTACATCCATCATTCGACGAGGAGGCAGTCAAGACTGCTGTTGATAAGTTTAAGGGTGTAATCGAAACAGAAGGTGGAGTCATCGATAACGTTGATCTATGGGGTAAGAGAAGACTTGCTTACGAAATAGCCAAAGTTAACGAAGGTATCTATGTTCTATTTAATTTCCAGGCAGAGCCTGAATTACCTAAAGAGTTAGACAGAATATTCAGAATCACAGACGGCGTAATCAGACATATCATTGTCAAATTAGATAAGTAAGGTGGTGCAGCTATGAATAAAGTAGTTTTAATTGGTAGATTAACTAAAGATCCGGAATTGAAATACACTCCAGGTTCAGGTACTGCAGTTACAACAATTACTTTGGCTGTGGATCGACGATTTTCTAAGGAAGCCCAGAAGGAAGCAGATTTTATTCCTGTAGTAATATGGGGAAAATCAGCTGAATCAACTGCTCAGTATATGAGCAAGGGTAAACTTATCGGAATCGCCGGAAGAATCCAAACCAGATCTTATGAAGCTAAGGACGGCGGAAGAAGATATGTTACTGAAGTTGTTGCAGAAGAAATCCAGTTCCTTGAATGGGGAGCGAAGAACTCACCTAATGAGGGCGGATTCAATGGCAACAGCGATGCTGGATACGGGTCATCTTCATTTGAAGATATGACACCGATTGATGACGGGGATATTCCATTCTAAACGAAAGGTAAGGAGGTAAACCAATGAGCAGAGAGAACTCATCGAGGGATTTTAAAAAGACTAATCCTAGAGGAAGAAGAGCTAAGCGAAAAGTTTGTCAATTTTGCGTTGACAAAGTGGATCATATAGATTACAAAGATGTTTCTAAACTGAGAAAATTCATCACAGAAAGAGGTAAGATATTACCTAGAAGAATTTCCGGTACATGTGCAAAACATCAGAGAACACTTACAGACGCAATAAAGAGATCAAGAAACATAGCCCTACTTCCATTCACACAAGACTAGAAGTATTTTAAACCGTGGTCCTTTGGATCACGGTTTTTTATATCCATAGTTTTCTTGCATTGAACAATATTTAAAATTACAATAGATGTAATATACTGGTGGATGTCATGTAAAATAGTTGCTTTCATCGGATTGAAAATACGTTTATATATGGGAGAAAATGATTAAAATGAATAATACAAGTAGCACTAACAATACAAAGAAAATGGTATACACGTCAATATTGACGGCACTTCTCATCGTATTTTCACTAATGAGTGAATTACCTTTCTTTTCCATGGTTTCCTTGGCGGTTGCACCAATAATCGTTGCGTTAATTTATGTGAAGGGTGGTAAAACCAATGCTGTGATTGCATTTGTCATTACAGCCATACTGCTTTCCATGTTTACATTTCCAATCTATGGATTAACTTTAACTATCCTGAATTTCTGCATCGGTTTCGGACTCATTTTCATGATAGAAAAAAATGTCAGTCCGCTTATCAATCTTTTGGTTTTAGCAGTTTCCGTGGCAATTGGAGCTGTAATCATGGCTTATGTGAATATTACAATTCTTACGAACACCAACCTTGTAGGCTTTTTAGAAATGCTTGTTGATACGATGAAGACATCGATGGCAGAAGCGATAAAAGTATATGAGGGTATGGGAATTGATGTGGCGGAGCTTAAGAACAACAACCCATTTGCAACAATGACCGTACAGAATCTTCTCGTGGCTATGCCAACTGGGCTTGCGTGGTATGCAATTATTTCAGCGACATTTATATACAAGGTATCAGAAGCTGTTTTCAAGAGAATTGGAATCCATGTCGAACCATTTCCAAAGTTCATTCAAATTAAATCGAATATGGTATTGGTCGTTGTGACTCTGGCTCTTTCCATGGTTGGTATCATGGGGATGAAACTAAACATTGCTGGCGCTGAAGGAATCATGCAGCTTGGAAACAATCTGTTCATCGTTGTTGGAGGAATTGGCGGAGTTTCACTGATCAGTTTTCTGATGAAAACAAAGTTAAAGTATCCTGCATTCTTCAGAATCGTCATGATGTTTTTTATTTTGACTTCCAGCCTTTTCTATATCGTAGTCATTGCAGGAGTTTTGGATAGCGCGTTTGATTTTAGGACACTATCGGAAAATGGGCTATATCAGATATTGAAAAGCAGGACTAAAAACACAAAATAGACGTATTGCTTAGTTTCAAGAAATGAGGGCCCCTAATGGTAAAGTATTACGAAATTAGAAAAAGTGATTATCTCTATAGTATCATTACCGTAATTTCGATTCTGTTCCTCTATGCAGACGGAAACTGGATTGAAGCGACAGTCCTTTTGGCTGTCTTTATTGGATTGATCATCTATCTGAATTCCTTGTACACCTATAAGAAGAAAAAGTGGGAAAAATTCATTGTTAACATCTTAGGTAAGATGACAACGTCCGTGGTCAAAGCCATGGAAAATGAAAAAATAGCAATTACACTCGTCAGAAATTCTGGTGAAATCATATGGTATAACAACGCAACCCTGGACCTGTTTATGAAGAAAGAACACAACTTCAGAATAGAGGATATCCTTCTTTCAAAAAAGGAAGAAATTCTTTCACTTAAAAGCAGTGGTGCTGTTGATGCCATCATCAAGGAAAAGGAATATCACATCAATGTCATTGCCGTTGAACATACTGAGGGTGAATTCAATGAAGACCTTAAGCTGCTCATATTCAATGATGTTACGCTTATAAAAGAAGCGGAGAAGAAGATGGTTTCAGTAATTACGGTAGAAATCGATAATTACAGTGATCTCCTTGGAAGTATAGATGGAGAAAAGAAACCGTTCCTTCTGGCTGAAATTGAAAATTTTGTTTACGCTTATGCCCATGAGATAAAAGCGCTTGTCAGAAGATATGAAAACAGCAAATTTATTCTCATTGTTTCTGATTATTATATCAATGAGGAAAAGAGAAAGAAGTTTCCTGTTCTTGATAAAATAAAAAATATCAACCAAGGGAATACGATAGAACCTACTTTAAGTATTGGTATAGGCACGATGGGATCTTCACCAGAAGAAAATCATCAACTGGCTAAAGCGGCAAAAGAACTGGCTTTAGGAAGAGGTGGTGATCAGGTAGTCATCAAGACCCCTACGAATCTTGAATTTTTTGGGGGCTCTTCAAAAGAAATTGAGAAAAAATCAAGGGTAAGGTCAAGAGTAATCGCGACGGCTCTAAAGGATATCATCAAAGAAAGCAGGAACGTCTTTATCATGGGTCACAGGAACCCGGATATGGACTGTTTTGGTGCAGCTATTGGAATCAAGGCTATTGCAAGAGGCCTTAAGAAAAAAGGATTTATCCTTCTTGAAGAACCTTTTGATAATATCGTCCCTCTTTATGAAAAATTTATTGTTCAAGAAGAGTACAAGCAAGCAATCATTTCGCCTAAAAGGGCAAGAGAGATGCTTCACAAGGATGATGTGCTGATCATTGTTGATGTTCATGCAAACACTTATGTTCTTGATAAGGAATTTATCGAACTTTTTGATAAGGTGATTATTATCGATCATCACAGAAGAGCACCTGATCAAATTACGGGGACCACACTTTCCTATATCGAAACTTATGCTTCATCGACATCAGAACTGGTCACAGAAATCATCCAGTATATCTTTGAGAAACCTGAACTTACCATTATGGAAGCTGAAGCGCTGTTTGCCGGTATTCGTGTAGATACAAAAAGTTTCAGTTTCAAGACAGGGGTTAGGACATTTGATGCTGCTTCATTCCTTAAAAGGCAAGGTTCGAGAACTCAAGAGGTTCGCGAAATGTTTGCATTGGATATTGAACACTACAACAAAAAGTCAGACATCATAAAAAGCGCTAAAATAGTTGACAATATTGCGATCGCAAAAGTCATGGAATCTGACGATATCCTAATTTCAGCTGTAGCAGCTGACGAACTTGCTAATTTTAAGAATATCAATGGCGCTTTTGTGTTAACTAAAGTCGATAATGATATAATAATAAATGGACGATCTTTAAAAGAAATGAATGTCCAGATCATTCTAGAAGAACTCGGAGGCGGAGGCCACATGACAATGGCTGGTGCCACGATAATGAACAGTACCATGGATGAAGCCCATGAAGCTTTGATGAATGCTATAACAAAACACAAGAAAGAGGAGAATAACGCATGAAGATAATATTATTAAAAGATGTTAAAGACTTAGGTAAAGCAGGAGATATCCTTGAAGCATCTGATGGATACGCAAGAAATTTTCTTTTTCCAAGAAAGCTTGCTGAAGTAGCTACAGCTGGAAATCTCCATATCATCAACCAGAAGAAAGAAAATGAAAGAAAAGTAAAGCTTCAGGAAACAGAAGCTGCGCAAAAGATAGCAGATCAGATGAGAAATAAAGAACTGATCATCAAGACAAAAGTAGGCGAAAATGGCAGACTGTTTGGCGCGATAACAAACAAGGACATTGCAGAGCTTGTAAACAAAACTTTTGGAACCCAAATTGACAAGAAGAAAATATTGGTGAATACAATAAAGCTCGTTGGATCATATGATGTAGAAGTGAAGATCTACCCTGAAATCAGCTCCAAGCTGAAAGTAACGATTCAGGAAGACTAAAAGGAGAATTGATTTGAATAAATCGGAGAACAAACCTTATTACGAAGACAACGACATTATTGCTGAACTTAATGTCCAGCTGGATATTCTTGAGAATGTCTTGGATAAGGGTGCTGTCAAAAGCAGGATATTTAAGCACAAGTTGAAGAAACATCTTGAAGGAAATACATATCAGAGAGCCTATGCGGTAAATAAGATTGCTTCAGATGGGGTATCTCTTCATTCCATGCCAAATGAAGACTCCCTGCCTGCGGTTCTTGAGGATACCAATAAGTGGATTTCTGAAATTATAGCCAGAAATTATGTTCAGAAAAAGGTAGAGGAAGAAGTCGAAAAAGAACTTTTGGATAAACAGGATAAGTACATCGATGAGATGAGACTAGCAGTTCTTCGCAAGAAGAAAGGTCCTGAAAATGCCAAAACAATGAAAAAGTATGATGATTTGCTTGAACTTGACAAAAAGCATCTGACTAAAAATCTTCAAGCGCTCCTCAGACCTGAAACCTTCGATGAAATCATTGGTCAGGAAAATGCGATTAAGTCGCTCCTGTCAAAAATATCCTCCCCGTATCCGCAACACATCATCCTTTATGGACCTCCTGGCGTTGGGAAAACCACTGCAGCAAGAATTGCGCTTAACGAAGCGAAGAAGCTCAGTTTTACCCCATATGAGGATAGTGCAAAATTTGTTGAAGTTGACGGAACGACGCTTAGATGGGATCCAAGGGAGATAACCAACCCTCTTCTGGGTTCTGTTCACGATCCGATTTATCAAGGGAGCAAAAGAGATTTAGCTGAAGGCGGTGTCCCTGAACCAAAGCTTGGGTTAGTGACTGAAGCGCACGGTGGCGTGCTGTTCATCGATGAAATCGGCGAACTGGACGAAATTTTGCAAAACAAGCTTCTTAAGGTGCTTGAAGATAAACGAGTGGAATTCACCTCTGCATATTATGATCCGGATGATGAAAATACACCGCTTTATATCAAATATCTCTTTGACAAAGGTGCACCTGCAGACTTTGTCCTCATCGGAGCGACAACAAGGGAACCAGCAGATATCAATCCTGCCCTGCGTTCAAGATGTACAGAAGTATTCTTTGAGCCGCTATCTTCACAAGATATCAAACGAATTGTCAGAAACGCGGCATTGAAGCTTGATGTGATTTTAGAGGAAGGTGTTGATACTTTCCTGTCCAATTACACCATCGAAGGCAGAAGGGCTATCAATCTTCTGGCAGATGCTTATGGCGCTATCCTTTATCGCGATGCGAGAAAAGAGGGTGAAAAGGTTGTCGTTACCCTTAAAGATGTTGAAGAGATCATTAAAGTAGCACGGATTTCTCCATACGAGATCAATACCAATGATTCAGAAGAAGAAGTTGGCCACATCTATGGATTGGCTGTTTCTGGATTTGTTGGCTCTACGCTTGAAATAGAAACCATGGTTTATGAATCAAAGCAAAAGGGAAAAGGGATTGTAAGGTTTAATGATACTGCGGGAAGTATGACGAAGGATTCTGTCTTTAATGCAGCCTCAGTGATTAGAAGAATCACAGGGCTAGATATGGGTGATTATGATATTCATGTCAATGTCATCGGTGGTGCAAAGATTGACGGACCTTCAGCTGGAGCTGCGATCACCGTATGTATCATCTCAGCCCTTCTAAACAAGCCTGTAAGGCAAGATATTGCTGTAACGGGAGAGATATCCCTTCGTGGCAAGATCAAACCTGTGGGTGGGATATTCGAGAAAATATACGGGGCTAGGCGTAAAGGGATAAAGCAAGTCTTAATTCCCTATGACAATCGCAATGATATTCCAATGGGGCTCGAAGACATTGAAGTCAATACCGTGAAGAATATCGATGAATTATTAAAAATTGTACTAGTTTAAGGAGTGAATTTCGTGGAGAACAGGCCATTGAGAATAATGCCCAACAATCAGGAAGCCGAGCAGTCCGTTCTGGGTTCCATGATACTCGATAAAAATGCTATAGCCATGGTGCTTGAAAAACTGAATGCAGACGACTTTCACAGGGATGGTCACAGAATTATTTTCCAGTCAATTCTTGACCTTTTCACACGAGATGTCCCTATTGACCTGGTTACCCTTGCTGATCACCTGAAGTCCATCGAAAAGCTCGATTATGTGGGAGGAATCTCCTATCTGACAGAGCTCGCTTCCTCAGTGCCAACGACACTCAACCTCTCCTCCTATGTCAAAATCGTATCCGATAAGGCTATGCTTAGAAGGCTAATCAGAGCATCCACAGAAATCATGGATGACAGCTATTCCAAGCAGGATGAAGTTGATGTGGTTGTCGAAGATGCTGAAAAACGGATATTCAATATTGCTGAAAAGAGAAGCACTGGTGGGTTTGAACCGATCAGCACCATCCTTGAACGAGGATTTATTGAGATCGAAAAGATTTTTAACAACAAGGGAGCTACCACAGGCATCGCTTCACCTTTTCCTGAACTTGACATGAAGACTGCAGGTTTCCAGAAAGGGGACATGATCCTCATCGCCGCAAGGCCATCCATGGGTAAGACGACTTTTGCCCTTAACCTGGCTGAATTTGCGGCATTGCGTTCAGGAAAGTCTGTAGCCATATTTTCGCTTGAAATGTCTATGGACCAGCTGGCTTATAAGTTCCTTTGCTCTGAAGCTAATGTGGAGCTGACAAAATTAAGGAATGGCGACCTGGATGACAAAGATTGGGAAAATATTGCAAGAGCCTCTGGACCACTATCTCAGGCGAAAATATATATCGATGATACCGCAGGTATTTCAGTTACTGAAATCAGGTCGAAGTGTAGAAGATTAAAACTTGAACACGGCATAGATATGATCCTCATTGATTACCTGCAGCTTATGAGCGGAAAAGGTGAAAACAGACAACAGGAAGTTTCTGAAATCAGCCGTTCCATTAAGGGATTGGCAAAGGAAATGAATTGCCCGGTTATCGCTCTGTCGCAGCTTTCAAGAGCTCCTGAGCAGAGAGCCGACCATAGACCAATGCTGTCTGACTTAAGAGAATCAGGTTCCATAGAGCAGGATGCCGACCTTGTCATGTTCCTTTATCGTGATGAGTACTACAATCAGGATACAGAAGATAAAAATATCGCTGAATGTATCATTGCAAAGCAGAGAAATGGCCCAGTGGGTACAGTAAAAATGGCTTGGCTTGGACAATACTCGAAGTTTGCTAGACTTGATATGGCTCATCAGGATTACTAATACTACCTGAAAAAATAGCTTTGTCAGATGGAGGAGAAATTGAACAGTAAGGATAAAAAAATCAAGGAAAAGTCATTCGGTGCAGTCATCATAAATGAATATCAGGAATTTCTCCTGATTAAGCACAGGTTTGGTGAGCATTGGGATTTTCCAAAGGGTCACAAGGAAAATGATGAAACGGACAAGGAAACTGTTCTAAGAGAAGTCATGGAAGAAACCGGCCTGTTAATCACAATCATTGATGGATTCAAGGAAAAAACGAGATATTCGCCACGTGAAGGTACAGAAAAGACTGTAACATTCTATATGGGTTTTTCAACAGGAAAAGTGACCATACAGAATGAAGAAGTCCTTGATTATGCCTTTCTCTCTTATAAGGACGCTTTAGAAAAAATTACATTTGATGAAAGTAAGGAAGTCTTGAAAAAAGCCAATAATTTCAAGGATACCTTTCTCAATGCCAATATCGACTAAACTTTGTTTAATAAATAGTTGGAGAAATTAACTACAATCCATACGTTAAATTTCAGCCTCATGGCCTGAATGTATGGATTGTAGTTATTATTTTATTCGCAGATATCACTATTTTCGTTAACATTATTATGATAAAATATCAAAAAACAAGAATTGATTTTAAGACGAAATAGGAACAATTTCCAATTTGTCCCTCTTGTAACCTCTAGTTCAAATTGAATGATAATTACTGAAAGCATAAACTTATGGGGTTAGCGGAGTTTAATCGTAGTTATTTCGAGAGGAGAAAGGAGTGAAAGAGATGCCTTGGAATAAGAATAATTTCCCCAACTCTATGAAAAATCTTGACGAGCCCATCAGAGAAAAGGCTATTGAAATTGGCAATGCTTTGCTTAATGAGGGTTACGATGTTAACCGTGCAATACCAATTGCCATTTCTCAGGCGAAAGCGTGGTATGATAATCGCGGCAATGAGGTCAGCCCAGATATCACGCATCACCTTACAGCAGAAAACGATGGATGGGTATTAAAATCCGTCAAGGGTGATGAAGAGGAGAAGTTTAAGACTAAGGAAGAAGCGATGGACCACATCAAAAAGAAGGCGAAAACTAAACCCATGAAGGTGATGATCCATGGCGTTGACGGGAAGTTTCAGGAGATATATTAGCGGGTGTTAAATGAAAAGACTGACTACACTAGACATGCTTTATGAGGTTAATGTCTCAATACATAAAACAGGAAGCCTTAATATAATCAGAAAAACAAATGAGCCCAGAAATATCATGCCGATATTATCTGGGCTCATTTGTTTTTTTAAGTGGTGTGATTAACAGCCTATGGAGTTTTCTTTTTCTTTTTGTCGAGGGTTGTCTTGATATAGGACATCCCTGCAATGAATCCAAGAAGCGCAGAAAAGAAAAGGAGGTAGATGCCTAACTGTTTATTAAACATCAGGACTAAAATCCCAATATAGAAAGAAAAGGTGACAAACTTTCCAAGCTTGTTTGCAGGATTTATGATGCCCCACTTATAGACGACATATCCGCCTACAATCATCAGGACTTCTTTGATCAGAACCAAGATAAATATAGAGTAGGGAACAACCCCGGTATAAGCATAAGACGTTAAAACAGTCAAAAGCATCAGCTTATCAGCAAGCGGGTCCATAACTGTTCCAAAAGTTGTTACTTGTTTATTCTTTCTTGCGAGGTAACCATCGAGAAAGTCTGAAAACCCCGCAATAAAAAATATGACGACAGATAAAACCAGATTTTTATCTGGATTATTAAAATATACGGCTATAAATACAGGGATTAAAAAAACTCTAAATAAAGTAATCATATTTGGCAAATTCATCTAGCACGAAAATCAGCAAAATGATGATTTTCTTCCCTCCAAATCGTAGTTAGTCTCTGTATCCCAAGGATAACAGGTATTGAGCGACTTTTCTGTAATCTAATTATACTTCATGGTAGGATTAAAATCACTTTCCAAATGTTTTTTTAAACAATTTATCAGGTTTCATCATTTTTTTTGGTATAGATCTAAATTAATCCCTGAACCGCAGGGGGTTCTAAGGATTGATATCAGGGATTTCCTTAGTGAAAAAGTGAACAATCAATTGTTTAGCAGACGTTATCGTACGGTTTTTGGTTAACCTTCATTCTATAGCATACGATAATATATTATTTGTAGAAATCGTCCGTTTCTGATAATATAAGTGTGTCAATTCAGAATGGAGGGATTTAAGATGTCAACTTTAGTCATTTTAGGAGCACAGTGGGGAGACGAAGGAAAAGGTAAAATCACAGACTATCTTGCTGAAACAGCAGAGGTTGTGGTGAGATTCCAAGGAGGAAACAACGCAGGACATACAGTCGAGGTAGGAGATAAGCAATATAAGCTTCACCTCATCCCATCGGGAATAATCTTTGGAAATAAGCTTAATGTTATCGGAAATGGGGTTGTTCTCGATCCGCTTGCATTTTTTGAAGAACTTGAATATTTGAAAGGTCTTGGGGTTATGGCATCAGAAAAGAATCTGATCGTCAGTGACAGAGCCAATGTCATCATGCCTTATCATAAGGTGCTGGATAAACTCAAGGAAGCTGCAAGAGGAAAGAATGATATCGGAACTACAGGCAAGGGAATCGGACCTTGCTATACAGATAAATATGAAAGATCAGGCATAAGGGTATGTGATTTACTTCACCCTGCATCCCTTAAACAAAAACTGACCTTAAATCTCGAGGAAAAGAACAAGTATATTGTCAAGGTTCTTGGTGGAGAGCCTCTTGATGTAGAAGAAATTTATAATACATACCTCGAACTAGGAGAAAGACTTAGGCCATACGTGAAGGATACTTCCGTTGTCATCTACAACGAAATCAGAAACCAGAAAAAGGTTCTTTTCGAAGGGGCACAGGGAATGCTGCTGGATATCGACTATGGAACTTATCCTTTTGTCACCTCTTCCAATACCACAGCAGGTGGTGTCGCTTCTGGTTCAGGAATAGGGCCAAACATGATCGAAAAAGCTATCGGTGTAACCAAAGCTTATACGACAAGAGTGGGCAAGGGACCTTTCCCTACAGAACTTGAAGATGAAACCGGAGAATGGATCAGAGAAAAGGGCCATGAATATGGGGTTACTACCGGCAGAAGCAGAAGATGCGGATGGCTGGACCTTGTCATCGTTAAAACTTCCATCAGGGTTTCAGGACTTACCTCCCTGGTTCTGACGAAGATAGATACCCTTTCAGGACTTGAAAAAATCAAGGTTTGTGTGGGTTATCGCTTGAATGGAGAAATCATAGACTATGTTCCTGCAAGCCTTGAAGATCTTGCTCTTTGCGAACCTATCTACGAAGAGTTCGATGGATGGGACGACAGTGTAGCAGATGCACGGAGCTATGATGAAATGCATCCAAATGCCAAGAAGTATATCGAGAGAATCGAAGAACTTATGGAAATCAAGTGTTCTATCATTTCTGTCGGTCCAAAGAGAGATCAGACTTTCAAGAAAGACAGTCTTTAAAGAAAATTCGAATTTGCTTAAGCCATATCATGAACTCAACTGAACAATAATATTTCCTTCAAGAATAACAGGGCTTTTCCAATGTCATCATTGGAAAAGCCCTGTTATGTTTATCCGAATCTTTTAGAAATTATTTTCTAAAAGAGATTAGTTATTTGGTTAAATCTTTTAATACTGTCCCCGCAGTAGACCAGGCCCACTGAAGGTTGAATCCTCCACAAGCCCCAAGAACGTCAATGACTTCACCGGTGAAATAGAGATTTTTAACTTTCTTCGACTCGAGAGAGTCTTTTAGTTCCAAGGTATCCACTCCGCCATAAGTTCCTTGCGCCATATTGAACCCTTGGGTTCCTGTTATTTTGAAGTTCCAGCTTTTGAGAAGCGTTGCCAGTTTCAGAAATTTCATCGGTTCGACTTCATCAACTTGAATAGAAGGTTTTTCTATCCCGGATTCCCTCAGGAGGACCGGAATCAGTTTATTAGGTAAAATGCTTTTGAAGGCATCCAAGACACTACGGTAACTGAATATGGAAATCTGGTTCAAGACCATATCTTTAACTTCTTCCTCACTGAGAAGGGGGAACATGTCGATGGAAATTGTAAGGTCTTCTCCATTAGGGAGATAAGGATAAAGGAATCTGGAAAGCTGGAGAATCGGAGGTCCGGAGATGCCGTAATCGGTGAATAAAAGCTCTCCAGACTCTTTTCGGATGGGAAGGATGTTCTGCATGAGCGTAGCGTTTCCGTTGATTTTGACACCGCTCAAAGCCCTTAAGAAGGGATTGTCCAGCTTTAACTGAACAAGCGCAGGATGAGGGGTGTGAATATTATGTCCAAAAGTCCGAATGATTTTGTTCAGTGATCCATCTGATCCCGTTCCGGGAGCTGCAAGGCCACCTGAACTGATGATCAATTTTTCGCATGCATAGGTCTCGTCATCTGTTCTCAATTGAAAGTCTGAATTCTTTTGAATGGACTTTACCTTTTGATTGAGATATACAGGAACGTTCTTTTCCTCTAGGGACAGCCTTAAGATGTCGACTACGGAGGAGGATTGCAAAGATAAGGGGTACATCTTGTGGTCCTCAAGGGTGGTGAAGCTTAATCCAAGCGTCTTGAAGTAATCCAAGGTGTCATCCAGGGTAAAGGTATGAAGGGGCTTGTAGTCATATTCTCGATTGTTTGAGCTATAGTTATCTTTTATGTTATCCATGACACATTCGTTTGTGATATTGCAGCGTCCGTTACCGGTTGTCAGGAGCTTTTTTAATATCCTGTCCTTAGCTTCGAGGATTGCAACATCTTTACCGTGATCGGCTAGCAGCAGAGCGAGCATTACTCCGGATGCCCCACCACCGATGATGAGGATATCGTGTTTTTTCATTGGGTATACTTCCTTATATGTAATATTTGATCACTTGAAGGATCATTACTAAATTTCAAATTGGTCAAATCTTATTATAATATAGAAAATAGTATTCGTCTTGCATTATCTTTCCCTCTAAATGCAAAGGAAAGGGCAGTGCGGCTCCCCTATTTTCCGCTCTAGATTTTAGTCCTAAAAAGTGTGGATATTTCTCGGAACAAAGCATACAATGAAGTAGTGTAGAAGTTGAAAAAAATTGGAGGAAACTCATGAAAGTTGAAGACTTGATAGAATTCGATAACTGGATCGTAGCAGGAGATGTCACGGATGAGATGAAGTATGCGGGAAGAATTTATAATAAGTTGAAAGCCAGAGGGTATAACGTCGTGGGACTCCATCCATTAGATAAGAGCGCTGGTGTGTATAATAAATTTGAAGAACTTGATGAAATAAAGGTAAAATTTGATGTCCTTAATCTTGTAATCAATCCTAAAAGAGGCCTTGAATTAGTTGCTGAAGCAAAAAAATATGGAATCACAAAAGTTCTTGCACAGCCAGGCGCGAGAAGTGATGAGATTAAAGACTTTTGCGAAAAAAATCAAATGGAATATTTCGAAGGATGCACTCTTGTTGAACTAAATAATGACTAAATTTTGAACAACCTTGAAAAAAATTAATAAAAAAATGTTGACAGTCCGTGAATTCTTAGGTATTATAGACTTTGTCAGGTTAACACCTAAGTTAATTTTGATGCAAGTGAATATGGTATTAATGGCATTATGGCCCCTTGGTCAAGCGGTTAAGACACCACCCTTTCACGGTGGTATCAGGGGTTCGAGTCCCCTAGGGGTCACCATTTTATTCATTATGGGAGCATAGCTCAGCTGGGAGAGCATCTGCCTTACAAGCAGAGGGTCACAGGTTCGATCCCTGTTGTTCCCACCATATAAGGCCTAGTAGCTCAGTTGGTTAGAGTGCCGCCCTGTCACGGCGGAGGTCGAGGGTTCGAGTCCCTTCTGGGTCGCCATTTCTTTTAATCTTGCTGGTGTGGCTCAATGGTAGAGCAGCTGATTTGTAATCAGCAGGTTGATGGTTCGATTCCGTTCACCAGCTCCATAAAAGATAAAAAGTACCAACACTTTCGGGTGTTGGTACTTTTTTTGCGTTGCGTACAATTAGGAAGACCGGCTACAATTTGGAAATTATCAAATTGGATGGGGACAACAGGTTAACTTGACTCACGTGAAATCTCGCAGCTGTTTTAGTTCGCTCGACATAATAGCAAAGAGGGTAAAATAGTAAAGTGAAAAGCAGAAGGAAAGAAGGTAAGTGGTCTGAGATGCTCCCTTAAAGTAGATCGTGGAATAACCACACTCTCTATGATAGGGGAGTATTTATTATGGGAAGGAAGTAGGAAGCTGGAGAATTTCTGAATTTCTTTGGGATTTATCATCATGAAAAATGCGAGTGTCATGACGTATGGGATGTTTAACCTCCATAAGTATTAAAGAACGAGAAGGGAAAGTGTGGGAGAAGTGGAGCTTCTTAGAAGGACACACTGTAGGGTTAGAGAGCAGTCGTGGATATTATGTAAAAATAGAAATATATTATGAATTTTTATCAACATTATGACAATCGGGATTTGAGGAATGTATAATGAGGTTAAATTATACATCATAAGGCTCTGGCCTATAATCGCACATCCGGCTGGGCAAGTCGGAGACTGATGAATATATATAATAGGCACTGGAGTACATGATTGAAAGAGGTTGGCTATCTTTTAAATTACGGCAGCCTATCTGATATAGAGAAAGAGGAAAAATAGAGTTATTATCAAATACAATCGGACAGACTTCCAATCACTGGTTAATAGATTGATTTGGTTCCAGAGGAAAGCCTTATGCAAAAACAAAGCAGACATATTAACCATACCCATAGGCTTACGAGTGTAGCTGGTGCAGCAAGTAATGATCAAGTAAATAATTGCGGTATATAAGTTAATAAAAAGGAGGGTAATCTAAGCTCCTCTTAAGGAGGACAATTAGATTAACGTAAACCATGAGTAACAAGTTGTGTTCCGAACAAGAAAACAAAGTTATTCCCAAAGGTCTGCTAGTGGCAATTGGCGGAAAAGAAGACAAAATCAACGATCCCCAAATCCTTTCCACCATTGTGTCCTTAATCAAGAAGCAAAAGAAAAAAATCGAGATTCTTACGACGGCCACCGAGTATCCAAAAGAAATGGCTGAGACCTATTTCAAGGTTTTTAAGAACAAAGATCATACCGTTAAGTCGATGCATATAAGTTCGCATGAACAGGCAGCAGACAAAGCCTTAGTGAAGCGAATCACTGAGGCGGATATCATTTTCCTTACAGGCGGCTCCCAATTGCGCATAACCAGTATTCTGGGTGGAACCCCCATTGAAAAGGAAATTCTAAGAAAATATGAAGAAGAATACTGCATTATTGCAGGAACTAGTGCCGGAGCCAATGTTATGTCCGAAACCATGATTTATAGAGGAGAAGGTGAGGACGCAATGCGTAAAGACACGATCAACATGTCACCGGGTATGGGACTCATCGAAAACGTCATTATTGACACCCATTTTGTGGAGCGTGGACGATTCACTCGTTTCATGCAAATTGTCAGCATGAATAGAAAGAATATCGGAATCGGTCTCAGCGAAGATGTGGCTGTGATTATAGAGGGTGGACGTATCCTTCACACAACTGGAAGTGGAACTACGGTGATTCTTGACGGACAACACCTTAAATATACTAACGTAGCTGAAATTCAGTCTGACGAAGCAATTGCTATTGAAAATCTGGTCATTCACACCATCGTGAAGAACCATGGGTATGATTTATGTGAAAAGAAATATTTAAAACCAGATGATCTTAAGAAGCTGGATAAGCTTGGAATTGAGGTGACTATAAATGAAAATAATTGAAATGAGAGCCATTCATGGGCAAAATTATTATAGCAGACATCCCGTTATTTTCATGCAACTGGATATAGAAGATCTTGAAGAAAAACCAACGAATATGATTCCTCGTTTTAAAGACAATATTGCAATCATGATGCCTAGCCTTCAGGAGCACAAATGCTCTCCCGGAGTGGTGGGTGGGTTTTATGAGCGGCTGGTGACAGGAACCTGGGCTGGTCATGTCGTAGAACATATCGCTATAGAGCTTCAATGTCTTGCAGGATGTGAGGTTGTTTTCGGGAAGACTTTTACGACAAATGAACTTGGAATATACAATCTGGTTTATAGCTACAAAGACGATAAAACCGGTTTAAGAGCAGGCGAAATGGCAGTCGATATCGTGGAAAAACTCTTTAAAGGGCTCATTCCTGATGTGCAGCCTTTGATCATTGAATTGAAATCCATAGCAGAGTCCAGTCTTCTCGGACCTTCAACAAGGTCAATAGTCGACGAAGCTAAAAGGCGTGGGATCTCTCATTTACGTCTCAACGATGAGAACTATGTACAGCTGGGTCAGGGATTGTATCAGAGAAGAATTCAGGCCACACTTATGGATGATACCTCAGCTTTGGGCGTTGAAATTGCGGACGATAAGGAAAGAACAAAGACCCTCTTATCCTCCATGGGTATTCCTGTGCCAGAAGGCCGCGCTGTCAGCAATGCAGATGAAGCATTGAAAGCAGCAGAAGACATTGGGTTTCCTGTAGTGGTTAAACCATTGATAGGGAATCATGGACGAGGCATTACCATAAATGTTACAAATGAAAAAGAATTACTTATCGCATATGGTAGGGCATGCGAAATCTATAAATGCTGCCTGATTGAAAAATATTTGGAGGGATTTGACTTCAGAATTCTTGTAATAGATGGGAAGTTTGTGGCAGCAGCCCTTCGAGAACCGGCTTATGTCATTGGAAATGGAAAAAGCACTATCCGACAGTTAATCGATGAAGTGAATAAAGATCCTGACCGTGGTTCTGGTCACGCAAAAAGCCTCACCCATATTAGTACCGATTGCATGACCGAACGGGTGTTGGCCTTTAATCACCTGACTCTTGACAGTATTCTTGCTGATGGTGAAAAGCGTTATGTTAAATCAACGGCGAATCTCAGTTCAGGAGGCACTGCAATGGATGTCACTGAGAATGTACATCCATTGAATCAATTGATGGCTCAGCGGATTTCACAGATCATAGGACTAAATGTTATGGGTATTGATATAATCGCTGATTCTCTCGAAAAACCTCTGATGAAAGATTTATCCGGGGTTCTCGAGGTGAATGCGGCACCTGGATTCAGGATGCATCTTAACCCCTCAAAAGGACCTTCTCGAAATATCGCAGCGCATATTATTGATATGCTGTTTCCTCCTGGGAGGCCTCATGCTGTTCCTATTGTTGCCGTTACGGGAACCAACGGTAAAACTACAACAACAAGGCTGATTTCTCATATTTTGGGACTCAATGGAAGGACCGTTGGTATGACTACCACGGATGCGGTTATTATTGATAATATACCCATTTTCACGGGGGATTACAGTGGCCCTGAAGGTGCACGGAAAATCATGATGGATTCCACTGTTGATATGGCTGTTCTTGAAGTAGCAAGAGGTGGTATACTTCGGCGGGGACTTGGATACGATGAGAGTGATGTGGGTGTATTACTCAACATAAGCTCGGACCATCTGGGCGAAGGCGGCATTGATACCTTGGAGCAATTGACCAGATTAAAATCAACGGTGACCGAAGCTGTAAAACCATCTGGTTATGCTGTTTTCAACGCTGATGATCCCCTGGTGCTTTCCTGTATGGATAAGACACCGGGCCATCCGGTTCTATTCTCAAGAGACCCAAATCACTCTGCCTTAAAAATAAATTATGAGAAGGGCAATTTAAATGTGACTATTCAGGAAGATAATGTCATCATCCAAAGAAAAGGATGGATGTCAACCGTAGCCAGTCTAGACGAAATCCCCATAACCTTTGAGGGGAATGCCTGGTTTAATGTGGAGAACGTTATGGCAGCTGTAGCTGCTACATCTGTGCTTGGATTAAATGAAGCTGAAATCAGAGCTGGACTGCTCAGTTTCAGTCCAACCATCGGTCAATGTCCAGGAAGAATGAATATCATCGACATGGGTGGTTTTAAAGTGGTGGTTGATTATGGTCATAATGGTAGTTCTATAATCGCTACCGGTGATTTTATTAAAGGTTTGATGCCGGGCAGAAAAATCCGTATGGCTTCCGGCATTGGCAATCGACGAAGAGAGGATACCCTGGCATATGGAACTGCCCTTGCTAAGTATTACGATCATATTGTGCTTTGCGATCCAGATCCAAGAGGAAGATCAACCGGTGAAACGGCAGAAATTGTCATGGAAGGACTATTGGAAGGCGGGCTTACGCCAGATAGGATAACCATAGTCAATCAAGAAAAAGAAGCCACCAAAATAGCATTGAACATGGCACAAAAGGGAGATCTTGTGATTTTACAAGCAGACAATATCGCTCAAGTGATTAAGGATGTACTGTCCTACAAAGATGAATTGGAAAAATTAGCAATATATCAGATTGGAATGGAGGAAGCTCTGAATAATCGCATCGATGAAGTCCTGGCAGAAATCAATCGACAGAACAGCAGAGACACAGGTGACGGAAAATCGTCT
>JBASOA010000055.1:0-3623 GCA_049657765.1 Clostridiaceae bacterium
CTATTGCCCACGCTTCAGCATAAAGCTTCGTACCTTCCGCAGGGCAAACGCCGCCCCTTTGCGCACTTCCTCAATCCTGAGCAGATATGCGAAAATGGCATAAGCCACAGCTCCTAAAAGCACTGCGCTAAACACCACAACCATTAACCCGCTCTTCCCGCTAAACTGCGGTCCAATATATTGAAGGTATTCGCTAACAAGCACACTCATCCCGGTCACTGCTATAATTACCTGACCCAGGAATTTCCCGATCCCCTGCAACGGATTCGCTTGGATACCCTGCTGCCGCAACACCACAAAAAGTCCCGCCGTCAGCAGGCAGAGATTAACCAAGGCTAAAAGTGAATTTGCCAGAGCTAGTCCTTTGTGCTCTAAAGGGTGTATCAGCCACAGGCTAAGACCAATATTCACCGCCACCGCGATCAGACCGGTCCAGACCGCAACCACCATCTTTTTTAAGGCAAAATATATGTTGGAAACCAGTTCTCTTTAGACATCATCAATGACAGTCGGATCAATCACGCATTTATGTTACATTTTAAATTGTCAGAATTGGGCCCCATTGTGTCGGGGTCTGTGTCGGGGTCTGACCCCAATGTCATAAAGCTATGCTTACATAAAATGTAAGCCATTCATTTCTCAATAAAATAACGTAATAACGTAAAAAAATAATTTAAAAATTAGCATAAAACACTTGACTTTTCGAAATCGTCACCATAATTATTTTGGATACCATTTATTGGTATATCTGATGAAGAATGGTGATGTTTTTATGAAAAAGACTTTTCTAGAGGGACTCATGCATACTGATCAGCTTCTTGATGATATTGTGTTTATGTGCGAAAATCGAACGAAAGCTACCTATTTTACACGAGCAGACCATTGTAAAATGAATTTTCAAGATCTTATCCTATTTGAGCTAAACTTTGTGAAAAGGACCCTCCAGTTAGAATTAGACTCATTCTTTAAAACCATTAAAGGAGTTGAAAATGGTATTACAAAGCAAGGATATTCCGAAGCAAGACAGAAATTATCTCCCACGGCCTTTGTTAAAATGGCTGACAACATAACATCTTGGTATTATGGCGATGACGACTTTAAAACGTTTCTAGGATATAGGCTTTCCGCCATTGATGGTTCCATCTTGGAACTTAACAATTCGGAACGATTGAGAAACGCTTACGGTTATGCTGAAGGTAAGACGGTCAAACTCGCACGAGCCATGGCATCGTGTATCTATGATATTGAGAATGACATGATCATAACATCAACTATTACAAAATATACCGCCGGTGAGAGGGAGATAGCCATTGAACTGATCGAGAAATTAAAACGATTGGGATTTAAAAATGATCTCATTCTTTTTGACCGAGGATATCCCTCGAGAGAGTTCATCGCTTACTTAGACGGAATCGGAATTAAATATCTCATGCGTGTGAAGGTTAATTCGATGAAAGAATTCAATGAAGCTAAGGAACCCGATCAGATCGTGGAGATCAAGGTCCATGGAAACCCGATTAAGGTGCGTGTTGTTCGTTTTATGTTAGATTCCGGGGTTGAGGAAGTTCTAGCGACTAATTTATTGGATGAAAACCTTGGTCTTCAAGAGTTTAAAATGCTTTATTTTAAACGTTGGGGAATAGAAGTCAAATATAACGAGCTTAAAAGCAGACTTCAGCTCCAGAATTTTACGGGTGACACCGTCATTTCCGTTGAACAAGATTTTTATGCTTCCATTTATTTAGTGAATATGATGGCACTTGCGAAGAATGAAGCGAACGAGGAAATTGCACAAAAAAATGAAGACAAGAATTTGAAATATGAATACCAGGTTAATGCCAATATACTAATTGGTAAATTAAAGGATTCATTAGTACTCATGTTGCTCGAAAATCATCCTGAAAAGCGTAAAGCGATGTTTCACAAGATCATGCAAGAACTATCTCGCAATATAGAACCCATTCGTCCCGGTAGAAGTAATATTCGCAAAATGGGGCTTAAAGCTCATAAACATCCCATGAATCAAAAGCGTTGTTTGTAATTCGTTGGCCGTATAATGTACAAATTCTAATCTAAAGCTTAAAATCAAAGATCAAGAACGCAAGGGCTTGTAGAATTTTTTAGATGGCAAGTCCCGGGCATCTTATTTCCTATTTTTCGTAAAATTGTTTTACGGACTATCTGCCAACACCTATGGACCATATTCAATTTAAACCATTTGAGCTCAATGACACCGCATGGGTAGGAGTTCGAAAAGTGAATTACAAATTATTGGTACCATAGCCTGATGACATTGGGGTCTGCCCCCCTTAAATTCGGTGCGACAGCTGAGACGGATGCTTACCTGATTGCCATGATTATTCCAACGCTATTTATTGGTCTTGTAAGGGGTTCGGTGACCAATACCTTTATTACGGTGTACAGTGGGTATATGACCAAGGGGCAGGAAGAAGAAGGCTGGCGGATGACAATATTGTTCTGTCCCTGCTCATGGTGGTCATGGTAGGCATGGTCTTGGTTTTTATATTAGAGACGACGTGGATTATCCATGTTGTCGCACCCAGTTATCAGGGGGAGCAGCTAGCATTAGCAGTGGAGCTTACGCGCATTTTTCTGCCCAGTATGATTTTTGGCACGCTGATGGGCGTGCTGGTCGGGATCAATAATGTAAATAACTCATTCATAAATACAGCTTTGTGGGGCATCTAAATCCGGTGAAGGCTGATATGGTTGGAGCAGCCAAATCAGTATAGGTGGAGTAATGATGCAAGTTATGTCCAAGATGATGTTGATAATACGCTGTTTGTTTAATGCCTAAATCTGGTATAATAAAGTTCGAGAAGAGGTGAGGTGTAAGTGGTAGAGATTCGGGGAATTCGTCGGACGAATGACTATGCATTTAAACGTATTTTTGGTTCGGAAGAGGGTAAGGAAGCACTCTTAGGGTTCCTAAATGCAGTACTTAAACTCCCGTCCGGTCAAGAATTGAACTACTTGGAGCTGATGGACAGGGAGATAGATCCGGAATACCTATTGGATCGTGGGGCCCGACTGGATGTGTTGGCGAGGACCGAAACAGGAATACTGATCAATATCGAAGTACAGGTAGCCAACCAATACAATATAGACAAACGAAGTCTGTATTATTGGGCGACACTATACCATGGACAACTGACCAGTGGGCAGAAGTTCAGCAGTCTGAAGAAAACGATAACGATTAATATCCTGGAATTTGATTGGTTCAGAGATAATCGATACCGACATGTTTTTCATTTAAGAGAAGAAAGCGGAGAAAAGCTGAACGATGATTTGGAAATGCACTTTTTGGAGTTAAAAAAGCTGAGAAGTATTCATCATCAACCAGAAGATAGGTTGGAAGCGTGGCTTATGTATCTTAATAACGTAGAAGGAGAAGCCTTGGAGGTGATTGCCGTGGAGAATCCGGGAATTCGTAAAGCCTTGACGATTGAGGAAATGTTTTGGAAAAGTGATAAAGAACGCTGGATTTATGAGTTAAGGGAAAAGGCCATCCGGGATGAGATTTCAGCTTTGGATGGAGCCAAGTCACAGGGTAGAGCAGAAGGCAAAGCAGAAGGCAAAGCAGAAGGCAAAGCAGAAGGCAA
>JBASOA010000056.1:0-6652 GCA_049657765.1 Clostridiaceae bacterium
GTAGATCTCATCGGTCATGAAACTGATGCCAAAATTCCTGTCGGTACATTTAGAAAGGATCTGGACAATTTTCTAAATGGGATTGCTGCCCAAACGGATGGATCTTCCGTATTTCTCCCTAAGATTGCTACGCTGAACAATGCCAAAGTCGATATGAAAGCAGATCTCGACTGCAATTGGTTTGTAGAATACAATAATGACTTACTGGATCCGACTAATGCAAAGCCTATCGGAACCATCAAGATTCCATGCTATCTTTTTCATGAGGGTAAACCAGTAGATTCAAGGCATATCCTTGCGGAAGCCGAAAGAGATTTCAAGCTCAATATCATGAAGATCTTCAAGGAAAATAGAAAACTGGGCGATGAATTTAACCTAAAGGCTCAAGAGATAAGCGAGGTTAAGGTCACTGCAGCTACAGAGCTTGAGTTCTGGGTTAAATCACCAAGTACCCATGGTGATATCGATGCCCTTAGCACCTCGCAGGAGCTTAAAGAACAGTATTGGGGAAAAACCAGAGGCGCGGTAAGAAGTGCGATTGAAGAAACCCTGATGATCATGGACCTTTATGGGCTGAATCCCGAAATGGGACATAAGGAGGTTGGAGGAGTTAGAGCGAAGCTGACCGATTCAGGAAAGTTTGAGGGAATCCTTGAACAGCTTGAAATCGACTGGAGATTTAATGACCCGAAACTTGCCGCAGACTATGAAATCCTCGTGAGAAATCTGGTAAGAGAAGTCTTTATGACTTATGGATTGGAAGTAACTTTTCTGGCAAAACCCATAGATAAGATTGCGGGTAGTGGAGAACATACCCATATAGGCGCTTCTCTTCTGCTTAAAGATGGAAAGTGGGTAAATCTTTTTAGCCCGCTAAAAGAAGATTATTTGAGCACCATCGGTTATGGTTCCCTCATGGGCATCCTTAACCATTATGAAATCATCAATCCATTTGTCACTTCCTCTAACGAGGCTTTCAAAAGGCTAAAGAAAGGGTATGAGGCTCCGATTTCCATTGTATCCTCTTTGGGCTACAGCCCAAAGATTCCTTCAAGGAATAGGACAATCCTCATCGGACTCATCCGGGATGAGCATAATCCGCTAGCGACAAGATTTGAGTTAAGAGCACCCAATCCCCACACCAATACTTTTCTTTGCATGGCTTCACTTCTGATGGCCATGACAGATGGTATTAACTACGCGAAGGAAAAGACACCAGAAGAGCTTCTGAAGGAACTATCCAAAACACCTGAAGATTTTTACGGATACCTTCAGCAGGGAAGAGCCTATAGAACCGAGAAGGATGTCTATGACGATTTCACGGATGATGAAAGAGAGCTGTATTTCGGGGTTGCACCAGAGAATGTCTATGAGAACGTCAAAGCTTTTAAAACTTATCCTGAGAAACTTGAGGTGCTTAAAAGAAATGGAGTTTTCAGCGACCAGATTTTGGATAGCTACGAAGAGGGGCTCATGTACAAATGGTATACAGAAATCAACCATCGAATCATTCCTAACTTCATCAGCGAGATTAGGAGCTTTAAGAAGCTACATTTTGAGGGAGAATACAAAAATGACAGTGAAAACTGGCAAAAGGTTGAAAAATTAAGAGTTTCTCTCATGAAGGATACTGATTTTGAAAAAGGGCTGTTTAATCTGATGAGAGATGCCCTGGACCGAGAAGATTACGAAAATCTCTCCAATTTGCAGAAGACGATGTATTCGAAGATGAATAACCTAAGAGATGCGTATAAAAACTATAAGGATAACTTACTTGATATGAACTGCTAATCATGAAAAAAGTAAATTTCGAGGAAGAAGTTCAAAAAATCAGACTGAACTTATCCTTGATTTAGACATGAGAAAAACGGACGATGAATTATTCGTCCGTTTTTTTTCATGTCTAAATCAATTCTAGGAGATTTGAAGTTCGGAAGCGATTTTACTCGAAGGTAATCTTGAGAAATTTCTTTCTTCCTAAGGTCACCACAAAGGTTCCGGACATAGGAATCTCTTCTTCCTCTTGGATTTTATTTCCGTTTATACTCACTCCCTTTTGGGAAAGCAGTCTTTTGTATTCATTCAGACTTCCTACGAGCTTAGCATCCTTGAGGATTTTTCCAAGTGAAAAATCTTCTGATGAGATTTTAACCTCCGGGATGTCGGTAGGAAGAGCGTTCTTCTGGAAGATCAAGATGAACTCTTCTTTAGCAAGTTTACTCGCCGATTCTCCGTGAAAGCTCCTTGTGATTTCTTCAGCCAGAAGGAGTTTGATGTCCCTTGGGTTTTCCTTTAGGAGACGTTCCTCCATTGCTTTTAAGTCATTTGGGGCGAGGTCGGTGAGGAGAGTAAAGTATTTCAAAATGAGGGAATCAGGCACAGTCATGATTTTTTCGAACATGACGAGTGGTGCGTCATGAACACCAACATAATTATTCAAGCTCTTGCTCATTTTATGGATGCCGTCGAGGCCTTCTAAAAGAGGCATCATGATGACCGTCTGAGGGGATTTTCCTTTGGATTTTTGCAAAGTTCTTCCCATGAGAAGATTGAACCTTTGATCGCTACCACCAAGTTCGACATCGGCCTCGATCATAAGAGAATCATAAGCCTGCATCAAAGGGTATAGGAATTCATGAATTCCAATCGGTGCATTGCTTTGAAACCGCTTTTTGAAGTCCTCTCTTTCAAGCATTCTGGCGACAGTCGTTGTCTGGGTAAGTGCAATAATATCTTTCAGATTCAGCTTTCCAAGCCACGTGCTGTTGAAATGGATGATGGTCTTTTCCTTATCCAGAATTTCAAAAATCTGGTCAGTGTAGGTTCTAGCATTCTCAAATACCTCTTCCTCCGATAACTGTTTCCTCGATGAAGATTTTCCGGTTGGATCGCCAATCATTCCCGTGAAGTCACCGATGATGATATGGATTTCGTGGCCCAGATCCTGGAACGCTTTTAGTTTTCTTAGCACAACCGTGTGGCCAAGATGAATGTCCGGCGCGCTGGGGTCGAGGCCCAGTTTAACCTTGAGTACTTTTTTTGCCTGTAATTTTTCAATAAGCTCTTCTTCTCCGATGAGATCATCGATTCCTTTCCTGATGATTTCAAGAATTTCGTTATTTTCCATTTTCTTTTTCCTCCGCGATTTTAATTTAAATCTTTATAAACCTTGGGGTAAATCACAGTTTCGATCTAAAAAACTGTAAAAAAATAAAGCTCCCATCCAAAGGATGAAAGCTTTTCTTTCATGTTACCACCTTAATTTATTCCCCTGTCGCCAGTAGGAACCTTATCGAGTACATACATACTCTAGCGTTTTAACGGTCGCAGGTTCCGGAACAGCCTACTTTGCCTAGCATTTCGGTGTTCTGCTCAGAGATGTATTCATCCAATTGCAGCTATTTCCTTTCACCATACGGAAATTCTCTGAAAGTTACAGATTGGATTACTCGTTCTCGTCATTGCATTCATTATATTGGGTATATTTTATCGAACTCATTAAGATAAGTCAATCAATTCCATTTCTTAGAACATGCTGTCATACTTTTCGACAGAATTGGAAAGCATTAAACCGCATGTAATCAGGTAAAGCGGTGAAAATACAGTGCTTTTCAGGAAAAATTCAAATACACCATTAGGCGCAAAGTTGTTTCCTGGCTCAAAGAGCGCAAGAACACCAATCGTAAGGTAGACCGTGAGACCTGCAAGTCCAAGGGATAGTTTGAGATAACTGATTTTTACCCTCATTCGATTTGTAAGGTATTGCATCAAATCTTTTGAACCCATGATAAAACCGAACAGGACAAAGATGAGAACTGTAAAAATAAGCAGTGCCATAGAGTAAAAGCTATCTGTACCAGACAAAGATACTTTTCTGATGATGAGCTCTCCTAGGACTGCGAGGATCATTAACACAAAAAACTTTAAAAGAGCTTTGAAACTTTGATTCATTAAATAATGCGAATCTAATCCCTAAATTGGAAATAGAGTATCGCTCTCTCCCTCCTTAAAATAGATATTTCATAGATATAATTTAAAGCCTAACTTATTATAGCCTAATTCATATCATATTGTCAGCTATAGAAGGAGGAGAAAAGATGCAAATTTTTAGATAAGATTATAAAACACTATGCTATTTATCGATATCTAAAGAAACCACTCTCCATAGCGCTCCCTTGTACAAGGTTCCAATCCAGTACTCGTCATCTAGTAGATAGAGACGATAACCAGGGGAATCATTCTTCGATTCAACTATATTATACTGAGTAAAATTACGATAAGACGAGAAGTCAGGAATTTTGTCTGTATTTTCCAACTGTTTTTCAAAATCCTTTAAGGTGACATTTGCTTTTTCATACGTGATATCATATATCTTTATCGACTCATCATCTTTGATGCTTAGTGAGTCGTCCGTAAATGTAAATATAGAGGCTACTCCTCCAAGAGCGTATGATGTACTTCCTGAATTTTGATAAACTAAACTTGTAGTTTTGAAGGTTAGTTCTTCTCCTTTCTCTGGTGGGAATACAGCTGGGTCATTACTTATGGTGCAAGCTGCTGATAAGCTAATGATGATCAAGAGAAATACCATAGCCAGTGATTTTATTTTCATCGAAGTACCTCCTCAGAATAGAAGAATTTTTATTGTATTTTTGTATCGAAAGATATGATATAGACATGTTTATTATCTCAATAAAAGAGGATTAACGCAAGGAATCATGACAAACTTTTAATTTATAAATGAACCTGGTGAGATGAGTCTCTGTCGTAACCTTCCTGAAAACTTTTAAATATTCACTTAAGTTGGTATAATGGAGAAGAATATAAAGAAAAGGAGTTTTTAAAATGAATCCAATCGTTACAATAAAGCTAAATACAGGTAAAGAAATCAAAGTAGAACTATATCCAGAAATTGCCCCTAATACGGTGAGAAACTTTGTGTCGCTGGTTCAAAAAGGTTTTTACAATGGGCTGAAGTTCCATCGTGTAATTCCAGGCTTCATGATCCAGGGCGGATGCCCACAGGGAATTGGAGTCGGCGGACCAGGGTATAGCATCAAGGGAGAATTCAAGGCCAATGGATTTAAGAATGACCTCGACCACAAGGTAGGCGTAATTTCAATGGCAAGAAGCCAGCATAACGATTCCGCTGGAAGCCAGTTCTTCCTGATGGTTGCAGATTCACCACATCTTAACGGACAATATGCTGCTTTTGGAAAGATCATTGAAGGTCTAGAGAATGCGCTTGAAATTGCAAAAGTTGCAAGAGATCGCAACGACATGCCAAAAGTTGACCAGATCATGGAAACCGTCACGGTTGAACATGCAGAAGAAATTGGAAAACCAGAGACACTATAGTAAATGTTTGTGTGTGAAATAGATTACTAGGAGAAAAAAATGGAAAATAATAGAATGTTATTGACCTATGGTTTAAGCGAAGAAGAGATGAATAATTTAGCTAAGGAAAACCTAAAGTTGAAGGTCATCCACAGCGGCAATGCAGGAACAATCCTAGGAGAGTTCCTTGAAGGCAAAGAAACTCCTCATGAGGGAGAACCGCTAAGCAATGAAAAATTCATCATCTTTACCGGATATGAGACAAATGAGGAATTAAAGGAAGTTATCACGACAATAAGGCGTGAACATATCTTTGGTTCTATCATGGCTGTTCTCACGGAGACCAACGTCAATTGGAAGATCAACTATTTTATGGAACATCTTTTGGAAGAAAGAGAAGAAAACAGGCAACTCGAAAAAGAAAGACGAGCCAAAGCTTAATAATGACGGGGTGAGATCATGGCAAGAGTAGGAGAAGAACTTAAAAAGTCAAGAATCGACTCCAATATGACAGTAAAGCAAGTCGCCAAGAAATTAGGCGTTTCAGAAAGCTTTGTCAATGAAGTTGAGCAGGGAAGAAAAGTCATCAATGAAGAGTTGCTGAATAGATTCTCTAAAGTATTCAAGAAAGATGCAGCCAGTATGGGTCTCGGTACACTGGAAGAGTCGGTCGTGGATGAAAAAGTGGAACGAACAAGAGAGATTGTAAAGAAGGAAACCTATACTGCACCAAAAACACCTGTGAATGAATTATGGAACCAGGCTTTCGGCGATAATATCAAGAATGTCCCGGTACTAGATTATTCCATGAAGAAGCAATTGGAACATCGTAGCTTTGTGGTAGAGGATAAAAAAGTCCTCGGATACCACATGGATAAAGTGTTTATGCTTAAGGTCTAGAATGATGACCTCAAGGGATTCAGGATCATGACAGGAGATTATGTCGTTGGTGTTGAAGCGAAGGATTTTCAGGGGACATCCATCATGCTGTTAGAGTACAAAGGGAAAAATATCCTGAGAAAGACGAGAAACCTGAATAACGGGAATGTCGAATTGCTGACCTTCAATGAGAAGCAGACGTCGGAAATCGTGACAATAAAGAACATCAAACCAGTACTGAGAATTTTCAAAGTAGAATTCGCTATCTAAAAAAATCAAGTTATCTACAGGAGCATGAAAATGCTGTGGATAAATTCACCATGATCTCAACAACCAAAGGGATTGAAATGCAATATATTATGCAGTTTATCTATAGGAATGAAAGAAGTTATCCACATAATGTGGATAACTTCTTCTTTTCTATGGATAACTATTC
>JBASOA010000057.1:0-22440 GCA_049657765.1 Clostridiaceae bacterium
TCACCGTACTACATTGTGAATAAGAACAAATTTCAGCTTCAGTTAAATTCTGGAAGGATGCTGGATTTTATTCAAACCCCTTATCTTCATTTTCCTGGAGCTATTGCGACCTACGACCGTGAAACAAAGACACTTTTTTCAAGTGATCTTTTTGGCGCGTTTTCATCGAAATGGAGCCTGGAAGCAGACGAAAGTTACATGGAAAGGATGAAGGCATTCCATGAACACTACATGCCTTCAAATGATATTTTAAGACCTGTCATGGAAATATTTCAGGAGATGGAGATCGATCTTATCGCACCTCAGCATGGCTCCCTCATCAGGAAAGAAATCAAGAAATATATTGTCGCCTTAAGAGAACTCGAATGTGGGACATTGCTTAGGCCAATAAAGAGAGACCTCGCCATGTCTGGTGGCTATACAGCGGTTTGTTCAGCGATCCTCAAGCGATATGCTTCTCTTTATGGAAAGGCTGAAGTACTCAAAGCTCTTGAAGATGTTGAGATCCTTTTCGATAGTGATTTGAATATTGTTGATTATGATTATACAGGAGGCATGCTTTGGGATGTTATCTTCGATCGCGTTTTTGCCATTAAAGGCATTGAGTGGCTGATTGTAGTGGAACCCTTAGTAAAGAACCTGGCAGAAGAATATGATTTGAAGATGCCAGAGGTGTATACCGCTGGACTTAAGACGGTTGAGGAGAAGAATCACCTTCTTCAAGAGGAAATTAAGCTTCTAAAGGAGATCAATGCCAGAGCACTTAGCAGCATAGAAGAAGCAGAGCGCAAGCTAACGAGAGATAGTGATACTGGTCTATATAACTACGATTTCTATAAGAGCTATTTTTCAAAGGAAATCAGTCTGCTGGTGGAAAATCCTATACACCAGTCACCAGGACTGATCATCATGAATGTGGATAATATAGAGAATATTAAATTCAGCTATGGTGATTTGGAGATCGATGAGATCCTAAAAAATATCGTGTATATTCTGGAAGACCTAAAAGACGATGGTGATACTCTCTTTAGACTCCACGGCGCTTGGTTTGCGCTCTATCGTCAGAATACTGAAAAGAGTGATTTAGTTCTCACTGCGGAAAAAATGAGAAACAGTATTTCCATGTCCAAAAAATTTGTGGAGAAAATCACCGTTTCTTTAGGTGTGGTCACGTTCGAAGAAATCAAGGCGGAAATTGGTACTGCTGTCTATATCGACGAAATTATGCATGCCACCGCTATAAAACGAGTGAACATCGCGAGAAACGATGGAAAGAATACCGTCTGCAGCAGCTCGTCCATTCGTGAAACGGGAGATAGCATCGGTAATATTCTTATCGTGGATCCTGATGAAGCCAATAAGGAAGTTTTAAAAGGCTATATCGAGAATTTCAGATACAACGTTTGGACAGCATCTACGGGAGACGAAGCCCTGAAAATTTGTGAGGAGCATTCCATGAACCTTATCATCACAGAAGTTATGCTCCCTCAGATGGATGGATTTCTCTTTCGAGAAAAATTAATCAGTAAGTCCAGTACCATGAATATCCCCTTCATTTTTCTTTCCTATCTGAAAGATAATGATGCCGTTAAAAGAGCATCTTCTTTGGGCGTAAGGTATTATTACAAGAAGCCGTATATGATTTCAGAAATTGCAGGGATTATTGATACGATTATCGTAAAGAAGAGGGGATAAGGATGAATAGTTGGCTCCTCATTACACTAATTTTCATGATTTTTGATCTCCTTCTTGTCCTTGGGCTCATGCTTAAAAAAAATGTAAACTCTTCTAAAGAAAAGAAAGATCATCTTCAAAATCAGCAGTTTTTTCGATCGGTTCTGTATGAAGAGGATAAAAAAGAAGAGAAAATGGAGATTTTTAGTTATTTTGACATGAAAAAAATCGTTATTTTGGACCGGGGAAGAAAAGAATTTGCTGAGAAGCATGTAGATCTCTTGCTCGCAGAGAAAAAGTTTAAAAAAGGCCTACAATCCATTTTCAAAGTCAGGCGAATTGAAGCTGCAATGAATCTGGGACTGCTTGGTTCCGAGGGAGCAAGAAAATGCCTGGAAGAGACTATGACAAGAGAAAAAGACTCCGTCGTCAAGCTATACCTTGCCAATGCCTTGTCGGATGTCGGAAACAAAGCCTCCTTACCCGTTTTAGTCAAATCTTTACTCAACGCTCATCGATTTTATCGAATGAGGGTGAATTTACTGATCTCTGATTTTGGGGAAGCCTTCGATGGCTGTGTCAAAGATCTCATGTATAGCGATAGATTGGAAATCAAGGAACTTCTCGTGGATTTTGCCTCCACTTACTATTCAGAAAACTCAAGGGACTATCTTATGTGGTTCATCACTCATCAAAAAGAAGAACTGGAGAAACTAAGCCTCCTGTTTACTGAGAATGGACAGAAGGGCTGCAAGACTTGCATACATAGCTTTACCAATGAACAAGGAATGAGAGGCTGTCATCTGAAAAAATCTGTCCCGAGTACGTTAACCTGCAGGCGGCATACTTCTATCCCGATCAGTATAAACTATGAAGAGAAATATAAAAAACTGCTGTATAAGGCTTACCGCGTCATGGGAGAGTTTTACCCCGAAAGTTTTCTTGAAATTCCCTATGATCAGGCGTTTGTTCCTGAAGTAAAAGAAGCTTACGTATATGCCGTATCAAGGATTCCCTCTGAGAATCGTCTTGAACAGTTAATTTCATTCTTGAAGGATGAAGAGACAAAAAGGACTGCAGTTCATGTGATGTCCGTGATGATTGAGGATAATCCTTCGAGAATTTCCGTTTTGACAAAACGCTACCAAAAAGAAAATGATCAGGAAATTAAGCGAGAACTCTCTAAGGTTTTAGCGAGCAGACTGGAATATTTCATCATGAAACTCAATACCAGGTCTCGTAAAGAAGCCACCACACTAATCTCTGAAATCCTAAGTCTTGGCAGGTACAGTGAGGTTATTGATTTTCTCAATAAAAACCGAGAAGTTGAAATAGAAAATGAACTATTGGTTATTTTGAAAAATGCACTGAAGACCTCGCCAAGTCTCCAAGAGGAATGTGCGAGGTATCTTAATGACAGACTATTAAAGAAGTGCAGGATTGAAAAAATTATAGAAAAAGCGCCCGTGAAAACAGAGGTGAAAGATAAAAAGCTTGTGACGAAGCTATATGTCATCCTCAGCATAGTCGTCCTGCTTTTTCCTGGAATTTTTCTATTGAGACATGGACTGAATATCTTTCAATGGCCATTTTTAGTTCAGCTGAAGACTTATGTCGTTGAGTTCAATTACTATATCATTTATTATGCCATGAGCATCAGTGGAATCTATTTCATCTTGCTTCTTTTATCTTATATTAATGTCAATAAACAGCTGAAGCTCTGGAAGCTAAAAAATATGTCACTCATGTTCAAGAAAGGGATGCTGCCGACGATCTCCATCGTGGCGCCCGCGTTCAACGAGGAAAAAACGGTCATTGAAAGCGTGAATTCCTTGCTTAACCTGGAATATCCTGATTATGAGCTTATTCTGGTTAATGATGGTTCTACGGACAAAACCCTGGAAAGACTAATCAAAATCTACAACCTGAAAAGAGTGGATTTTGTCTATAAGGAAGAAATTGCAACCAAAACCCTTCGTGGAGTTTATCAGAACAGCTCATTGCCAAGACTTATCGTTGTGGACAAGGAGAACGGAGGAAAGGGCGATTCTTTGAATGTTGGAATCAATATTTCGAAAAAAGAATATTTTTGCGGGATCGATGCGGATTCTCTCCTTGAAGGAGATGCACTTCTCCGTCTTGCTTCAATGACCTTGGACCAAGGAATAGAGACGCCAGCTTTAGGCGGGAACATCCTTCCTGTTAATGGGTTAAGCGTCAAAAATGGCCAGATCAAGGAGGTAAGGTTACCCCAGGGTATTTTAGGAAAATTACAGACCATCGAATATACCCGTGCATTTAAGGCAGGGAGACTGGGCTGGGCAGAAATCAATGGACTCCTCATCATCTCCGGTGCTTTTGGACTTTTTCGCACCGACAGGGTAATTCGTGCCGGTGGCTACCTCACAAAGAGCAGCGCATTTAAGAAGGATACCGTCGGTGAAGATATGGAGCTTGTGGTAAGAATCGCAAGGTCCATGAAGGAAGAGAATCTGAAGTACAAGATTTGTTACAGTTACAATGCCAACTGCTGGACGGAAGTCCCTGAGGATTTAAAATCGCTACGAAAACAGCGTTATCGTTGGCATAAGGGACTCATAGACAATTTGGCCTTTCATTCCAAGATGCTTTTTAACCCCAAATATGGCGTAAACGGCTTAATTTCCATGCCTTATTTCTTTATTTTTGAGATGTTCGGTCCTATGATTGAAGTCCAAGGGATTATCATGGTCATTCTGGCCTTTCTCCTGGGTGTGATGAATGTTAAAATTGCCATGTTTTTATTCATGTTTACGGTGATGACTGGAATCCTCATTTCTACAGCTTCCCTTGTGATCCTTGAAAAGGACAGCAGCATCTTTCGTAAAAGGGACGTATTGACACTTTTCTTCTATGCGATCATAGAGAATTTTGGTCCCAGACAGCTGATCAGTTTGTGGCGGGTAGGAAGCTATTTCAGTATGCTGAAAAAGCCTGCATCCTGGGATAAGATGGAACGAAAAGGATTCAATGAAAAAAGAGAACCGGTGAAGCCAATGACAACAAAGGATGTGCTGGAATAGATGAAGAAAATTCTATTTTCCTCATTTGCGGTTATTTTGATGATCGTGACTGTAGGAGGATACCTGTATAAAACAAATGAAAGTAGAAATACGATGGTTTACGAGGAAGAAGGGATTCAATATGTATCCAAGGTGGAAGGAAAGGATTTTCTTGTTTACCAGGATGGCGAGTGGGTTAAGAAATTTCTCAAAGGGGTAAATGTTGGCGCTGCAAAACCTGGAACTTTCCCTGGAGAACTGGCAATTACAAAGGATGAATATCTCCGCTGGTTCAAATCCATCAAGGAAATGAATGCAGACGTCATTCGAGTCTATACGACAATGAAACCCGAATTTTATGAGGCACTCTATGAATTCAACAAAAATCTAAAGGATCTGCTTTATCTTATGCAAGGTGTTTGGATAAACGAGGAAGAAATCAGTTTATTGAAGGATGCCTATGCAGAGAAGGAGACAATTAAGAACAATTTTATCAAGGATTCAAAAGATCTCGTGGATATCATCCATGGAAAAGCGAATCTTCCTCAAAAGTCAGGCTTTGCCAGCGGAAAATACACGAAGGACGTTTCTCCCTATGTCATCGGGTGGATTTTGGGTATTGAATGGGACCCCTATTTCGTTCAGGAGACGAATGAAAATAATAAGGAAAGAAATTTTCATGATGGGAATTTTCTATATACTGATGGCGCGTCACCATTTGAAACTTTTCTGTGTGAGGTGGGCGACGAGGTTCTAACCTACGAAGCCGAAACCTATAAAATGTATCGAACCTTGAGCTTTACCAACTGGCTGACGACAGACCCCATAGACCATTCAAACGAACCAGATAGCCATGAAGACATGTCTGTTGTCGATATGGAACATATCAAGGTAAAAGATAATTTTAGCGCCGGTTTATTTGCCTCTTACCATATTTATCCCTATTATCCGGACTTTTTGAGTTATCAAAAAAGTTACGTCGAGGACAAAGATGAAGAGGGGAAAATCAACACCTATAAAGCATATTTAAAAGACTTGATTGAGAAGCATACCATGCCTGTTCTTGTGGCGGAGTTTGGCGTACCTGCTTCCAGAGGAAAAGCGCATGACAGTCTATATTCTGGCTATAACCAGGGAAATCTTGATGAGAAGGCACAAGGCGAGATAATAAAGGACCTCTTAGGTGATATTCAAGGTGAAAATTACTGCGGTGCGCTGGTGTTCACCTGGCAGGATGAATGGTTCAAGAGGACGTGGAATACGGCAGATTTTGATTTACCAGAAAGTAGGCCGCTATGGTCGAATCCACAAACCAATGAACAGGAGTTTGGCCTCATGGCATTTGACCCAGGAGAAAAAAAGAGTATTGTTTATGTCGATGGAGACATCGACGAATGGACGGGGATAAAACCAACGGTCGTAAACGGAGAGACTAGTTTATTTCTCCATTCCGATGAAAAATATCTTTATCTTCTCGTAAAAACCAAGGGTTTTGAATTGGAAAAGGATACTTTGCTGATACCCATAGATTCCATTGATAATCAGGGAAACGCTACTGATCTCGACTCAGGTCTTCGCTTTGAAAAACCTGCAGACTTTATCATTAGGATTAACGGAAAAGATAACACTAAGATTCTTGTGGATTCCTATTATGATTCCTTTTACTTTCTCTATGGCGAAAAACTAAAAATGATCGAAAATCATCCGGAATACAAACTGAAGAATAGTGGGCTCTTTAATCCAATGCTGCTCTGCTTGTCGAAGGAGATTTATCTTGATGAGGATGAGAAGACAATCCCGTTCTCCTCTTATGAGACAGGGAAGCTGGTCCTCGGAGACGGCAATCCTCGTCATGAAACCTACAACTCTTTGACAGATTTTGCAGTAAAAGATGGGCATGTAGAAATCAGGATACCCTGGCAGCTATTGAATGTGATGGACCCTTCGACGAAGTCAATCATGCAGGACCTGTATCAGAACAATTCTATCGAAGCTGATACCCTATCCTCTATGAATTTTGGGGTTGTTGAATTCAAAAGTGATCAAAGCATTGTGGAACCTTTAAAGATGAACCCCTATACTTGGGACAACTGGACGGTTCCTACGTATCACGAAAGGCTGAAGCCTTCCTATTACATTCTTCAAGAGGCTTTCAAAAACATCAGATAATAAGAGTTGATTATACTAAAAAGTGGGTTCGGTTAATATCCCTTAATGATTCTACATGAAGGAGAATGAAAAGAATGGAAGAAATAAAACCAGGCAGATACAGACACTTTAAAGGAAATGAGTACAAATTGCTCTATATCGCCAGACACTCGGAGACTTTAGAAGAAATGGTTGTTTATCAGGCGCTTTATGGAGAATTCGGAATCTGGGTAAGGCCAGCTTCTATGTGGAACGAGATGGTGGAATTTCAAGGGAAAATCGTCAGACGTTTTGAATATATCGCTAAAGATTAGGAAATAACTTGAAGCAGAATTTAATTTTGTGAAATAACCTATGGGAAAATAACATTACTGAACTTATAAGAGTTGAGTAGTGTTATTTTTTAGCTTTTAAAGGATTTATTTCGAGTTCTCCTAATCCTAGTGCATATGGAATTTATCCGTAATAAGGTATATATTGTAGTTATAAGTGTTTATAATTAATAGAGAAATTCCATTGGAGTTATGGGGGTAAAAATGGCAAAATCAGCAAATCAAAAATTGAAAATCCTTTATCTCATGAGAATGTTTATGGAACAGACTGACGAAGATCATAGCATTTCCATCAATGACATGATTGTTGAATTGAACAGGTATAATATCGATGCTGAACGAAAATCGTTGTATGCAGATATTGAAAACCTCAAGACTTATGGATTGGATATCGGTGTGAAGAAAAGTAAGACGACTAATTATTATCTGGCCAGCAGAAACTTTGAATTAGCCGAATTAAAACTTTTGGTTGATGCAGTACAATGCTCAAAGTTTGTGACACATAAAAAGAGTTCTGAGCTTATTAAAAAGATTGAAGGCCTTACGAGTAAAAAGCAGGCTCTTAATTTACAAAGGCAAGTATATGTGGCGAACAGAGTCAAAGGAATCAATGAGAACATCTATTACAATGTTGACTGTCTTCATGCTGCTATCGCAGAAAATCGCAAAATCTCGTTTAAGTATTTTGATTACACGGTGAATAAGGAAAAATATTATCGAAAAGATGGTGGGAAATATTATGCCAGCCCGATTACATTATCCTGGGATGATGAGAACTATTATCTTATCGTCTATTATGCAAAGCATCGAAGCTTTGTTCATTACAGAGTTGATCGAATGAGCAACATCGAAATACTCGATCAGCCACGAGATGAATTTCATGAGGATGAGAATTTTAATATTGCAGACTATACGAAAAAAGTATTCAGCATGTTCGGTGGGGAAGATGAAATTGTAAGGCTGCAATTTAAAAACAGCCTCGTGAACCAGGTAATTGACCGATTTGGTGCTGATATCAATATCGAAAAAGTAGATCAGGAATCATTTATGGTCAGAATACCGGTGAAGGTAAGCAGTCCTTTCTTTTCCTGGGTGGCACAATTTGGAGCGGACATCAAGATTCTATCCCCTGAGAATGTGAAAGACCAATTTATTGCAAATCTCAACGAAATCATCAATCAATATTAGTAAATTTATGATAAGGTACATAACAATACCATTAAGATCGAAAAGGCTTACAGGAAAGTATTACTTCAAATGCGAGGTAATAAAATTTCTGTAAGCCTTTTTTTTATATCGCGTAACGAATTTAATGACACTGTCCTTCTTAAGGTACAGCGCATGAGGTAAATTAATATCATAAGTAAAGCCAAATGGGTACGTAAACAAATACAATGAATGACTTCAAGTTAAACTTGTTCAATCCAACTTAGTTAAATCAGGCACAATAAGAGTGCTACAAGATGGTTATTTAGCAAAAATAAATTTAAAGGGGGGAAAGTGAAGTCAATTACACCTTACTAGTACAAAGGCACTCGAACCAGGTGTAATCTTCGCAAGATCAATGAAAAAAGCAAAAATGCTTGTCGCAATCCTTTCGCTGGCTATGTTAACTGCATGTGGGGGAACTGCTGTTGAATCAACAAGCAAGACTGATGGGGACGCTACGGTAAAAGAAACTGAAGTAAAAGAAAATGAGGTTAAAACACCTGAAGCCGTGGATAAAGTGTATAAAATTGGAGAGCGAGTTGTTGTAGAAGATAAGTATGCCATCACCTTGCTTTCCATTAAGGCAACTGATCAGAGAAATGAGTTTTCAGAAACGGAAGTTTCGCAGGTTCTTATCATCGACTATCTCTATGAGAATCTGACAAATTCTGAGGAGGACATCTACATCTCTGATTATAATTTCAAAATTGTAGATTCTGGAGGAAATATGATGGACAGCTACCCTATACTAGGCATATATGTTCCAGCCTATACTCCAGTCGGTGCCAAGTCTTTATCTTCGATGGTTTATGGAACTATAACCGAGAGTAAATCAGTAAAAATTCTATATTATGATAACTTTTTTTCTTCAGATGCGATCGCAGAATTCGAACTTAACATCGGTGATACTGTCGAGTATTCTCTTGAGGGCACACTTCCAACCTATAACAAGATGTACAAGGTGGGAGATATCATCGAAATAAAGACAAATGAAGGCGATTATACGCTAAGTATTGACAAGGTTGAGAAAACATCTGATCGGAACCAGTTTGATGAATCAAATCCAGCCGATGTCTATATGATTACCTATACCTATTCGAATATCAGCTTAGCGGATAACCTTTATATTTCGGAATCCGATTTCGGATTGGTCGATTCTACAGGAACCATGGGATTCTCCTATCCGGGGAGCATGAACAAATATCCCAATGAAACGGTCAAGGGGGCAAAGTGTACGGCTGAAATGACTCTGGCATCTCATACTTCAGGAAATCAACTGATTCTAACCTACAGAGATAATTTCTTTTCCGATTCAGCGGATGTCTATATCGTGGTTGATAAAATCAACTGAGTATTCAAGGTATCACGCTACAACCCATCAGCCGTGCAACTATAGATTGGAGGAAATCAAATGATTAAAAAATTATCAGCTGTTTTAATGGTGATGATGCTAACAAGCATGATCGGAGGAGGTTCCAATAAGAAAGTCGAAAATAATATTGAAAAAACAAATGATGTTCCAGGGATTGAAACAGAAACTGAAGATTCTGCCAGTATTGAAGTGGATAAGAATCTATTAAGTGTTGAAATTACCTTACCTCGCGAAATGGCGGGAGATCTGAGTGATTTTAACAAAGATACCTATCTAAAGGAGAATGAGGGGATTTTAGATGCGGGAGTAACTTCAGATGGCGCTCTTAAAATTAAAATGACAAAAAAGAAGCATCAGGAGATGGTTGATGAAATGAAAACCAATCTGGAATCGAGCTTTGTCGAGCTTATTGAAGGTGAAGATACGCCTTATATCAAGGATTTGTCTTCAAAAAATGATTATAAGGAAATCACGATTTCCGTAGAAAGGGCTACATATGAAAAAACGATAGACTTCACTGTATTGATGGTTGGATTCTCCGTAGGAATGTACCAAACGATAAAAGGTGAAGAATTTGGGTGCAATATAAGAGTTATTGATTATACAACCAAGGAGTTGATCAATGACATCAACTATCCTGAAGATATAGAGTAGTAAGGACATTAAAGTAAGCTTTTCCCTTAATTGAAAAAATCACCAATGGCTCGAGACGAGATAAATAGAATAATGAGGTGCATTTGGATAAGGTTCGATTTTTACCTTATCCCTTGCATCTCATTACTATTTGATGGAAAACACAATTCTCGAGTGACTCTAAATACCGAAGAATTCTTTAATTGAGGATAAAAGATTATTTACATTTTGGGTACCATAAAACTTGTTCTTATAGTATTATCTAGGTGATGAAATGTTAAGCAATGACATTGTAGAATGTTTAGACCATGAAAGGATGTATCACATGATCATAAATTCGTTAGATACTTATACTGCATTTGATGTGGAAACACCAAATGCCAAGAATGATTCCATTTGTTCTTTGGGCCTTGTGCATGTAAAAGATGGCAGAGTCGTCTCTAAAGAGTACTATTTGGTGGACCCGGAGGACAGATTTGACTATTTTAATGTAAAATTGCATGGAATTTCGATGAATACCGTAAAAGGAGAACCGTCATTTCCGAAAATTTGGGAGAAAATCTCTGATTATTTTACAGAAGGTTTGATTGTCGCGCATAATGCTACCTTCGATCTTAATGTTCTTAGCAAGACTCTACATACTTATAGGATTGATGTTCCAAAAATCAATTATGTTTGCACAATGAAGCTTTCTAGGAAATACAATAAGGACAGCAAAAGGCATGGTCTTGACCATGTATGCAACCTCTTAGGAGTAGATTTAGAACATCACCATAATGCCATGGATGATGCAGAAGCTTGTCAGGGAATCCTTGAACGCATGAAAAGAAGATATGAAATAAAAAATACGGATATTCAACATTTTTAAATTTCAGGGCTATTGATCTTATCAGTTTGATAAAATCAATAGCCCTGAACTATTTGGTAGGCAAGATTTAATCCGCTTAAAACACTGATTGCACCGATAGTTTTGGTTTATCATAACCTACTTTCTACTTCATTGATTTAACAATTACATAACAATAGCACAATCTAAAAACAACAATGCAATCCTATAATTCAATTGTTGGGTACAAGTAAAGTGCTCAAAAATTGACATTATTTAGGAGGATATTTTTATGAAGAAGAAATCTTTAGGTTTGATTTTATCCGTTGCAGCAGTCATGGTACTTGCAGCATGCGGTCAAGTAGACAATGCTCCCTCAGAGACACCAACAGAAACAGCAGTTGAAACTCCAGCAGAAGCAGGGATGACAGGGGTGATCAAGGTATTTACAAGAGATGCCACATCCGGCACTAGAGAAGCTTTTGAAGGAATTGTTGGTTTTGCTGACAAACTTACAAATGATGCATTTGAAGTTTCATCCAATGGAGATATGGCAAGTAAGATTGGTTCAGAGAAGAGCGGGATCGGATACGTATCCCTTACAACAGACTTTGAGGCGAACAAACTACTTCCTGTCGGTTATGAGGGTGTAGAACCTACTATTGCTACCGTAATCGATGAAACTTATAAATTGTCCAGACCCTTCAGCTATACAACCAGAGCAACTGGTGATTTCGAATCAACCGAAAAAGAACAATTGGTTGCAGCATTCATTGATTACCTTGTTAATTCAGTAGAGGGCAGAGAAGTTGTTCTAGGCTCTGGCGGAATTGTTAATGTAGATGAAGGAACACCTTGGGATGAGCTTAAGAAGAATCATCCGATCGTAGACAAGGACAATAGTTCAATTACAATTGCAACTGCTGGTTCAACATCAGTAGAAAAAACACTGAAAGCTGCAATTGAATCATTCATTCCATTGGCAGGTAATTTCAAGATCAACATGAACCAGACCGGTTCAGGTGATGGTTTCAAGAGAGTGCTTGGAAGTGAAAAAGATGGCGCAAACAAGGCCGATATCGGATTTGCTTCAAGAACATTTAAAGCAGAAGAAGATGTTAAAGGCGCTTTAGCTACAGGTGAATACTGCAAGGATGCTGTGGTAGTCGTTGTTAATGCAGTGAACACAGGAATTAAAGATCTTACCCAGGCTCAGGTAGCTTCGATATTTGAAGGAACTACTAAGAATTGGGAAGATATCAAATAAATAAAACGTATAAATAAACCATCTAAAAGCCTTCGGGATTTTAAGGAAGGAGCTAATCGTGTCCATACGATCGCATATTACAGAAGATTATCAGAAAAGAAAAAAAGCGATGGACAGTATAGGAAAGATGTTATTTAGGGCTGCTGGAGTAATTTCAGCATCCCTAATTGTCTTGATATTTGTTTTCATCGCCATGAGAGGGGTCAGGGTGTTTTTACCAAGCTATGAGTTTGGACAAGTCAATCTTTGGGACTTTCTAACAGGGCTTACCTGGAGACAGGACCAAGGGAAATATGGCGTACTTTTCATCATCATCAATACTTTGGTCTCCGCTATCGGTGCAGCAATCCTCTCATTTCCAATTTCTGTGCTGACAGCACTTTTTGTCGTTAAAATCGCACCAAAGAAACTTAAAGTCGTTTTTACAACCGTCGTTGAACTTCTGGCAGCAGTACCCTCTGTTGTCTATGGTGTATTCGCTGCGGGGGTCATTGTTAAGGGAGTGGATTCCCTCGCAAGCTCATTTGGAATTTCGACATTTGGAGGAAACTCATTGCTTGCAGTAATCATTCTTCTTGCAATCATGATTTTTCCGACCATGACGTCTATCGCCATTGTGGCCATACAGGCGGTCAGTGAAGACATAGAACTTGGTTCCCTGGCACTTGGCGCTTCAAGGACTCAGACCAACTTCAAGGTTGTTCTGGCTTCTGCTAAATCAGGAATTTTTACAGGACTTATCCTCGGACTTGGAAGGGCATTTGGTGAAGCTACGGCTGTATCCATGGTTGCGGGTAACAAGTTTTATGGACCAACCACCAATTTGTTTGATATCACCAGAACATTAACATCGACGATGCTGTCAGGACTAAAAGAAACTACGGGTCTTGATTATGACATCAGATTTAGTGTAGGTATCGTCCTGATGATTGTAATATTTATTACAAATTACCTCATTCATTTGGTGAAGAACAAGATTGGAAGTGTAACAAATGAATAGAAAAAGAAGAATTCAAGATGGAATCAAAAATAGCCTGACCTATATTTCAGCAGGAATAGCTGTTGTCGTTCTCCTGTCGATTTTTATCTATGTTTTTCAGAAAGGTGCCTCGACATTAAGCTGGGAAATGCTGACGAGCAACTATTGGTCTGAAAATCACAATCTTGCCTTCGAAAATACCGAAGCTAAGTCTTTCACTTATGAAGGAGATTTGCCTGAAGGAGAATACTTTAGTGAAAAATTCGGCTTTGCGGTAAAAGATTCTCTTTCTCATGAAAAAGAAGAACAGATTGTCATTACCTATATTGCAGAGAATTCTCCACTAAAAAGTGCTATAGTAGATACAGCGGGACCGCTTTATCAGACTTCTCACCAAATTAAATTAGGGTCACTGGTTCAGAAATTTACTTTTGAAAACAGCAAGGGGATCAATAGAAGTGCAGGCATAATTGTGAATCAAGATGCCAAGACCATGATCGAGACACTTGATGCCAGTGCGGTTAAACTTGTTGGCCTTTATTACCAGACAACTGGTGGCGGTATCTTAGGTTCGCTTAAAGCAACCTTTATGCTAATTGGAATGTCTTTAGTCATTGCACTTCCAGTAGGAATATTTGCAGCCATATATATTAACGAACTGGCTAAGAAAAACAGAATGACTGCAATGATCAGATCTTCAATCGAGATGCTTTCAGGCGTGCCAAGCATTGTATTTGGTCTCATGGGAATGACGGTGTTTTTTCCAATCACCTCGCTATTTGGCGCTACCGGGCCAAGTATTATTCTCGGTGGAATTACGCTCGCTGTCATTCTAATGCCTGTAATCATCAGGCAGACTGAAGAAGCGCTTATCGTGGTTCCAATGGGACTTCGAACTGCCAGCCTTTCTTTAGGTGCAACAGAGACGCAGACCATTTTCAAGGTTATTCTTCCAAGTGCATTGCCAGGAATACTGAGTGCGACACTTCTTTCCGTATCAAGGATCATTGGAGAATCTGCAGCACTAATTTATACAACAGGAACATTCGTCAATGACAATCCAAAACTTAAGGAAGGGGCAACCTCTCTTGCAGTACAGATTTGGTCTGTCATGAGTGGAGAGCAGCCGAACTTTGAACTAGCCAGTGCTATTTCTATCGTTATCCTTGTTATTGTCCTCATCCTAAACATTGGCGTCAAAATTGTCTCTCATCGTTTAAATAGAAAATGGAGCGTATAATATATGAATAAATTTGAAGTGAAGAATTTGAACCTTTTCTACGGAAAAGTTCAAGCGCTAAAGAACATTAATATCGAAATTGAAGAAAATAAGGTAACGGCTTTTATTGGGCCATCAGGTTGTGGTAAATCTACTTTTATCAGATGTTTTAACAGGATGAACGACTTAATTGAAGAATGTAGAATAGACGGAGAGATGACTTTTGATGAGAATAATATCTATGCACCGAATGTCGATGTTGTAGATTTAAGGACAAAAGTAGGCATGGTTTTTCAAAAACCAAATCCATTTCCAATGAGCATTTATGATAATGTCGCTTATGGGTTAAGATGTCAAGGCATCAAGGATAAGAAAATCCTTGATGAAGTTGTGATCAATTCACTAAAAAAAGCAGCAATTTATGAAGAGGTAAAAGACAGGCTTAATAGCAATGCTTTAAAATTATCAGGGGGACAACAGCAAAGACTATGCATTGCAAGAGCTATAGCGCTTGAACCGGAAGTTATTCTCATGGATGAGCCTACTTCAGCTTTAGATCCGATTGCAACTGCCAAAATTGAAGAACTTATGATAGAATTAAAGAAAGAGTATACAATTATCATTGTAACCCACTCGATGCAGCAAGCTGCGCGTATCAGTGACAAAACAGCATTCTTCCTCCTAGGTGAACTCGTCGAGGAGGGAGATACCAAAGAATTTTTCCATGCACCAAGAGATAAAAGATCCGAGGATTATATCACAGGCAGATTTGGCTAAAAGGGGGATGTTGAAATGACAATGAACGTATTAGAACTAACGGTAAACCACATGAACAACAATCTTTTAAGAATGGGTTTCCTTGTAGAGACACAGCTAAAGAGATCAGTCAAAGCATTGGTCAATAAAGATATTGACCTTGCTGATTTTGTCTTAAAAGAAGATATCCATATCAATGATCTGATGAGGATCATTGAAGATGAAGCCATCAGATTAATTGCAACACAGGCGCCAGTGGCTTCAGATCTCAGAAATATTTTCACCATCATCAAGATTGTGACAGATATGGAAAGAATGGGAGACCATGCCAAGGATATTGCCAATATTTCGATTGTGAATCATGAGATCAATACCGACCTTATCAATGACGAACTGATAGAATTAACGGATCTTGTCATTGATTTTATTGGCAAGTCTATCGATGCCTTTGTCGCAAAGGATCAGGAAACCGCACTTGGCCTCACGTATCTTGACAATAAAATTGAAGAGGTTACAACTCTAGCAACTAAAAAATTATACGAGAGAGCAAACCAGACACCTGACCTGCTGAAACTAGCTGGACAGCTTCAATTTGTCATCAAGTATTTGGAAAGAGTGGGCGACCATGCAACAAATATTTGCGAATGGACAGCATATATCGTGACTGGCCAATTTGTTGAACTCAAACAAAAACCTTATTAATAGGAATAAAATGCTCCAAATAAAGGATTAATCCTTTATTTGGAGCATTTTTATTTGTAAAATCTTGAGTTCAAATGAATAAAAAAGAGATGAACATCATGATAAATGTGTATGAATAAATGATTGATTATTCAGGCAACATATTGAAAAAGATAGAATCATAGACTATAATGTATGTTAAAAAATAGTTGATCAACACTTGTGGGAAAGGAGAAGAAAATGGATAAATACGTATGCACAGCATGTGGCTACATTTATGATCCTGCGATTGGTGACGTTGAGAATGGTATCGCGCCATCAACATCGTTTGAGGCTCTTCCTGATAACTGGGTTTGTCCTGTATGTGGCGCAGAAAAGAGTACTTTTGAACGCGCTTAAATCAAGATAACAATGCCGGAAAACGTCCAAAAACGGGGTTCCTTTGAAAATGGAACCTTGTTTTTGGACGTTTTCATTTTATACATGTATTAATTGTTTATAAATATTGTTAATACATGAGTAAATCAATTTTCTTTTGTAAATTAAGGACTATAATAGAATTTAACAAAGAAATAAATACTCGTTATTTTGTAGTTAATGATGAATAAGGGATGATTGCATTGAAACCAATCTTCAAAATAATACTCTTGATTGTTTTGGTCATCGCACTCTTTATTGCGGGATTTACCGTTTATACGCAATATAAATTAAATAATCTTGTTCAGATGCCCTCTCCGAATGTCGCCCTTGAAACGGTTGATGATGGGGTCTATGAAGGTAACTACAGTGTATTTCCAGTAACCGTAAAACTCAATGTGACAGTAGAAGGGCATAAGATTACTGAAATTTTAATCCTTGAGCATATTAATGGTCAAGGGGGAGAAGCTGAGGCAATCACCGATGAAGTCATAAAAGAGCAGAGTCTACAAGTGGATATCATCAGTGGAGCGACCTACAGCAGCAAGGTAATTTTAAAAGCCTTAGAGAATGCATTAACCTTCGGTAAAAATTAGACTGACGGCCTAAGGATGTCCATAAACATCTAAAGAAGAATTGTTACTAGTTTACAAGGCGCTGAAACCGTGAGGGGATAATTTCGATTTTTGATTCAGACCTCTTGATCCTGACAATATCTTAGCCGAATAGGGTATAAAATACAGATATAGAGAAAGAAGGGGGAAAACATGAAGGTCCTTACAGTTCTACATTCATTAACGGGTCATACACTTTATGTAGTGAACAAACTTAATGATAAATTGAAAGAAAATGGCATTCAGGTTGACCTGGAAAGGTTAGAGCCTGTTGGGGGAGAGGTTAGAAGCGAAATGGATTTTCAAAGAATAAAGCTTCAGCCTAAATACAATGTCAAAGATTACGACGTCGTTATTTTCGCTGGTCCTGTTCGAGGATTCTCCATGTCTATGGTGATTAAATCGTATCTATTAAGTTTGTTAACGCTTGATAATAAGAAAGTCTTTTGTATCGTGACCCATTTCTTTCCATTTCCTGGCATGGGCGGGACAAATGCCATAAAGCAGATGAAAAATGAAGTGATAGATCTCGGTGGAGAAGTTGTTGATACAGAAATAATCAACTGGAAAGCTTTTGGTCGGGAGAAAAAGATTAATGCTGTGGTCACGACAATCGTTAATAAGTTGATGGAACCAGAAGAAATAATTTAGAAATGAAGTATTATAAACCTTATTCCCGTACTTTAAAAAGTACGGGATATTTATTTTTCGCGTAATCAGAAAATAATTAGCAAATTTAACTGCAAAGATTCGATTCGGGTACTTCAAATGACTACCAATCTCCAAATTAAAGTGGATGAGATGGCGCTATGACATTTTCATATCGATTAATAATTAATTGTTCTTCTACAAAGTGATGTTCGCGTCTTTGCATTGATACAATGTTATGAATATTGACAGCGCGCAACGGATAAGGTATTATGATTAGATGTAAAGAATCGCACATGTGAAGGATTAGAGGTGAAGTAAATGGCAAAACCAATAGTTGCAATTGTTGGAAGACCTAATGTAGGTAAATCAACGCTGTTTAATAAATTAGCAGGTCATAGAATTGCCATAGTAGACGATACACCAGGCGTTACTAGGGATCGAATATATGCAGATGCCGACTGGCTGCAGCATGACTTTAAATTGATTGATACTGGTGGAATAGAACCAAAATCAGATGATATTATTCTGGCGCAGATGAAGAGGCAGGCCCAAATCGCAATCGATACAGCTGATGTCATCATATTTTTAGTAGATGGCAGGCAGGGATTGACCGATGCAGACAATGAAGTGGCCAATATGCTTAGAGTTAGCAAAAAGCCTATTGTACTGGCAGTAAACAAGGTGGATAATCTCAAGGATGAAAATTCGGTATATGAGTTCTATAATTTAGGACTTGGAACACCATTCTCCATTTCCTCAGGTCAAGGCCTGGGACTTGGTGATCTGCTCGATGAAGTGGTTAGCCATTTCAAAGAATATGATAAAGAAGAAGAGGAAGAATACATCAGAGTATGCTTTGTAGGCAGACCAAATGTTGGAAAATCATCCTTGGTCAATAGAATCCTTGGGGAAGAAAGGTCTATCGTTACGGATATTCCTGGAACAACCAGAGATGCCATTGACAGCTATATCGAAACTGAAGAAGGCAAGTTCATTCTTGTTGATACAGCTGGTCTTAGACGTAAGTCCAAGATCAAGGCGGAAATCGAAAGATATTCCGTGGTCAGGACACTTGCTGCAATAGAAAGAGCTGATGTGGTTGTACTCATGATCGATGCTGTAGAAGGAATTGCAGAGCAGGATGAGAAAATCATCGGTTATGCCCATGACATGAGCAAAGCCATCATGGTTATCGTAAACAAATGGGATCTGGTTGAGAAAGATGGAAAGACCATGCAAAAGTATCTGCAGGATTACAAACTTGATTTGAAGTTCCTCGGATATGCACCATTCCTATTTATCTCAGCACTTACAGGACAAAGAACCAATAAGGTGCTATCCATGATCAAGGAATGTTATGACAACTATAACAAGAAGATCAGCACTGGAGCGCTTAATGATATCATCGGCAAGGCTCTGATGAGACAAGAACCTCCAATAGTAGGAACAAGAAGACTTAAAATATACTACGGAACACAGACTGGTGTTAAGCCACCAACATTTGTGTTCTTCATCAATGATCAGGGTGCACTTCATTTCTCCTATGCAAGATATATCGAAAATCAGTTGAGAGAAGCCTTTGATTTCAAGGGTACAGGACTAAAGATCGAATATCGTGAGAGAAAGAAAGACGCTGAATAATATTTTTGATGATAAAACATGGATTCTTGGCGATAAGCCATAGATGAAATGGAATGAGAAATATTTATACAAAGAGCTGCGATAGTGATCGCGGCTCTTTAATTTGTCTAAGAACAGCTGCCAGTAAACTAAAAATGGTGTTCATAAATTTAACGTCTTCGTTACAGAAATGTATCGTTTTTGTATTCTGATTGAAACCAAAATAACAAGAGATAACTTATAATAAAAATAAGAAGGAAATATTCATTGTTTTTCACCTTAGGGAGGGGTAACAAATGAAAAGGATGAATAGACTCATTTCGATTGTCATTGCGATTCTTGTTTTTTCAACTTCGATTTATTCCAATATTTCTATGAAAAGTTCTATCGATGTCAAAGATAACGGGATTGTTGTCATGGCAGCCGAAGATATTAGAGTGACAACAGCATCCCTAAATTTACGAAGTGGTCCTAGTACGAGTTATAGTATTATTAGTGTGATGCCTAAGGGAGCAACCGTTAATGTTTTGAGCGTTTCAGGGAGCTGGGCGAGAGTGATCTACAATGGGATTACAGGATATGCACATACAGGTTACCTGACGCCTGCCGCCACAACAACAATGTATACCACAGCTAACCTCAATATGAGGACAGGTCCCGGTACAACATATGGCATCATCAAAGTGATTCCAAAAGGTGCAGCAGTCAATGTATTAAGTATTAGCGGTGGTTGGGCAAGAGTCAGTTATGGCGGAAGCACCGGATATTCGAGTACAGCCTACCTGACGAGTAGCGTAGCAAGTAATGATATTAGAATAACAACAGACGAATTGAACTTAAGGTCTGGTCCTGGAACAACCTATAGTATTATCGCAGTGATGCCAATGGGTTCTCGGGTAACAGTCCTTAGTGTTTCAGGTAGCTGGGCCAGAGTAACCTATAATGGAAAGACCGGATATGCTCATACAGGATATCTTGTGAAAGAAGGAACAGCTGCATCCATAGCGATTTCTAAAGGAATCGTAACCTCGGCTTCTAAGCAGATTGCATTAACCTTTGACGCTGGATGGGAATATTCAACGACACTTGCTCTCCTCGATATGCTGGATACCTACGGCGTTAAAGCCACCTTCTTCCTCAGAGCCTATTGGGTTAGAGATAATCAGGCACTTGCCAAACAAATACAAAGCAGAGGTCACAGCATCCAGAATCATTCCCTGACTCATCCGCACATGAACACGATGACGGAGAGTCAGATCAGGACAGAATTTACGGAGTCGACGAAAATTTTCCAAAGTGTCCTGGGTATTACCCCTAACTTGTTTAGACCTCCATTTGGCGAATATAATTCTACAGTGCTAAAAGTTGCCGGAGAAACCGGCTATAAATATACAGTTCTATGGTCGATTGATACCATTGACTGGGCAGAAACTTCTGGCGGAGTTACGATAACCAAGGATACCATCGCAGATAAGGTAATCAACAATGTGACAGACAGGGATATTGTATTGATGCACATTGCGTTCCAAAAAACTGTGGATGCCCTGCCTAGGATGATTGAGAACTTGAAATCCAGAGGGTATGTATTTAAGACCGTTCCACAGATGGTTCCATAATTGAGGACCTCTTTGAAAGGGATTCGGTTAATATAAATATAAATTGATGTCATATAAATGAAATGAGGTAACCAGCAGGCTACCTCATTTTTTTGAAACAAATTTAAATTATAGAGATCATTTTATTATCTTAAAATCAACAAATGGAACTCGTCAAGAATATCAAATCAAATTCCTTGATCCCTTAAAATGATTTCCATTCCGCCTACAATTGTTTAATGCCCATAGAAACCCTGGTACTGAAAAAGGCAAATTTCTAAACTTAGAAACTTATCTTTATTCTATAAGTAATTTTCACATCTCTACGATAACGTGGAATGAAGCCAATGATTGTAATCAATTCTTGCCTTGAACCCATAGCTTCTACGAAAAGAAGATTTCCAGAAATCAGTGTAAAGTGGTACCATAGGATTTAAGGCCAAGGTTTAATGGAGATGAGGAGTAATACCCTCCGATGATGAAAAGTTAATTTTTCTTCATGAAAATCCATTAAGCCGTTTAGCGGAATAAGTTTATAGAACTACTTTAACCTTCGATTTAATCGATATTGATCTCATTCACTGTGGTAATGGGCACTTCAATAAAACCAAGCGATTCATAGAGCCTGACTGCTGGAGTATTCTCCAATGTGACGTACAAGAATAAGGAATGATAGCCGTTCTTGTACAGGTCTTGTTCAGCCTTGGCAATAAGTCCGGTCGCATATCCAAGTCGCTGGGCATCCTTTCTAGTGAAAGTATAAGTAATGGTCGGTTCACCCCGATACAGGCAGGTGAGAAGGGCTGCTGCAACCTTTTTATCTTCCATGACAAGATAGGAGGCTTCTTCCATTAAAGGACCATAAGACCCTCTAAAAAGGCGCTTAAGTTCATCAAGGGTCTGGGAAATGTTCTCTCCTTCATCATCAATGGTGCCTTTATAGGCATCCAGCATTGCGTCAGCGATTTCATTGATCAATGTTTCCTTGACGGGTGTAATCTCAAAGGGAAAATCAAAGTCAGTTTCTTGAAGTCTCAGGCTCATTCTTATCCTTTTTGGCATACAATCACCTCTTATGGATAGTTTACTATATTTCTTGAAGCCATACATTGAATTTTAAAAATATTTCAGCTAAACTTTATATAGATTGAAAAGGAGTTGTTTACATGCGAATACTTCATTTGGCAGACATGCACATCGGCAGATATTTTAATGGTATGTCACTTTTAGAAGACCAAAGAGAAATGCTTAAAAAGATTATCACCGTAATCAAAGAAGAAAATCCGGATGTGATCCTCATCGCAGGGGATATTTATGATCGCTCAGTTCCAAGGGAAGATGCGGTAAGGGTGTACGATGAGTTTCTGACGAAACTGGTTACGCTGGGCAAGAAGAATATTTTGATT
>JBASOA010000058.1:0-63137 GCA_049657765.1 Clostridiaceae bacterium
CCATAGGAGAGACAAGTAAACTCCTTATTCTCGTTGTTGGCTTATACCTTGCTTATCGAAAAGTACTTGACTGGAAAGTTCCGGCGGTTTATATCGGATCCGTTTTCGTCTTCACTACAATTGTAGCGCTGACAAATGGCGTAGGCATGTGGTATCCGATGTTCCATATCGTTTCCGGAGGATTGATTTTCGGTGCCGTATTCATGGCCACCGATCCTGTAACGAATCCAACGACCATCAGCGGACGGATTATCTTCGCTATAGGTCTTGCAATACTTACCGTATTAATCAGACTGAAGGCTAATCTGCCAGAAGGTGTGGTTTATGCGATCCTCATCATGAATATGATCTCGCCACTCCTTGATAAGTTAACCGATGGATGGTCAATCTACTCGGTGAAGAAACACACCATCGCCATTTGTACAACATTCGTGCTTGGACTTATTATTACAGTTTTTGCAGGAAGCACGCTGGAACCTAAGGCTGTTGTACTGGAAGGCGGAGCAGAAGATATCGAAATTACACTGGGAAGCCCAGTGAAAATATTCTCAGATGACACCGCTAATCTTCCAGAAGTCCTTGAAAGAACAGAAGATGGAAGCATTGTCACCTTTAAGATGTCCACGCCAGGTTATTTGGCTATCGAACATGACGGAAAACCTAATACGGTTGAAGTAAAACTCAATACAGAGACGAAGACAGTTGAAAGCGTATTGGTTACAGAAGCAGTAGATACCCCTAATCTGGGTGAAAATGTAAAAGCAAAATCATTTGTTGATCAATTCAGCGGAATTTCATTTACAGATACAGAAGCGACAGTGGATATTGTAAGCGGAGCGACAATTTCTTCCAAAGCTGTTGCTAAAGCTGTAAGAATCGCCATTGAAGAATTGAATAAGTAGGGAGGAGAAAGAAATGAAAAATAGTATGGCAAAAAACATCGTCATTTTATTGGTAACCGTTCTCCTTTCCGGGGGAATTCTTATCTATGCCGAAAGTAAATTATCTGTCATCATCAAGAACCAAGCTGTTGCCCAAGACCTTGGAACCCTTCAGAAGTTTTTCCCAGGAGTAGAGGATTTTTCAGTAGTTGATTTTGAAGATGAAACAGGATTGATAAAAAAAGTTTATGAAGCTAAAGACACAGGATATGCCTATATCGTTGAAAATCTGGGCTACAAGGACAAGCTTGTATTTGCTGTAGCACTGGATAATGAAGGAACCATCAAGGGATATGAAGTAACGAGCTTTAATGATACCGATGGAATTGGGTCAAAAGTTAAGGATGAGCCTTTTGTTAACAGCATTGTGGGCAAAACTTCGACAGACGCTTTTGCAACGATTTCTGGTGCAACCATTTCCTCTACGGCAGTTGTCAGTGGACTTGATGCCGTCAAGGCCAATTACAATGCCATGAAAGGAATTGTGGACGACGGAACAAGCACACCAGAAGTAGTTGTACCCGTTGAACCACCGGTTGAACTCGGAAGTTCAATTTTGATTTTCAGAGAAGTGTCCGAGAAAAGGCAAGGGACAATCACAGATAAACAAGAAGATGGAGACATCGTAACTTATACCGTAACGGTTCCAGGGTATGCCGTACTTGAAGGCGACCATGGCGAGCCGATTCCGAATACGGTTGTCGTCAAAGTGAATAAGGAAGCGAAGACTATCGTCAGTGTAGAAGTTACTGTAGCCAGTGACACCAAAAACCTTGGAACAAAGATTACCAATGCTACTTTCCTCGATCAGTTCAAGGATCTGTCCTATGCGGATGAAACTGTAGAAGGCGACACCATTTCTGGTGCAACAGTTTCTAGTACATCTGTCATTAATGCAATTCTTGCTGCGATTCAAGCAAGCAAGTAGGGGGGGGAGAAAATGAATAGTTATGAGAACAAAAAACCAGGATTTTTTAAGAATAATCCAGTCCTTGGATTGTCTTTAGGCCTCACCACAGCTTTAGCAGTTACAACTAGCCTGACCAGTGCAGTAGGCATGGGAATTATCGTGATGCTGTTACTTTATGTCACCTCGATCTTATGTGGTCTAGTTAAGAAAGTTGTATCTGGCCCGTTCACCTTACCGGTTAATCTCGTCATCATCGCTTTCCTCGTCAAGATGACTGAACTTCTCGTCATGGCATACGCGCCAACAATCTCTGATGGCGTTGGAATATTTCTTCCTCTTCTCGTTTCAAGTTCATTGCTTCTTTTTGGAGCAGGTACATTTAACAAGGAAGAAGACAGCGTTGGAAATCTATTAGGCGTAACGATCAAAGCAGGATTATCTTATTTCTTCGCCATCGTTTTGGTTGCGCTGATCAGAGAAATCCTCGGAACAGGTGGAATTACATTTGTGGATCCATTTAGTGGAAGCACGCTGTTTAGTTTTACCCTCATTCCAACAGACTACATCCTAAACCTCTTTGTGCAGCCAGCGGGGGCACTTATAGTCGTGGGTCTTGTAGCAGCACTATTTGCAGCCATTGGTAATGTCAAAAAAGCACCTGTAAAGGGAGGTAAGTAACATGGGAAACCTATTTCCAATTCTAATTGGTACTATATTCATCAACAACCTGGCACTTACAAAGCTTGTTTCTGTTGGCCAACTGGCGAATCTCGGAGATAATGAAGAAGATTCTCTGGCTATAGGAATTTCAGCTGCCCTCATCATGGGGATTTCCTCAGTTCTCGCCTATGTTGTGTATCAGTACGTGCTGGTAAACGCAGGACTTACCGTTTTAAACCTGCTTGTTTATGCCATCATCGTGTACTTGGTCATGCTATTGGTGAGTAGAATATTTAAGACAGCGAAGCCGCTCATTTATGAACGAGTTAAAGGGATTCTTCCCATCCTCACAATCAATTCAGCAGTCTTTTATCTCCTGCTTGATAATATCAACCAGGAACTAGATTTTGGCAGTATGCTTCTGACCTCCATAGGAGCTCCTATAGGACTTCTTCTGGCATTTGTCATCTATGGCGCAGTAAAGGAAAGATTAGCCGTATCAGAGGTGCCACAGGCATTTAAAGGATTGCCTATCCTTCTCATCTTCGCAGCTCTGGCGCTACTTGCCATCAGTGGACTTGGGGGAATTGTTTAGAATTTCTAAAGGCTAATAAGTAAAGGCTTCTGAAGAAGTGGACAATAAAATGTCCGTTTCTTGCAGAAGCCTTTTTTGTCGTCTATAGAAAAATTTAACCAAAGGATTTTGAAGCAGATGATTTCTCCTTTTTTGGAAGTTATTTTGAAATTGTTTAAGTAGAATTCAATTTGCGTTCTTCTCTGTGTTTATCCACAGAAAAACACCCTTTTAACCTATTGTTTCACAGATTACTCACACCCAAAACATAAGAATGTGGATAAACCTGTGGATAAGTCGCGTTTTTTCCACAGAGACAATCCGAAATTTTAAGAGAATTATCGAAAATGCAACTTATCAGAAGCGAATCAACAGGAAATCCACAAGTTATCCACAGGGGATTGTTAACAATGTGCATAAGTGAACAGGTGTGCAAATGACTGGGGCTTTATTTTTACTTAAATCAAAAATAACCTGGAAATAACTTAAAGTTAATCATAAAAAAAACCATTGAATTAATCAATGGTTTTTTTTGAATCTGCAAGCAATTCATTCAGCTCTAGAAGTTCCAGTGGAGAAAGGCTTCTATAGGTTCCAAGCTTTAAATTATCCAGTTTAATGTTCATGATTCTGATTCTTCTAAGGAATACTACGCGGTACCCGAGATACTCGGTCATTCGACGAATCTGCCTGTTAAGACCTTGTGTTAAGATGATTCTAAAGGTCGTATCATCGATTTTTTCCACAAATGACTTTCTAGTTACAGTATCGAGGATCGGAACACCATTGGACATTTTCCGAAGAAAATCATCTGTAATAGGCTTGTTCACTACAACGATATACTCTTTTTCATGATGATTTCTAGCTCTAAGGATCTTATTGACAATATCGCCATCGTTAGTTAGAAGGATTAGTCCCTCGGAGTCCTTATCAAGCCTTCCAACGGGAAATATTCGTTCCTTATGATGAACAAAATCCACGATATTATTTGGCGTTCTTTGATTTGTCGTACATTCTATTCCACGAGGTTTATTTAATGCGATATAGATTACTGGTGGTTTATTTGATATGATTTTACCATCAACCATAATTTCATCCGCTTCGGTGACCTTTTGTCCCATGAGCGCAACGATACCATTTATTTTCACTTTGCCTTTTTCTATTAAGCTGTCCGCTTCTCTTCTTGAGCAAAACCCTGTATCGGATATTGCTTTGTTTATTCTCTTTTCTTCCAAACTGATACACCTCTCAAACAATGATTATACATGAAAAAATGAAAAGTGAAAACATTATTGAAGAGATTATAAGGTTTGTGACGCAAGCGAATTTTAGAATTGAAAGGTAGACTTGAATCAAATGCTGAAATGAGATGAGTATCGACATTCAGAAATTGTGGATATTATAGGAAAGTAAAAAAAGGAAGGAGGGTAAGCGAAGCCTAAATTGTACAGGTGCACGTTAAAGCATTTGTATGATGAATGAACTATCGCATGAGCTGATGAACAAATCCATCTGTCCCCTTTGTGGAGAGCCAAATGATTGTTACATGGAAAATTCAAAGGATCCCAAAGATTGCTGGTGCAAGGATGTAAATATTCCAAAGGGAATACTCGATTTCGTTCCCGATGAAGCGCTTCACAAGGCCTGCATATGCAAAGCGTGCATTCTAAAGTTCAAAGAATCAAATGAATCCTAGGGATACCTTTAGCGCGTACACTCAAATTAAATTGGACAAAATGAATTAAGTGGTATACAATTGAATTGTAAATAAAATTTTTACAACTATTTTCGATATTTCGGAGGGATGAAATAATGGATAAAAAAGTAGTCATATATACTTCAAATACTTGCCCATATTGTGAATTGGCAAAGGAATACTTTGAAGAAAAAGACATTGCCTATGAAGAAAAGAACACCACTCAGCCTGAGTACAGAAAAGAAATTCTTGCTCTTGGCTTAAGAAGCGTTCCTGTAATATTTGTCGATGACAAGTACATGGTAGGTTTTGATGAAGGATCATTTGAAGAACTATATTCCGGAGCTGAAAAGTAAACGAAGTAAATTCATATTGCATATAAAAACGGCAGCCTTTCTTTAGGGAAAAGCTGCTTTTGTTTTATCTTTTTTTGAGCAGAGAACATCCTGCCTAAAGGTGGTTAACTGTAGATGCCATCACTCCACATGAAGAAAATTTCCATCGTTGTTGATTTTAGCGTTTAACTGATAGGAAAGAATCCGTTCATGGGTCTGTCCTTGTTTAAAGTAATCATCAGGTAGCGGTGTTCCGGAAATGAGGATAGTCACATCGTCCCTTTCCTTGATGACTTCCAGGATATAAGCCTGTTCGATAATTTCTCCAATTGTCGTATCGATGCTTTTGTCAGCGAATTCCGCGTTCAAAACAAACGCAAGTCCATCAGCATTAATGCCTTTCACCGTGACCATTTTGCCAAAGGGATTATACTCAAGCTTAACTTCTCCCACAGCCTTGATGATGATTGTGTTCTCGATCGTTGTATTGAGCTTGTAGGCTATGCCGCTAAAAACAATCAAAGCGACGATGACGAAAGCCAGAGGCTTTTTCCAGTGTCTTTTGATGATTGTCCGTGTTCCTGTAGAGACTTCGGCAATACGGTCATTTTCACCTTTAATGAGGATAAATTCTCCCTGGCTGGTGAGAAGAATGGTTCGATTCCGCAAGGCTTTAATGGAAACGCCTGAGAAAATCAAATCTTCTTTAGGAAAGCTATCTCGGTTTTCTTTAAGTGAATACTGGAGATATCGCTTGAGCAAGGGATATTTACCTTCTTGAAGGAGTAAAGTATAGGCAGCAAGGTATCCCTTCAGATTCTGAAGTTCAAAAACAGGCTCTTCAATGACCTTAGAAAGGTGCTTAAAGGGGATTTCCCGCTGAGTCATAAACTTATCCAGAAGCTGCTCATCATGATTCATGATGATTGCAGCATTAAGAAGGAGATTTCGATCTTCCTTCTTTGGAAGTTCATTCGTCAGGTCGAGAAGTTTTATCTTGAAGACATCAAGCTCCGCGAGAAAGCTTTTAATTTCTTCTGCGCGACGAAGAATTTCATTCTTATTATAAATTTCAATCGCAGGCCTCTCGAGAAATATATATTTATCTTTTTCAAGGACTTTAGTAGCCATAATCTCACTTCGCTTTCAAATATTGTCTACTATTAGCATAGCATAAGTGAAGAATGAAAATCATGGATTTTAAAGTGAATTATGTGGTTTTATCGAAAACCTGACATCATCCCCAGGGTGAAGGGTATCGTATACATGGAATTTGGGAGAACTTGTGAAAGCATCAGATTTCTTTCGCTTTTTCACTTCAAACCACGCAAAACATCATGTATACTGATATCAGAGATTAGAAATGATAAAACTGAGTCTTATGGGTCTTTAAATGGGGGTAAAACAAAGACGCTTAAGATATCTTTATTGGAAGCGGAGTGGGAGCATGGGAGAGACATTAAAAAAGAAGAAAGAAAACAAGATTTTCTATTTTTTTATTCGACTGATCATCATTATCCTCATCTTTACTGGTGTAGGAATCTATATCTACAGTGAAGATTACTATAGGGCATCCGTAACCGCTGAGAACGCCTTGGCTTCAGATGATGCGGTAACATTTAGCATGGTTAAGGGCGATCTCGTCTTTACGCCTGAAAATCCTAAAGGCGGGGTGGTCATCTATCCCGGAGGAAAAGTTTCTGAACGCGCTTACGCGTATTTGGCGAACAAAATCAGTAAAATGGGATATAAGACCATCATCTTGAAAGTTCCGCTTAAGCTGTCAATTCTTTACAGCAGTAAAGCCAAGAATTATGTTAGCGATAATGAAATTGATGACTGGGTAATCATAGGGCATTCCCTAGGAGGCGTTTCGGCATCCATATTCACTGAAAAATATCCAGAAAAAATCAAAGCGCTGGTTTTGCTTGCATCTTATCCCAGCAGTAATACAGATTTGTCAAATGTTCCTTTTAAGGTGTATTCACTGGTGGGGGAGAAAGATTCGATTATCGATCGCAGTGCCCTATTAAAAGCCGATCTAAGATTACCCGAAACGACGGTCCATATTGATATTTTAGGCGGTAATCACTCCAGTTTTGCGAATTATGGGGTACAGGATGGGGATTCGCTTCCAGATATTGGATTTGAAGAACAGCAGCAGTTTATTTTGAACTTATTGGGTGAAGCATTTGAATAAAATTATTAATTAACAATTAACATATTTTAGGTGGGTTGATTATCAGAATACCAATAATATTTTGCTTGATTATACCTAATATTCTAACAATTAATTGATTATTGTTGATTAATTTTATCAAAGTTATAAATATTGTTTTTTCTTTGGTTTTGTTTGATAAAAAGGTACACAACTTTATTACATTTGTGGTATTATATTGTTAGAAATTTATTTAACAATGAGGTGCAATAATGGATAAAAAGAAAGACATTTCTATGGCAGTCATCAAAAGACTTCCAAAGTACTACAGACATCTGGCTGAGTTACTGAGAAATGATGTGGATAGAATATCATCAAAAGAACTTAGTGAAAAGATCGGATTTACAGCTTCACAGATCAGGCAGGATTTTAACTGTTTTGGTGGGTTCGGACAACAGGGATACGGTTATAATGTGAAAGAACTTTATAATGAAATCTCAAAGATCCTTGGTCTCGACAAGAGATATTCCACGGTAATCATCGGCGCAGGGAATATCGGACAGGCTATTGCAAACTATTCAAGATTTGACAAGTTTGGATTTGATTTGAAGGGAATCTTCGATGTGAACCCAAAACTAATCGGAATGAGAATGAAGGATATCGAAATCAATGATATCGACAATCTGGAAGGTTTCTTGAAAGAGAACAAGATTGATATTGGAATTCTATGTGTACCTCACGCGCAAGCGCAAAAGGTTGCTGATACTCTAGTTGATAATGGCGTAAAAGGAATCTGGAACTTTGCACCAGTCGATATCAATGTACCAGAAACGGTATCCACTGAAAATGTACACTTGAGTGAGAGTTTGCTCACCCTCGTCTACCTGATGAACGATCTGGAGAAATAAAGCATAATAAAAAGCCTACGAGATTATCCATTTTGGAAAATCTCATAGGCTTTTTTTAGTGGGCATTTTTATAATGATTAAGGGTTTCCTGACTCCAATCCGGTGGATCCATCATATTTTCCTTATCGATATGTCGATACTCAGCACGATAGCTACTAGGCGACAACCCATCATACTGCTTGAAGATTCGGGTAAACTGATCTACATTTTCATACCCCACTTCAATGGAGATTTCCAGAATACTCTTATTGGATAATCTTAAGAGTTCCTTTGCAATAGCCATCCGATTTAAAATAATATAGTTTTTGATGTTGTATCCTGTGATTTCCTTGAATTTACGGCTAATGTAAAAGGTGCTGAAAAAAAACTTCTCCGAAAGAATATCGAGGTTGATCTCTTCTCTGAAGTTCGTGCTGATATATTTCTGAACTTCAAGGATGACACTGGTTACATTTGTTTTTCCGCTGTTTTGGAAATAGATGGGATTGTAGCGATAGATGTCAATCAGCATCCCGGAAATAATCGACGCTGAACGGTTAAGCCAGAAGTAATCCTTCAGTTCGCATTCATCGATTAAATCGTTCGCCAGCCGCTTAACTTTACTGAAGACTTCCGGAGAGAGGCTAAAAACATAAGGGAAATTTGGCGGTCTGTGGGATAAAAGGGAAACCAGTATCGGTTCCTTGATATTGAACAACGTAAAACTGGTGGTCATGGTAATGACTGTTCTGTTATAAGGATATTCAAGGATCCGTACAGAATGTTTTTCAAGATTACTGATGAAAATAATTTCATTTTGATGAAGCAAATAAATTTTGCCGTTAATATTAAATTCTGCGACCCCTTCATCCACAAGAATCATCTCGTATAAATGATGGAAGTGAGCAGACATATTGTCATAGGTTTCGCTGGATTTATAGTAGACTGCGATATTTGAATCCAGTGTTGAATAGTCCATGTTATCCTCCTTGAAATCGTAGCAACATCTTTTGACTATTTTATCATAAAAATCAAAGGGATTGCTGTAAAATAACAATTCGTATGAGCAAGTGGCTCAAGAAGCGGTCCATTCTCCTAATCTATGATAGAATAAATTTTTAGCGTCAACCAATGAATCGAGAAAGAGGGTGATAACGTTTTACATATGCTTGAAATAGTTAAGCACATAAATTTTATAGAAGTAAATTTTGAAATTATAGTTCAAGCTTATTACATTAGTGAACAATTCTAGTCAAATTCTTTAAAGAAGTACATTTGTTAAAAAATGGCATTATCAAAGGGTTTGGGGAGTTATTTGTGAACAAGAACAATTATTTGATGACAAGAAAGGACGGATAGAGTGCAACGTAAGAAGTTAACAATCTTTCAAAACTTTGTTAATATTAATCTTGTAAAGCTTACCATTATTAAGATGACAAACAAAAGGAGCGGGGGAAATATGAAAAAAATTCTTTCACTAATCATGAGTGCAACACTTGTACTATCCTTAGCAGGATGTTCAGGCGAGGCAAAGGGTACAACAACACCAACACCAGCCAACGGGGAAATTGTGATCGGAGGACTTCAGGATTTAAGTGGTGGATCTTCTGTATCAGGAGTGGCTATGGACCGTGGTGCTCAGATGGCTGTTAAAGAGATCAATGACAAGGGCGGTATCAACGGCAAGAAAATCAAGTATATTCCATATGATACCAAGGGAACCCCTCAGGAAGGACTTAATGCCTACACAAGACTTGTTGACCAAGACAAGGCAGTTGCAGTTGTAGGACCTCCAATAAGCAATATCGGTCTTGCTTTGACTGAAACTGCTGCACAGAAGAAGGTTCCAATCGTTGGTGCTTTCATCGATAGCAGAGTAACAAAGAAAGAAGACGGCAAGCCACAGGATTACATGTTCCTTGTTCAGCCAACAAACCAGCAGAGCGGAACTATCCAGGCAGGTTATTTGGTAGATGAACTTGGACTGAAGAAGGTAGCTCTTTTCTATGACAAGACAAACGCTTTCGGTGTTTCACAGGTTGAAGCCTTCAAAGCCTATGTTTTAGCGAACGGTGGAGAAATCGTAGAAGAGCAGGTATTTAAATCTGGAGACGTCGATTTCAAGACACAGCTGAACAAAATTAAGGAATCAGGCGCAGAAGCGATTTTTGCACCAAACTATCCAAAGGATAACACCTTATATTGCACACAGCTAAATCAGCTGGGAATGTCAGACATCGTCACCATGGGTGGACTTGAATTCGCACCACCATTCCTTACAACACTTCCAGACCCAACTTTAGTTGACAATGTATATTTCGCACTTAATGTAGCATTTGATGATCCTAAACTTGCTGATCTTAACCAGACCTATCTTGATACATATACAGAAGCGAAGAGTGTAGATGATATTTCAGTTAAGGTTTACCTTGGCTATGATGCCATTAGACTTATCGCTGAAGCCATCAAGAACTCAACAGGCGACATCACAGGCGAAACCGTTAAGGCAGGCCTTGAAGGAATTGAAGGATTCGATGCTCTTCCAGGTAAAATCGGCTTCTCACCTGAAAGCCATCAGCCAATTGGTCTTTCCATGGTCATGTACAAGATTAGTAAAGGCGTAAATGAAAAAATCGGACCTTATGTTCCTGAAGTTTTAAAATAGAACAATAATTTTAGATGGTACGATGCGAAATCATCGTACCACCTTATTTGTAAAGGAGAAAAAGATGAGCTTACAAATGATTATCAACGGACTCTCACTAGGTGGTGTTTATGCGATCATTGCAGTTGGTTATGCCCTAATCTATAACATTCTTAAGTTTTCCAACTTCTCACATAGTGGAATACTTGTCGCAACAGCTTATATTGGATATTTTATCGCGTCTAAGCTTCATACGAATTTCTGGGTAACACTCCTGCTCACTGCACTGATTGGTGGAGTCTTGGCAGTAATCGTAGAATTCATTGGATTTAGAAGGTTAAGGGTGAAGAACGTCAATACGATGCTTTACTTTGTATCGTCCATTACGGTCTCCATGCTTCTAGAAAACTTAATCACAGTACTCTTCAGTACATCCTATTACTCTTATCCTGCATTTTTCAAAACCACGTCATTTAATATCGGCGGCATCATGTTTGTTACAACAGACATCCTTATGCTTCTTATTTCATGCGTTGCCCTGACCATTCTGCAATTCGTACTAAAGAAGACGCGAATAGGCGTCGCCATCAGAGCTTTATCTACAGATGCAAGAACTACAAGCCTGATGGGAATTAATGTTACAAGCATCGTTATCGCCACATTCTTTGTTTCTGGGATGCTAGGCGGCGTCAGTGGAATGTTCCTCGGAATAAACTATACCCTGTACCCCAAACTTGGTGGAATGATCACCAAAGGATTTATTTCATCCATTATCGGGGGACTCGGAAATATTACCGGAGCAGTTATGGGCGCATTTATCCTAGGTTTGCTTGAAGTATTCTTAATCAATATAGATTTTATCGGATCCAGTTTTACCCCAGTCGTGACCTTTGTCATTATGATCATCTTCTTATTGGTCAGACCACAAGGAATCGCCGGATCCATCGCTAAAGAAAAGGTTTAAGGAGGACGTTATGGGATTTTATTCTTCAATCATTATTGGAATATGTATCACCCTCATCGGTGTGCTTTCAATATATATCATTACAGGAATGACAGGAATGTTCTCACTTGGACAAGCGTCATTTATGGCTGTTGGAGCGTATGTGTCTGGAATTATGGCCAAACAGTACGGACTGCCATTTCCGGTTGCAGCAGCCATCGGTGTCTGCATCGGTGCAATTGTTGGACTGATTGTCGGTTTCCCGACGACAAGGCTTCGAAAAGACTATGTCGCTCTGGTCACCTTCGCCTTCGGTGAAGCCATCATTGCGATCCTCAATAACTTAACCGCAACTGGTGGAGCCATGGGATTAAGCGGGATCCCAAAGAAGACAACCTTGACCCTGGCGCTTCTGTCCGTCGCAATCATCACTTTCTTTGTTTGGAATCTGAAGAAATCTAGATTTGGAAGACAGTGTCTTGCGATGAAAGAGGATGAACTGGCGGCACGCTCCATGGGAATCAATGTCGATCGGATCAAGCTGACCTCTTTCGTTATTGCAAGTGCCATCACCTCCTATGCAGGGGTTCTGTATGCCTTCAATACGACCTACGTCGATCCGACGATCTTTACATGGAACACCTCGGCTGAATGGATTATCATTCTGATTTTCGGTGGAATGAACAGCTTGACCGGAGCATTGGTTTCTGGCGTTTTCCTTGGTTCGCTTCCAGAAATTCTACGTTCAGCTTCAGAGTATAGAATCATCATCTATTGCGTCATCGTCCTCTTTATCATCAATTTCAATCCACAAGGAGTATTCGGGCATTATGAGTTCAGCTTGAAGCGTTTTCCAAGCGATATTAAAAAATTGTTTGCAAAAATCAAGAACGGAAAAGGCCCTAAACGGGAGGTTGAAAATGAGTAACAGATTAGTAGTAACCAATATTGCAAAATCATTTGGAGGCGTTAAGGCTGTACAGGATATTTCTCTTACCGTCGCGCCAAATCAGATCGTCAGCATCATCGGACCCAATGGTGCGGGTAAGACAACAGTATTCAACCTGATTTCGGGAATCTATCCCTTAGATTCCGGCTCAGTTGTTCTGGAAGGAAAAGAGATTTCCAAAAGGCAGCAGCATGAAATCACGAAAGCCGGTATCGCAAGGACTTTCCAGAACATCAGGCTTTTCAAGGGACTCTCTGTCATTGAAAATGTCATGACAGCGCATGACCCACTGATCAGCTACGGCCTATTTGACTGCTTCTTTTCTACACCAAAGAAGAAGAGACTGGATAAAGAAAACGAGCAGCTCTCTGAGTACTACCTTGACCTTGTCGGGCTTGCCAAGTATAGGGACGAAGATCCCTTTAATCTCCCTTATGGACATCAGAGAAAGCTCGAGATTGCAAGAGCACTTGCGACCTATCCCAAGGTTCTTCTTTTGGATGAACCTGCAGCGGGACTCAATACCGTTGAAGTTCTTGACCTAATCGAACTGATCAAGAAGCTTCATAAGCTGCTCGATATCTCCATCATCATCATTGACCACAGGATGGAGCTGATTATGGAATTATCAGAGAAAATATATGTGCTCAATTTCGGACAACTGCTTGCTGAAGGTACACCTGCTGAAATCCAGAGCAATGATATCGTCACCAAGGCTTATATAGGGGAGGAGAGTTAATGCTGTTAGAGATAAAGAATCTTGAAGTATCCTATGGCAATGTCAAGGCACTGAATGGAATTTCCCTGAATGTAGAAAAGGGAAAAATCATCAGTATTATCGGTGCAAATGGTGCCGGTAAGTCAACACTCCTTGATTCCATTTCAGGAAGAGTAAAGAAAAAAGCTGGAGAGATCCTTTTTGAAGGGAAAGTCCTTCCAAAAGATATTCATAAAATCGTTCAGACTGGGGTTACCCAGGTTCCAGAAGGAAGAAAAATCTTTGCTGATCTTTCTGTAGAAGATAACTTGATCATGGGTGGCATCAGTTTGCCATCCGCTAAAACAAAAGCAACAGAAAAAGCGATGTATGAGCTTTTTCCAATCCTAGATAAAAGAAGACAGCAGCAAGCGGGAACATTATCCGGTGGCGAGCAGCAAATGCTTGCTTTAGCTAGAGGTCTCATGTCCCAGCCAAAATTACTGCTGCTTGATGAGCCATCTCTTGGACTGGCGCCAATCATCGTGAACCAGGTTTTTTCCTTCATTAAGGAAATCAGGAACATGGGTTATACCATTCTTCTTGTTGAACAAAATGCAACCAAGGCCTTGGAGCTTTGTGACTATGCGTATGTTCTTGAAAATGGTCTGGTCAGAATGGAAGGTACCGCTGAAGAGCTGCTATCGAGAAGTGATATCGTATCAGCTTATTTAGGAGAAAAAAGATAACGGAGGATTAGTTAGAATGTCGACATTTGAGAAATTTAAATTTAAGACAATTGATGATGTGAAAAACAAGCTTGCATCACTTGATGCCCATATCGGACTTTCAGAAAATCTTGAGATTTTCAATCAAACGGTAAAAGTAGGAAACAAAGTAGCCCCAAATCGCTTAGCTGTACTTCCTATGGAAGGCTGCGACAGTAATCCTGATGGAAGTCCGTCAGAACTGACCAAAAGAAGATATCACCGCTTTTTTACCGGCGGAGCAGGACTTGCTTGGTTTGAAGCCAATGCAGTCGTTGTAGAAGGTAAAGCAAATCCACGTGCCATGATGCTCACCGATGAGAATAAGGAAGTTTTCAAGGAATTTCTAAAAGAATGCAATGAAATGGCTGAAAAGGAAAATGGATACAGACCGTTGAGTATTCTACAGCTTACGCATTCCGGAAGATATTCAAGGCCAATAGATAAGCCGGCGCCAATCATCGCGCAGCACGACCCACTTCTCGATCCAAGAGTTGGACTCACAGAAGATTCACCGGTTGTAACCGATGAATACTTAGATAACCTTATCGCACACTATGTCCATGCTGCTCTACTTGCAAAGGAAGTTGGATTTGATGGCGTTGACATCAAGGCTTGCCATCGGTATCTGGTGTCAGAGCTTCTCGCCTCACATACAAGAGAAGGAAAGTACGGCGGAAGCTTTGAAAACAGGGTAAGATTCCTGCTTGAAACCATCAAGGCAGTAAAAGAAGCTGTTGGTGAGGATTTCATCATCGCATCGAGATTCAATGTCTTTGATGCTCATCCTTATCCATATGGATTCGGCGTAGCAAAAGAGGATGCATGGAAGTTTGATGAAGAGGAACCTCTAGAATTAGTAAGACTCATGTGCAAAGCTGGCGTTGATTTGCTTAGCAATTCAGCAGGAAATCCATATTTTAGCCATCCAGAAGTCACAAGACCTTTTGATTCACCTACGATAGGGGGAGAAACCCCAGATGAACACCCACTTCTTAGCATTGAGCGTTTATTTGGCTTCACCAGAAAAATTCAGGAAGCTGCTGGTGACGTTCCAGTCATCGGAAATGGCTATAGCTGGCTTAGACAATTCGCACCAAACGCCGGAGCATACAATCTTGAACAGGGTCATATCAAAATGGTCGGAATGGGTAGAAGTTCATTTGCCTATCCAACAGCACCAAGAGATATCCTGATCGATGGCGCAATGGACCCAAAGAAGTGCTGCATTGCCTGCAGCAAGTGCACGCAGATCATGAGAGACAAAGGAAGAACAGGCTGCGTAATCAAGGACAGCGAATTGTATGTACCTTTATATAGGGAAGCAAGAGAAAATGCATCCCACTAATCAAGTAGTGAAAGGGTGATGAAAATGAAAAAAGTTGCAATGGTTACTGGCGGAAGCCGTGGTATTGGACTTGGGATTGTAAAGAAGCTTTCTGCTGATGGATTTAGTGTCGGAATAATGGCAACGAGAGAACTCGAAAGCTATCCTGATCTTGTGGCTCATTTAAATGACAATCAAGTTGAATATGTTTATGTTCAAGGAAACTTGGCAAACAGAGAAGACAGAGAAAATTTTCTTGCCAAGGTTGCTACAAAATTCCAAAGAGTGGATCTCCTCGTGAACAATGCAGGCGTAGCACCTTTAAAGAGATTTGACCTCCTGGAAATGCCTGAAGAAAGCATGGACCGGTTATACGAGATCAATACCAAGGGAACGATGTTCATGACTCAAATCGTTGCCAAGCAGATGATCAAGCAGGAACTTGAAAAAGGCCTAAGAGGAACCATCATTAATCTGAGTTCGGTTTCGGCTGAAGTATCTTCAACAAATCGTGGAGAATACTGTGTTTCCAAGGCTTCAATTTCCATGCTGACAACTCTTTATGCCGATAGACTCGCAAGAGAATCCATTATGGTGTATGAAATCAGACCAGGCATCATCCTGAGCGATATGACAAACACTGTACAAGAAAAATATGACAAGCTTTTTGAAGAAGGGATTTGTCTCATCAATAGATGGGGAACACCTGAGGATATCGGTGATGCCGTATCCTTGCTTGCTGAAGGCAGATTAAGATACACGACAGGACAAGTGATTAACGTCGATGGTGGGTTTACCATTCAAAGACTGTAGTACATGCAAAGGGAGAAAGCGATGATGAATCCGATTGTAATTGAAGGATATGAAATTGATGTTGTTTATTTTAATACGGTAGTGATTGGTTCTGGCGCTGCAGGTTATAATGCTGTGAACCGGCTATACGACAATGGACAAAAGAATATTGCCCTCATCACCGAAAATAAGAATGCAGGGACCTCAAGAAATACCGGCTCAGATAAGCAGACCTATTATAAGCTCACCTTATCTGGAGGCGTAGAAGACTCCGTACTTGAAATGGCCAAGACCTTATATGATGGAAAATGTGTAGATGGTGAAATTGCTCTTGCTGAGGCCTCTAGTTCAGTACAGAGTTTCCTCCATCTCGTGGAACTGGGTGTACCTTTTCCAAGAAACCGCTACGGCGAATTCATCGGCTATAAGACTGACCATGATCCAAGGAAACGGGGAACTTCAGTTGGGCCCCTGACTTCAAAGAAAATGACGGAGATGTTGGAAAAAGCGGCCATTGGTAAAGAAGTCAATATCATTAACAAGCATCTGGTTGTCGGAATCCTCACCGAGAAAGACACCTATCGCGGCGTTCTGTGTATCGATCTAAGCGAAAAAAATCCACTAAGGATTTTTAAGCTGTTTGGAAGCAAGAACATCATTTATGCCACGGGAGGTCCGGCAAATATCTATAAGGATTCTGTCTATCCCCATGGCCATTATGGCATGAGTGGAATCGCTTTTGAAGCAGGTGTACAGGGCAGAAATCTTACGGAATGGCAATATGGCTTAGCATCGGTTAGACCCAGATGGAACGTTTCGGGAACCTACATGCAGGTTCTCCCGAAGTTCATCTCGACAGAGATGAATGGAGAGAATGAACGGGAGTTTCTCGCCGATTATTTTGAAAATGAATATGAAGCCATGGACAGGATTTTCCTTAAAGGATACCAATGGCCATTTGATGTCAGGAAACTAAGGAACGGCTCCTCATTTATCGATATTTTAGTTTATATTGAAACGAAAATAAAAAAGAGAAGGGTTTACTTAGATTACCGGGAAAATTCTTCATCTCAGGAAATTGATTTTTCTAAACTAAGTAATGAAACCAGAGCGTACCTCGAAGCGGCTAATGCAGCCTTTGGCAGTCCGATTGAAAGACTTATTGCGATGAACCGACCGGCATATGATTTTTATCTGGATAAGGGAATTGATTTAAAATCAAGGCCTCTTGAGATTGCCCTTTGTGCACAGCATAACAACGGCGGACTTGCTACTGATGAATGGTGGAAGACGAACATCGATGGCTTTTTTGCCGCAGGTGAAGTCGCGGGAAGCCATGGCATCTATCGGCCAGGTGGAAGTGCATTAAACGCAGGTCAGGTTGGTTCGATGAGAGCTGCGCAGTATATCGCGAAGAATTGCACTGGTGAACTAAATGAAGATCCTGCAACGTATTTTAAGGGAAGCCTTGAACAAATTTCCAAAAAGATCTTGATTGCAACGGATGTGGTAAAAGGGACTTCAAACATTAAAGCGCTTCTTCTTGATGCTCAGGAACAAATGTCCGAAATCGGTGCTTCCATACGAAACATTGAAAATATGGCAAAGTACTTGAATCGTGTTAAAGAGAAGCTAGCTCAATTCAAAAAAATTGCTGTAATCAGTGAATGGAATGAAGTTAAAGATCTCTACAGGCTCTATGATGTCTACATTAGCCAAATGGTCTACTTAAGTTCCATGATCGATTACCAAAATGAGGGTGGAAAAAGCAGAGGTTCCGTCATGTACTATGACAGACAAGGCGATAAGGTCTACACGGAAAGTGACGAACGTTTCCGCTTTACCCTGGATGAGCATTACTTGGATGAAATGATTCAAGAAGTAAAACTTGTTGAGGATGAGGTTAAGATCGAATGGAGAAAAAGACGTCCACTCCCTGAAGAATCCGATTTCTTTGAAAATGTATGGAAAGAATACAGGGAAAACGAAAATATATATTAGGAGGTCATGGAATGGCAGTAATTTGGAATGGAAACATACTTTTGGATACAATCATCCAAAATGAAGAAAAATCAGTAGAACTCTATCAATATATTGCAAGCACGCTAAACGACGAAGACCAGAAGGAACTTTTCATCAGCCTTTCTTGTGATGAAGAACGACATGCGAAAATATACAATGCCATCAAGAGAAAGTTTGTGGAGAACAGTGAAATTAATATTGCTGAGGAAGATCGGGCATATCTTGAACTTCTTATTGTCAACAACATCTTCAGCAACGGCAAGGATCACATGGCTGAAATTAAGAAACTTCTGGAGACAATGAATCCATACGATTTGGCTGAAAAACTTGAACGTGATGCCATCCTGTATGTTCTTGAACTTCAGGAACTTTATCCTAACCTTGCACCAGAGGAGATTTCAATTATTCTAAAGGAAGAAAGAAAACATCTAAGACTGGTATTCACCAAGAAACTCGATCAACTAAGAAAATAATGAAGATATTCATGTAAAGCATTGAAATGAGAAATCGGGATGAAAAGAAATCTTTCATCCTCATTCATTGCAAACCGTCTATTTCTGGTATCTGGATGAGGAGGTCTGAAATTCAGGCCTCCTTTTAGTTTATCGTCTTGTGGATATTTATTGAAATAGAGCCTTAAAAAACGTATACTAAAATTTAAAGACAAGTTTGTGTGAAAATGTTAAAGGATTAATGGGGGAAAGTATGTATAAAATTATAAAAAAGAAAGAACTCGTCAGCAATATCTTTCTGATGGAAATCGAAGCGAAGAGAGTTGCAAAATCAGCTAAGCCTGGTCAGTTTATCATCGTAAAAGTTGATGAAAAGGGTGAACGGATACCCCTGACCATCTGTGATTATGACAGCGAAGCTGGAACCGTAACAATCGTTTTCCAGACGCTCGGCCAATCTACGCTAAAGCTTGCAGCACTTAATGAAGGCGACTTTGTCAAAGATTTCGTAGGACCACTTGGAAATCCATCCGAGGTTGCAACGGATTCCGAAGAAAACCTTAAAGACAGGAAAATCATTTTTATCGCTGGTGGCGTAGGAACCGCTCCCGTTTATCCACAGGTGAAGATGCTGAAGGAAAAGGGCGTCGATGTCGATGTCATCATCGGAACCAGGTCCAAGAGCACTTTGATTTTTGAAGAAGAATTTAGAAGTGTAACCAAGAACCTTTATATTTGTACGGATGATGGAAGCTATGGCTTCCATGGACTAGTTACTGAAAAACTTAAAGAGCTTATTGAAGTAGACAAGGTGAACTATGACCTTTGCATCGCAATCGGTCCGATGGTTATGATGAAGTTTGTTGCAAGACTGACTAAGGCGTATAACCTGGAGACAATCGTCTCCTTAAATCCGATCATGGTGGATGGCACCGGAATGTGCGGAGCATGCAGAGTGACTGTTGGAAAAGAAGTTAAGTTTGCCTGTGTTGATGGTCCTGAATTTGACGGACACCTCATTAATTTTGATGAGGCCATGAGAAGACAATCCATGTACAAGACCGTGGAAGGCAAAAAGGAAATCGTAAGGGAGCAGGTCATAAGCCATGAAAAAGGTGGCTTCTGTGAACTAGGGGAGGTACTACATGAATCTAAATAGAATACCCGTAAGGGAACAGGATCCCAAAGAGAGAAGTAAGAATTTTAAAGAAGTAAGCTTTGGATATAACAGGGAAGAAGCTGTACTTGAGGCGGATAGATGCCTTCAGTGTAAGAACCCAAAATGCGTTGGGGCTTGCCCGGTTGCGATAAATATCCCGAAATTCATTAAGGAGCTTCGAGAAGGAAACCTTAAGGAATCAAGAGATACCCTGGCAGATGCCAGCAATCTTCCAGCAGTTTGCGGAAGAGTATGCCCTCAGGAAGAGCAGTGCGAAGGAAAATGTATCGTTGGAATTCGTGGAGAAGCCGTTAATATCGGAAAACTCGAAAGATATGTTGCGGATTGGGCAATGGAAACGAATTATCGAAACATCCAAAAGAAGGAATCCAATGGCATAAAGGTAGCGGTAGTAGGTAGTGGCCCTGCAGGCCTTACGTGCGCTGGGGACTTAGCTAAGGAAGGTTATGATGTCACGATATTCGAGGCCCTGCATGAGCCAGGCGGAGTGCTTGTATACGGCATCCCTGAATTCAGGCTTCCAAAGGAAAAAGTGGTTCGAGAAGAAATCAGACTGCTTCTGGACCTTGGGGTCAAGATTGAAACGAATGTCATTGTGGGAAGAACAGTTACCATTGAAAGCCTAATCGAAGAAGAAGACTTCAAGGGAATATTTATTGGTTCGGGCGCAGGTCTTCCTAAATTCATGGGCCTTAATGGCGAGAATGCCAATGGCGTCATGTCAGCCAATGAATACCTGACAAGAGCAAATCTGATGAAGGCCTTCAGGCTTGATTACGATACACCAATCAGCCACGGTAAGAATGTCGTTGTTGTCGGCGCTGGAAATGTAGCCATGGATTCTGCAAGAACCGCAGTTAGACTTGGCGCAGAGGCAAGGATTGTCTACAGAAGATCTGAAAAAGAAATTCCAGCCAGAAATGAAGAAGTGCATCATGCCATGGAAGAAGGCGTTGTCTTCAATCTTCTCACCAATCCCAAGGAAATCCTTGTGGATGATCAGGGATTCGTCAAGGGACTCGTATGCGTCAAGATGGCTCTTGGAGAACCGGATGAATCCGGTAGAAGAAAGCCAGTGGAAGAAAAGGGAACGGAGTTCACGATAGACTGTGATACAGTGATCATGAGTCTTGGAACTTCACCAAATCCACTGATTGCATCGACGACCAAGGGAATTGAAACCAATCAAAGAGGATGTATCATCATCAACGAGAATAATGGAGAGACATCCCTAAACGGCGTATTCGCCGGTGGAGATGCCGTTACTGGATCAGCGACTGTAATTCTTGCCATGAGTGCAGGAAAGAAAGCTGCAAAGGGAATTGATGAGTATATCAAAGAGAGACACTTGTAGCATTTCTAAAAAGTGAGGTAAACATGGACTACAAAGAAATCCAGTCAATGGAAAATAAGATCATTCTAAAGGATGTCAAGAATTTCAATCCGAAACATATCTTTGAATGCGGGCAATGCTTCAGGTGGTATCGGGTGGATGAGAAGATCGAGACAAAATTTAGAGGTGTAGTCTATGGAAAAGTCATCACCGTTTCCTTGGAGGATAATGATGTCATCTTAGAGAATGTCTCACTTCCTGAATTTCATGAGCATTTCAAGGAATATTTCGATTGGAACAGGGACTATGACAAAGTAAAAGGGAAATTGAAAAAAGATCCTTTGATGAAGGAAGCAATGGCTTTTGGATACGGCATCAGGATTCTCAATCAGGAGCCTTTTGAAACGCTGATCTCCTTTATCCTCTCTGCCAACAACATCATCCCTAAAATTAAGAATGGGGTAAGAAAGCTAAGCTTGAACTACGGAAAAGAAATTAAGGTTAACGGTGAAACGTATTATGCCTTCCCCACACCGGAAGAACTTTCAGTAGCTTCAGAAGACGACTTAAGGGCTCTTGGTGTCGGTTTTAGGGCAAAGTACATCTATGAGACCACGAGGCTAATCAAACGTGCTACAGAGCTTAGGAAAGTGAAGGAAAAGAGAGCGCTCACTGACGAGGAAATGGAATACCAAAAGTATGATCTGGATTACCTGGCATCGCTTCCCCATGATTTATGTCATCTGGGACTTCAAGCGTATGTGGGTGTAGGGCCAAAGGTTGCGGATTGTGTCATGCTCTTTTCCATGAAAAAGCAGGAAGCTTTTCCAGTGGACGTCTGGGTGAAGAAAGCCATGGTCCATTTCTATGGGGCAGAGAGCACGAATCTTCCAAAGATCAGGACGTTTGGACAAGCTCAGTTTGGAAATCTCTCCGGATTTGCCCAGCAATATCTTTTCTATCATGCGAGAGAAAACAAGATCAGTGTGGATTAATGATGAAACCTGTCTTGCTTAAATAGTAATACGAAAGAAAAAGGGATTCGAAGTGAATCCCTTTTTCTTTCGTAAAAATATGATTTCAACAGGTAGGTCGGTCCTTTGCGAGTTAGATCGAGAGGCGGATGTTAAACCCTCAAATAAAAAAGCCAATCCTAATTTGTGGTTAGGATTGGCTTTTAAGTGTTTCTATTTGGAATCTAAACTCTAGAACCCTAGGACCATTCGATCTTCTATGCTGTCACTTCCAGCGGTATCTTTAAACATCTGGATGACATCACTGGTTGAGAGGGCTGATTTTGTTTCCCCTTTGATGTCACGGACGATTTTGCCCTCGTGCATCATGATCAGGCGATTGCCGTATTCAAGGGCATGCTTCATATTATGGGTAACCATAAGAGTGGCAATGCCTTCCTGCTTGATTAACGTATCTGTTACTTTCATGATGAGTTCGGAAGTTCTTGGATCAAGCGCTGCCGTATGTTCATCAAGAAGTAGAAGTTTTGGTTTGTTCATGATTGCCATATAGAGAGCAACAGCCTGTCTTTGTCCTCCTGAAAGGAGACCAATCTTTGTATTTAGCTTATCTTCGAGTCCAAGCCCAAGGGTTTCAAGATGTTCTTTATAATAGCCGATCCTTGAAAGATTTACCGCTTTCTTGAGGCTAAAGCTTTGACCTTTTGACTCTGCGAGGGAGAGGTTCTCAAGTAAGGTCATATTAGGTGAAACGGAAAGCTTTGGATCCTGATGGACTCTTCCGATGTACATCGCTCTTTCATAAGCCTTTTTAGAAGTAATATCCTGATCTTCAAGGGAAATCGAGCCAGCATCGGCATCTATTGTTCCTGCAATAAGGTTTAGAAGCGTAGACTTACCAGCTCCGTTTGAGCCAAGCAGCGTAATGAAATCTGTTTGACCGACATAGAGACTTAAGGCGTCAATGACTTTATTTGAGATAGCGGTTCCAGGATTAAAGGTTTTGGACAGTTCTTTTATCTCTAATATTGTACTCGCCTCCCTTCACCTTTTTCGCTTTTTTTCTGAATTTTAGTGCTCCGCTGGTAGAGCCCATAGCGATGATTACTGCAACTGCTGTTGCCAGTTTAAAGTCATTAGGGTCCAGACCGAATCTTAAGACGGTTACTAAAATTCCTTTATACATGATGGCACCAAGGATTGCTGTGGTACTCATCTTGAAATTGATCTTTTTAACGAGAGCAGCGCCAATGATGACCGCAGCCAAAGCAGTTACAGCACTTCCCGTTCCCATGCCGATATCGGCAAAGCCCTGATACTGGGCAGTAAGGGCTCCAGATAGTCCAACAAGAAAGTTTGCTAAGGCAAGTCCAAGAATTTTTATTTTATGACTGTCTGCGCCTAGTGAGGTAAGAATTTCTTCATTATCTCCAACAGCCCGTAAAAAGAATCCGGTTTTCGTCTTGAAGAAAGCTTCATAAAGGATCTTCATGATAAGGACGATTGCGGTTAAAAGCAACAGGGCACTGATATCTGTCGAAAAAACAATCACTTCTGGAAGGGTAAAGACATTTTTAACATTAAAGAGGGGAATGTTTGATTTCCCCATAATTCTAAGATTGACTGAATATAGTCCGAACATGACGAGGATTCCAGCCATGAGTCCGTTAATCTTCAGCTTGGTATGGATGAGTCCTGTGATTGCCCCGCCAAGGCCACCGATGAAGGCGGAGAGTATTGTTGCAATCCATGGGTTCATCCCGTTCATCATGAATACAGCACATGCTGCTGCGCCTAAAGGATAGGTTCCATCCATGGAAAGGTCCGCAAAATTCATGATTTTAAATGTGATATAGATGCCAAGTACTGAGATGGAAAAAAGTAATCCTTGTTCCAGTACGCTGATAATAATGTTCATTTAATTTTCACCTACTAGTTTTGCAATCTCCAATACATCACTTGGGAAAGTGATTCCTAAAGCTTTGGCTGTATCTGGATTGACCACGATCACCGGGTTCTTTTGTGTAGAGATGGCAAGATCAGTTGGCTTTGTACCCTTCATGAGTTCAATAGCCATAAGACCTGTTTCTCTTCCAAGGGTGTAGTAATCGAGGCCTGCTGAGATAAGTCCACCTGCTTTAACGCCTGCATCTTCTGCACAGAAGACAGGAACTTTTGCATCAGTCGCCAGTTTCACAATTAAGGAATATGCTGAAGCGATGGTGTTGTCTGTTGGGGTGTAAAGAACATCAATTTCTTCGAGTGCTGTAGGAAGCACAGCATTGACATCACTTAAGTTGGTAACCCCAATTTCTTTTACGGTAAGACCGAATTCTCCGGCAGCTTCCTTCAGAAGGTTAACCTGCAAGATGGAATTGGCTTCTGAGGTATTATAGATGATGCCGACTGTTTTGGCATCTGGCAATACTTTCTTTAAGATTTCAAGTTGTGGCTTTATTGGAACACCATCTGAAGTTCCTGTGACATTTGTTCCTGAACTTTCAAATGACTTCGCGATGCCGGCATCCACTGGATCAGTTACTGCAGTAATCAGGATTGGAATATCCTTCGATGCATTATATGATGCCTGTGCGCTTTGTGTGGCTATGGCGAAGATAAGGTCCTTATTTGAATTGACAAAATCCTGGGCAATGGTCAGTGCTGTGGGTTGTTCACCCTGAGCGTTCTTATAGTCGATGCTGATGTTCTCGCCATCAATATAACCATTCTCCTTGAGAACATCGGTAAAGCCCTTTCTTGACGCATCCAGTGCCTCATGAACGATGAACTGATTAATACCTATTGCTGTGACTTTTTCCTTTGCCTGACATCCGAACATGCCAAGCGCTGAGACCATAAGTCCCGCTGCTAAAATTTTCTTTGCTACCATACTTCCGTCCTCCTGTACTACAATGCTACTATTCATATCAAAATTTATGAATGTTTCCATTATATAGATTGAATTTCATTACTGCAAGAGAATAAATTCATATTTTGTTCAAAAAAATGCAACACTGTTTAAATCTCATGGAGATTTCTAACAGGTTGCATCAATTATCCCTCAAATTATTGCTGAATTTGCAATTGAAAACAAGATGTAAACAACTACATTCAAGAAGTCTGAAATTTTCAATAAGAACGATTCTCTCTGAGCGAATGGAATGAAAATCGTTCCTGATTAAAGAATCTTTATCAAGTCGGCATGTATGCTGATCTTAACTCATCGGTTAGGATTATCCTAGCGTTCGATGACCGATGCCAATGGCAAATTCATTGAGATGCAAAAGACCAATGCTGACATAGATGCAGACAGCGATATCATTATCCTGCTTCACGATGCCAATCTTTCCACCGACATTAAGGTTAGAGGATCTGTCGAGAATTTGCATGAGTGCGTCTCTTGCTGCGCCGATGACAGCACCTTCCTGAGCGTACTCATCCTTGATGAGTCCGACTCTCTTTGAAGCGACCAATGCCCGCTCCAAAACCTTTGTAATGCTACTAGAGATATTGCCACCAATATCAACGGCTGCAGCTTTTCCACCCATGGTTTCAATCATTTTAATGAGCTCTTTCTCTTCTTCTCTGGTTGTCAGAGCCATTCTCACTGCTTCTTTTGGGACATCAAGACTTGAAATCATATCTTTCACCTCTAAAATTCTTTATTAACTAAATTATAGGTCATAAATGGTTAATACGCGATTTCATTCTAAATTGTCTTTTGATTTTTTCTGCTTAGGAACTTTCCTGTAAAAAATGCCATTGCAGCAAGGATAATCATGATGATCAAAATGAGGAATGCTGCATACATGAAGAACCATTCGGGTAAAATATTGATGACGGGATCTATTCTCGGGTCAAAAAGCCAATAGTCGTTGGAAAAGGCAATTTCATGGAAAGCCACGAAGGCTTTGTTGAAATCTACGATAAAGGGGATCCCGAGAAGGACGGGAATGACAAAGGTTAATATTGAAGCGATTTTCAAATACTTGAAGTCTCTTTTTCTGTATTGGACAAAGAAAATGATGATTCCAAGGATAAATGTCGCACCCAGCAAGAGGTAGACAAGATTGAAGATCATTTTCACTTCATAGAAGTGGAATTCACCGAAAGTCGACATGGGAAGACGATCGAGGACAAGTTTTCCATTATAGAAAGGATTCAAGTAGTCGATTAATATATCATAATTGTTCTTGATTTGACTGCCAGAGTAACTTTCGTTGAGGAGTTGGATTCGTTGGATATTCATATAGTACAGGGGGCGGAAGTTTAGTCCTAGGATTACAGCAGCACTGATGATAAAAAGAGAGGAGATTAAACCGTATACTGTATTTTTTATTTTTTCCATATCATATTACCTCTATTCAATTCTTATGGTTTCATATTAGCATTAATTGCAATATAATATAAGACGTAGCATAGAAGAAGTAAAACTAAGAATAATAATGAAAAAAAGAGAAAATCAGATTAAAACGTTGATTTTATGCCGTATTTAAGTCTCGTATTTTAAAATAATATTTGAAATTGTGACTAAATAAACTATAATAAGAAATAGAACGTTAGCACTCGACGAAGTAGAGTGCTAACAAGATAAGATTTTGAGGAGGAATGTCAAATGATAAAACCATTAGGTGACAGAGTAGTTTTAAAGAGATTGGAAGCTGAAGAAACTACAAAATCAGGAATCGTATTAACAGGAGCAAGCAAAGAGAAGCCTCAGGAGGCTGAAGTCATTGCAGTAGGTCCTGGTGGATTTTTTGAAGGAAACAAAGTTGAAATGGAAGTCAAGGTTGGAGATAAGGTATTATTCTCCAAATATGCCGGTACTGAAATCAAATATGCTGGCGAAGAAGTTATCGTGGTGAAGCAAAGCGACATCCTTGCAATTGTAGAGTAGGAGGAAGAGTAGTTATGGCAAAGAAGATTATATACGGCGAAGAAGCTAGAAGAGCAATGCAAAGAGGGGTAGACATCCTCGCAGACACAGTGAAGGTTACCTTAGGGCCAAAGGGCAGAAATGTCGTTCTGGAGAAGAAATTTGGTGCTCCACTAATCACCAATGATGGTGTTACCATCGCAAAGGAAATCGAACTTGAAGATGCATTTGAGAACATGGGTGCACAGCTGGTCAAGGAAGTTTCCACCAAGACAAATGAAATTGCTGGTGATGGAACAACAACTGCAACCGTACTTGCTCAATCCATGATCAAGGAAGGTCTTAAGAACGTTACAGCAGGAGCTAATCCAATGTTTATCAGACTTGGAATGAAAATGGCTGTAGACAAGGCTGTTGAAGAAATCAGAAAGAACAGTATTGCGATCAGAGGAAAAGAAGATATTGCTAGAGTAGCTGCTGTTTCAGCTGGAGACGAAGAAGTCGGCCAATTGGTAGCAGACGCTATGGAAAAGGTTGGAACTGAAGGGGTTATTACCGTTGAAGAATCCAAGACCTTTGGAACCGAGCTGGAAGTTGTTGAAGGAATGCAGTTTGATAGAGGGTATGTTTCTGCATATATGGCAACAAATACAGAGAAGATGGAAGCCATTCTTGATGATCCATTTATACTGATTACAGACAAGAAGATCAATTCCATACAGGAAATTCTTCCAATCCTCGAACAAATCGTTCAGACAGGAAGAAAACTTCTGTTAATCGCTGAAGATATCGACAGTGAAGCTATTGCGACCTTGGTTGTCAATAAATTAAGAGGAACCTTCACCTGCGTAGCAGTAAAGGCTCCAGGATTTGGAGACAGAAGAAAGGAAATGCTTCAGGATATCGCTATTCTAACAGGCGGACAGGTTATCTCTGAGGAACTTGGAAGAGAACTGAAGGATGCAACCCTTGATATGCTTGGAAGTGCAGATACCGTAAGAATCAACAAGGAACAGACTGTCATTGTAAGCGGAAGAGGAAATAAATCAGAAATCACCAACAGAGTGAATGTCATCAAGGCTCAGATTGAAGAAACCACTTCTGATTTTGATAAAGAGAAGCTTCAGGAAAGACTTGCGAAACTTGCTGGCGGCGTTGCTGTCATTAAGGTTGGAGCTGCTTCTGAAACAGAACTTAAAGAGAAGAAGCTTAGAATGGAAGATGCCCTGGCTGCTACAAAGGCTGCCGTTGAAGAAGGCATTGTAGCCGGAGGCGGAACAGCATACATCAATGTCATTGATACTTTGAATGAACTGACCAGTGAAGATCCTGATATCTTAGTTGGAATCAAGATCGTCAAGAGAGCACTTGAAGAGCCATTAAGACAGATTGCAATCAATGGTGGTGTTGAAGGTTCAGTAGTCATTGAAAAGGTTAGAAACAGTGCAAAGGGTATTGGATTTGATATCCTGACTCAAGAACTTGTGGATATGGTCAAGGTTGGAATTGTTGACCCAACAAAGGTTACAAGATCAGCTCTTCAAAATGCAGCATCTGTTGCAGCAATATTCCTTACAACAGAATCAGCTGTTGTTGACATCAAGGAACCAGCTTCAGGAATGCCTAACCCTGCAGATATGGGTGGAATGTACTAAAAAATATACACTTGATTTTCAGGAGATTTGAAATTTTAAAATCAAAAAATGCCATTCTGTAATTTACAGAGTGGCATTTTTTTGAACCTATATTTAGTAATGAATCGAAGTCTTTCATTTCATCAAAGTATCGCTAAACAGTTGGGCCATTGGTACTAAGACAAAAAGGATGACCGACAGGATCGAACATGATGTGATACGAATCATCAAATTGCTTTGGTGAATCCTTAGCCCCGATGCTGCGAGCATAAAGAATAGCTGCTTCCAAATCTGTGACGTAAAAGTCCAAATGGATTTGTCGTCCTATGGCAGGTGAGGGGAAAGTTGGTGGTTCATAGTGATTTACGGAATAGAAGGAGATTGCAATGCCCTTTCCGATGAGTGTGGGAAGCATATCTTCCTCGTAAGGCTCAGGTCTAAAACCGGTCAGCTTCTCATAAAAATCCATCATTTTTTTGAGATCTTCTGTTTTACAATCAATGGTAATGGTGTCCAGAGTGATACTTGGTCTTTCCACAATATCTTCCACCTTTTGAGTTTACTAGCGGATGAACCGCTTAAATTCATTATAAAAATAATTTGTGATTTTGTCGAATAATCACATCATTTTAGTTGATTACTCAATTATGTTGTAGTAAAATATAATTGAGTAAAGAAGTGGAGGAGATTAAAATGAATTACATGGATATTTTCCTGCAAAAGTTTGGACTGACACGGTATGATGTTTCTCAGAAGACGGGGATTTCCCAGCAAACGCTTTCCAGTGCAAATAAGAAGGATCCTCAGTCATATTCAGGAAAGATTCTTATGGCGTTATCAGAGGCCACAGGAATTTCCCCTGGTGAAGTGCTGGATTCGATCCTAAGGATCCAAAGAAGTCATGACTACTATCTTGTACGGAGCTGGGATGAATTGATAACAGCGCTAGAGAGTCACCAGAGCGTCTTCTATGTACAAGGAGAATTCACAGATATCATGAGGCAGATCAAGGATGGTCAGCTGTCGGATACTGCGACCATGGGTACCGAACTTGGAAGCGGAGGGACATCGGGAATTATCGCCGGACTTGTCTACTGGGTATACAGACAGTTAAGTGGTGGAAATAAAGAAGAGGAAAAGATTAAAGATAAAATCAGCAAACTTTATAATATTGTTCTTATTGATCAAAAAACCGTGATGTTAAAATTGAAGTCACTAAATTATTAGATTAATCTCTAATGCAGCAAGTCTTTGGTCTTAATAATAAAAATCGGGGAAGGGAAACCTTCCCTTTTAACATGTCATAAAACACCAAAATTTATACCGTGACTATTCTTTATGATTTTTAAATGGATGTATAAGACCTGACTGAATTAACCATAATGACAATAACAATAATAAGGAGGGAAAAGTAAATGAAGAAGTTAAAAAGCAAAAAGGGATTCAGCTTGATGGAGCTGCTTGTGGTCATTGCAATCTCCGGGATTCTAATGGCAATCTCCGCACCAAAATACCAGGGAATGATCGACAAGGCTGAAGAGGTGCAGCAAAAGACTTACATTAGAGAAGCGCTCAACTATGTGGATGTTTATAATCTTGATGCTACAGATATTCCAGAAATCACTTTATTGAATGCTGCAGCAACGACGATCAATTCAGTTGATCTCGATACACTAATGCTAAAAATAGAATACGATAATAAGTCAATCAGCGCATTGAGGCTATTCGTTGAAAAAGGGACAAAGCCATAATAAGTAAATAAATACAACCTTGTATTAATAGGAGGGGAGAAATCATGATGGAGACCATTAGTTACTTCTTATTTCCTGTATTGGCGGGATTGTTCTCTACCAGGCTTCTAAAGGAAAAGTCAGAGGGTAATAGGAGGATCCTCGTTCTCCCTTCTCTCTGCTTAATATTTGTGGCATTTCTTCTGAAGTTCAGCGTACTCAATACGCTTTTTTATTCTCTGTTTCTTATCAGCGCAGTTACGGATTCTCTAACAGGGGAAGTATACGAGATTGGGCTGTATCTCTTGGCTCCAGTATCTTTAGTGCTATTTTATTCTGAAAGTTCCTATATTGCAGCTTTTTTCATTATCCTTATACCCCTATATCGGAAGAGCGTGAAGCTGCAATATTATTTTGGAGAAGGAGATCTTTGGATCCTCTTGTTCATCTCCATGGCTTATGGAAGAAGTGTATTTTATTCTTTGGTGTACGCTTCTATTTTAGGATTAGGTTATACCGTTATTCGAAGAAAGAAAGAAGTTTATTTTGTCCCGTTTTTGTACTTGGGATTATTACTCAGTAATATAAATGAGATTAATAAGTTGTTTCTCATTTACTGATGTATTTTATGAGAATGAATTAAATCCGTTAACAAAATCTAAAATGCAAGATATTTCCTGCAAAACAAGTTTGACAACTCCTATCTACATGTCTATAATTAAATTTAATCAAAAAATAGTTACTCGTATAAATCTCCGATATGGGGGGATGTTTCTACCGGAAGCCAATATAACTTCCGCCTATGAGTGACAGGGTGCTTTTTTGGCATACCCTTGTCACGCATAATGATAAGGGTATGCTTTTTTTATGTTAAGGAGGACGAGATGGGTAAAATTATAAAGAATGCTTATACTTTCGACGATGTACTATTGGTGCCAAATAAGTCAGAGGTGCTTCCAAAGGATGTTTCTTTAAAGACTTTTCTAACAAAGAAAATCCCGCTAAATATTCCGTTGATGAGTGCAAGCATGGATACCGTAACAGAATCCACAATGGCGATTGCAATGGCTAGAGAAGGCGGAATTGGAATTATTCATAAGAATATGTCCATTACCGAACAAGCTCATGAAGTCGATATCGTCAAACGTCAGGAAAATGGAATTATCGTCAATCCTTTTTATTTAAGCCCAGAAGACAGCGTAGCTAAAGCGAATGAACTGATGAAGAGATATCGAATCAGTGGTGTTCCAATAACGATAGAGGGGAAGCTCGTTGGTATTATCACCAATAGAGATCTTATTTTTGAAACAGACTACACAAAGAAAATCAGTGAGGTCATGACAAAGGAAAACCTGATCACTGCCCTTGAAGGGACAACCATTGAGGAAGCAAAGGAACTCTTGAAGAAACACAAGATTGAGAAATTGCCTTTGGTTGACAAAGATAACAATCTTAAGGGATTAATCACGATAAAAGATATTGAGAAGACAAGAATGTTCCCTAATGCAGCAAAGGATTCCACTGGAAGACTTCTCTGTGGAGCTGCAGTCGGTGTAACAGGCGATGTTCTCGACAGAGTTAAGGCTTTGATTGATGCAGGCGTTGATGTTCTTACATTAGATACTGCCCATGGTCATTCAGAAGGTGTGATGGAAACCCTTAAAAAGATCAAGAAGGTTTACCCAGAAGCACAAATCATCGCAGGCAACGTGGCAACAGCTGAAGCAGCAATTGATCTTGCTAATGCTGGAGCTGATGCGGTTAAAGTTGGAATCGGACCTGGTTCCATCTGTACGACAAGAATCGTTGCAGGTGTCGGTGTTCCTCAGCTTACAGCAGTCATGGACTGTGTGGAAGCATTAAAGGACTATGATGTTCCAGTAATTGCCGATGGTGGAATCAAGTACTCAGGCGATATCGTTAAGGCTCTAGCGGCAGGAGCAAGCACAGTAATGCTTGGTTCGATCCTTGCTGGTTGCCATGAATCTCCAGGGGAAACAGAAATATACCAGGGAAGAAATTACAAGGTCTACAGAGGCATGGGTTCACTCACTTCAATGAATAAAGGATCAAGCGACAGATATTTCCAGGAAAATGCCAAGAAATTAGTTCCAGAAGGTGTTGAAGGAAGAGTTGCCTATAAGGGACCCCTGGCTGATACGATTTTCCAGCTGGTTGGTGGACTGAAGTCCGGCATGGGTTATCTTGGCGCTAGAGACCTAAAGATATTGGATGAAACCGCAACTTTCGTTATTCAAACTGCAAATGGCTTGAAAGAAAGTCATCCACATGATATATATATTACGAAAGAATCCCCAAATTACAGCAACATAGAATCATAGGAGTTGAATAATGGAAAATAACATGATATTAGTCATAGATTTTGGTGGCCAATATAATCAATTGATCACAAGAAGAGTAAGAGAAGCTGGCGTTTATAGCGAGCTGATTTCATCCAAAACCCCCATTGAAGTGATTAAGGGAAGAAATCCTATAGGAATCATCCTAACGGGAGGACCTAATTCAGTATATGACGATAAAGCGATGACAATATCTGAAGAAATTTTTAGCATGGGGATTCCAGTACTTGGAATCTGTTATGGTCATCAACTGATGACTGCTAAGCTTGGCGGAAAAGTAGAACAGGGAAACATCAAGGAATATGGAAAAGCAGATATCAAGTTTGATGTCACAAGTGAAATCTTCCAAGGCCTTGAAGAAGAGTCCATCGTATGGATGAGCCATGGCGATGAAGTCATTGAAGTTCCAGAAGGATTCAAGATTGTCGCTTCAACAAGAGACTGTAAGGTAGCAGCCATGGAGAACAAGGAAAGAAGGCTTTATGGTCTTCAGTTCCATCCAGAAGTTAAGCATTCAGTTCTTGGAACAGAAATTTTGAATAATTTTATCCGTGAAATCTGTAAGGGCGAAAGAACTTGGGAAATGAAGGACTTTGGTGCTCAAAAAATTGCGGAAATCAAAGCTAAAGCAAATGGCAAGAAGGTTCTTTGTGCACTTTCAGGCGGAGTTGACTCTTCTGTTGCTGCAGTTCTAGTCCATAGAGCTGTAGGGGATAACCTTACCTGTATTTTCGTAGACCATGGCCTGCTTCGAAAGAATGAAGGCGATGATGTAGAGAAAATCTTCAGAGAGAGATTCAACATGAACCTGATCCGTGTCAATGCCAAGGAAAGATTCCTTGGAAAACTCCAGGGCGTTGAAGATCCAGAAAGAAAGAGAAAGATCATCGGAGAAGAATTCATCAGAGTGTTTGAAGAAGAATCCAACAAACTTGGAAAGATAGACTACCTTGTACAAGGAACAATCTATCCTGATGTTGTTGAATCCGGAACAGATACAAGTCAGGTCATCAAGAGCCATCACAATGTTGGTGGACTTCCTGAAGATGTCGACTTTGAACTCATCGAACCATTAAGAGAACTCTTCAAGGATGAAGTGAGAATCTTAGGCGAAGAGCTCGGAATTCCTCACGATCTTGTATACAGACAGCCATTCCCAGGACCTGGTCTTGGAATCAGAGTGCTTGGTGAAGTAACTGAAGATAAGCTTGAAATCGTAAGAGAAGCAGATTATATCTTCAGAGAAGAGATTGCAAAGCATCACTTGGATGAAACCATCTGGCAGTACTTTGCTGCACTTCCAAATGTAAAGAGTGTAGGCGTTATGGGAGATGGAAGAACCTATTCCCATCTTGTCGTACTAAGAGCTGTAAACTCTACAGATGGAATGACATCAGAATGGTCCAGAATCCCTTATGAAGTCTTAGACATTGTATCCAGAAGAATTGTAAATGAAGTTCCTGGAGTCAATAGAATCGTCTATGATATCACCTCTAAGCCACCATCCACAATTGAGTGGGAATAAAAGTATAAAAAGCATTAGACGCCAACAAGCCTGTAAATAAAAGGCATGTTGGCGTCTACTCTTTGGTCGCTTTAGCACGTTTCAATAATATGTTAAATCAAGAAAACCACTTGTTATGCAGGTGGAAGAAATAGAAACATCAGCCTCAAGATACAAAACTCCTATTGTAGCATTAAGTTGGCCGCAAACCTTACTCGCATACAATGGTTGTGCTTTTCGAAACATAAAACTTTTAAATCCGTGGATACGGGATTGATTGAGCCTTTAATGGGCGTAAAAAGTAAGAATGGTACGATGTTCTGAAACCCACACGAATGAGTGAAATAAGAGTCGCTAAACCCCGAAAACGTGGATAGAAAGGCCAGAAAACATTGTAGAAACTAGATTGAAAGAAGTGTGGGAATAAAAGCAAATTGGTTGAAAATATAACAAAATGCGACGATATTAGTATCGTCGCATTTTGCGTTGCATCGTAAAATCTTATTAAATTCTCTTGTACTTTGTCCCTCGACCCTTACTGCTCTTTTCGATTATATTTTTATCTATCAATCTATTAAGCACGCGAATGAGCTTGTCTTTATTAAGGTTCGTTTTTTCTTCGATCGCAATCCTTGATTTTGGTATACCGTTAGATAGTTCTTCGAATACAATTTTCTCATCATTAGTAAGTAACTCCATGTCTTCTTGGATTATAGGTAGAATAACTTTAATTGAGTTTTCAAATATTTTAAATTCTGGTTTTATAATATTGTGGGCATAAGCGTAATTAATTCTACGTATACCAGTACCAAACATTTCAATATATTTCAATCTGAAGAAGACATTGCCAATGATAGGATTCCTAAGCATGGAAATCTGTCCTGATAAATATTCTTCTTTTGAAAGACCAAAGGGTAACCCGCCTGGAGATGCGATTTCGATGCGATCATGATACATTGAAATCAATATCGCGGATTTAACATCCCAAGTACGGTGCATCAAGGCATTTGCAAGAGCTTCTCGAAAAGCTTTTTCCGGTAGTGAAAATTGCTTTTTTCTCTTGATGCCACCGATGGTTTCGACCGAGTAGTATTTATCGAACATATTCAAGGCGGATTCAAATTGATGAATAATAGAGACATTTTCAATTGTTTCACGGTCTAAAAACTCATCAATATTGTTTCCAAATCTTACAATGTCAATTCCAGGAAATGAATTATGGTCCGATAGTAGTTCGGCAGCGATATTATAGCCAGCCTTATCTGAATATAGATTCAATGTTTTAAGGATGTCTTTACTTAGGCCATCAATCTGTAATTCTTCTACTAACTTCTGTTCTAAGATTTGAAAGCTGAGTTCTTCAAATCTTGATGGCAAACTTTCAAAACTCTGATTGTTACCATCCAAAATTAAACGATTAAGTTCGATTCGATCAACTTCTACTGAGGATGTATCAGATCTTTTATAAGCTTTACTCTTATATAAGTATGGTTTTCCATTTCCTTCAAATACGTGCAATGTGATTGTATTGTTAGTAGTATTTATCTCCAACTCAAATTTTGGTACGGGACGAATGCTGTCATTAATTCTATTTTCAATTTCCAGCGCAGTATTGTTGATATCTTTTAGCCCTAGTATTTTCCCATCATCTGCAATACCGAAGATGATCTTTCCATCAAAGTAATTGGCGAATGCACTTACAGTCTTTAGGAAGGTATTCGTGATTTCTGACTTGTACTCAACACTTTTTGTTTCTCTGTTATCCATAAATTCACCAACTTTCAATCTTAGTATAGGATAAACCATCAAACATTGCAACGAGAAGTTTATCGTTGCAAATACTGTTGCAAATTGCATCGATAATAAGCATAAGCATAACGATTATTTGCTTATGGTATCGCAGGGGAGTGATCATCAATGATATTAGGCATAAATAGCCTTCTTTTTCATTAATTACGGTTATTATACAACTAAATCATTTTGTGGCTGATTTCAAAGATTAAAAAAGCCAGCTTCAAAATAACATAATCATTAAGGTCTCTTGGGTTAAATCCAGTCTTATCATGAAGACTGTTCAGTCTGTATTGCAAAGTGTTCTTATGAATAAAAAGCTCAGATGAACATTTTGTGATAGAACCATTATGCTTCTCATAAACTTTAAGCAGATTCATGTAGTCTGCTTTTTCTTTTTCACTTAAATTGCCCAATATTTTCTTTTCATATGTCGGAGCAGAAGTTTTAAGTTCAGGAAGAAGGAGGATTCCCAGATCCAAATCCTCGTAAAACTGAATGGTCAGACGAGAAAAATTTCTAGCCCACATCAAGCTTTCCTGAGCTTCAGAAAATGATTTGCGGGACTCTGCACTAGTTGTGCAAACAGATCCAATTCCAAAGATGAGATCCAGGTGATAGATTTTCTGGATGGATTGCTGCAATGAAGATAAGTTTGATTTCAGTATATTGGGCTTAATTGTTGTAGATAGGATGGTCAGGGTATTGCCGTTGATGACTAAAATGGTTTGTGCCTGATCTGTAATTGTTTTTTGAATGTGGTTATAGATTGTAGAATCCAAGGGACGATCCGTCATAAACATCCCTTGGATTACTCGTCTGGGTATACTCACATCATATTTATATATCTCATGAGATGCGTTACTTTCAAAATCATCATTTTGGGTATTATAGAGAAGATTCTCAATGATGATTCTCTGATTTTCCTTTGAATTATAGGAGATTTCCTGCAAGTAGGCTTCCTTGATCAGGATCTCCGTCATCTTTGTCAGGATATGGACATATTTGGAGACATCCTTTGGATTTCCAGTAATGCCAACAACTGCAATGATTTCATCATCAAAATATAGGGGAAGATTAATTCCTTTCTTTGTCCCTTGAAACTCATCATCTTTGTTGACATGAACGCTTTGCTTTGTTTTAAGCACTTTCAATGCGCCTTCATGTTTTTGACCAATTCTCTTCAGGTCAGTAGATGCAATAATAATGCCTTCGGTATCGATAAAATTAATTTCCTGATTAATGATTTCTTTGATGCTTTGAACAATATTTTGAGCGAGTTTACTTGATATTTTCATATATTCACTTCCTATTTGTTCATTGTACCAAATTATTGACTTTCTGAAAAGGATTTATATGGTACCTGTAACGTATCAATGTAAACGACAATCAGATATCATGATTAAGGATAAAAAAATAACAACATTGAAGGAGATAATTATGGACGCTCAAGTAACAATTACCGCAGTTGGGGCATTGGTTGCTCTAGTTGTATCAATCGTACTTATTTTTAAGAAAGTTGCACCGTTCTATGCACTATTTATCGGAGCCATCCTCGGTGGTCTTGTTGGTGGAGCATCTCTACTGGATACCATTGGGCTGATGAAGTCTGGCGCTGGCGGTATGCTTACCGCAATTTTAAGAATTCTTGCTGCGGGTATCATGGCAGGAATATTAATCAAGTCTGGTGCAGCAGCATCAATGGCTTATACCATTATCGATAAACTTGGTGCGAAGAAAGCACTTCTCGCCATATCACTGGCAACCATGCTTTTGACCATGGTAGGTGTATTTATCGATATTTCAGTGATTACAGTTGCACCAATCGCAATTGAAATTGCTAAAAAACTTAAGATTTCTAGAACTGCAATTCTTCTGGCCATGATTGGTGGAGGAAAAGCGGGTAATATGATGTCACCAAACCCTAATGCCATTGCCGTTTCAGATTCATTTGGCGTTCCACTGACAAGTGTTATGCTTGCAGGAATTATTCCGGCAATTATCGGTGTCATCTTAACGTTCATCATTGCAACAAAATTGAGCAAAAGCTCAAAGGGCACAAGATTCAGCGATAATGAGGGCGGAGAAGTGCAAAATGCTGAAAATCTTCCATCTTTCGCAAAATCAATATTGGGACCAGTCGTTGCAATAATCCTATTGTCCCTTAGACCAATTTTTGGAATTTCAATCGATCCGATGTTAGCTTTACCTATTGGTGGTATCGCAGCAATCATCGTCCTTGGAAAAGCAAAAAATATTGTGGAGTACACACAGTACGGACTGGATAAAATGACCAATGTTGCGATCATCTTGCTTGGTACAGGCCTGATTGCAGGAATTATTGCCAACTCTGCACTAGGTTCAGTATTTATCAGCGCAATTGATTTCCTTGGTCTGCCTACTTACCTGCTGGCTCCAATTGCCGGTATCTTGATGTCAGCAGCAACAGCTTCAACGACATCAGGTTCAGCAGTAGCTAGTAGTGTGTTCGGCGCTACTTTGACAGGTGCAGGAGTTTCCCCGCTTGCTGGAGCAGCAATGATCCACACAGGAGCAACAGTACTCGATCACCTACCACATGGTTCATTCTTCCATGCTACCGGAGGAAGTGTTACGATGGAGTTTAAAGAAAGACTTTCATTAATTCCTTATGAATCATTAATCGGATTAGCGATGACTATCGTTTCAACCATCATTTATGGTGTTATTGGGTTAGTTTAAGCGAATTAATTAGGAAAGGAAAAAACTTATGACGATGAAAAATAATTATGTACTGGCTCCTGATTCGTTCAAAGGAAGCTTAACCGCAAAAGAAGTCTGTGAAGCCATGGAAAAGGGCATCAGAAAAGTATGCCCTGAGGCGAAGATTACCCATGTACCTATGGCAGATGGCGGAGAAGGTACTACTCAGGCACTTGTGGATGCAACAAATGGAAAGATGTTCAAGAAGTTTGTGACAGGACCACTTGGAAATCAAGTTGAAGCGATGTATGGAATCCTTGGCGACGGGAAAACAGCAGCCATTGAAATGGCCGCTGCAAGCGGGATCCAGCTGGTAAATGAAAAAACCAAGAATCCATTGGTGACCACAACCTTCGGTACCGGAGAACTAATCAAGGAATGCCTCGATAAAGGGATCACAAAAATTATTCTTGGAATTGGTGGCAGTGCCACAAATGACGGTGGAGCAGGAATGGCTGCCGCACTGGGAATAAGATTGATGAACAAAAACAATCAAGTCATTTCAGTAGGCGGAGGTTCACTTGGAGAGCTTGATCACCTAGATATGACTAATGTGGATCCACGTCTTGCAAATTGCAGGATTGAGGTTGCCTCAGATGTGACGAATCCACTCTGCGGTCCAACAGGAGCATCAAATGTGTTCGGTCCTCAAAAGGGTGCAACACCTGAGATGATCAAGATGTTGGATGCCAATTTAAAGCATTATGCTGAAGTCATCAAACGAGATTTGGGGATTGACGTTGCTGAAATGCCAGGGACTGGCGCAGCAGGTGGACTAGGTGCGGGACTTCTTGCATTTACCAATTGCATTTTAAAGCCAGGTGTTGAAATAGTTATCGAATACACCAATCTCAAGGATAAGCTAAAAGATGCAGATTATTGCTTCACCGGAGAAGGTGGAATTGATTTCCAGACGAAGTTTGGAAAGACACCCTATGGTGTAGCTAAAACAGCCAAAGAAATCAATCAGGACATTACTGTCATCGGTATTGCCGGAATGATTGGTGAAGGAATAGACTGCTTGTATAATGTTGGATTTGACGCGATATTCGGAATCGCACCAGGCGCCTCCGAGCTAGAAAAACTACTTCAGCAGGGCTCAGAGAATATTACGAGAACTACTGAAAATATCGTGAGACTGATGAAGAAAAGTGAGCGGTTAGCGAAATAAGAGTTAGGCTTATCAGACAAAATTCATCTCATAAAAAACAAGATATAAAAAGAATCCTGAAGCCTTTTGATAAGGTTTCAGGATTCTTTTAAATTCTGTTGGAGTGCTTTTGGGATCTAGAGAAAAAACATTAATTAAAGAAAGAGGTAAATTATTAACAGCGAAGATGCACCCCTTTCTATTTAATTCAAACTGATGGAGATATTCCCCTAGAAAATGATGGTTATTTTTGAACATATACGATAATCTAAAAATAGAATAGATCTGAAATAGAGATAAGAGGGGTGATTTGGTGGATCAATTTGGAATAATGGTAGGTCTTAGCAAAAAAGAGTCATTTGAAGGATGGTTCGTTAAGATAGATGATCAAGTGAACGATCTGATGATTTCAGTGATTTGGGGATATACAACCAATGACTCAACCAAACATGCTTTCATTCAATTTACGAGCAGTATTGATCATCAAACGAGTTATATCCGGTATCCCATTGAAGAACTGAAATGGCAGACAGACCCATTTGTTCTTCAAATCGGAAAAAATCAGCTCTCAGAGAAAGGGATGACTCTTGATTTTGAGTATGAGGGTGTAAATGTAAAAGGTAAATTTGAATTTGGTGAACTTACCCCAATCAAGAAGTCATTTCTAAGGCCAAATATCATGGGGTGGCTGACCTATTTTCCAAATGAATGCAATCACTCGATCACCAGTATGCATCATCGAGTTAATGGAAATTTGAAAATTGGCGAAGCTATTTGGGCATTCAAACAAGCCCATGGATACCTTGAAAAGGATTGGGGCAAAAGTTTTCCAAAAGAGTATGTCTGGGTTCATGCCAATGGATGGGGAAATAGTTCCTTTGTCTTTAGTCATGCAACGGTTCCTGTATTGGGGAAGTTTGCCAAAGGCTTTTTTCTTGTATTGCAACACGAAGGAAAAGAATATCGTTTCAGCAGTATAGAAGGAGCTCGGATGCTCAATTTCGAAGTGAGTAAGGATGCCTTTAAGGCGAAAGTCAAAAAAGGAAAATACACTATAACGATTGAGGCAAAGCAGAATAATCCGGTGTCACTGGCTTCACCGATCAAGGGTGAGATGAGTGAACACATCAAGGAATCCCTGGATGGCACAATAGAGATTATGATGAAGCTGAAAGGAAAAGAAATCATCCGGCTTTCAAGCAACCGGGCATCCATCGATGTTCATTATTAATATAGGAAGTGTTTCCAATGAAGGCTATTTTAAAGTAGTTTTGAAAGGTAACTCTTTTAAGACAATCAAAAAAGACACCATGCGGTGTCTTTTTGTCGGTCAAGGCTTCAGAAAAATGAGGGAAGCATACTGCTTCTCTTAGAAGTTTATTTTAGCCTTTCATCGCATAAATAAGAAGCACAATCCCTGAAATTAACGCAAGCGTCGCAAAAATACCAGTAGCAGTATCTTTGGAACTTTTTCTGTGGCCATTGTAAGAAAGGGCGCCTTCAAAACTCTTTGAATGTTCCTTAGCGGCATCGTGTGATTCAAACTTTCCTTGCTCGTTGAAGTTGTACATTTTACTACCTCCATCAATGTTTTTTCTAAAAGTATAGACTTAACATCCAGGGTATAACCATTTCGCTGGTTTTAATACTTTTATTATATCATATCTAAAGAAAAAGTGAGAATTAAAGTACGTCTTCAAAATAAAACTTAAATTACTTCGACAGGCTTCTGAAGAAGTTTGCAATGGCATCCATGATGCTTTTGAAGAATCCGGTGATTCCTGTTTTAACTTCGCCATCAAGGCCATCCCATGTGGATTTCACTTCGTCCATGAGATTTCCGCCATTTTTGATCAGGGATTCACCAAAGTCTTTGATTGCCGTTTTTTGTTCTTCGGTAAACTCAAGTTTTGCAAATTCGCCCATGACCTTGGCTAAACTCTTTTTATTTTCTTCAGTAAGTACACCATCAAGGTTATAGTTGGTGATTACCGTGTTAACGATGTTCGTGATGTTGATATTCGTAATATCCCCATTATTATCATCTTTTTCTTTTTGAATCTGTGCCTTGATTTCAGCGATGGCTGCATTGAGAAGTTCATCAGAATAACCATCCTTACCTTTGTTCTCTTCATTGATTGCTGAGGTCTCTTTAAGCTCCTCTTGCGCTACAACAATATTTTCTTCAGGAAGTTCAGCGTTTGCATCACTGAATGCCTTATATACGCCGGCCAATGCGCCAGAACCATCAACGGCTTTAACAGAGGCAATCCGGATATTAAGATTGACTGCACCAGCTGTAATTGCAGCATTTTGGTATTGCGCTGGGGTGATACGGGTGATGGTCTCTGGGGTCATGATTTTAACGCTTACTCCTTCTTCTGTATCACTTGGCTCGAGGTAAACAGATGAGTAAACCTGATTGTAGTCATAGCTGTTATGTAGAATGTCATTCATTTCATCGATCCTGACTTCGATTTCCCTGGAGCCGTCACCAGCATCAAGCAGATCTGCAGTCTTCTTAACTTCTTCGTCCGTTAAGCTTTCTCCATAAGCAAAAACAGGTTGATCCATTTCGGAAGCGTAGACTTTTACCCCAGTAAGTGGAGTGAATGCGAAAGCCATAATTAACATCATGGATAGTATTTGAAATTTCTTTAATAAGCTATTTTGTGTTGAATTTTTCATGAATTATTTCTCCTCCTTGTAAATAAAAAATGATGATTTGATTGCAGGATACCTATAAGATACCATTTAATTATTAAGTTCAAATGTAAGGAGTCTTAAGATTTCTATAGGTAATGGCTTAAGATTTGATTCAGTAGGCTAATTAAATGGTTGCGTTTCCTATTATTCACCAGGTTCTATTCACCTCAAAAAGTTTTAAAAACCATCAATAAGATGTTTTTGTAAACTAATCTGTAGGCTTTAGAAAATGATTGAATAGTCTGATATAATGAAATCAGATCATCTTTAGATGATTGAAAAATGGAAAATTATATTATCAAGGAGGGTTAACAATGGTCGGCGTAGAAATAGATATGGTTGTTTCGGAAAGCTTGAAAGCACTTGAACTATATGAGAAAATATTTGAAATCGAACGTGTTGAGGTGACAAATCTCCCTAAAGGTGAAAATGAGGTGATATTCAATCTGTTTGGTGTGCGATTCCACATGCTCGATGAAACTGAAGCATATGGCTTGAAAGCACCAGATCCTGATCATCCCAATACTATCTGGTTCAATATCCTTGTACCTGACATCAATGAAACCTTTAAAAAGGCAATGGACGCAGGCTGCACAGTGATGCAGCCAGTCACAGAACTTCCTGATTATGGGGTATCAAATGCGATATTTACAGATAAATTTGGTTATATGTGGATGCTTCATCAAATGCATAAAGAAGTCAGCCTTGAAGAACGATTGAATCTTTGGGAAACAGAAAAGGGAAAAAATAAAGAGCAAAAAGAATAATGAGAAAAAAACCCATTGCAAAGATGCAGTGGGTTTTATTGTTAAAAATAATTCATAAAAAAGATTGACAGATGCATCGGAGCGCGATATATTAAATATAACGGAACACGATATATCGAGAAAGGAGGGGTGGCATGAATATTTCACTTACGGAGTCCATGTATTACATTTTGATTTCGCTCGTAAAACCCAATCATGGATACGGAATTATGCAGCAAGTTGAAGAAATGACGAATGGAAGAGTAGTGCTAGGGCCAGGAACATTGTATGGTGCGCTTAATACGCTACTTGAAAAAAGATGGATCGAAATTTACAGTCAGGATGATGAATCAAGAAAGAAAAAGGAATATTTACTCACGGATAGTGGGATAGATGTGATTAAAAATGAAATGTTGAGACTGGAAGAGTTGCTTACTAATGGAAGAAAGGTGATGGATAATGGTTAAATTCAGACTATATTTTGATAAAGATCGTGAAGAAAAATTTTTAAATGAAATGTCAAATCGAGGTCTTGCCATGGAAAAGTTCTTTTTAGGCGCATATTCTTTTGAACCATGCGATCCAGGAGAATATACTTATCGTGTAGACCTTATTGCAGGTAAAGATATCAAGGAAACGAATTCCTTTTACGATCTGGTAAGAGATTCCGGTGGAGAACTTGTACAGACCTGGGGATTCTGGGCTTTCTATAGAAAAAAAGGAAGCTTTGATCTTTATACTGATCGAGAAAGCCAAATTTCTCAATATGAGAAGATCAGGAAATTATTTATTGTTATTGGATTTATTGAACTCATGGTGATGTTTATGCAATTATCCCAATATCTCGAGAATCGCAGCATTTTTTCATTGGTTGGTGTTGTAGTATTCACACTGCTCACCATAGTTCTCTTTGCACAAGTGATTAAATGCACAAGAAAAATTGCTTCGCTCAACAAAATATAATCCTTGAATAGCAGTGGAAATGACCGATGTAAAATACTTTTTACATCAGGATTTTGCTCATGATAAAAGGCTTTGGCTGAAAAGTTTTTCGGATTCCCATATCATGAAATCAGAAGACATCAAAAGGAGATTAGGATGAACGTTAGCAATCAGATCAAAAATTACAGGAAACAGAAGAACCTGTCCCAAGAGGAACTGGCGGAAAAAATCTATGTTTCAAGGCAGACCATTTCCAATTGGGAAACAGGTAAAAGCTATCCTGATATCCATAATCTTATATTGCTTTCAACTTTATATGACATCTCCCTTGATGAACTGATTAAAGGAGATGTGGATATTATGAAAGAAAAAATTACAAGTCACGAACTGCAGAGTCTGAGCAAGATGATGCTCCTCTTTTTTGCCTTTATGTTGGCGACGCTGCCTCTTGTGAAAAACTACAGCAATTATTACTTCATCCTCACGATACTTTTTGGGATCATCATGATCTATTATGCTGTGAGGATCGAAAGAAAGAAAAAAGAACTGGATATAAAAACGTACAAAGAAATCGTTGATTTTATGGAAGGAAGTCCTGTAGAACGTACGATAGAGAATCGAAAAAATAAGCTTTGGAAAGAAAATATCCTGAAGGTTATTGCTGGCTTAAGTGTAGGCGGAGTGCTCGGGTATTTGGTATTAAAAATATTTTAAATGAAGTTTCAATAAAATCATAAACTGAAAAGCAATGACCGCTTAAGTACAATCTTTATGGATGTGCCTAAGCGGTCATTGCTAATTACATGATTGATTCCAAACAGATATAAAGAGAACTTTTCTTGTTTTTGTAGAACAGTTATTTTCAAGCCTCTTAAAGTTGATCTGTTTTTGTAGAAAATCTATAATATACTTTACAAAAGATACCCCCCTATGGTATTATTTTATTGTACCCGGAGGGGGTATAATTCTCCTTCGAGTTTTAAGTGTAATAAAGAGCAATCATTAATGAATAAATCATATAGAAGAGAGGGAATAAAATGTTTTGGAATAAAATGAAATCAGTAACAACAAGTGAACTTGAAACCCTGCTAAAAGATAAGCCGGAAATTCTCGATGTGAGAGAACCACATGAATTCAAGAATGGACATATCCCTGGGGCAAAGAATCTTCCCCTCGGAAAAGTGGAGACCTATACAGGTAAAGGACCCGTTTATGTCATCTGCCAAAGTGGAATGAGAAGTTCATCTGCAGCAAGAATCCTAAAGAAGATGGATGTTGATGTCACCAATGTAAAGGGCGGAATGAACATGTGGAGAGGAGCAGTTAAAAAATGAGAATAGTGATCGTAGGCGGCGTTGCAGGTGGAATGTCCGCAGCTACAAGGCTTAGAAGATTAAACGAGAATGCGGAAATCATCGTTCTTGAAAAAGGACCTTATGTATCCTTTGCCAATTGCGGGCTTCCTTATTACGTTTCAGGAGAAATTGAAAAGAGAGGAAGCCTTCTGGTACAGACACCAGAAAGTCTTCGTGGAAGATTTCTTTTAGATGTAAGACCCTATAATGAAGCCATTTCCGTTAATTCAGATAAAAAAGAGATCTTAGTAAAAAATAATGACGGCGAATATACGCTCAGCTATGATAAACTGATTCTTTCACCTGGAGCGAAACCATTTATTCCCCAAACACCAGGATTAAATGAAGCAAAGAATGTCTTTTCCATGAGAAATATCCCCGATGTTGACGGGGTTACAGAATTTATTACAACCAACCACCCAACGAAAGCCGTAGTCATCGGAGCAGGATTCATTGGTCTTGAAATGGCAGAAAGCTTTAAACATAGAGGCCTTGATGTCACTGTAGTAGAAATGGCACCACAGGTGCTTCCTCCATTTGATTCGGAAATGGCAGCCTTCATTCAAGAAGAGCTTGAAAAGAATGGCATCCATGTGTTTAGCGGAGTAGCCGCACGTGCGTTTCACGAAGAAGGAAACATCGTTGAACTTGAAAATGGCGATAAGCTTCAGAGTGACCTGACGATTATGTCCGTCGGTGTGCTACCTGAGAACTCACTTGCAGAGTCTGCTGGCATTAAGCTGGGTATGCGTGGTGGAATTCTCGTTGATGAAAACTACGAAACCAGCGTCAAAGATATTTATGCCGTGGGAGATGCCATTGTCGTAAAGAACACCATTACTGGCGAAGATACGATGATCGCACTCGCAAATCCAGCCAACAGGCAGGGAAGGCAGGTTGCTGATGTCATCAGCGGAGTGGCAAGAAAGAATAAAGGCAGCCTGGGTACGGCAATCGTCAGGGTATTTGGTAAAACTGCTGCATCAACTGGGCTCAATGAAAGACAGTTGAAAGCAATCGGTAAAGAATACAAGGCTGTGCATGTCACTGCAAATCAGCATGCCGGTTATTTTCCGGGAGCAGCGTCAATCTATTTGAAACTGATCTTCAATCCAAAGACTGGAGAAATATATGGCGCGCAAGCCGTTGGAAACGAAGGCGTGGATAAGAGAATTGATATCCTGTCAACTGCAATCAAGGGAAATCTGAGCGTCATGGATCTCATGGAACTCGAATTTACTTATGCACCACCTTTTGGTTCTGCAAAGGATCCGGTAAACATGATTGGCTATGCCGCAACTAACATTGTTGAAGGCTATAGCGACAACATCCAGTGGTACGAACTCGAGGAAAAGAGAAGTGAAGGTGCATTCTTGCTTGATGTTAGAGAACCTAGTGAAGTGAAACGAGGAAAGATTGATGGATTTGTCAATATTCCGCTGAACAGTCTGAGAGACAGGTTAAATGAGGTGCCAAAAGACAAGACGGTTATTGTGAGCTGCCAAAGTGGTCAAAGAAGCTATATGGCAGAAAGGATTCTCAAGCAGCACGGATACAAGGCATATAATTTGGACGGCGCATACAATATTTATTCAAGAGCAAAAAAAGAGGAGATTGTAAAAAATGTATAATTCTATAATGATGGCTGAATTTGAGCAACTGCTAAAGAATAAGGAAATTAATATCATTGATGTCAGGGAAGATGATGAGTTTGAAAGCGGCCACATCAAAACCGCAAAACATATCGCTTTAGGGACAATTCCTGACAATTTGGACAAACTGGATGAGAAAGAGGAATATTATGTCATCTGTCATTCAGGAGCGAGGTCCGCAAGAGCCTCAATGTTCCTTGGGAACAAGGGATATAAGGTAACTAATGTCATGGGTGGAATGTCGGCATATCGAGGTGAATTAGAATTTGGAAGATAACAAACCGTATATCAACAGATTAAACAGACTGGAAGGTCAGATTCGAGGGATCACAAAAATGCTCGAAGACAACAGGGAATGTAAAGATGTCGTTACACAGCTTTCTGCTGTGAAAGCAGGTATAGATAAGATCATGACGATGATTGTTACGGATAATTTACTAAACTGCGTAGCAGGTGATTCTGATGAAGTTCAGAAAGAAAAAATAGAAGAGGCATTGAACCTTCTATTTAAAAGCAGATAAAATAGAATAGGGAAAAGTTTCAAAGCGCCATCATGTTAATTTTTCATGATGGCGCTTTTTGGACTGAAACAAGAGCTGTAATTTGCTATAATTGAGTACAAAGGAAATTTCTTTAGATAGGCAGGTGTTTGGATGTACAAGAAATGGGAATTGGAAGATGTCCGATTGCTGCTGGTAAGAACCGGTGACGCTTTTGGTTTTGATTGCAGAGAGGTTCCTGTAGAAATCAGTACGAGAATGGAAAAGACGATGGGTTCGTTCCTCTTCAGAGAAAAAGAAGGAAAAATTATTCCTCATTCTTTTCGGTTTTCTGAAGTTTTACTTTCTGGAACCTATGATGAAAAGGTTGTTAGAAGTGTCATTATCCATGAATATGCGCATTTCTATGCCAATGTGAAGACCCAGAAAAACCATATGCATGATGATTTTTTTAAGCGTATTTGTGAGAGATTGGGCATTTCATCAGAAACTTACTTCAAGCAACTCCTTCCAGAAACCAAAAAGAAGGGATATATCCTGGTTTGCTCTAAATGTGGACAAAAGGTTGCACAAAGGCGAAAAATTGATTCGGTCGATCAGATTTTACGAATGAAAATTTCAGGCTGTTGTCAGGCGAAAATCAAGTATAAGGAAGGGATTTTCTAAATTGCCTGAATTAGCCTTGCAGACAAAGACTCAAATAACCCAATATGTTATAATAATGTATATTTAAATTGATCAGAATTAAGGATGGTGTAAATATGATAAAAGTTGATTTTTCAAAATTAAACGGCTTTGTAAATGAAGATGAAATTGGAAATCTGGATCCCATGGTCAAGGCTGCCCATAAGGTCCTCATGGAAAAGAGCGGTCCAGGAAATGACTTCCTTGGTTGGGTGGATCTTCCTATAAATTACGACAAGGAAGAGTTTAACCGGGTGCATCAAGCTGCAGAAAGAATAAAGAGCGACTCTGATGTCCTTATCGTCATCGGACTTGGTGGTTCTTATCTTGGCGCTAAAGCTGCCATCGAGATGCTGTCCCATACATTCTACAATGGCCTTTCAAAAGAAAAGAGAAAAACACCAGAGATCTATTTCCTTGGACAGAACATCTCTGGGGATTATATGAATGACCTACTAGAAGTCATTGAAGGAAAAGACGTTTCTGTCAATGTTATCTCAAAATCAGGTACCACGACAGAGCCAGCTGTAGCATTTAGAGTCATGAAGGATTACTTAGAGAAAAAGTATGGCAGGGAAGGCGCAGCCAAGAGAATATATGCTACAACCGATAAGGAAAGAGGCGCACTGAAGAGCCTTTCAAATGCAGAAGGATATGAGACTTTCATCGTTCCAGATGATGTCGGTGGAAGATTTACTGTTCTTACACCTGTCGGACTTCTTCCGATAGCCGTAGCAGGAATTGATATCGATTTGATGATGAAGGGTGCCGAGAAGGCAAGAGAAGACTACAGCAAGGATTCTGTAAAAGAAAATGAATGCTATGCCTATGCTGCAGCAAGAACGGTACTTTACAACAAGGGAAAAGAAATTGAAATCCTCGTGAACTATGAGCCTTCACTCACCTATTTTTCAGAGTGGTGGAAACAGCTCTTTGGTGAAAGCCATGGAAAAGATGGAAAAGGACTCTTCCCAGCATCCGTGAACTTCTCTACAGACCTTCATTCCATGGGTCAGTACATCCAGGATGGACGAAGGAATATCTTTGAGACGGTAATCAATGTAGGCAAGATGAACTCAAGCTTTACAATCGAAGCTAATGAGGACAATCTTGACGGATTGAATTTCCTTGCAGGAAAGACAATGGATGAAGTCAATAAAAATGCATTCAAGGGAACCTTGCTTGCGCACATTGACGGAGGCGTTCCAAATATTGTCATCAATCTTGAAGACAAGAAGGAAGAAAGCTTTGGTTATATGGTTTACTTCTTTGAACTTGCCTGTGCGATCAGCGGTTACATGTTGGGCATCAATCCTTTTGACCAGCCAGGTGTAGAAGCGTATAAGAAGAACATGTTCGCTTTGCTTGGAAAATCCGGCTATGAGGAACTAAGAGAATCTCTTCTAAAGAGACTTTAAGAATCAATTAAATTTCACATAGGACGAAAGGCTCGGATGTAATAATTGCCGAGCCTTTTGTCTTATCCTCTTTGCTGCATTTCCTTGTCTAAACGGTGATTGAGGAAAGGATATTCTCATGTATAATAGAGATGATAATCAGAGAAGGAACGTTGAGATGATTGATCTTAGAAGTGATACCCTGGAGGCTGCACAAATCATCAAAAAGATGGGTGACAGCTTTTGTACACCAGACGTATAAATGATAAAAATGTGATCTGTTGAGCTAATCCTTACTGGACAATATCAATTTGAACATGAATGGAGAAAATAACAATGGCAATAGAAAGAATAGATAAAGTGCTTTCAAACATGGGGTTTGGGAGTCGGAAAGAAATCAAGGAAAAGATCAAGAAAAAACTAATCTTGGTGAATGGAGAAATCATCAAGGACCCTGGAATGAAGGTCAATCCTGAAGAGGATAAGATGATCATTGAAGGAGAAGAAGTGTTTTACCGAAAATACATCTATCTCATGATGAACAAACCTAAAGGCGTAGTTTCTGCAACCTTTGACAATCATGACCAGACCGTAATTGACTTGCTCCCTTTTGACTATCTGGCGTTCAAGCCTGCCCCAGTTGGAAGGCTTGACAAGGATACTGTGGGACTGCTTCTCATTACAAACGACGGAGAGCTGAACCACAGGCTTCTATCTCCTAGGAAACATGTTGATAAGGTCTATTATGCTTACCTTCGCGAAGAAGCCAAAGAGGAAGACATTCTGGCCTTCAAGAAGGGTGTAATCCTCGAGGATGGCTATAAATGCATGGAGGCAGGGCTTTCGATTGGTGAAGACGACAAAAGGGAAGTCTATGTGACGCTCCATGAAGGAAAGTTTCATCAGGTGAAAAGGATGTTCATTGCAAGAGACAATGAAGTTCAATATCTCCAAAGGGTTTCCTTTGGTCCGCTGACTCTCGATGAAAACCTTGAAGAGGGTGAAGTCAGGGAGCTGACAGAAGAGGAACTAAACCAACTCAATAATAGCGAGTATTAATGGTTTACATTTAGTAAATGAAGAAATGAAAAGGTTTCAAAATGTCATCCTCTGAAATCTCTTCAAAAGCGTTGAAAATGAACGGAAACATGCCGTATACTAAATAGGCAAGGATAAATAAAAAGATTTATAGCCCCTTTTTATTGATGTATAACCACCCCCCAATAGGTTATACAGAAAAGCCTTCTAACTCCCTCTGGATCCCCCCAATTTTCAGAGGGTAGAGTTTAAAACAAAACCTAAACGCCTGTCGTTTAGGTTTTTTTGTTGTGAAAACTTAAACATCAGTTCGAATTTAATTTGTTTGAAAACGAAGTTAATATGGTATAATTTAAGGTGAACGATAAGGAGTGAGAAGCTTGGAACTAAAAAAATTACTGAATAAAGAGCAATACGAAGCGGCGACCACAGTAGAGGGTCCTCTATTAATCCTGGCAGGTGCAGGGTCTGGTAAAACCAGAGTGTTAACCTATAGGATTGCATATATGCTACAAGAGAAAAATGTAAGCCCCTATGAAATATTGGCGATTACATTTACCAATAAAGCGGCAGGAGAAATGAGAGACAGGGTCAAAGGCCTTGTGGGAGACATCGCGCTCAATATGTGGATTGCAACCTTCCACTCAAGCTGCGCAAAGATTCTAAGAAGAGAAATCGAAGCCTTGGGATATAAGAAAGATTTTACCATCTATGATTCCTATGATCAGAAGTCACTAGTAAAGCAGGTAACCAAGGAACTGAATATCGATGAAAAAGACATCACCGACAAAGAGATTATCGGTGAGATTTCTACTGCTAAAAATCTTCTTATCAGCCCTTTTGAATACAAAAAGAAGAATGAGTATCATTATAGAAATAATAAAATTGCAGATGCCTATATGCTATATCAGAAGAAACTGAAGCAGAACAATTCATTGGACTTTGACGATCTCATCATGAAGACCGTAGAAATTTTTGAGAAGTTTCCAGAGATTCTTGAAAGATACAGAACTAAGTTCAAGTATGTCATGGTAGATGAGTATCAGGATACAAACCATGCACAGTACAAGCTTGTTCTTCTCCTTACCAAGGAACACAAGAATATTTGTGTCGTTGGAGATGATGACCAGAGCATATATCTTTTCAGAGGAGCCGACATCAGGAATATCCTTGATTTTGAAGATGATTTTCCGAATGCAAAAGTTGTCAAGCTAGAGAAGAATTATAGAAGCATGGGAAATATTTTAAGTGCAGCCAATGCGGTCATCAAGAATAACACAGAAAGAAAAGAGAAGACCCTTAAGAAAACAAAAGATGAAGGGGACAAGATAAAAGTCTACCGTGCCTATGATGACAGCGAGGAAGCAAGCTTCATCGTAAGAGAAATGGCAAGGAAGTTTCAGGACGGCAGAAATTACAAAGAAATGGCCGTGCTTTACAGAACAAATGCCCAAAGCAGAAAGTTTGAGGATGCCCTCATTCGCGAAGGCGTTCCTTACAAGATCGTTGGTGGACTAAGGTTCTATGACAGAAAAGAAATCAAGGACATTCTTGCTTACCTTAGAGTAATCAACAATCCCTTTGACGAAGTCAGCATTAGAAGAATAATTAATGTTCCAAAAAGAAATATCGGAAATACCACACTTGATAAGATGCAGGAAAATGCGGTGCTCCAAGAGGAAAGCCTCTTCGATACTATCCTGAGCCTTGAGGAATACAATCTCCTTCCAGCAAGAGCTACAAGCTCCGTTATCGGATTTAGGGAAATGATTCTCTCCTTTAATGAAAAGCAACTGGATATGAAAGTATCCGAACTCGTTGATCATATTCTGAAAACAACAGGGTATCTTGCTGAACTCAGAGAGTCCAAGAATCCAGAAGATATTTCAAGAGTCGAAAACTTGGAAGAATTTGTCAATGTTGCCATTGAGTATGAGATGACGACAACCGAACCTTCCCTGCAGGAGTTTTTAGAAACTGTGGTCCTTGTTGCAGATATTGACAACTATGATGAGCAAACCGATGCGGTTACCCTGATGACCCTTCACAGCGCAAAGGGATTGGAATTTCCAGTCGTCTTTATGGTGGGAATGGAAAATGGACTGTTCCCTGGAACAGCTTCTTTAAATGATAACAAGGAAATGGAAGAATCAAGAAGGCTTGCCTATGTTGGAATCACAAGAGCCATGGAAGAGCTTTACCTGACCTATGCAGAAAATCGTATGGTCTATGGTAGAACGGTCATGTATCCTGTTTCTGATTTCCTTTTGGATATTCCATCGAACATCAAGGAATATCTGAATGATGAGCAAAAATCATTCAGAAGAGAGATCAACCCACATACCATCAAGTATACCGACAGAAATCTGAAGTATGCAGATTATAGCGTTGAACAGGCGCTTGAGGATGCTTCAAGAATTCTTGATATTCCAGATAATAGGGCACTTGAAATGGATGATATCGGACCTGGAACAAAAGTAAGACATCCGAAGTTTGGAATCGGAACCATCGTAAGCAAAGAAGAAATCAAGGGTGACTGCAAGGTGACCATAGCTTTTGATGCGAAGGGAATCAAGCAGCTTATGCTTAGCCTCGCTCCGCTTGAACTTGTAAAATAAGAGATTGATTAGATAAGGAGAGGTTGCAATAAGCCTTTAGCGCCATATGCAACGAAATGAACATATGGAAGACAAGATTAGAGAAATTGAATCCCTGGTTGAAGAGCTTAACCGCCATGCAAAGGAATATTATGTCTTTGACAATCCAAGCATCACGGATAAAGAATATGATGCAAAGTATGACAGACTGGTAGCCCTTGAAAAGGAAACGAATCATATCCTTTCATATTCTCCAACCCAGAGGGTTGGAGATGAGGTGCTTGCCTCATTTGTCAAGCATGCCCATAAAGCGAAGCTTTGGAGCCTTGACAAGGCCCAGGATTATGAAACGCTTTTATCATGGCATCAGAAGAACCTGAAGTTTGTAGATGACTATAATGGAGTGCATGAAGTGAAACTCCCCAAGTTGAAATATATCGTCACGAGAAAGTTTGACGGCCTCACCGTTAACCTTACCTATAATGGGGATGGTGTCCTTGTAACCGCTGCGACGAGAGGAAACGGGCGAATAGGCGAAGTGGTTACCGCTCAGGTGAAAAGCATTGGTTCTGTTCCGCTTCGAATCGATTCTAACGACATCCTTGAAATCCACGGAGAAGCGATGATGACCAAAGAAGCACTTAGGTCATACAATGAAACTGCAACAGTGCCGCTTAAGAATACAAGGAATGGTGCAGCAGGCGCACTTCGAAACTTAAACTTACAGGAGACCAGGAGAAGAAACCTCACGGTATTCTTCTATGATATTGGATATAAGGAAGGGAAACCGTTTGAAAGCTATAGGGAAATGATTTCCTTTATTCAAGAAAAAGGTTTTCTGACGGATGGGCATTTTGTGGAAGCAGAGAGTTTCCAGGATATCGAAAATCAGATCAAGGTGATTGAAGCCGAAAGGGAAAATCTTGATTTTGACATTGACGGTGTGGTCATTGCGATAGATGATATGAAAACCCGTGAGCTCCTCGGATACACCATCAAATTTCCAAAGTGGGCAATTGCCTATAAATTCGAAGCAAAAGAAGGCATCACGAAGCTTCTTGATGTGGAGTGGAATGTCGGAAGAAGCGGAAGGGTGAACCCCACTGCAATACTTGAAGAGATTGATCTTTCAGGCGTTACTGTCAAAAGGGCAACCCTAAACAATATGGATGACATCAGAAGAAAAGGGGTCAGCATTGGCGCGAATGTGCTTGTACGAAGATCAAACGATGTTATTCCTGAAATTATGAGCGTAGTTGACGACCAGATGGAAGGGGAAAGAAAAGAGATTGTTCCCCCAAGCCATTGTCCGTCTTGCGGAACCGAGCTTATTTTGATCGGTGCCCATTATTTTTGTGAAAATACACTTTCCTGCAAACCTCAGCTGGTGAAGAGCATCGTACATTATTCAGGCAGAGATGCGATGAATATTGATGGACTCAGCGAGAAGACCGTCGAACAGCTTTTTGAAAAGCTGGATCTTAGAGATGTTTCAGCGCTCTATACCCTGACCAAGTTAGATCTCATGACACTCGACAAGGTCAAGGACAAAAAAGCAGATAATCTCTTGAAAGCCATTGAGAACTCAAGGCATCGTGAGCTACATTCTTTTCTCTATGCACTTGGAATTCCGAATGTCGGAATTTCCACTGCAAGGGATCTTGAAAAGACCTTCCTGACGCTGGAAAATGTCATGAAGGCAACTAAGGAAGAACTTCTTGAAGTGAACGATGTAGGTGAAATTGTTGCGGATAGCATCATTGCCTATTTTAAAAGCGAGAAAATCAGGGAAGAGATTGAAAAACTTCTTCATGTTGGCATAGAAATCAAATCCATCACGAAGGAATTGATCGAAAGTCCATTCACGGGGAAAACGGTAGTGCTTACCGGAACCATGGAGAAATACGGACGGAAAGAAGCCGAAGAGAAACTGATTGCCCTTGGGGCTAAGGTATCCTCATCCGTTTCAAAAAAGACAGATTATGTGGTCTATGGAACCGAGGCTGGATCGAAACTCGATAAGGCAATCGAGCTTGGGGTGAAGACCCTGACCGAAAAAGAATTTCTCGATTTGGCAGGTGAATAGGATGGATGAAAAGAGGATTAGAATAGAGGAAAAAACAGAAAATATTCTGGGTGGGATTAGCTGGATTCTCCTGGCTGTAGTGATCCTATGCGTAGTGTTTACCACGCTCAACAGAAATGACGTCTACAAGATCAGGTACTTCAACAACTACCTGACCCTTGAAATCAGCATTTTTATGGGGCTTTTGGTCTGGGGATTCAGATTCCTTTTGAACTCCAAGAAGTACCCGGGATACAGGAAATACAGCATCTATGCTTTTGTGTTTGCCTTCATTCAGTTAATTTTCATGTTGTCTAATGTATATTAGGATGAGTTATGATAAAATAATAGAAGTGTTTTTCTAAAAAGTTATGACGAATCGTTATAACTTTTTAGTCGTAAAGAAAGAAATATTTGAAAGTGGAGGTGTGATATGGCAGTTTCCAAAAAGGATGTAGACTATATCAAAGTGCTGGCGAGGCTCAGCGTAAATGAAGAAGAAACAGAAGGCCTTGTTGAGGACCTTAACATGGTTCTTTCCTATGTTGATAAATTGAAAGAACTGGATACGGATGACGTGAAAATCTTAGTCAATCCTTTATATATTGAGAATGTATACCGGGAGGACGTAATTGAAGAATCCTTAAACAGCGAGGACTTTCTAGTCAATGTTCCCGAACGCGTGGAAAACTATCTTAAGGTGCCTAGTGTCATCGGCAGGGAGGAAGAGTAATGGACTTATATAAGAAAAAGGCCCATGAGCTTAAAGAGCTTCTTGACAATGGGGAAATCAAAAGCGTGGAAATCGTCGAAAGTCTTCTAAAAAGAATTGATGAAGTGGACGAGAAAGTCGGCGCATTCCTCTATGTGGAAAGAGAAGAAAATCTAAAGACTGCCAGGGCAATTGACGAAAGCGGAAAAAGAAGTGGTTTGCTTTCAGGTATCCCAATAGGAATCAAGGACAATATTTCTGTCAAAGGGATGCAAAACACCTGTGCCTCAAAATTCCTTGAAGGCTATATTGCACCATACGATGCGACAGTTGTCGATAAAATCAAGGGAGAAGGCGGAATCATCATGGGCAAGCTCAATATGGATGAGTTTGCCATGGGTTCCTCCACCGAATATAGTGCCTATAAAATCACAAGAAATCCTCATGACCTGGAGAGAGTTCCAGGAGGATCTTCAGGTGGATCTGCAGCATCTGTTGCTGCACTCGAAGTTCCCCTTTCCCTTGGAACAGATACCGGTGGTTCTGTAAGACAGCCAAGCGCTTTTTGTGGAATTGTCGGGTTAAAACCTACCTATGGAAATATTTCAAGATACGGCGTAACAGCTTTTGGTTCGACACTTGATCAGGTTGGAATGATGGGAAGGGACGTCAAGGACGTCGCTTTAATCACTTCGGCCATCAGCGGTCAGGACAAAAGGGACTTTACAACAAATCCTAGAAAAGCTGTCGACCTTTATACGAACCTGAATAGAGATATCAGAGGAAAGAAAATCGCCATCGCCAAAGAATTCCTGGGCGAAGGTCTTCATGACGATGTCAGGAAGAACATTCTTCAGATGATTGAAGTTCTTAAAGAAAATGGGGCTACTGTGGATTTCATCGAATTGAAACTTACAGACTACTCCCTTGCCGCATACTACATCATCTCTTCTGCTGAGGCTTCCTCAAACCTTGCAAGGTTCGATGGAATCAGATACGGAAAGAGGGCAGAAGGTGCTGACAGCATCATTGACCTCTACAGTAAGTCGAGAAGTGAAGGCTTTGGAACTGAAGTGAAGAGAAGAATCATGCTGGGGACTTATGTGCTTTCAGCAGGTTATTATGATGCTTACTATAGTAAGGCACTAAAGGTAAGAAATCTTATTCAAGAGGAGTATAAGGAGATTTTCAAGGAATATGATGCCATTATCTCTCCGACTACCCCAACACCGGCATTTAAGATCGGTGACAATAAAGAGAGCGTCATGGCTATGTATCTGAATGACATTTATACCGTTCCTGTGAACATTGCCGGAATTCCGGCAGTATCTGTTCCTTCCGGGAAACTGAATGGTCTTCCGCTCGGACTTCAGATCATGGGCAATTACTTTGATGAGCAGGGGATCCTTAATATCGCCCATGCTGTAGAGAGTTCCCTTGGTTTAGACATGTTTCCAGGATTGTAGGAGGTATTGAAGATGAATTACGAAGCAGTAATCGGACTTGAAGTCCATGTAGAATTATCAACAAAAACAAAAGCCTTCTGCGGATGCACCACAGAGTATGGTGGAAAACCAAACGCTCATATTTGTCCTGTTTGTGTTGGCCTTCCTGGTGCACTGCCAAGGATAAACCTTGAAGTGGTCAATAAAGCCTTAAAGGCAGGACTAGCCTTAAATTGCCAGATCAATAAGTTTAACCGGTTTGACCGAAAGAACTATTTTTATCCGGATGCGCCAAAAAACTATCAGATTACGCAGAATGATTTTCCAATCTGCTATGAGGGATATGTTGAAATTGAACCAGCAGATGGAGAGAAAAGAAAAATCGGTATCGAGCGAATCCATATGGAAGAGGATGCTGGAAAACAGCTACACTCCTCCAAAGGAACCTTGGTTGATTTTAACCGCTCTGGAGTGCCTCTCATTGAAATCGTATCGAAGCCAGACATCAAGTCGCCGGAAGAAGCTACGCTGTTTCTGACGAAGCTGAGGTCCATTCTTCTTTCTCTTGGCGTGTCTGATGTCAAGATGGAGGAAGGTTCCTTAAGATGTGATGGGAATATTTCCATCCGGGAAGTAGGAAACAAGGAACTGGGCGTGAAGTCTGAAATCAAGAATATGAACTCCTTTAAGGCATTGGAAAAGGCGCTTAAGTATGAATTTGAAAGACAGGTAAATGCACTGACGAATGGGGAGAAACTCTCTGTAGAAACCAGAAGATGGGATGAGACAGAAGAAAGAACCATCATCATGAGATCCAAGGAAATGGCTAATGACTACAGATATTTCCCTGAAGGAGATCTCGTATCTTTAAACATCAGCGATGAATGGATTGAGTCCGTAAGAAGTGAAATCAAGGAACTTCCTCATGAGAAGGAAGAACGTTTCGTCAGGGAATATGGTATTCCAAAGTATGACGCCATGGTCCTTACCCTATCAGAAGACTTAGCAGACTTCTTTGATGAGACTGTAAAGATCAATGGGGATGCAAAGTCGGTTTCAAACTGGCTTATGGGTGACATCTCAAGGCTCATGAAAGAAAATGATACCTGGGTGAAAGAACTTCTCTTTACACCAAAAGATCTCAGCGATTTGATAAACCTCATTGCCAAAGGAACTATTTCTTCTGCAATAGCAAAGAAAGTGGTTGAGTTCATGTTTAGCGAAGGAAAGAATCCTGACGTGATCGTCGAGGAAAAAGGTCTGGTTCAGAATAGCGACGAAGACTTTATTCTTGATGCGGTAAAAAAGGTTCTGGATGACTATCCAAATGTTGTTGAAGATTACAGAAACGGCAAGATGAAGATCATGGGCTTTGCTGTCGGACAGACCATGAAGGCAACAAAAGGAAAAGCAAATCCATCCATCATCAATAAACTGGTTCAGGAAGAACTCGAAAGAAGAAAATAAGGTGAAGCCCAGGATGAGTTAATCATTCTGGGCTAATTATGTTATTGAGGATTAACCGTCATATCGTTCATGAGGGCATCTATGTTAAAATTGATTTAGAATCATTGAAAGGTAAGGAAGCAGATAATGATAACAGGTAAACTGAATTGGGATGTTTTAAAAAAGCTTCTAAGTGAAAACAGAGGCTCTATAAGGAATGAAGTCAAAAAAGGGGGAGCTGTGGGAGAAGACTGCGCTGTAGTCTATCTTGAAGATGATTATCTTGTGCTTTCCACCGACCCTGTGACTGCGGCTGCCGAGAATATCGGAAAAATCGCCTTCCATATCAACATCAATGATATTGCCACCACAGGAGCCAAACCATTGGGAATCATGGTGACGATCCTCGCGCCAAGAGGAGCATCTATAGAAGACATCGAAGAGGTCATGAAAGATATCTCGAGTGAAGCAAAGAAGATGGATGTCATGATCATTGGCGGTCACACAGAGGTTACAGATTCCGTGAACAGGATGATTGTATCCATTACCGCTCTTGGTCTTGTAGACAAGGGAGAAAAAATTATTTGGACATCTGGCGCAAAGCCCGGTGACAAGATTATAATCACCAAGGCTCTGGGCCTTGAAGGGACGAGCATTCTTGTCAATGACTTCGAGGAGGAATCTAGAGCTGTCCTTAGTGAAGAAGAATTGCTTGAAGCTAAAAACTATGCCCTGGAGCTTAGCGTACTTAAAGAGGGAAGGCTCATGAAGAGCCTTGCGACTTCCATGCACGATATTACCGAAGGAGGAGTCCTTGGTGCCCTGTGGGAAATCAAGGAAGCTTCGGGAAAAGGCTTTAAGGTCGATGAGGGGAAACTTCCGGTAAGGGAGCTGACAGAAAGACTTTGCAACCATTTTGGCCTTGATCCTTTAAGACTCATTTCTTCTGGAAGCATGGCTATAACCGTTACCGATGAGAAGGAAGCCATGCGTATCTTAAAGAAAAACCACGTGGAAGCCCACGTGATCGGTGAAATTACTGAAGAAGGAAGTATCATGATCAAAAACGGAGAAGTAGTTGATGTTGAAGCGCCTCTTCGAGATGAAATTTACAAGTTGTATGATTGATAAGGAGATTAAAGATAGATGAGAATTGATGGAAGAAAAAATGATGAAATCAGGCAAATGAAGATCACAAGGAACTTTACCAAATACTCCAAGGGGTCGGTGCTCATCGAAATGGGCGATACGAAAGTCATTTGTACTGCAACTGTTGAAGAAAAGGTGCCTGGATTTTTAAAGGGAACCGGAAAAGGATGGGTTACGGCAGAGTATAATATGTTGCCAAGTTCAACACAAACGAGAAAAACGAGAGACATCACGAGGCTTAAGGTGGATGGAAGAAGTTCAGAAATCCAGAGACTTGTAGGTCGTTCACTTCGTTCTGTGATGAATCTTAATGTTTTAGGCGAACGGACCATATGGATTGACTGCGATGTTATACAAGCTGATGGCGGAACCAGATGCGCAAGCATCACGGGTGCTTTTGTTGCGCTTGTCGATGCGATTAACGCCATAGACAGAGAAGTTGAATTTAGCACTTATCCTCTAAGTGGAATGGTTTCAGCAGTAAGTGCAGGGATAAGGGAAAATGAGATTATTTTGGATCTTTGCTATGAGGAGGATTCCTCAGCTGATGTCGATATGAACGTCATCATGAATGACAAGGGTGAGTTCATCGAATTACAAGGAACAGGCGAGGAAAGACCCTTCACCGCAAAAGAACTTACAGAGCTGATTGAAAAAGCGACAAAGGGAAACCTGGATATTCAAAGTCAGGTCAGAGAACTCATGGGTGAAGACCTGAAGAAAGTGGTGAGTTAAATGAGGATTATTATCGCAAGCAACAATGAGCACAAGGTTTCGGAGATCAAGGAAATTCTAAAGGATTTTCATTTTGAGGTCCTGAGCCTTAATGATGCAGGAATAAATATTGAAGTGGAAGAGGATCAGGAAACCTTTGAAGGAAATGCTTATAAGAAGGCATTCGAAATTTTCCAAAGTCTTTCTGAAGAAGAAAAATTGGATACGCTTGTACTTTCTGATGACACAGGACTAGCCGTGGATTACCTTAACGGCGCGCCTGGCGTCTATTCAGCAAGATATTCGGGTATTGCCCACGATTATGCGGCGAACAATGTGAAGCTCTTAAAAGAGCTTCAGGGCGTTCCTATGGAGAAGCGAACAGCGAAGTTTGTAACTTCTATGGTTCTTTTAGGTAATGATGTTGATATCAGAGTAAGTGGAGAAGCCAGAGGCAGAATTTTGCTCGAGAAAGCAGGCCATGAAGGGTTTGGCTATGATCCCCTGTTCTATTCGGATGACCTAAAAAAATCCTTTGCAGAATCTACAGGAAAAGAAAAGAATAGTGTATCCCATAGGGGGAGAGCACTCGAAGCACTGATCAAGGAGTTGAGGAAACGTGAAGATCGCGGTGGTTTCTGATACGCATAGAAACCTTAATAAGATTACAAAAGTTTGTGAAAGCATCAAAGTAGAGAATCCGGATATGATTCTCCATTTAGGGGATGTCACAGATGATGCTGACTATATGGAGGCCCTTCTTAAGCGCGAGGTAAGGAGAGTTCCAGGGAACTGCGATATCGCCGATCGGGAGCCCGGAACACTCCTGATCAAGGCTGAAGGCCTTTTAATCCTAGCGACCCATGGACATCACCACAGGGTTAAATCCACATTACATGACCTGGCAGCGGATGCGAAGAAACATGGGGCCAAGGTCGCCCTTTACGGCCATACGCACATTGCCTTGGAAGATGAAGTGGATGGAATCACTGTTCTTAATCCTGGAAGTGCATCTTTACCCAAAGGTGGACAAAAGGCAAGTTATGCGGTGATGACGGTCATAAACGAGGCAGTATCTGTTAAATTCATCCATATTTGAGGAAAATAGAAATATCCCTTTTATTAATTTGGAAAATAGGTTATAATCTTAATTGACTCCAAATTTGGGCAGTATCAAGGTGCGCTCAGATAAAGTCACCTCTCCTAGATACAAGCAATTGAATTAAAAGATTTTTATCTCCAATTCAGGTTGTGTATTAAGGCGTTTGGCCATTTCAGAAAATGATTCGAAAATTTATTGAGGATTTTCTCTTGACGAGTTAGGGTTTTTAGTATAGAATTATTTTTGTTGTTGAAATGAGATGACGACGGGGTGTAGCGCAGCTGGGAGCGCGCGTGCTTTGGGAGCATGAGGTCGCAGGTTCAATCCCTGTCACCCCGACCATTATTCAGCGGGAGTGGCTCAACGGTAGAGCGTCACCTTCCCAAGGTGAATGTTGCGAGTTCGAATCTCGTCTTCCGCTCCAGAGACATGCGTCTTTAGCTCAGCTGGATAGAGCAACGCCCTTCTAAGGCGTGGGCCGGGAGTTCGAATCTCTTAAGACGCACCATTTTTGGGATATCGCCAAGTGGTAAGGCACCAGACTCTGACTCTGGCATCGTTGGTTCGAATCCAGCTATCCCAGCCATTTTCTTAATTATGATCCACTAGCTCAGTTGGTAGAGCACATGACTTTTAATCATGGTGTCCGGGGTTCGATTCCCCGGTGGGTCACCAATATGCGGGTGTAGTTCAATGGTAGAATTCCAGCCTTCCAAGCTGGTTGTGAGGGTTCGATTCCCTTCACCCGCTCCAGTAATTCACGGGGTGTAGCGCAGCTGGGAGCGCGCGTGCTTTGGGAGCATGAGGTCGCAGGTTCAATCCCTGTCACCCCGACCATTATTCAGCGGGAGTGGCTCAA
>JBASOA010000059.1:0-25037 GCA_049657765.1 Clostridiaceae bacterium
GGTCAGATGATGTGCTGAAGTTTGGAGAAATCAATGGTGTACTTAATGCCATCGCGGTTTCAGTAACAGGAAGAAGTGCTTTTTATAACAAGACAACCTATGATGCCCTAGGCGTAGCGATCCCAAAAACATGGGATGAACTGATTGCAGCAGGAAAGGCTTTCGAAGCCAAAGATCCTTCAAAGTATGCGTTTGACCTGGATACAGGTTCAGGTTTTACCGGACTATACATGGCGCTGGCTTATGAAGCACAGAAGACAGGAAAAGAATTCATCACAGCAGACGGAAAGCTTGGATTTAGCGAAGCTGAGATCCTTGATGCTTTCAACTTCTATCTTTCCCTTGAAAAGAATCATGTCATCAGAACACAGAAGGACAGGATGAACGATTCAGGAGAAGATGCGCTTTACCAGACAGAGAAATTCATCAACGGCTCAGTTGCAGGCGTACTGGAATGGAGTTCCTCTATCGGTAAGTTTGAGAAGGTGCTCACAGAAAATCCTACGCCTCAGGAATTGGTTCTAGGAGAACTTCTCGTCATGGACGGCGCGAAGAACTCAGGCTGGATGCAGAAACCATCATTACTATTTGCAATAAATGGAAAAACTGAGCATCCTGTAGAATCTGCTATTTTCCTTGATTGGCTGCTTAACGATGCTGAATCATCAAAGTTATTGGGTTCATCAAGAGGTATCCCATCATCTAAATCAGCACTTGCTGCACTTGAAGGAACTCCAGCATTAAAAGGACTTGCTTTCAACGCGACAAAGCAGATTGCAGATTCAAAGCCACTACTTATCAGCCCATATTTGGAAAACAGCTCACTTAAGGAAGTCTACAAGGTTGCCATCGAGGATATTTCCTATGGCTCAAAGACACCAGAAGATGCAGCTAAGTATTTTGTAGAACAAGTTACCAAGATTCTTACAGAAATCGTAAAATAATCAACTGTTAATTTCAAAGGTGGTAAACGAATGCAAATCACAGAAAAAACAAAAGATAAGTCAATTTTGAAATCTGAAAAGAATAAAGATCGAAAAAAGGGTGCAAACAGGAGTTTTTCCATCGGAGAAAGCAATTATCTGGGGCTACTATACGTAGCCCCTTGGATAATTGGACTGCTTGTGTTTACGGCATATCCGATCATAGCCTCCTTGTTCCTTTCCTTTACTGATTACAACTTGCTGGAAAAAGCAAAGGGTGTTGGAATTCAAAACTATGTGAATCTATTAAGTGACCCGACTTTTATCAAAGCGATGAAGGTGACCCTGAAATACGTCGTACTTGAAGTTCCATTAAAACTTGCAGTATCCCTTGGCGTTGCCATGATCCTCGCAAAAAAATTAAAAGCCATCAACTTTTTCAGGACAGCTTACTATATTCCATCCATATTAGGGTCAAACGTTGCGATCGCAGTACTTTGGAAATTCCTGTTTCAGTCGAACGGACTGATCAATCAAGTCATCCAGGCATTTGGTGGAAATCCAGTATCCTGGTTTGGTGAAGCGACCCCTGCACTTTTTACAATTATATTTCTTCGCGTTTGGGAGTTCGGTTCCACCATGGTCATCTTCCTCGCTGCCATTCAGGCACTGCCAAAAGATGTCTATGAGGCAGCCGAAGTGGATGGTTCTTCAAAAGTTAACAGTTTTATTAGAATTACACTGCCATTATTAAGCCCGACCATATTTTTCAATCTGATCATGCAGCTGATCAGCGCATTTCAGGAATTTAATGCCCCATATCTCATTACAAAGGGTGGTCCGCAATTCGGAACCTACCTTTTACCGATGTATATTTATGACACGACCTTTAACAAGAACAAGATGGGTTATGCCAGTGCGATGTCCTGGGTACTCTTTATCATCATTATGATTCTGACGATGATTACCTTCAAGAACTCGAAATATTGGGTATTCTACGGTGACGAAGAGACAAGCAAGGAGGGGAAATAGCATGAAGAAGAAAACAAAATTAAGCACCATTACCCTTTATGTTGTTTTAATCCTGGTATCTGTTGTCATGTTGTATCCGATTGTCTGGCTTGTCGGCGCATCGTTTAAGACAAATGCTGAAATCCATTCCTCGATTGGCTTTTGGCCAAAGACCCTGGATTTCACGCCCTATATTGAAGGTTGGAAAACTGGAACACAATATACCATGGGACACTATTTTATCAATACCTTTAAAATCGTTATCCCAAAGGTCATTTTCACTGTTGTCAGTTGTACACTTGTAGCCTATGGGTTTGCAAGATTTGAGTTTCCTTATAAGAAGACGATGTTTGCGCTCCTCATTGGTACGCTTTTGATTCCAAACATCATTCTTAGAATTCCAAGCTACCTCATGTGGAGAAATTTTGGACTTCTTGATACCTATACGCCTTTGACACTTCCTTCTCTATTTGCAACAGATGGTTTTTTTGTCTTCATGTTGATTCAGTTCTTTAGATCAATCCCAAAAGAATTGGATGAAGCGGCAAAGATAGATGGCTGTGGAAGATTTAGGACTTTAGTTCTTATCCTTCTTCCAGTAATCAAGCCTGCAATCATCTCCGTAGGGCTGTTTACATTCCTTTGGACGATGAATGATTTTATGGGACCATTGATCTTTATCTCCAGCGTAGAGAAATATCCGGTAACCATCGCCCTTAGAATGTCGATGGATGCAACAGGAGCTGGCTATGCAGAGAATAGGGTAATCGCCATGTCGATTGTAAGCCTAATTCCTTCCATTACCGTATTCCTTCTTGCACAAAAGAGATTCATTGAAGGTCTTACCGCAGGAAGCATCAAGGGGTAGAAATACGCTTAGCCCTCTAAAATAAAAGGTTATAAAATAAAATTTGGTAACCATATCATTATGGTTACCAAATTTTTATAAATTCAATGGGAATAAGAAGTGGAAAATTATTCACTTGGATGAGTTCAAAAAAACTGAGCGGAGGCTACTCTACATAAAACTAGGCTTAGCCTTATATGGTGCTGACCGCTTCCTGGTAATACTTTCTATAATTATGGGGAGAAAGACCAGTGACTTTCTTGAATACCCTAGAAAAATGGGTGGTTGTTGAAAAACCGGCTTCATCTGAAATCCGATTGATTTTCATGTTGGACTGTTCTAACAGATTTTTTGCATATCTGATCCTTACCGTGTTGATGTATTCAATGATGCTGATGTTGGTGATTTGCTTGAAAAGTCTGCTGAGATAGAACGTGGAAATGTAGAATTTCTTGGAGATTGACTCCAGGTTCAAATCTTCCTTGTAGTTTTCATTAATATAATGAAGAATCTCTGTGATGGTATCATCCTTGGTTTTGACTTCCTTTGAGGATGCATCTGTTGGAAGATGGTCCACAAGATTTTCGATGATGACAAGCAGGCTGGATAAATAAAGTTTTTTAAGGCTGGTGGTATACGGGTCGGGTTCCTTCTGATAGATTGACCACATGGATTCCATGAGAGACTCCACCTGCACCTGAAGATCTGAATTCAAGGGAATCACATGGATATCCTTATCGAAACAGTTGAGGAGATCAGGCTTTCCGATGGAATCAAGAAGTCCTTTGATGTGGCTAGGATTAAAGTTGATGACATACCGAATATGAGGCGTATTGTTTACTGAAATTGCCTTATGGATGGCATCCATATTGATAATGACAAGGCTTCCAGGACTAATCGTATAGGTTTTATCCTCGATGAGATACTTCCGAAGTCCTTTGGACTGATAATATATTTCATATTTCTTATGAAGGTGGAAAAAGTCCATATCATAACCATAAGTACGATCGGCCTTATCAATGAAAAAATCATAATGGGGAGAAAAAACATATTCTTGCACCAATTAATTTCCTCCTTTCTCTATTATTTCGAATTTTAACATAATGAACGATAGAATACAATTAGGCATAGGTGAATGAAATGAATTACGAATTATTAAAAGCATATAGCAGAACAGCAGTATTTGAAATCGAAGGAATGATTCCTTACTATGCTGAAGAACCTTATGATGTGTATCTTAATGGAAAGCTCGTGCTAAGGGAAGAAAAGAGAAATATCTTTTCGCTCTCGGAGCTGGCTCCGGATACAGACTACCAAGTTTCAATCAATGGGATCGAAAAGAACTTTAAGACCATAAAAGAAACCTTTCTCCTGAATGTAAAAGAATTTGGCGCAATCGGGGATGGTGTTAGCGATGATACCGCCTTTATTCAGGCGGCCATCCTGTCATGTCCAAAAGGCGGAACAATACTCATTCCAAAAGGAACTTATCGCACGACATCTCTTTTTCTCAAAAGTGACATCACGTTGTATTTAAAGGAAAATTCTAAGATCATGGCAATCAATGATCGGAAAAAATACCCCATCCTTCCAGAAGCGAAAATGTCTACTGATGAATGTGATGAGCTGATTCTCGGAACCTGGGAAGGAAATCCCCTTGGTTCTTATGCGGGGTTAATTACAGGAATTGGTGTTCAAAACGTAAACATCATCGGTGAAGGCATCCTCGATGGAGATGCCATCAATGGAGACTGGTGGGAGAACGCGAAAGTGAAAAACATTGCCTGGAGACCAAGGATGATTTTCCTCAATGGCTGCGAAAACATCGATATCCAGGGGATAAGGGTAGAGAATTCCTTTAGCTGGACCATTCATCCTTATTACACGAATGATCTTCGGATTTATGATGTCTCGATCTATAATCCCTATCTATCTCCCAACACCGATGGAATCAATCCGGAGTCGTCGCAGCGTGTGGAGATTGTTGGAACAAGAATATCTGTGGGTGATGACTGTATTTCATTTAAGTCAGGGAAATACTATATGGCAAAATATCACTATAGGCCGACTAAAGATGTCATCGTCAGAAACTGCCTCATGAAAAGAGGACATGGCGGGGTTGTCATTGGAAGTGAAGTGGCTTCAGGAATCGAAAATGTCAGTATCGACAAGTGTCTGATGCTTGATACAGATAAAGGACTTCGGATAAAAACAAGAAGAGGAAGAGGGAAGACCTCATTCCTGAACAACATTGAAATCAAGAATTCCTGCTTTCAAGATGTGAAAGTTCCGTTTACCATCAACATGTTCTACTTCTGCGACCCTGATGGACATTCAGAATATGTCTACAGCAAGGATAAATATCCTGTAGACGAGCTGACCCCAAGGGTTGGAAAGATTACGATCAAGAATGTGACCTGCGAAAATGCGACCATTGCCAGTACATTCTTTTATGGGCTTCCTGAGGAGCCGATTGGTGAGATTACTATGGAAGACGTCACCATCCAAATGGAGAAAACCTTCGTCAAGGATATCCCGGTGATGATGGACAATATTGAACCCGTAGCCCACCTGGGGATCTTTGCAAAGAATGTTAAATGCATGAAGCTTAAGAATGTAGTGGTGTACGGATACGAAGGAGAAAGACTGATTACGGATAACATCGAGTCATTCGAGGAGGTTTAGGTTGAAAGAAATAAGAGACCTTAAAGATTATATTGAACTGATCCTTAAAAAGAGCACTGCCGAAAACCCTTATTGGAATAAGGAGAGGATGCGGAGCGGAAAAGAAAATACCTGGAATTATATTGATGGATGCATGATTTATGCCATCCTTGAGTTATATAAGCTCACTGGTGAGAAGAAGTACCTTGATTTTTCTTTGGACTTTGTCAACTCCTTTGTGGATGAAGATGGAAACATCAGAACTTATGAGGTAGCTGAGTATAACCTGGATCACATCAACCCAGGAAAGAACCTCTTTACCCTATATGATCTCACCGGGGATGAGAAATACAGAAAGGCTCTTCAGGAGATTTACAGACAAATCGAAGAAATGCCAAGAACCCCCTCAGGCAATTTCTGGCATAAGGAGATCTACCCCAATCAGGTCTGGCTTGATGGGATCTATATGGCCATGCCGTTCTACATGGAATATGAGACCAGGTTCAATGCCATGAAAAACTATAAGGATATTTACCATCAGCTCTTGAATGTCAGGGACAAGATGAGGGATCCGGAGACAGGACTCTATTTCCACGGGTTCGATGAATCCAGGGAAATGTACTGGGCAGACAAGGAAAAAGGGACCTCACCAAATTTTTGGCTGAGGGCGCTAGGCTGGTTCCTCATTGGGCTAGTCGATACCTTGGAGAAGATGGATAACCAGATTTATCATGAATACAGGGAAATCAAAGATATTTTAAATGATTTGGTAAAGTCGCTAGTGAAGTATCAGGATGAATCGGGCATGTTTTATCAGATCATAGACAAGAAAGAGGATGAAAGGAATTATTTGGAGACCTCAGGTTCAGCCATCATCGCTTTTGGGCTCTTGAAAGCGGTAAGACTTGGATTTATCCATGAGAAATATAGGGACATTGGAGAGAAAGCTTTCTATGGCACCATAGAAAAGTATTTGAGCAAGGATGAACTCGGGGAGCTTCAGCTTGGCGGGATATGTCTTGTGGCTGGTCTCGGTGGAAAAGAAAAGCGAGATGGATCGCTTGAATATTATTTCAGCGAACCTGTCGTACTTAATGAAGCTAAAGGCGTAGCGCCCCTCATGATGGCCTATACCGAAATCATAAGGGAATGAGCTTAATGACAGAAGAAAAACTTGAACTTTCTACGAAGGATGAGATGAATCGGGCATTTATCCTTACGGGTAATCTAAATCGCGTGATTTTTGCCATTTGTGGGCCTATTGCGCTTTATCAGAGTTTAAACCAGATCTTCAAGATTCTGGATACGATGATGGCAGCCCATATCGACGCAAATTCCGTCTCTGCTGTGGCCTACATCTCCCAGCTTCAGCTGATGCTGGCAGCGGTTGGTGGAGGTCTTGCTATTGGGGGAAGCATCAAGATTGCAGAGTTCTATGGTGCTGGAAGATTCCACATGGTCAAAAGGCAGGTAAATACGCTACTTGCCTTATCAGCAGTTATGGGGCTTTTTGTCCTGATCTTTTTTCTTCCTTTTACAGAAGAACTTTTACGGTTCGCGAAAACCCCGGAAGAGCTCATCATGACGGGTAAAAACTATTTTAAACTGGAAATTATTGCCATGGTCATTGGCTTTTTTAATAATATCTATATTGCGATTGAGCGGGCAAGAGGAAATTCAAAGGTGATTCTTAACTTAAATCTCCTGACAATCCTCATCAAACTAGGGTTTACCGCTTACTTTGTCTATGTCATCAATGGTACGGTGACGATGATTGCCTTGGCCTCTCTATTATCGCAACTGGTTATCTTTTTTGCGGGAATCTACTATTTGAGAAAACCAGGGGATGTTTTTGGAATCAATCCAAAGAGCGCTTCCTTTAAACGCGAGATCTTAGGACCGATTCTTCGGTTATCCTTTCCGGTGATGATGGAGAAGCTGGCCTTTACCCTCGGAAAAGTTGTGGTTAACGCCATGTCTACCCTCTATGGAACGCTGACCGTTGGTGCGCTGGGTATTTCCAATAACATCGGTGGGCTTTCAACCAATCCGCAAAACGGATTTCAGGAGGGTGGAGCCTCGATCATTTCACAAAATATCGGAGCGAAGAATTATAAAAGATCTATTGAAGCCTTCTACAGACTTCTGATGATCAATGTTGCCATTGGATTTATCGGATATCTTCTGACCATGGTATTTTTGCCTCAAATCAGCAGCGTTTTCGCTAAAGATAACCTGATCTTCCAAAAACTCATCAGTGAGGTTTATTTTTATGAGGCCATTGGGGCGGTTCCCCTTGGGATTACCGCAGCCATCATGGCACTGCTTTATGGGTATGGCTACACGAAACTTACCCTCATCATTAACTTTGCAAGGGTGTTCATTTTCAGAATCCCGGTTCTATATTATTTGCAACACTTTACAGCGATGGGCGCAAGATCCGTCGGGATTGTCATGATGGTCAGTAACGTAGCGACAGGAGTGATGTCACTCATGGCAGGTTATTTCGTCATCAATCAGATAAAGAAAAAACATCAGCATGAATAAATAAACAGCTACCCATTGAGAAAAGAAGAAATGATCAATAGAAAGCACATGAAAGTTAGACATGGAGAATTACTTCATGTCTAAAATACTAGAATTTAGTGATGAAATAAGTCATTTAGACTTGAAGGAGGTCATATTAGATGAAGATAGGCGTAAGAGCCCATGATTTTGGAAAGAAGGAAGCGGATGTTTTATTTAAGGAAATCATGGACATAGGCTATACCGGGATACAGCTGGCGTTTAGAAAAGCCATCAAGGGGATCGATGGACCGGATGATCTCGATAAAGCTTTCATTGAAGGAATCAGAAAGACTGTTTTAAAAAGTGAAATGGAGATTCCGGTACTGGGCTGCTATATTGAACCATCCTATACGAATGAAGAAAAAAGAAGAGCTGAAGTTATCGCATTCATCAGACAGATGAGTTTTGCAAAAGCAATCAATGCAGGATGCATTGGAACTGAAACAACAAATATGGAGAAACTTAAGGATACGAGGGAAAACGGCATGCTCAGCCTAAAAGCCTCATTAGAAGAAATTATGCTTCATGCGGAGGACCTTGGCGTAGATGTTGCCATCGAACCTGTTCACTATCATGTGATGAATACCCCGGAAAGAACAAAGGAAATTCTGGACGCTATCCCATCAAGAAGACTTAAAGTGATTTTTGATCCTGTGAATCTCTTGTCGTTGGAGGAAATAGAAAACCAGCACGAGCTTTGGGACCGTTCTTTCGAGTGTTTCGGAGAAAGGATCGCAGCTGTTCATTTAAAGGGGATAAGGTGTGATGAAAATGGCAACCTCGTCTCTTCAAGCTTTAAGGATTCGATTATAGATTACGCTTATATCGTAAAGAAACTCCAAGGGTATATTCTAGAAGGTCTGATCAGTAAAGATATCTATCTTCTTCGGGAGGAAGTAAAACCAGCGTGCGCCAGGGAAGACTATGAATTCATGAAGGAACTGGTGAATAAAGTTGAATAAAAAAGTTGTCGCAAAGGACGGAACAGGTGACTATGCTTCGATCACCGAAGCGATAAATGATCTGCGCGAGCTAGACGATATCCATCTTTTGATTAAAGATGGAATCTACAGGGAAAAGATCGGCATCGAGAAGAAGAACATCTTTCTAGAAGGAGAATCGAGAGATGGGACGATCCTTGAATTTGGGGATGGTGCCTTTCATCCTCATCTGGACGGGAAGCCTTTTGGAACATTTAGAAGCTATACGCTCTATTTGTACGGAGAAAAAGTGCATCTTAGGCACCTTACGGTAAAAAACACGGCAGGGATAGGCGAGATTAATGGTCAAGGCATAGCCTTGTACCTTGATGCGCTTCTTTTTGATGTTTTTGATGTCGCCTTATACGGTCATCAGGATACTCTCTTTATGGCACCGCTGCCAAAGGAACCCCGAGCAAAAGGTTCATTCATCGGACCTGGCGAGCACCGGGAGAGAAGATCATCGACTGGAATCATCAGAGAGTCATCCATCGTTGGAGATGTGGATTTTATCTTTGGGGGTGCAAATGTCCTTTTCGAACACTGCGATATCGAATCCCTAGACCATGGAAAAAATGAAGTGAATTACATCGCAGCACCCTGTACGCGTAAAGAAGAAGTTGGATTTATTTTTAAGAATTCTAGATTCCTCAGTGAGTCACGGCGTAAAATGACCTATTTAGCGAGGCCGTGGCGAGAATTTGCCAAGGTGGCATTTATCGAATGTGAGTTTAATGAACATCTCCTGCCCGGTGCATTCGATCCTTGGGGAGAGGAAAGCCACAAAAAAACGACGGAATTCAATCTTGATCCTGCAAATTATTTCAAAAAAGATGAATTAAACTTTGGGAATATACTTTTCAGAGAGGAAATAATGGTCTATGATAGTATCGTTAATAAAATTAAAACTGAACTAATGAAAGGATGGGAATAAATCATGAGTTTAATCAATGAAAACTTTATGCTAAAGAACAACACCGGGAAAAGACTTTATGAAGAATACGCAAAAGATATGCCGATATACGACTATCATTGTCATCTTAACCCAAAAATGATCGCAGAGAATTCCAGATTCAAGAACATTACAGAAATCTGGTTAGGTGGAGACCACTACAAGTGGAGAGCCATGAGAAGCAATGGAGTAAACGAGGAATTTATCACAGGCTCAGCCTCAGACTATGAAAAGTTTGAAGCCTTCTGTGCAACAATTCCATACTGCATAGGGAATCCTCTCTATCATTGGTCCCATATGGAACTGAAACAGTACTTCGGAATTGAAGATATCATCAATAAGGAAAATGCAAAGAGCATCTGGGAAAGAGCTAACGCTGTGATTGCCAAGGATGATTTCAATGTGCGTGGTCTCATTGAAAAATCAAACGTCGCAGTACTTTGCACAACAGATGATTTAATAGACACTTTGGAATATCATGATGCCATCAATGCTGATGAAAGCTTCAAGACCAAGGTGCTTCCAGCACTAAGACCAGACAAACTTCTGAATATCGATAAGGCTGGATATAGCGAATACATGGAAGTGCTAAGCAAGATTGTTGGATTTGAAATTAAGGATGCCGCTTCCTTAATGAAGGCAGTCGAAGACAGAGTAAGCTATTTCCATGACCATGGTGCAAGACTTTCAGATCATGCACTTGATGTTGTCCTATTTGAAGATGCAAGCATAGATGAAATCGAAAGCATCATCAAGAAGGCATTAGCCAAGGAAACCCTAACCCAGAAAGAAGTTGCACAGTATAGAACTTATATCCTCATCGAGGTTGGTAAGCTTTATAAGAAATTCGGTTGGGCACAGCAGTACCATATCGGTGCACTTAGAAACAACAATACCAGAATGTTCAACAAGCTGGGCGCGGATGTAGGATTTGACTCCATTCACGATGCACTAGTTGCAGAACCCCTTTCAAAGCTTATGGATGCTCTGAACAAGGAAGGAAATCTTCCTAAGACAATCATCTACTGCCTGAATGCTAGAGACAATGATGTTCTAGCAACCATGATCGGAAACTTCCAGGGCGAAGAAGATGGCCTCATGAAGATCCAGTTTGGTTCAGGCTGGTGGTTCAATGACCAAAGAGACGGAATGGAGAAGCAGATGATTTCCCTTGCAAATCTTTCTTTATTAAGAAGATTTGTCGGAATGCTTACTGATTCAAGAAGCTTTATCTCTTACCCAAGACATGATTACTTCAGAAGAATCCTTTGCAACCTGCTCGGAAAATGGGCTGAAGAAGGCGAAATTCCAATGGATATGGATCTACTCGGTTCCATGGCAAAAGAAATTTCCTTTGAGAATGCAAAGCAGTACTTCAATATGTAATCTGACTTTCGAAAAAGCAGTTACATCCAAAAATATCATGAACAAAATGATGCAGCGAAATCTGCATCATTTTTTTATCTCATTTGGGGACGGTACTTGAATTATGAAAAGATGTATGTTATGATTTTTTTCTAAAGGATAAAGTATTTTTAATGGAGTAAATTTTATTTAAGGTTCCGTAATTTAAAGAAATGAAAAAGATTAGCTTAAATAACCAGAACAAGCAAGTGTTAAATGATGAGGAAAGGAAGTGAGTTCATGGCAAGACAAGCAAGGCAGAAGGATCCCTATGGGACGTTCCACGTTACCCAGTTTAGCTCGAATACAAGGAATCTGTTTCTCTCTGATGAAGATCGAAGTGAGCTCCTTAACATCTTAAAGCGAGCACAGACGAAATTTCACTTTAAACTCTATGCTTACTGCTTCCTTTCTGAAAATGCCTATCATCTCGTCATGGATGTCAATGGTGGGGACCTTTCTAAAATCATGAAGAGCATCAACATCTCTTACGCCATGTATGTTGGAGCTGAGTTACCTCTCTTCAAGGACAGGTACAAGAGTGTACTTCTAAAGGATGGAGAAGATATTTCAGGCATCGTTGAAAAATTGCACAAGAATTCTACATCACCCACGCTTTGGAACAGTTACTGCACCTACCACCCTGGTGAAACGTTCAAGCTCGATTGGGTAGAACCACTACCGTCGACAGATTTTGAAGAACCTGACAGGGAATGCAAGAACTGCATCGAGACTTTTGAAGAGGCCTTAGTCAAGCTGGATGAGATCCTAAAGGAGAAAGATCTCCAAAAGGAAATGCTGGTGAAGGAAAAAGATATTCGAAACCACTTGATCATGGCGTTTCGAAAAAACTCCACCTTGTCCCTAAAGGAACTGGGTATGGTCTTTGGCGGACTATCCGAATCAACGATATGCAAAATCCTCAATGTGGAATGCAACCAATAAAAGAGCGAAACTCTGTGCATGGAAACATGCACCTTTCATAAATATATCATTCAAGTACCGTCCCTTAAAAGGGCTAATCAACAGGAGGATAAAGCATGTCATTTAATTTTCAAGTGGACCTGAAAAAGGGTTTTAGTTTCAACACGGCAAGCAAACTGAACGCGGAAGAACTTTACGACCTCATCATTATCGGCGGAGGCCCCGCAGGCCTTAACGCCGCTCTCTATGCGAAGAGAAGAGGACTCAGGGTCGGAATTCTAACCAAACGAAAAGGCGGTCAGCTTGTTGACACGAGTATGGTAGATAATTATCTCGGCATCAAGGCAATCAGCGGTGAAAACATGGTGGAAGGATTTCTTCAGCATCTTCATACGCTTGATATCCCCATCAGAGATGAAGCGGAAGTTGTAGCGTATGCCTCAGAGGAAGGAAAACATCAACTGAAACTATCCTCCGGGGAGCTGTATCAAGCAAAAGCGATTCTTATTTCTACAGGATCGAATCCAAGACACCTTGGCGTAAGAGGAGAAGATACTTATGCAGGTAAAGGAGTTGCTTACTGCGCCATCTGTGATGCGCCTTTGTTTAAGGGAAAGGATGTCCTCATCGCCGGAGGCGGGAATTCTGCAGTGGAATCGGCACTGGATCTAGCCAAAGTGGCAAAATCAGTGACTTTAGTTCATCGAAGCCAGTTAAGGGCGGATCGTGTCCTTACGGATAAGCTCTACAGTGACCCGAAAATCAAAGTCTGTCTGGAGACGCAAATTCTTGAAATCATGGGCGATGACGCCATGGAAGGAATCCTTGCGTTGGACAAGAAAACTGGTGAGGAGTTAAAACTTGCTGCTCATGGGATTTTTATTGAAATTGGGCATATTCCGAATCTTGGTCCCTTCAAGGATCTTCTTACTTTAAATAATCGAGGAGAAATCCTTGTAGATGAGAAAAACAGAACCAGCATCAGTGGAATCTTCGCGGCCGGTGATGTCACCCAGATTCCCTATAAGCAGATTATTATTGCCGCCAGTGATGGAGCCAAGGCAGCCCTCTCTGCGAATGAATATCTTAATCAGTTGGAGATAACATCTGGCTTTACCCAATAATTGAAGCTAACTATTTTAGAATTACCAAGCTATAGAAAATAAAATTTTGGAGGAAAAAAATGAATATGTTTAATGAAGAACTACAGGGACAGCTTAAGGAAGTATTCAAAGATCTCAAGGACAACGTCACTATTGCCTTGTTTACTAAAGAAGGGGAATGTTATACATGTGAAGAGACGCGTGCGTATATGCAGGAGGTTACCGAACTCAGTGATAAGCTCGCTTTAAATGTCTACGATATCGAAAAGCACGCTGACAAGGCGAAGGCTTACCATATCGAAATGGTTCCAAGCATTGTTCTCCTGAATGCAAAGGAAGAGTATCAGGGTGTGAAGTTTAATGGGATTCCTGCTGGCCATGAGATCAATTCTTTCATTACAGCACTTTTGGAAGTGTCAGGTCATGAAAGTGCTGTATCGAAAGAGCTGGAAGACAGAATCAAAAAGATAGACAAACCTGTAAATATCAAGGTGTTTGTGACACTCAGCTGTCAACACTGCCCAGGTGCTGTTCAAAAGGCTCATAAGATAGCGCTCATGAATAACTTTGTTGAGGCAGAGATGATCGAGGCAGAGACTTTCGAAGAACTTTCTGACAAGTACAATGTGACTAGTGTACCAAAGATCGTCATCAATGATACGCTTGAACTCGTTGGCAACCAACCGATTGAGGAGTTCCTCAAAAAGATTGAGGCGCTGTAATCCTCTTTTTCCAAAAATCTAAAAAGCAATGCGACTAAATCAAGGAAAAACCTGATCTTGATTTCCGGATTTAATCAAAAGAGGAGCAAGTTGAGATGATCTACTTAAACTATGTAATCAGAATTATTGTCGGTGCACTAATCGGATTTGGTTACTACAAGCTTATTGGCTGTAAGGGAGGAAAATGTGCAATCACTTCTAGCCCTTACAGGTCTATGCTTTATGGCATAGTTGTAGCGGTTCTTCTCGGGCCACAAATCCCATAAAATTTCTATAAGTAAAAACTAAATCGAACTAAAAGAAATACGCTGCCAAGCTAAATTTGCCTGGCAGCGTATTTCTTTATCTACGTTTCCGTTAATATAATCTACACTGTAAAATTTGGTTTCGATGTCAGGATGTTCTATTTGGAACTGTCTATGGCTTTTCTAAGAATAGTTTCCACTTCACTCGCGACTTCATTCAGGTTTTTATCATTCATGAGTTCTGCCATGGCAGTAGGTTTCATCATTCCTATTCTCACGCCGTCTTCCTTCTCGTACACGACCATCTTACAGGGAAGCATATATCCAGCCTCCAGGTTCTGCTCAAGAATTACCTTTGCGCGAGGTGGACTACATACTTCAAGTATTTTAAAGTTACTCTTGAAATCGAGACCTTTTTCCTCAAGCTTCTCCTTGAAGTTCATCTCCCAGAGAACACCGAAGCTGTTCTCCGTCAGGCTCTTTTTAAGGTCAGTTACCGCTGTTTCAAAATCCTTTTCTGTTTTCACTTCAAATATTAAACTCATTTTTACCTCCTATAACATTAATTCTTAAGAGAATTATACTACCTAGAGGGGTAATTGATATCCATAGAATTAACGATTTGTATACAATACCTTCATAACCTGAAGAGCCAAGATTAAAACTCAGGAAGAAAAGTTGTGATGAATCAGGGTGCGTACATGATTCAAAGAATATTTCCCTCGTTTTTTTGTGAAACGTTAAAAACAAGAGAGAAAACGTACCCATTATTATCTTATTTATGATGATGCCCAAATTCAATGAAAACTGGAAAGGTTAACATCAAGAAGTGGGGAGTTGAGCAACTTGACAAATACTTGTCATTGTTATTTAATACATATTGTTCGCATTTTCAAGTCATTTTGTCATTGGATAAAAATCCTTGATTTTTCATTTTATATCGAATTGGTTTAATTGAAAGATCAAAACCAAGAGGAAAAAAAGTTTTTGTTTCCAGAAAAGTATAGTGAGTGATGCCAAGCAAGTCATATCAATGATTGTAAACCGGTCACAAAAGAATGTAATCCAATCTCTAAAAAAAACCAAATTATTTCTAAAATAATTCGTTGACACACTAGTATACCAGTGGTATATTGTAAAAGGATTACATGATAAATGACCAGCAAGCACTAGACGAATAATCAGACATTAGCATGGGGCTGTGACGATTAGCAAAGAACTCTCATTTAAAATTTTAAATTATGATCCTAATCTTTGGATTGTCATTGTGAAATAACTTGGGGTTTTTATTTTTTTGTATGGATTACATCGGTTTACAAAAGTAAACAAGAAATCAGCAATGATTCGGATGTTTAGCCCATATTGCAGGGTACCCTTATGTTCTGAAATACATACAAATGTATGTGAACTGTAAACGATTAGTCTTGAAACAGTATACTTTCAGAGATGGCTTGTAATAAACCACTGATAAACCTGTTCAGGTAAAATCGTAGTTACTGTGATAAATGAATGACACCAATGCATTTTGTTGTATTGATTTTATCATTGCACTTTGGAAAGGGCTGACAGATCATCTTTCAGCTAGTATTTGAAAATTGATAGACACGATAATAGGATTGCTGATATCCTCATGGAATGGATACATGATACTAAAACAAATCATGGCCAGACCTTGAGCACACTATACTTAAGATGAGAACTCATTATTTTTTTAAAGGGGGCCAGCATGGAGATAGATAGCAGAACAAGCAAAGAAACTGCAAGAGATTATGCTTTTCGTACATTAAGACATAATATCGTTGTGCTTAAATTAACTCCAGGCAGTTTGGTCAGCGAAAAAGAATTGGCGCTTGAGATGGGTATTTCAAGAACACCGACAAGAGAGGCACTTATAGAATTGAGTAAAAGCCAGATTGTGGACATATTTCCACAAAAAGGAAGCTACATCTCAAAAATCGACTATCGATTAGTGGATGAAGCAAGATTCATGAGGCTTGTACTTGAAAATGCGGTGATTGAATTGGTTTGTGACATTGCAACTGAGGTGGATATTGCTTCTCTGGAAGAAAATATACATCATCAGAAATTTTACTTAGATACCAAGGTATACCCAAGATTTTTCGAGCTTGACAACGAATTTCATCAAAAACTTTTTTCCATCGCAAACAAGAATCAGACCTATCATCTTATGGAAAGCATGATGATCCATTTTGACCGTGTCAGGATGATCAGGCTTCACACAAATAGTGAAGTCAGGGAACTTCTTGATGACCATAATGCTATCCTTGATGCGATAAAACTTAGAGATAAGAATAAGGCCGTTAGCCTGATGACTATGCATTTATCAAGATATAAGGTAGATGAAGAGATTGTTCGGCAACTAAGTCCTGATTATTTTGTTTAGTTGATAAAAAACGATTGCAAAATATTCCGAAAACATCAATAATGTACTTAGATATTGAATCAGCAAGAGCTGAATCAAAGGTTTCAATTATAAGAGAGAGGTGAAAATAATGGCAGAGGAATTGTTCCGAATGGAAGGCATATCCAAAACCTTCCCTGGTGTAAAAGCCTTGGACAATGTTTCTTTTTCAGTTAACAAGGGTGAAGTTCACGGCCTTGTTGGAGAAAATGGAGCAGGTAAATCCACTCTGATGAAAGTTATGTCTGGCGTTTACCAGGCAGATGAAGGAAAGATCTTCATAGAAGGACAGGAAGTGAAGATTGGTTCTATCAGCAAAGCCCACGAGTTAGGGGTTGCTATCATTTTTCAGGAGTTGAATCTATTACCTCATATGACTGTTGCAGATAACATTTTTGTAGGAAGACAGCCTAAGATTGGTCCATTCATCGATGATAAGAAAATGCATGCAAATGCGAAAAAAATCTTGGATGATCTTGGAATCAAGATTAGCACACATGCAACTTTAGGCACACTTAGCGTTGCTCAGCAGCAGATGGTTGAAATTGCCAAGGCGATTTCTATGAATTCTAAAATCCTGGTTTTGGATGAACCTTCTGCAGCACTTACCGATAAAGAAATTGCACAGCTTTTTGATATCATCAGAACTCTTCAGAAGAAGGGTGTTGGAATGGTTTATATTTCCCATCGTATGGAAGAACTTGCAGAGATCTGTGAAAGAGTTACTGTAATCAGAGATGGACAGTATATCGGAACACGTAACTACAAGGACATCACGATGGATGAACTGGTCAACATGATTGTTGGACGTTCACTGGAAGACAAATATCCTAAGCATGAGAGAAAGATAGGAGAAATTGTCCTTGAAGCTAAGAATATTAAGCGTGGAGATAAGGTCAATGTTGATCATCTTCATGTAAGAGCAGGTGAAATCCTCGGAATAGCAGGACTTATGGGTTCAGGCCGTACTGAAATCGCAAGATGTATCTTCGGTGCAGACAAGGCAGACCACAAGGAAATATTCATCGATGGAAAACCTGTAACGATCAATTCTGTAGGTCAGGCAATATCACACCGTATTGGGTATGCAACTGAGGACAGAAAATATGATGGACTTGCACTTGATTTGGATGTTAACTACAACACCAATATGGCACACTTAAAACAGCTTTCACGTTTTGGAATCATTGATGATAAGAAAGCAACTGAAAATGCTGAAAAATATAAGAAACTTCTTAGAACCAAAACACCAAGTCTTAAGCAGATCGTAAGAAACTTAAGCGGTGGTAACCAGCAGAAGATCGTACTTTCAAAGTGGTTATGTAACGACGTCAGAATCCTGATCGTTGATGAACCAACAAGAGGTATCGACGTAGGTGCTAAATTTGAAGTATATGAATTATTCAATAGATTGAGCGATCAAGGTGTTGCAATTATCATGATTTCTTCAGAGTTGCCTGAAATTCTTGGAATGAGCGACAGAGTTCTGGTTGTTCATGAAGGAACCATCAATGGAGAACTTGATGCGAAGAAGACAACGCAGGAAGAAATCCTATTCTTGGCAGCTGGATATAACAAGTTAGAGAAGAAAGCTCAGTAGGCTTAGTTTAATCCAATTGAAAGAATTTTTATGCAGAGTGATACAAAATGAGATAATTAATTAGGAGGTCATTATTTTGAGCGAAACTACAGAAAAGAAACCAAAATTAGCTTTTATCCTTAGATTCGGACCAAGCACGAGAAAGGCAATATTTTCCGGAATAGCGCTAATACTTTTATTCATCGTGTTTTCTGTGATGAAGCCAACCTTCATCAGTTCGGGTAACCTTATAAATGTTGCACAACAGGTTGTTACTTATGCCATACTTGGTTATGGACTTACCTTTTGTCTAGTCTGCGGTGGTACTGACTTGTCTGCTGGTGCATCAATGGCACTTTCAGGTATTTTGGTTACAACCCTACTAATCAAGGGATTCCCAATTTGGGTATGTATTCTTCTTGCTATGGCATTCGGAATCATGATGGGAATTATCAATGGTTTCACTATTGAAGTTCTTGGTGTTGTTCCGTTCATCGCAACTCTTGGTACACAATGGGTATTTAGAGGACTTGCAAACGTACTTGTTGAAGGAAAGCCAATCTACACCAATACTATTCCTAACAAAGGAATTCAGGAAGCTTTCTACATGATCGGTGGCGGACGTTTACCTAATGGTATTCCTTACAGTGTTATTATTACAGTTGTGTATGGTATTATCCTAGCTTTCTTACTGGCTAAGACCAGAATTGGAAGACAGATCTATGCTTGCGGTAGTAACCTTGAAGCTGCAAAGCTTTCTGGTATCAATGCCGTTGGTACAAGAATGTTTGCTTACTGTGTAAGTGGTTTCTCAGCAGCTATTGCTGGTATTATCGTAACATCACGTATTTCTTCTGCACAGCCTATGGCTGGACAAGGACTTGAACTAGAAGCTATTGCTGCAGCCGTTATCGGTGGTGTATCAAATAGTGGTGGACAGGGTGCCATCATTAACACAATCATCGGTGCGCTGATCATGGGTGTTCTCCGTAATGGACTAAACCTTCTAGGTGTAAGCTCATTCTGGCAGCAAATCGTTGTTGGTATCATCCTTGTTGGTGTTATCGCTCTAGACGTTAGAAGAAACAGAAAATCTAGATAATTTTGATGAGTTATCGATGCTAAAGCATCGCTAAAACATAAAACAAACATAAAAGGAGTTGTATTCATGAAAAAAATTATTTCATTGTTACTGCTTGCTGGAATGACACTAAGTGTTGCAGCATGTGGAACAAAGACAGAAACACCTGTAGAAACAAAGACAGAAACAGGTACAGAAACACCAGCTACTGAGGATGAAATGACTGTATACTTCCTTACAAAGATCCTTGGAAATCAGTATTGGGCAGTAGTTGAAGAGGGTGCCAAGAAGGCAGCTGAAGAACTAGGAGTTAAACTTGTTGTTACAGGACTTGCTGCAGAATCAGAAGTTGAGAAACAGGTTCAGCAGTTACAGGATGCTGTTTCAGCACCAGCTGACGCTATCGTTATCGGGCCTACAGATTCAACAGCTATGGCTAACCCAGTTTCAGAAACATTCAAGTCAGGTATTCCAGTTGTTATCGTTGACACAATGATCAACACAGAAGACTACAGCGCAGCATTAATGACAAACAACGTTGAAGCTGGTAAGACAGCAGCAGAGACTATGATTGCTAAGCTTAAGGCTAAGGGAATCAAAGAAACAGAAGTTGCTGAAATTGCTATTCAGATTGGTTCATCAGGATCACAGACAATCATCGACAGACTTAAGGGATTCAACGAGTACTGGACAGCTAACGCTCCAGCAGCTTGGAAAGTACTTAACGATGATGTCAAGGTTAATGATGGAGACATCACCAAGGCTACAGGATTTGCACAGGATTTCCTAACAGCTTATCCAAACCTTAAGGGTGTATTCGGACCAAACAACGGTTCAACCGTTGGATTCGTTACAGGACTTACAGAAGCTAACAGAACTGACATCTCCTTCGTAGGATTCGACTTCTCAACAGAAATCGAGCAGATGATCAGAAAGGGTACTTTCGACGTTTCAACAATCGTACAGAAGCAGTACCTTATGGGTTATGAAGGCGTTAAGACAGCTGTTGCATTAGCTAAGGGCGAAACTGTTGCCGAAAAGCTAATCGATACAGGAGTTCTTGTAGTAGATGACAAGAACATCGATGCTGCTGAAACACAGGAAATCATCAATCCAGCAGGCAAATAACCAATAGACCGATTTGTACAGATCCCTTGAACTTTGTTCAAGGGATCTGTTTTGTAGAAATGATATTTTCTGTATTCAAGAATGAACCTTTGGTTTAAGGAATATATGGTATAATATTTTTAAAATTTAACAAGTAAGGTGATAAAAATGCCAAGTGTAATTCAAAGAATGTTTGACAATAGAAGCAAAGATGAGAAGCAAAGGGACTATGATGCTTTCTCGCAAAGAGTGTTTCCTTTTGGTGATGAGCAAAAAGATAAAATCGGAGAATTGTTAGAAACGTTATTTCCTAAAGAAAAGAGAAAATACCTTCTTCTTCACTATATCCTGATCAAAGATCCGTTAACCTTGAACGAAAAAGAGGATTATGAAGCCATCGAGAAGAAAGCCAATAAGCGAAAGGTCGTTAAAATCACTCCAGAATTCAAGGCAGTAATCAAGGCACTTGTTTTAATTGACCTTGCAATCGATGAGAAGTTAAACTATCCAACGCCAGAAGAACTTCTTGAAGAATCTAAAAAATATTTATAAGCTTAAAAGTAAGTCATCGCAAATAAAAGGCAGCACGTGCAGTGCTGCCTTTTATTATTAAAAACAGATTTCAATTTAAGTATAAGGGATCTAAATCAATTATGATGAGATTCATTAATACCAGTTTCTCGATTTCACCTCTAGGGAGAAACCAAAGATGAGTTACTTCAATATTCTCGCTCTATACAGGCGTACGCTTAGATTCGAGTAGGGGTTAATACGATACCTCATTGATCTAGTAATCTGCTCCATCAAATTAGACAAATGGACCATCAAAAAAGGACCTTTCGGTCCTTTTAAAGTCTTATCGTTTACCTTTGCTCTTTTCTTTAACTTCTTTTTCTTTTGAATCCTTGACATTCTTTTCAGATTCAACCTTTTTCTCGGTTTCAATAGCTTTTTCAGGTTCAATTTCTAATGTTTTCTCAGTCTCAATCTCAATTTGTTCCTCTTCAGGCTGATCAATCTTTGCCTCGTTCATTCTTGGTATTTCAATCATTTCTTCAACCAGGTGCTTTTTCATCATATATCCGGTCTTCTCTCCGATAATTACCTTATACCAACCATTGCTGGTTTCGGCTATAGCGGTTACTTTTTGTCCGGTTTTATACGTTGCAATTCTCTTTGATGTTGCTGTGAAATTTTCTCTAAGATTGACTCCTGAGTTCAGCCATAACTCTTTCTCGATGGCAGTTTCGGTAACTCCACTCAGTTTTAATTTCATACCTGTGAGTATAGTTGGTTCTTGAGCAGACTCAACTGGGGTTTCTAATGGAATTTCCAAGGGTAAGTCTTCTACTAATTCTTCAGTAGTGATATCCTCGATTACTGCAGCATCTACTTCCTCGATAACCACTGGTATATCTTCGATTTGGGCGTCGTCAGTAGATTCTACTGGAGATTCAATTCCAATTAATGGGGGAGAGGATACTTCCAGTGTTTGTGGTTTAGCTGTTCCAATACCAACAGTTCCCACAATGGATAAAATCATAGCGATTAGAGCTTTTAACATATATTTCACTTCCTTTATTAATATTTTACACTGATTTATAGGAAATTACTACTATATCCCATTGAAATTTCAAAATTTCTAGAAATTTATATTATGTAATTCAATTTTTAATTAAAGTATTTATGTGAGATTATTAGGATTTTGATCTACAAATGAAAATATCTAGAGTAAAAAGCCTAATGCTACAATCCACGGATAATAAATATCTGAAGGAGAAAACTCCCTTGGGATAAACAGCGAGATTCTTTACTGTCTACCACAAGGGAGCATATGCATGGGGATATTTTTTACTTCATTTGATCATTCACCTAAGATTGGATGTCTTTATAGTTTCTGCTTAAAAAAGCTGATGTTACTTGAGCTTCAATAACTTAAGGTGATTTCCAATATGATTAACTAGGTGATTCCTGTACTCAGTGCTATGCTCTTCCAGGGCGTTGAAAAACTTGTCTCTTAGGATAAAGTTTCCATTTTCATCTTTGTCCTGAAGAATATAGCCATAGGTGATGTGTAGAAGCTGTCTGCCATCATTGTTTTTCATGTAGCTTGGAAGATCCTGATCCGATACAGTGCTAAGGTCTGGTACATTTCCAAGGTTTGTTGAGACATGATAGAATTTTGTGGCAGCATCAAATTTCTTCAACGCATACTGATGAATTTCCCTGTAAAGGTCAGGCTGGGTTTCTGCAATGACTGTTACGGCTTCAAGCCAGTTAGTTCCAGCAGTTTTGATATGGAATTTGCCTTTGGTCTCTTCGGCGACAATAGGGAAGATACTGAATTTATCGCTTCCAGAATGGACACTGATCCGATAACCAAAATGGTTTGCGATTGCAACATGGTTTCTAAAATCTTTTCTGAATTCATCAAGGCCACCGATATAGTCAATACCTTTTTGGAACTCCCCGATAAATCTAGGAGCCATCGTGGAGATGGTGATATTGCGATCTTTTAGTTCATTAGCAATAATAAAGTGTGAGGTTGCAGTCGTTGGCGTTGAGGTCTCATCGATTGAAATCTCAAAATCAATGGGTTTTTCATTACGAACAATGATTTCCTGATAGACTTCTTCGATAAAATCAATGGCAGCATGATAAATGAGGACATCATTCATCAAAGCTTCTTTATCGATGGTTAATTGAAGACCGTCGATTCCAACATTCTTATCTAAATACTTTCCTTCGTAATATGACCTTATCCTTTCGTCGAGGGCATTATACTGAGAAACAACCTCATCTTTGCTTAGAGTGATGATGGTGTTGTCAATCTTCTCAGAAGAATCCAAGGTGATCATTGTGGCTCCAATAGCCAATTCCTTGATGATGTCTTCTTTCGTCTTCAGATGGTCGCCGTCAGCGCCATAACCTTTTTTGTAGCCTTCCTGGAAAACGGCATAGGCTGCTGTATCGATGACATCTTCATATGTACGTCCGGTCATGTCAAGTTCACGAACACTTTGCTGTGCAAAGATTGGGAATACATCAGTATCTCTTAGAGTTTCAATATGGCCTGGCGTAGCAAGACCCAATCTGTCCCCAAGTCCGACAGAGGTTCTGTGTTCCACGTTTGCCACTGGGGCGGTGTAAGGGAAAAATTTATTCAGCACAAGTCTATTTTCGTGCGTTGGAAATGCAAGCTTGAATCCGATATTCTCAACACCCTGAATTTCGTTATAGAGCTCATCAATACCTACTGCCACCAAAAATTTCTGACTATCTATTTTGATGAGGACAACCTTGGTCTTTCCACTTGTCGAAAATGACCTTTCATAAACCTTAATTGGACCATATTCGGATTTTATATTTTCGTTTTTAATGTCGTTGATTAATTCGTTAAACAATTTGATATCCTCCTTGTAAACTTTATATTATGCCGGTTTAATAGATATGACACAATTTAATTATACACGCTTTCGCAGAGAATTTAAGCTATTTTCATTAAGTTTTTGTTAATAAGACAAGTTTTGATTGATTATGGATCATGAAGACAATATTTGTGAAATCCAATCGCATATGATAGAAGTGGAGAATAGAAGATAACGTTCTGCATGAGGGCTTTGAAATGTACGATCAAAGTTTAGTAAAAAAAGAGTAAATAATGAGGTAAAATTTTTATGTTTCATGAAAATATTTATGAAGATTATAGTGTCAAATCTTCATTTTCCCTTGAAAATGACCTCATTTTAGTCTATTCTAGTTTAGGGGATTCTTAGTCTGAATGGACATGGATACCCTTGAAATATCAAGAGAAGTGTATCTGCGATCAATTATTATGTAATCTATAATAGCAGAGTAGGAACACCAAGGAATACAACAGTTTTTAGTTATCCAATGAATACGGCATGAAAGGTTCATGTCATGAGGTGAAGAACTTTCATCTGGAATTCTTATCATAGATCCACAAAAGAAAAAAATCATGTTTACACAAAGAAACATGAATAGAAGCCATACTAAAAACCGTACAAACGGTGAATCTTGGAACATAAATTAAATCTACTAGGGGGATATTATGTTAAAAAATATTAAAGAAGTCGTAGCAAAGAAAAACGGGAATCTTCCCGAGAAGGTCCTTCAGTTCGGCGAAGGGAACTTCCTAAGGGCGTTTGTCGACTGGATGATCGATGAAGCGAACGACGAAGGCCTGTTCAACGGAAGCGTTGTCCTGTGCCAGCCGATCAACATGGGGATGGTCAACATGATCAACGACCAAGACGGACTGTACACCCTGGTCATGAGAGGACTCGAGAACGGAGAAAAGACCGAAAGGATCAAGGCGATCACTTCCGTGTCGAGAGGCATCAACCCTTTCGAGGACTATGACAGCTACATCCGTCTTGCAGAAAGCGAAGAGTTGAAGGTCATCGTCTCCAACACGACCGAGGCGGGAATCGCCTATATCGCAGGAGACAAGAAAGAGGATCAGCTGCCAAAGGCTTTCCCGG
>JBASOA010000060.1:0-20621 GCA_049657765.1 Clostridiaceae bacterium
CTATATTGCAGAACATTTGAATCCAACAGGTAAAGCTGCTATTATCGTTCCTGAAGGAATTGTTTTCCAATCTGCAAATGCCTACAAATCCTTAAGAAAATTTCTTGTTGAAGACAACCTACTATATGCAGTCATTTCGCTTCCTTCCGGTGTATTTAATCCTTATAGTGGAGTAAAGACAAGTATTCTACTCTTCGATAGAACTATCGCTAAACAAAAAAAAGAAATTCTTTTTGTAAGCATTGAAAATGATGGTTACGGTCTTGGTGCACAAAGAAGGAAAGTATATGGGAGTGATATTCCTGAAGTAAAAGAATTGCTTAAACAATACAAGGAAGGAAAGGATATAGCTTTATCACCATTAGCAACGATTGCAAAAAAAGTAGATATTGCAAAACTGGATTACATTTTGGTTGGAGATAGATACAAAGAATCAGTAATAGCATCAAGTGAATTTGAATTGGTTGAATTGGGAGAAATAATCAAATTGAACTTTGGAACTCGTATTACTAAGAAAGATGATGAAGGCACAATATACCCTGTTTATGGAGGCGGTGGAAATAGTTTTTATACTGATACATCTAATCGAGAAAATGAATATGTCATTGCTAGATTCGCTTTAGGTGAACATTGCGTTAGATACGTTGATGGAAAATTCTTCATGCTTGATTCTGGATTCACATTTGATATTGAAGATAGTTATAAAGATAAGATTGATAAAACGTATGTTGGAAATATATTATTAAATATGCAAGATACAATCTATTCATGTTCTCGAGGTCATGCACAAAAAAATCTTGATATTCAATCTTTTAAACAAATCAAGATCCCAATACCTTCGTTACATGTACAAAAGGAAATAGTTAAAGAAATTGAGGAGTATCAAAAGGTTATAGATGGGGCAAGGCAAGTTGTTCAGAATTATAAGCCGAAAATAAAAATCTTACCAGGTTGGGAGAGTAAACTTCTAAAAGAGATGGTGAATATCAAGACAGGTAAAATAGACTCTAATAGAGCAGTAAAAAATGGGGAATACCCTTTTTTTACTTGTGCTAAAGAAATATATTATATTGATGAATTTGCATTTGACTGTGAAGCATTGCTATTAGCTGGGAATAATGCTACCGCGAATTATGATGTAAAATATTATAAAGGTAAGTTTAACGCTTATCAAAGAACTTATATTATAACGATTATTGACACGAGCGTCATTGATTACCAGTACTTAAAATATATTTTAGAAAGCAATTTGAAGTTGTTAAAACAAAATTCAGTTGGAAGTCAGACTAAATACCTAACACTTGGAGTGATTCAATCTCTAATCATTCCTATCCCGAGTATGGATGAGCAACGAATGATTGTTTCAGAAATCGAAGAGGAAATCTCATTAGTTCAAAAAAATGATCGCCTTATAGATATCTTTGAGAAAAAAATCAAAGATATTATATCTGAAGTTTGGGGAGATTAGTATAACAGTACCAATCAAAAGGGTTCCAGAGCCGTATGATGGTTCTGAAGTCCTGTATTTAGAATAGTTTTTGCTCATTTCGAAAATCATATTTATTCCAGATAAAAAACTACTCTAATAGATAGAAACGTAGATCCAAACACTATAAAATTTGTTAGATGTTTGGAATACATGTAGACAGTTATCCTCTTGATGATTGGCTAATGTGGCTTTGGTTTGTGAATTTGTCCACATGAGCTACTTGTGAAACATAAACGTTCTTAACACATAATTATAATGGTATATTTTTTATACTTTGAATCCTTCATCATTTCTTAAAATTGTTTGTGTGCTTGCGAAAAAGGTTACGAATCGAGATTATGAAAATACAAGAATTAGGTATTTTCGGATTATTCGCAGTTGGTTGAATGTTCAAAATAAAACTTGAATGTTGAAGATAATACACTTTATACTAATTTAGTAGATTAGCATTATTATATCGTGTATTTTATTAACACGATATAATAATGCTCATAGAAGCCAAGGGAATCATTTCATTGAAGTTGCAAAAGATGAAGATGGCAGCTATTACCTTCTGATTCATTCCGGATCGAGATCCCTTGGTAAATCCATTGCCACGTACTATCAAGATTTGGCGGCTATGACTCATTTGGGATTGACCAAGGAACAGCATTCAAAGCTTTTGACGAAGAAAGGAATGAAAGAAAAGAGCCTGATGTTAAAGGAGCTCAATCAGAGCAAGCAAGATAGAACATACTTCAATAAGAATCTTGCTTATCTTGAAGGACAGAATCTTGACGATTATCTAAACGACCTTCATATCGCGCAAACCTATGCATCACTTAACAGGCAAAAGATGTCTGAGGTGATCAGGGAGCATATGGGATGGGAGTTCACAGAGGCTTTCACTACTGTGCACAACTATATCGATTTGGAGTCGATGATCTTAAGAAAAGGTGCCGTATCAGCAAAGAAAGGGGAAAAACTTATTATTCCCATCAATATGCGAGATGGCTCTTTTATCTGTATAGGAAAAGGTAATGAGGATTGGAACTATTCTGCTCCTCATGGCGCTGGAAGACTGATGAGCAGGACCAAGGCAAAAGAAAATATCAGCATGGATGCTTTCAAGGCTTCCATGAAGGGAATCTACACGACCTCAGTGAACAAAAAAACTTTAGATGAAGCCCCATTTGCATATAAGCCCTATCAGGAAATTTTGGATAATATCAGGGATACTGTCGATGTCGTCAAGCACCTGAAACCCGTATATAATTTCAAGGCAGCTGAATAGATTATAGGCCTATTCTTATCGCAGGCTGATGAAGGTAGATATAGAAAATAAAAGGACTGATGCAAATTTTATGATTTGCATCAGTCCTTTTATTTTTTAGTTACCATCTGGCATGATGATCTTCTGTGCTGCCCCATATATTTTCTATTCTAATCGGCTGGCCATCAGTAGTTTTGATGCTACCTGAGAAATAGCCGATCATTTGGTGGATGTTTGATTTCACAAGCAGCAGATTAGATTTGGCAATACGTTCGAAGAAAGGGAAAAATATAAGATCAACCTGGTCTGTGGACTTTGTTTTAATAGCCCAAGGCTCCATTAGATTGGATTTATCAAAGCTAAAATTTAAGTCATCACTGATTTTCGTTAGCTTTCCATCCACAACCAAAGCATTTTCTGTCATACCCGTACCATCCGTCCAGGTTCCCCCCAGATTGAATCCAATTTTTTGATTGTTCGATATGCCAGAACCATTTGCCCAATTCCATGAAGATTGATATGGCCAGATTCCTCTGCCATAATCTAATACGGCGAAGGTGTTGGAAGGTTCGAACTGGTAAACCTGATCCTCCAGCTTTAGGGAACCATTTACAGGAAGGCATTCCTGTTTCGAGGTGAACTGAAATCTGTTGTCACTCCATGGAATCACCACATTTAATGTTTCATGTTCCTTTGGCTGAGAAGCCTTAAAATCAACATTTAGGGATCTTCCATTGAAATCTCTGGTTTTGCAAAGGATGTGGGTACCATCTTCCTCGTCGATCATGGATAACGATAATGATCCATTTTTAAAGGTCACAGTTGAGTTAACCATTGGCGGCATTTCGCATCCGATTCCTAAAGGTGATTTGATAGTTTTCTCCATAAAGGTTTTTGTTTTGAAATCAAGAAAATAGATAAAGACCATCCCAACATAATCAATATTGGAAATTGTTGCTGAGAAAAGACAATCTGGACTCATGATACACCAATAATTCCATTTTTTCTTCCTTAACCAGGAGCCCTTTAGGTTGCAGCTATAGAGAGGATTCTTGGCCCAACCTATGGATTCTGGATTCAAAGTGCCATTTTCTCTGCAAAGGTTTATCGGCGTAACAATTTCCTTTTCTCGAACGGGATATGAATTTATCGCCATGTAAATCAACCTCCTTTTATACAATAGGTATTACTAAGGATTAGCTTCTTTATGTTATATTTTAATCCTTTCTTATAATTTGGGAAAGGCATGCTCAGAAATTTCTGAAATATTAGGATTGGTAGATTGATTGAAGGACTATAAGAGGTGAAAGGATTGAGGACAATCCCAATAAATCCGAATAGTGGATCGGCTTCGAATAATTAAAATGAAACCAAATGTTTAAACACTTTGACAGAATAATCAATTATAATAGAATAAAGAACTTGATTCGTCTGATCCTTATCTAAAGGAGAGATGTCATAAATGGAAAAGAAACCCAATAGATTAGCCAAAGAGAAGTCTCCGTATTTGCTTGAACATGCTTATAATCCGGTAGATTGGTATCCATGGGGTGAGGAGGCATTTGAAGCTGCAAAAAGGGAAGATAAGCCGATATTTTTAAGTATCGGTTATTCAAGTTGTCATTGGTGTCATGTGATGAGAAGCGAGTCCTTTGAGGATGAAAGCGTTGCTCATGTGTTAAATAAGTGGTTCATTTGCATTAAGGTGGACAGAGAAGAACGTCCTGACATTGACCATATCTATATGAGTTTTAGTCAGGCCATGACGGGTAGAGGTGGTTGGCCACTCAGCATTTTTATGACCTGGGAGCAAAAACCTTTTTATGCAGCGACATATATTCCAAAAGAGAACAATTATGGTCTCTTGGGGATCATTGCATTAGCGAGCACAATACATGAAATCTGGGAAAAAGAAAAGGAGAAAATCCTCACTTCAAGCGATGAAGCTGTAAGAGTATTAAATGAATCCATCGATTTTCCTTCTAATGAACAATTGGAGAAAAGGGTTCTTTTAGAATGCTATGATAAACTCGTTGAAAATTTCGATGCAGAATACGGAGGTTTCGGAAAAAGTCCAAAGTTCCCAACACCGCACAGTTTGCTCTTTTTACTGAGATGGTGGAGTGAGACGAAGAATCCATCGATTCTTGAAATTGTAGAAAGAACACTTATGGGCATGTACAGCGGGGGGATATTCGACCATATCGGATACGGATTTTCACGATATTCTGTAGATGAAAAGTGGCTTGTACCTCATTTCGAGAAAATGCTTTATGATAATGCTCTTCTGGGCAAAGTATATACTGAGGCTTTTTTAGCTACTGGTAGGCTTATCTACAAAGAAATCGCAGAAAAGGTAATCGACTATGTTCTAAGAGAAATGAGGTCTCCTGAAGGTGGATTTTATTCAGCAGAAGATGCGGATAGCGAAGGTATTGAAGGAAAGTACTACCTCTGGACACCAGAAGAGATCATTTCTATTCTAGGAGAAAAAGAAGGGAATTGGTTCTCTGCTTTTTATGGTGTCACTGATGAAGGTAACTTTGAAGGAAAGAATATCTTGAATCTCATCGGAAATGATTATGAAGAACTCATGACAGTGGCCATGAAAGAACGCCTGAATGAGGCGAGAAAGAAGTTATTTGAATATAGAGAAAAGCGGGTACACCCTCATAAGGATGACAAGATTTTAACCTCATGGAATGGACTCATGATTGGGACCCTCGCCTATGCTGGAAGATCTTTCCAGAATGAAAAATATGTAATGGCGGCGAAAGAAGCGGCGAATTTTATTCTTACGAGGATTGTGAACAAGGAAGGGAAGCTACTTGCTTACTTTAGGGAAGGGGAAGCAAGGCTCGATGGCTACCTTGACAGTTATTCGTTTTTAATTTCAGGACTCCTTGAGATCCATCAGTCGACGATGGAAGACGAATATCTTAAGCTATCCATCCATTACACAGATGAGATGTTAAAGTTTTTTCTAGATGAGAAAGCAGGGGACTTTTATTTGAACAGTATTGAAAGTGAAAAACTAGTGGTGAATGCTAAGGATTTCTATGATTCTGCGCTTCCTTCCGGTAATTCCATAGCAGCCATGAACCTTATGATGCTCTATGGCCTTACTGAAAAAATGAATTACCTGGCGTATGCAAAGAGGCTTTTTGAAAGTAACGGAAAGATTGTAAAGGAAGAGCCTTCAGGGTTCACTTCTCTTTTGAGTGCTTTCATTCCTTACGTTTATGGAACCAGCAGCATCGTTATTGCTGGAAAAAGGAATGACGAAGAAACAAATAAGATGCTCGAACTGGTTCATATGTCTTATCTTCCACTCACGACTGTTCTGATTCAGAATAAAAATGAGGAGATGGACAAGGAAAGCCTTGTTACATCATGGAAAGAACCAATCGATGGGCAGAGCACCGCATACATTTGCAGAAATTTTGCTTGTGAACAGGGAATTACATCGTTGGAACACTTTAAAGAAAAATTGCTAAATAAGGGTTGAGAAAATTCGAGTAGAATGACGTTGATTAAATCAAGAGGTGAAGGGTATGGAAAACAAGACTTATATTCGTTGGGGAATCATGGGATTAGGTAGGATTGCAGAAGAATTCGCTACTAATATGAATAAGATCCACCCGATTTATGCTGTGGCAAGCAGAACCGGAGAAAGAACAAAAGAATTCATGAAAAAATTTGACGTGGTGAAAGCCTACAAAGGATATGAGGAATTATTAAATGATGATTCTATTGAAGTCATCTACGTGGCTACAGTAAACAGTGCACATTACGAGAATATCAAAGCATGTTTACTCCATGGGAAGAATGTCTTTTGTGAGAAAGCGATTGTCGCTACATCCAGTGAGTTCAAGGAACTTGAAGCGTTAGCTAAGCAAAGAGGCCTTGTCCTCTTTGAAGCCATGACGATATTCCATATGCCTTTGATGAAAAAAATCAAGAAGTTGGTCAATGATGGGAAACTTGGAAAAATCAAAATGATCAAGGCTGATTTTGGCAGTTTGCAGGAAGACGATCCCACGAATAGATTTTTTTCCAAGGGGCTTGGCGGAGGAGCGATGCTTGATATAGGAACCTACGCTTTATCCTTAGTGCGGTATTTTATGGATGGTGAAATTGAGGAAATGAACTGTATCACTTCACCATATTCCACGGGGGTCGATGAAATGTGGAGCATCGCCATGAAGAGCTCTGAGGATGTTCTCGCGTCTGTTTCCCTCGCTTTTAGAGCAAAACTTCCGAAGGTAGCGGTGATTTCTGGGGATAAGGCTTATGTATTCATTAGCAACTATCCAAGAGCTGATACCGCAATCCTATATTATCCGGATGGGACGAGTGAAAAGATTGTTGAGGGAGTTTCGACTGATGCTATGCTATATGAAATCAAGGATGTGGAGAAATGCCTCATTACTGGAAATAAAGCCAGTGGACATCTTGAGTACACAAGAGATGTTGTTGAATGGATGGATAGACTGTTAAGTGAAAACGGATATATCTGAAGGTAATTGAAGAATAAAAATCGGAGGTGTTATTATGCTGTTAACCACAATTGAAGTGATCAGACTGCTTGACTTAAAACCCCTGCTCACTCAGGGAGGCATGGCTAAGCTAACCTATGCTGGAAAATCCCTCGAAGGAGGGAAAGCAGCTTCTACAGCAATCTACTACCTTTTAAGCAAAGACGCATTTTCCCATTTGCATCGTCTCCCTACAGATGAAGTTTTTCATTTCTATCTTGGTGATAAGGTAGAATTATTGGAGCTTTTTCCAGATGGAAGACATCGAGTTACGATCTTGGGGACGGATATTAGTTCTGGCGAAAAACTTCAGCATGTTGTACCGGCAGGAGTATGGCAAGGTGCACATGTGGTTGCAGGAGGCAATTTTGCTCTTCTCGGGAAAACCATAGCACCCGGTTTTATTGACTCAGACTATGAGCAGGGAAATGGAACACTTCTTTCAAATCAGTATCCAAAAGTTAGAGACCTGATTAACAAATTAACTGGCGAAGCTATTCCGTTCTAGATGATTAATGGTAATAAAGCCCTAGTCACCCTAATTGGTGCCTAGGGCTTTATTCAATGGATATCTGTTGTTTATAAATATCATTAAATAAACATTAGATATGGATGAATATATTAATTTGTGAATTGTTTAAATTATTCAAACGATCGTATATAATAGAAGAAGTCATAACATTAAAATAATCAGATAAAAATTTGACCTAGAGGTAAGACGATGAAGACACTAATAGTAGTAGCCGCAATCATTATATTTAACGATAAAATTCTCTGCATGCAAAGGCAAAGTGGAAAATATGAATACATCTCCAATAAGTATGAGTTTCCGGGTGGAAAGGTAGAAGAAAACGAATCTAACTCGATTGCTTTGATGCGGGAATTAGAAGAAGAAATGGACCTAAATGTTCTAATTTCAGAAGAGGATTATTTCATGAGCATTGATCACCAATATCCGGATTTTCACATCATTATGCATAGTTATCTTTGCCATGTGGACCATCCAAACTTTAACATGAAAGAACATGCTGCCTATCAGTGGCTGTATAGGGAAGAGCTCGATCAATTGGATTGGGCACCTGCAGATCTTCCAATAGTTAATCGATTAATCGAAGGAGACTAGGGATGAACAACTTATCAGAACTTAAGAACGGCCTGGTGTATGGATATCTGGATAATACTGCTGTAGCTTTGGAAGAGTATAAACCTAAGCTTATTGTCAACGATCCCCTAAAAGGAGAAAAAGTTCTGACAAGTATTGTCAATGAATTAAAGAAGTGCGATGAATTTTTATTTACGGTAGCTTTTGTGACGAATAGCGGAGTGACTGTTCTCCTTAATACCCTAAAGGAGCTTGAAGAAAGAGGCATAAAAGGAAAGATCATTGCCTCTCAATATCAAAATTTTTCAGAACCTAGAGCCTTAGAAAAACTACTGACCTTCAATAATCTTGATTTGAGGATTGTAACTCAGGATCAATCAAGAATGCACACAAAGGGGTATGTGTTTAGAACTGGGGAAGAGTATACGATTATTGTCGGTAGCAGCAATCTGACACAATTCGCACTTTGTGAAAATAAAGAGTGGAATCTTAAAGTTTCTTCGACATCTGCTGGGCAAATCGTTAAAAACACCTTGGAAGAGTTCAACTATCTCTATGATCAGGCCGTGCCAGTGAATCAAGACTGGATAGACGAGTACAGACGGATTTATGAGCAGGAAAGAAGTATTCGCCGAAGAACAGAAAAAGCGATAAAAGAGCGGGATAAGTCCAATCTCATCAATATTAATCGTATTTTACCAAATAGGATGCAGCTCAAGGCTTTAGCCGCTTTAGACGCCACGAGATCTGATGAGGAAGAAAGAGCTTTGATCGTATCTGCCACAGGAACAGGAAAGACTTATCTTTCAGCATTTGACGTGAAAAAATTTGATCCCGATAAATTTCTTTTTGTGGTTCATCGAGAACAGATTGCTAAGGCAGCGATGGATAGTTTTCAGTCCGTTTTCGGAAGAGATCGGAGTATGGCGATTTTGAGTGGTACCCATAAAGACATTCACTCAGATTTTATCTTTTCGACCATCCAGACCTTATCGAAAGATGAAATTCTTCACCAGTTTAAGCGAGAGGAGTTCGATTATATCGTCATCGATGAGGTTCATCGCGCAGGTGCGAATTCATATCGGAAGATCATCGATTATTTCAAACCAAAATTTCTCTTAGGAATGTCGGCGACGCCAGAGCGAACTGACGGGTTTGATATTTTTGAATTGTTCAACCATAATGTGGCCTATGAAATAAGGCTTCAACAGGCCATGGCTGAAAATATGATTTGTCCGTTCCATTATTTTGGAATCACCGAACTTTCCGTTGATGGAAACCTTATTGATGATCATACGACTTTCTCGAAATTAACCTCAGATTATCGCGTGAGTAATATTAGAGAAAAGATCGAGTTTTATGGTTACTGTGGAGACAGGGTTAAAGGGTTGGTGTTTTGTAGTAGAAAAGAGGAAGCCAAAGCGCTTTCAGAAAAATTCAACCAACTCGGTTATCGTACTGTAGACCTCAATGGCGAGAACTCACAAGAAGAAAGAGAAAATGCAGCAAATAGACTGGGACAAGATCAATATGAAAATGGACTGGATTATATTTTTACTGTGGACATTTTCAACGAAGGTGTGGATATACCTGAAATCAATCAGGTCGTTATGCTAAGGCCGACTCAATCAGCGATTATCTTCGTCCAACAGCTTGGAAGAGGGCTTAGAGTCAATTACGGCAAAGAATATGTGGTAGTCCTTGATTTTATCGGAAATTATCAAAATAATTTTTTGATACCAATCGCTTTGTCAGGGGATCAAACTTACAATAAAGATACAATTCGAAAATATGTGGCTGAAGGGAATCGCGTAATTAACGGATGCTCAACTGTAAATTTCGATTCTGTGACGAGGGAAAGAATATATCAATCGATTGACCGTGCAAATTTTAATTCGCTAAATCTAATCAAAGAATCTTATTTGATGCTTAAGCAAAGACTTGGTAGAATTCCAGAGCTTCATGAGTTTAAGGAATATGGGTATATCGATATTGACCGGATTTTCGCTAAGTCGAAGTCATATCATAATTTTTTGAAGAAGTATGAGGATGATTATGCATTGAACTTGAATCCATTAGAGGAGAAATTCATCGAATATATTTCGCAAAAGTTTGTGAATGGAAAAAGACCTCATGAACTGGAATTGCTTAAAATCATCCTTTCTGGCGAAACTGATCTGATGGGACGATTGAGTGAACGATTGAAAAATAAATATGGAATTATCATTACCGAAAATACAAAGACCAATTTAGTGAATCAGATGACTCAGAATTTCGCAACGGGCTCTGCCAAAGAGGCTTATCGTGAAGCTATATTTATTGAGGAAGCAAGCGAGGGCTATCAGATCTCTAAAGAATTTCTGAAACTCCTGGAGAATGATGTTTTCAGAAATATGATTATAGAGCTGATTAATGTTGGTCTTGCTGTGAATGCTGAAAAGTACAGCAATCCATACCTCGGCACGAATATCCAGTTGTATCAAAAGTATACCTATGAAGATGTCTGCAGGTGCCTTGACTGGGAAAAGAGTGAAGTTGCTTTAAACATTGGAGGGTATAAGTTTGATAAGAAATCAAATACGTATCCTGTATTTGTGAATTATAACAAGTCGGAAGATATCAGCCATAGCATAAAGTATGAAGATGAGTTTTTATCTCCAGAACGTTTCAAAGCAATCTCTAAATCTAATCGAACGATTAATTCGGATGATGTCAAACAAGCCTATCAAGCAAAACAAAGCGGTACTCAAATGCATCTCTTTGTTCGTAAAAATAAAGAGGATAAAATTTCTAAAGAATTTTACTATCTTGGAAAAATTCAAACCATAGGTAATCCCAAAGAGTATACGATGAAAAATACGACTGCTTCTGTGGTTGAAATTCAGTATCAGCTTGAGACTCCGGTAAGGGAGGATTTATACAAATTCTTTGTAAACGAAGAATAAAAATATTTAAAGAAATTTTTAGGCTTTTTCAGATGATGTTCAAACGCAGGTAAATCAATCGAAAAACTGGATAAACCATCATATATAGTAGTGAATAAAGCCTGAATAAATGCTGTATTGGATAAATAATGGTTGACATACTTTGATAACCGAGGTAAAATTACTAACAATTTAATAAAACCATGCGAAAAGAGGATGCGTCAAACAATAGTACTTAACAGGAAAGGGAATGACGCCGAAGTACATAGTACTGGGCTCAGGTTGAATAAATCTGAGACTGTTCTTTCACCGTTGCCCAATGGTGGAAGAGTGCGCTTTAGCTTGGTAGGGCGATTGCATGGCATTTGTAGCCGTGAGCATTCGCTCACGGCTATATTTTTTTAGAGGAGATAAGATGATGAGATTATATGGAACACAGAGAATTCAAGAAAATGGGGTACTTCAAGTTGGTGGCGTAAGCATAACTGAACTTAAAGAAAAATACGGGACTCCGCTATACATCATGGATGAGGAAGCGCTTCGCGAAAGAGCGGGTACATTCAGGAAGCTGTTCACCCACGAAAAACTCGAAACAGAAGTCATCTATGCATCGAAAGCCTTTATGACTAAAGCCATGGCAAGACTGATTGATGAAGAGAACCTTTCGCTGGATGTTGTATCTGGAGGAGAACTATATACGGCACTTTCCATAGGGTTCAAACCTGAAAGAATCTATTTTCACGGAAATAATAAATCATCGGAAGAACTGAAATTTGCCGTTGAAAGTGAAGTAGGAACGATCATCCTCGACAATGGAAATGAAGCCAATCGAATTCAGCGAATGCTCGAAGGCAGCGATAGAATGCAGAAGGTGTTACTCAGAGTAAATCCAGGGATCGATGCCCATACGCATGAATACATCAGCACTACAAAAAATGACTCTAAGTTTGGACTAAGCATCTATATGGATGAAACCATTGAAGTGATTAAAAATATCATGAAAGCTGAAAACATGGAATTCATGGGGCTTCATTGCCATATCGGATCTCAAATATTTGAAGAATCCTCCTTCATGAACGAAGTAAGTGTAATCATGAGCTATCTTGAAAAACTCAAGGGTCATGGAATCAAGGTGAGGGAGATGGATATGGGTGGAGGCTTCGGTGTGGAGTATGTCGATGGGGATCGGCCCATAGATTTAACCCAATTCTTTCCAACTTTCCTTGAAAATATCTATCAGGAAGCAGCCAATAGAAACCTTCTCCCGCTAAAAATTATGATTGAACCAGGACGTGCAATAACCGCCAATGCGGGAATCACACTCTACGAAGTTGGTGGAACAAAGGAGACTCTTGGAGAAAAAACCTATGTATTCGTTGACGGAAGCATGGCAGATCATATCAGGACAGTCCTGTATGATGCATCCTACGAAGCGGTCATGGCAAACCGAATGCATGACCCGCTTACGACGAACTATACCGTTACTGGAAAAGCGTGCGAATCTGGAGATATTCTTGTTCGAAATGCAAGCCTTCCTAGAGCAGTAGAAGGAGACCTCCTCGCTGTACTTACCACAGGAGCCTATCATTATTCCATGGCTTCGAACTATAACAGACTTCCAAAACCACCGGTTGTATTTGTAAAAGATGGAAAATCAAGAGTCGTTGTCCGAAGAGAGACTTATGAAGATCTTGTTAGAAACGATGTGGACGGAGGAGTGGAGTAGGATGAGAACAGTATTAAAATTCGGAGGATCCTCTGTAGCAGATATTGAGAAAATGAGACATATTGCAGAAAATCTGAAGGCAAGAAAAGATAAAGGTGAGGACCTTGTGGTTGTGGTATCCGCCATGGGAAAGACAACGAACCAGCTTCTAGCTATTGCTAATGAAGCCGTGAAGAATCCTTCAAAAAGAGAAGTGGATATGATGATCTCCACAGGAGAACAGGTTTCCATAGCCCTGCTTTCAATGATTCTCAACGAAATGGGCGCTAAAGCCGTATCTCTTACAGGTTTCCAAGCTGGAATTCGAACAGAAGGGATTCATACCAAGACAAAAATTCTCGATATCGACATTGAAAAAATAGAACAAAAACTTGAGGAAGGCAACATTGTCGTTGTTGCAGGATTCCAGGGATACAATGAGATCGGAGAAATCACCACACTCGGAAGAGGTGGTTCAGATACCACAGCCGTGGCCTTGGCAGCAAAACTCAGGTGTACCTGCGAAATCTATACGGATGTCGATGGGATCTACGGAATTGATCCAAGGCTCTATCCGAAAGCAAGACACTTGGACGAAATTGATTTCGAAGAAATGAAAGAAATGGCGTTTCTTGGATCAAAGGTCATGGAACCAAGATCCGTAGATATTGCTCAACACTATGGCGTGAAAATTTACGTGGCGTCAGCCCATGAAAATAAAAGAGGAACCTATATCAAGGAGGTAGACAGATCAGTGGAAAGTAGAAGTATTACGGGACTATCCGTAGCGGAAAATGTCATGATGGTCACCCTGAATAATTTGCCGGTGGAAAGCATCTCGGAGGTATTTATAAGCCTCGCAAGAGAGGAAATCAACATTGACATGATTTCTCAGACAACCATGTCAGATGGAAGGACAAGTCTTTCCTTCACCGCATCAGCAGAGGACAAATCAGCCATGGAAGCTATTATGCATGAAATCATCAGTCCTATAGAAGGCGTCACGATGAGCACTGTAACAGACATCGTGAAGATTTCGGTAGTCGGATCGGGCATGAGAACCCAGTCTGGCGTTGCAGCAAAATTATTTAAGCTTTTTGCCGATCATGATATTCAGTTCATGCAGGTCACCACATCAGAAATTTCGATTTCGTATATCATGAAGAAATCTTATAAGGAAAAGGCGGTCTTCATCATTGCAGAAGACTTCCAGTTATAGGTGCAATCATGAAATTTGTAAAATACCAGGGTACAGGCAATGATTTCATTCTGCTGGACGGGAAAGACATCCAGGGAAAAGAGATAGATGAAGTGGCAAGAAGAGTCTGCCACAGAAAGTTCGGGATAGGAGCTGACGGCCTCCTCTTTGCTGAAAATTCAGAAATTGCAGATATCAAGATGAATTATTTCAATCAGGATGGTACCATCGCCACCATGTGTGGCAACGGCCTAAGATGTTTTGCCCGCCACGTTCACGAAACCGGGATGGTTTTGAAGGATGAATTCACTGTGGAAACCCTTGCTGGTGTCCTTAAGGTATCCATCAAAGACAGTTATAGTGAGATTGCCATAGAGCTGGGGAATCCTTTATATAAACTTTCCTATCCTAACGTGGCAGAAGAGGAAGTTGGCAAGGAAAAACTAACTTTGGAAGTCAATGGAAGAACTTATGAAATGTATGTTTTGTTCCTGGGGACACTTCATGGCGTGGTTATCACGAACGAAGACGTTTCAGAGGACGATGCAAGCAAACTTTGTCATCATAAGGTTTTCCCCAAGAGAATCAATGTTAACTTCGTAGAGGTCATGGACTCTGAAAATATCAGGGTAAAGACCTATGAACGAGGTGTAGGATTCACCCTTTCCTGTGGTACGGGTTCAGGAGCAAGTTTTGTCATCACTGAAAAACTCGGGCTGACAGGAAAAGAAGGAAATGTGCATATTGATGGTGGAAAGTTAAGCGTAAAGACAGGAAGCCCAGTGATTCTCACGGGACCTGCAGTTAAGATAGCGGAAGGAGAGATCATAGATGAAGAAAATTAATCTTGCGATAGTAGGAGCAACAGGAATGGTAGGTAAGACTTTTCTTAAAGTACTTGAGGACAGAAACTTTCCAATAGGGGAACTGGTTCTGCTTGCCTCGGGAAAATCCGCAGGAAAACTCGTAGAATTTAAGGGTAAAAATTATGAAATTGAAGAGTTGACCCCAGAATCTATGGATCCAAATAGGTTTCAGGCAGCACTATTTTCAGTATCGGCTGAGCTTAGCCTAATCTATGGCAAGATTGCTTCAGAACGGGGAATTGTTGTTGTAGACAACAGCAGTGCATGGCGAATGGCTGAAGGTATTCCGCTTGTGGTTCCAGAAGTTAACCTTGAGCAGGCCTTTGGTCATGGAAATCTTATTGCCAATCCTAATTGCAGCACCATACAGTCTGTAATTCCTCTGGCTGTAATAGACAGGCTTTTTAAAGCAAAAAGAGTGATCTATACCACCTATCAGGCGGTATCCGGGTCAGGATACGAGGGAGTTGAAGACCTCCTACGTACACAAAGAGGAGAAGATGGGATTTTTTATCCAAAGCCAATCGCGGACAACTGCCTTCCACACATCGACGTTTTTCAAGAGAATGGTTATACTAAAGAAGAGCAGAAGATGATCGATGAAACCAGGAAGATTCTGAGTAGACCAGACCTTGCGGTAACAGCAACCTGTGTAAGGGTCCCTGTAAAGAATGGACATAGTGTGGCAATGAATGTCACTTGCGAACTGCCCATTGATCTAGAACGATTGAAGAAAGAACTCAAAAATTCCGAAGGAATTGTGTTCTATGAGACGGGATACCCTACAGCAAGAGAAGCAGATGGGCAGGATAATGTTCTAGTTGGAAGACTTAGAGTCGATGAAAGCGAAGTAAATACCCTGCATCTTTGGAGTGTGGCAGATAACATCAGAAAAGGAGCTGCAACCAATGCCGTGCAGATACTTGAAAAAATGACGGAGGAGAGATGATGAAACTTTTTAAAGGCTCAGGTGTAGCCATCGTTACACCTTTTAAAGAAGGAAATGTTGATTACGAGAAATTGACTGAACTCATCAAATGGCATATCGAAGAAGGAACTGATGCGATTGTCGTCGCAGGAACAACCGGAGAATCAGCTACCCTTTCTAAGGCTGAGAAACTTGAACTCTTCAGGCATTCCATGAAAGTATCTGAAGGAAAGATTCAGATTATCGCAGGTACCGGTTCAAACAATACACAAGAGAGCATTTCGCTTTCAGTGGAAGCTGAGAAGATTGGCGTTCAGGGACTTCTGCTCGTTACGCCTTATTACAATAAACCGAGCCAAAGAGGACTATATGCCCACTACAAGACTATAGCAGAAGCAGTTTCCATTCCTATCATTCTCTACAATGTTCCAGGGAGGACTTCAGTGGATTTGAAGCCAGAAACGGTCATTGAGCTTTCAAAGATACACAATATCCTTGGATTAAAGGAAGCATCAGGCGATGTCGCAAGGATCCGTCCTTTAGCAGAAGCACTACCTGCTGATTTCATGATTTATGCAGGAAATGACGGCGAAATTGTAGACGTCCTTGAAAGCGGTGGACATGGTGTTATCTCTGTACTGGCGAATATTGTACCCAAGGAAGTTCATCAGATCACTGAAGATTATTTCAGTGGAAACCTTGAGGCAGCAAGAAGAAGTCAGGATTCCTATCAGAAACTTATCGATGCCCTTTTTTCCGATACCAATCCGGTTCCGGTAAAGGCAGCCATGAATTATATGGGCATGGAAGTTGGAGGTCTAAGGCTTCCGTTGGTAGAAATGGACGATGAGAATCATCAGAAACTAAAAACGGTGCTTATGGAATATGGTTTACTTGAGGATGTGAATTGATGAGAGTTTTGATTTTTGGCGCAAGAGGCCAAATGGGAAGAGTTCTCCTTGAGCTTTGGAAGGAGAAGAGGCCAGGAGATGACGTGATTCCAGTGATACGAAAAACTTCACTTCCTATCGATGATGAAGAGGTAGCGCTTGAGCATGCGGGCAGAGGAGATGTCCTGATCGACTTCTCCAAACCTGAAGCTCTTGAGGAAATTCTTGAATACTGCCTGAAGAACAAGACACCACTAGTCCTTGCAAGCACTGGACATGATGAAGAGGCAGAGGAAAAAATCAGAAAGGCCTCAAGCTTGATCCCTATTTTTTACAGCGCTAACCTAAGTCTTGGGGTGTATGTCTTAAAGACACTGGTAAAAGTTGCAGCAGAACTTTTAGGTGAAGCGGCTGACATTGAAATCATTGAGAAGCATCATAATAAGAAGCATGATGCACCAAGTGGCACTGCACTTATGCTTCTCGATGCAGTTAAAAAAGAGGAAAATGAAGAAAAGCTTATCTTTGGAAGACATGGAAAATCAAAAAGACAACCAGGAGAAATCGGGATCCATGCCATTCGCGGAGGAACAATCGTTGGAGAACACACCGTGCTTTTCGCCATGGCAGATGAATCCTTAGAACTTACGCATCGAGGAGAATCAAAGAGACTTTTTGCCACAGGCGCGATGAAAGCCGGAGAATATATGATGACTAAAGAACCAGGCCTTTATGGTATGGATGATTTGATTAATGGGAGGAACGAAAGATGAGTGAATTATTTTTAACTGATGCCTATGAGATTGCAGCCTTTATCAAGAATGCAGTAAAAAAGACACCAGTCAAGCTTTACGTCAATGGAGACTTTGAAGGCGTAGATTTTACAGGGCTTAAGGCTTTTGGCAGCGACAAGAGCATGACGATCTTTGGAGAAGCCAAGGAGGTTTATGATTTCTTGGAAAACAATAAGGAAAAGATTACAGATCAGGTGCTGGAATATGATCGAAGAAATTCAGCGATTCCACTCCTTGACATCACTAAGATTGACGCACGTATTGAACCTGGTTCATTTATTAGAGAACATGTGGTTATCGGAAAAAGCGCAGTCATCATGATGGGCGCGGTCATCAACATCGGAGCGGTCATTGGAGAAAATACGATGGTTGACATGAATGCAGTAGTCGGCGCCAGAGGAACCATTGGCAAGAACTGCCATATCGGAGCTGGAGCAGTGGTCGCTGGCGTTCTAGAGCCACCAAGCAAAACTCCTGTCATCATCGAAGATGATGTACTCATCGGCGCTAACGCCGTAATTCTTGAAGGGGTTCGTGTAGGGAAAGGCGCAGTGGTCGCAGCCGGCTCTGTCGTCACCTCTGACGTGGAAGCGAACACGGTTGTTGCTGGTTCACCTGCAAGACTGATTAAGACAAAGGATGATCAAACGATCGCAAAGACCGCCATCCTGGAAGATTTGAGGAAGTAACATGGATACATATAGAGATGACAAAGAATATATCTTGAATCTTTATAAGAGGCTCCCGCTTGAAATTGTAAAAGGGGAAGGACTCTATCTTTACGATGATGAAGGAAAGGCATACCTTGATTTCTATTCGGGTATAGCAGTCAATGCTCTGGGACAAAGACATCCGAAAGTAATCGAAGCTATAAACAAGCAGTTAGAATCATTTATGCACCTTTCAAACTATTTTACGGCACCATCCCTGGTGACTTTAGCGAAGACGTTGGTGGAGAACAGCTTCGCCAGCAAGGTCTTCTTTTCGAATTCCGGTACAGAAGCAAATGAAGCAATGATCAAACTTGCTAAAAAATATGGAAGAGAAAAGAGTCCATCCAAAGTGAACTTCGTTGCACTTGAAAGAGGTTTCCACGGAAGAACCTTAGGGGGAATGACACTTACAGGAAACGAGAGCAACATAGAGAAGTTCTCCCCGCTTATGCCTGGGGTAAAGCATGTTCCGCTCAATGATGTGGATGCATTAATTGATGCGGTGGACAGCAACACCTGTGGAATCGTCTTTGAAGTTCTTCAGGGTGAAGCTGGGGTAAAACTGCTTTCAGAAGAATTCATTGAAACCATCAAAGAATTGGCGAAGAAGCATGATGCCCTTATTTTAGTGGATGAAGTTCAAACAGGACTCATGAGAACCGGGAAACTTTTTGCCTATGAATATTTCAATTTACAACCTGATGTCATGACGCTGGCTAAAGCCCTAGGTGGAGGACTTCCACTTGGTGCGATGCTCATCAGCGAAAGACTTGAAAGTGTTCTGATGCCTGGCGACCATGGCTCAACTTTCGGTGGGAATCCATTGGCGGCGGCAGCTGGCAATGCAATCTTTAATGTAATTTTGGAAGACGGATTTGAGGAAAATGTGGGCAAAATGTCGGGGTTGCTTTTTGCAGGGCTCGAAGATTTAAAGGTAAGATATCCCGAATACATCCTTGATGTCAGGGGTCTTGGACTGATGATCGGCATAGATGCTGGTGATTATGCCATGAAGATAAGAGATGAGGCCATGGACAGAGGTCTTCTTCTCAATGTCACTAACTCGACAATTATCCGCCTGTTGCCTGCACTTATCATAAGCGAGAAGGAAGTAAACCTCTTTTTAGAAACACTTGAAAAAGTCCTCGGAGGACTGAAGGGAAACTAGAATGAACATTGAAGAACTTTATGAAACCGTGAAAGAGATTCGAAGGGATCTCCATCAGATTCCGGAAATTTCCTTTGATCTTCCAAAAACGTCACAATACGTCAAGGAAAAGTTGGAAGCCTTTGGTTACGAGCCTCAATCTGTTGCACATACAGGATGGATTGCGGTCATCAAAGGTAAAAGCGAAGAGGCAGTGGCTTTCAGGTCAGATATGGACGCTTTAATGGTTACCGAGGAGACAGGTGCTGAATTTGCATCTCTTCATCAAGGGAAGATGCATGCTTGTGGTCATGATGGACATATGGCCATGCTTCTTGGCTTTGCAAAGTACTTGAAGTCTTTGGACGTGCTTGAAAAGACGGTTGTCCTTATTTTTCAGCCTGCAGAGGAAAGTCCTGGTGGCGCAAGAATCATCATGGAGACTGGAGTTCTTCAAGCATTAAATGTGCAAAAAATCTATGGGTTTCACCTTTATCCAGGACTACCTGAAGGAATCATTGGTCTTGCCAAAGGTCCTATGATGGCAAGAAGTGGGGAGTTTGATATTAAAGTTGAAGGACAAAGCTCCCATGGGGGACAGCCTCATCTTGGAATAGATGCTATCCTTGCTGCAACACAAATTATCAGCGGAGCCCAGACAATCATTTCAAGAAATATGGATCCATTGGAACCTGTTGTCGTCAATATCGGAACCATTCAGGCTGGCGAAGCAAGAAACATTGTTGCTGGAACAGCCGAAATGACAGGAACGATAAGGTCATACAATGATGAAGTGTATTTTAGCATCAAGGAAAAACTCAAAGGAATTTGCGATGGCGTCATGTATATGACGGGTGCAAAAGTAAGCCTTGAAATCAGAGATTTCTATCCACCTGTCGTAAATGATGAGGGGCTAGTTGAAGCGCTCAAGAAGAAATTTCCTGAGGAACGTTATGAAATCCTAAAACCACTGATGACGGCTGAAGACTTCTCCTATTATCAGCAAGAGTTTAGAGGAGTGTTTATGATGCTTGGAACAAAGAGAGAAGATAGGGGATGGACGTATCCTTTACAC
>JBASOA010000061.1:0-12065 GCA_049657765.1 Clostridiaceae bacterium
TGCCTGTGGTGCGTTAAAGGGAATGGATGATACCAACCAGCTTTCGTTCTTTAATTTTTAGAATTCAATATTGTTTATAAAGGTTAGTATATCCTTTTGTCATCCCGATCCTGCCTGGTGTGACAATCTGGACAGCTGCAAAAAAGTCAAAAAGTTTTCTATATATGCAGGATCCAGATACAAGAGAAAGCAATATTCTTGCAGCCAACATTAAACCATCTTTGCTTTTGAAGGGAGAAACTCTAAGATTGATCGATGAGTGGCAAGTTGCTCCCGTCCTTTGGGATTCAGTAAGAAATAATGTTGACATGAGAGGGGAGGAAGGACAATTCTTTCTAATTTTTACACTTGATCAAATTGCTTCTCTTGATTATTATTTCTAAAATATCACTTGACTTTGACCAGATAAACTGATAAAAGGTTGAAAGTTTCAAACAAATGTGATAATATTTAAAGGTACAATAACGTGAACTTTGAGAGTGGGCAAAACCCGCTCTTTCATTTTGTAACGCAACTTTTTTCCAGTTGCGTTTTTCAATATCTAGATTTTGAGAAATGCAATAAATTGTGTGATAAAATAAGGTCATGAATAACAATTGCGGGGTGATATTATGGAAAAGCTAATCATGCTTGAAGATCTTTTTGAAGCGGCGGTAAAATCAGTCGGAGTCGAACTCTATCACATGGAATATGTTCGTGAAGATGGCGTTAATATTCTGAGGTTCTATATCGATAGTGAGAACGGAATAACACTTGATGATTGCGAAAAGGTTTCTAAAGCAGTGGGCGAAATACTAGATGAGAAAGATCCAATCGTAGAGGACTACAATTTGGAGGTTTCTTCTCCCGGCATATTCAGACCACTATTTACCATGGAGCATATGGAAAAAGCCATAGGAGAGCAGGTCCTTGTGAAAACAAAGAAGCCTGTGAGTGGTTCGAAGAATATTAAAGGCATACTGAAGAATGTGAATGAAGAGAAGATTATCCTGTTATGTGGCAAAGAAGAAGTCGAGATTCTCATGGGTAATTTGAAAACGATAAATATTGAAGTCGATCTCTAGAAGTATATTGAGGAGGATAAAATGGCAAAGGCAAAGGCAACTGTAAAAAAGAAGGATGAGGTAATCCTTGCATTAAAAGCCATAGTGGAAGAAAAAGGAATCAGCGAGCAGATGCTCTTTGAGACACTTGAGGATGCGCTTATCGCTGCATTCAAGAAAAACTATGCGAATTCAGGCAACCAGAATGTCAGAGTGCGTATCGACAGAGAAACTGGCGAGATTAAAGTGTTCGCCCTGAGACAAGTGGTTGAGGAAGTTTTCGACGAAGAAGAGGAAATTTCATTAGAAGATGCACAGGCAATCAACAAAAAGTACGAACTCCTTGATTTCGTGGAGAAGGAAGTGACACCTGAGAATTTTGCGAGAGTCGCTGCTCAGGCTGCAAAGCAAATCGTAACGCAGAGAATTAAGGAAGCTGAAAGAAGTATCCTTTATAATGAATACCACGAAAAAGAATTTGATGTGATTCAGGGAACCGTACAGAGAAAAGACAAGGGCAATATCTACATTGACCTTGGAAAGTCTGAAACCGTCCTTACCCCATCAGAGCAGATCCCAGGTGAGAAGTACGAATTCAATGATAAGATTTTACTTTATATTGTTGAAGTCAAACAAAATCCAAAGGGACCGATGATTTCAGTTTCAAGAACCCATCCAGGTCTTGTGAAGAGACTTTTTGAAAAAGAAGTTCCTGAAATCTATGATGGAATTGTTGAAATTAAATCAATCTCAAGAGAAGCAGGTTCAAGAACCAAGATAGCCGTATCATCGAACGATCCTGAAGTTGAGCCAATGGGTGCCTGTGTAGGACCTAGAGGAACAAGAGTTCAGCGTATCGTCAATGAGCTTCGTAATGAGAAAATTGATATCATCAGATGGTCAAAGGATCCTAAGGAGTTTATTGCGAACGCCCTTAGCCCTGCCAAAGTTCTTGATGTGTTGATTGAAGAATCAGGAAATTCCTGCAAGGTCATTGTTGATGAAAACCAGCTTTCCCTCGCCATCGGCAAGGAAGGTCAGAACGTAAGACTGGCTGCAAAACTTACCGGCTGGAAAATAGACATCAAGAGCAAGAAACAGTTTGATCAGGAAGTGCAGTCAAGAGTTGAAGCCAAGAATGAGGAAGCAGTAGAAGCTGTAGAATCTGATGTGGAAAATCCAACTATGGATGAGGCAGTGGAAACTGATACTACGCGAACCGTTACAGATGATGCAGGAGATGGTGTTGTCATTGACGAGCATGCAGCAGTTGAAGATACCGTTGTGACTGATGATGAAGAAACTGAAGAAATTGAAGAAACCGAAGAGGTTGATAAGTAATCAATTCTCTACTTAATATTGAAAGAGAGGTGTTTTGTGTGAAGGTGAAAAAAATACCGATGAGAATGTGTACGGGTTGCATGGTGATGAAACCCAAGAAAGATCTCATCAGAGTGGTAAAGAACAAGGAAGGGGAGCTTTCTATCGATCTTGTAGGGAAGAAACCAGGAAGAGGCGCTTATGTCTGTAAAGATGTAGCCTGCCTTGAAAAGGCCTATAAGACCAAGAGGCTTTCAAGAAATCTTGAAACGGCCATCAGTGAAGAGATCTACGACGAACTCAGAAAGGCGGTCATTAATGAATAAGGTACTGTCCTTTCTAGGACTAACAAGAAAATCTGGAAATATTGTCATTGGGTACAACAAGAATATGGAAGCGGTCAAGGTAGGAAAAATCAAACTTCTTATTGTGTCCCCAGGCGCTTCCCAGAATACAAGAGATAAGTTTAAAGGCTATAGCGAGAGATACAATGTAGCTTATATAGAGGATTTCACTCCTGATGAATTAGGACATGCATTGGGTTATGAAGTGATTGCTGTTGTGGGTGTTTCAGACCAAAGTATGGCCGATAAGATCGTATCCATGCACAGCGTCAAGGTAGAAGAATAAAAAACGGAGGTGGTCCTATTGTCAAAAATCAGAGTGCATGAACTTGCAAAAGAACTAGAGATTACAAGCAAAGAACTTATTACCATGCTGCAGGACGAATTTGGTATAGAAGTTAAGAATCATATGAGTGTGGTTGAAGAAGAAGATGCAGCCCTAATCAAGGAACTTCTGGCAGATCGCGCCAAGTCGCAGGAAGCTAATGGAGAAGATAAGAAAGAAAAGAGCAGCATCGTTGACGAATATGAAGAGATCCTTAACGAAGAGGCAGTAAATCTTGCTAAAAAGAAAAAGAAGTCCAAGAGAGAACTAAGAGAAGAAGAAATTGAAAAGGCCAAGAGCGAAGAGAAGACTGAAGGAATCGAAGTCGGTGATTTTATTACCGTCAAGGATTTTGCAGATAAGCTCGAGAAACCAGTGGCTGAAGTAATCAAAGCCTTGATTTTCAGCGGAATTATGGCTGGAATCAATCAGGAAATCGACTTTGAGACGGCTGAGAAGGCTGCTGAAAAACTTGAAGTCAAACTGGTCAAGGTTAAGGATGCAAGCCTTGGAATCGATGATGAAAAGGTAGATGACGTTCTCGATGTCAACCTAGTCAAGAGACCTCCAATCGTTACGGTTATGGGTCACGTTGACCACGGTAAGACTTCCCTTTTAGATGCCATCAGAAAAGCAAAGGTAACAGAAAGCGAAGCTGGCGGAATTACCCAGCATATCGGAGCTTATACCATAACCCTTAATGGAGAAAAAATAACCTTCCTTGACACTCCTGGCCATGAAGCCTTCACCGCCATGAGAGCAAGAGGAGCACAGATTACGGATATCGTTATCCTTGTTGTTGCTGCAGATGATGGAATCATGCCACAAACTGCTGAAGCGATCAACCATTGTAAGGCAGCCGGAGTACCAATGATCGTTGCAATCAATAAGATCGATAAGCCTGGTGCAAACATCGAAAAGGTTAAGCAAGAACTTACAGAGTACGGCATGGTTGCTGAAGAATGGGGTGGAGACACCATCATGGTTCCAGTATCTGCCAAGGCTAAAATTGGTATCGAAGACCTTCTTGAAATGGTTCTATTGACCGCTGAAGTGGAAGAGCTTAAGGCTGATCCTAATAGAAGAGCCATCGGTGCAGTCATTGAATCAGAACTTGACAAGGGAAGAGGACCGCTTGCGACACTTCTTGTACAAAAAGGAACACTTCGTGTTGGAGATTCCATTTTGGTTGGTTCAACCTATGGTCGTATCAGAGCGATGTTTGACGACAAGGGTAAGAAGATTACCAGTGCCGGACCATCCATTCCTGTAGAGGTACTTGGATTATCTGAAGTACCTGTAGCTGGTGACAAGTTTAACCAGGTCAAGGATGAGAAGACTGCAAGAGGAATGGCAGAAGCAAGAAAGATCAAGGAAAAGAGCTTGAGCCATAGTACGATGAGAGTTTCACTAGAAGACCTTTATAACCAGGTTAAAGAAGGAAAGATTCAGGAACTTCCAATCATCATCAAGGCTGATGTTCAAGGGTCAATAGAAGCCCTGAGAAATTCACTGGAGAAATTATCCACTGATGAAATCAAGGTAAGAGTAATCCATAGCGGTGTTGGTGCAATCACTGAGACTGATATTACCCTTGCAGCGGCATCTAATGCTGTTGTTATCGGATTTAACGTCAGACCAGACAACAATGCAGCAATCATTGCAGACAAAGAAAAAGTGTATGTGAAGACCTATAGAATCATTTACCAGGCCATTGACGATGTCAAGGCTGCCATGATTGGTATGCTCGTTCCTGATATCAAGGAAGTTATCCTTGGTCGCGTTGAGGTAAGAGCTACCTACAAGGTATCCGCTATCGGAACCATCGCTGGTTGTTATGTCCTTACGGGTAAGATCACAAGAAATTCAGAAGTAAGAATTCTTAGAAATGGTGTCATTGTCCATGAAGGTCACTTGGCATCACTGAAGAGATTTAAGGATGATGTGAAGGAAGTTGCCACAGGATACGAATGTGGTCTTTCCATTGAAAAGTTCAATGACCTCCGAGAGGGAGATATCATAGAAGCCTTCTTCATGGAATCAATCAAGAGAAAAGAACTTTAATATTTAACCAATGAAGAAATAGAAAAAAGTGAGGTGGAAAAAATGGCAAAATACAGATCTGGACGCTTAAATGAAGAGATGAAGAAAGAAATTTCTAACATCGTCATGAATGAACTAAAAGATCCCAGAATCACCGCCATGGTAACCATAACAGATGTGGAAGTAACCTCGGATTTAAGTTACGCAAAGGTTTTTGTAAGTATTTTTGGGACAGAGAAGCAAAAAGAAGAATCACTTTCAGCACTAAAAAGTTCAGCAGGATATATCAGGCATGAAGTTTCCCAAAGAATCAAGGTAAGATATGTCCCTGAGCTGATTATCACTTTGGACGATACCATCGACAAGGGTATGCATATTGATGAGCTGATTAAAAAAGCCAATGAGATGAAGGGGAAATAGTCATGAACAACATGGCAATCCTAAATAAAATCAGAGAAACAGACAAGATAGCAGTAGTTACCCACGCGTCGCCTGATGGCGATGCCGTGGGTAGTACTCTTGCCCTGACCCTTGCCCTTAGGAGTCTTGGAAAAGACGTTGTGGTTCTTTCAAAGGAACCTGCGCCTGAGAACCTAACTTATCTCACACTGTATGACGAGTATGGTAAGACAGGGAAACTTGCAGAAGACCGGAATCTTCTCATTGCCCTCGATTGCGGCAACGTGGAAAGACTTTCCATGGAGAGAACAGGATTCCAGGAAATCTATAAGATCAGTATCGACCACCATGTCAGTAATGATATGTATGGCGATTTGAATGAAGTGGACACTGCGGCATCATCAACGGCAGAAATTATTTCAGGACTAATCAAAGACCTCGGGATAAAACTTACTGTACCCATTGCAGAATGCCTATATACGGGAATTGTTGCAGATACGGGTTCTTTTAAATATTCCTCTACAACACCTGAGACGCTTCGCGTTGCAGCTGATTTACTTGAAACCGGATTTGATTTTTCGAAGATTCAAAGGACGCTTTTCAATACCAGTGAATTCAAGAGATTGAAACTGCTGGGTAAAGCCCTGGCGACCTTGGAAAGAGATGAAGACGGATTTGTTTCATTGATGAACCTTGAAGCCTTGGATTTTAACTCTCTGTCGATTTCTGACAGGGATTCTGGAGATATTGTCAATTATGGCCTTGAGCCTCCGGAAGCCGATGTTTCAATCCTTCTTAAGGAAGCTGAAGGTTTTTTCAGAGTAAGTATAAGGACAAAAGAAATCATTGACGCCAGTGCGCTTTGCGGCAAATTCGGCGGAGGTGGACATGTAAGGGCTGCAGGCTGCAACCTTAAAGCGAAGACCCTGGAGGAAGCAAAGAATATGCTTCTTCTTGAAATAGAAAGGATGAGAACAGTTTGAATGGCGTAATCAATCTTTACAAAGAAAAAGGGATCACTTCCTTTGGTGCGGTATCAGCTGTACGTAAAATCCTCCATGTGAAAAAAGTCGGACATACTGGGACACTTGACCCGGAAGCAGAAGGCGTACTTCCCATTTGTGTGGGGAAAGCGACGAAACTTGTAGACTATATCATGGGTGGAGAGAAAACCTACCGGGCTGGATTCAAACTAGGATACACCTCAGATACTTTGGATGCCTTTGGCGTTGTGACAAAGACGGATGGGGAAATTCCTATTGAAGATATTGTCAGGGAAACGATTATAGGGTTTCTCGGAGATTCCATGCAAATGCCTCCGATGTATTCGGCACTTAAAAAAGATGGAAAAAGATTATATGAATTGGCAAGGCAAGGGATTGAAATTGAGCGGGAAAGAAGACCTGTTACAATTAAGAAACTTGAGCTCTATAATTTTGATGGCACAGAAGGGGAAATTCTTGTACAGTGTTCCAAGGGAACCTACATCAGGAGCCTTATTGATGACATCGGAGAAAAGCTAGGGTGCGGAGCCATCATGACCAGCCTGGTGAGGGAAGCTACTGGCAGTTTCAGAATGGAAAATTCGGTAAAGCTTTTAGAACTTGAAGAAAATGGTTATGAAAACTATCTTGTACCCATGGACGAAGTCCTCAAGGAATACGAGAAGTTCATCATTCCTGAAGAATTCTTGAATTTGATTGTCAATGGCGTCAAGGTAAAGAATCGAAAAATCACTTCAACTCTTGATCATGGAATGTATCGGGCTTATTCAGAAGATGAAAGCTTTTTGGGTATTTTAAAAAGAGAAGAAGATTACTTGTTTCTTGCAGTAAATCTGATGTGAGGTTAAGACATGATAATAATTGATGAAAATGTTAAAGGTGAATTCAAAGAGGGCACCTACATCGCCCTTGGAAGTTTTGACGGCTTGCACAAAGGTCACATGACCCTCATCAACAAAGTTGTTGACGAAGCCATGGCTGATGGACTGAAAAGCGCGGTCTACACTTTCAAAAACCATCCTTTAACAGTGGCAAAGCCTGAGCTTGCGCCTAAATTACTTATGGATACAAAACAGAAAATCCATCTCCTGAAAAGCAAAGGTGTGGATATCACTATTTTTGTCTCCTTTACCATGAAGTATATGCAAACCACAGCAGAAGATTTTATTAAAAATCTAATCAGTGAATATAATGCCAAAGGTTTCGTTGTTGGCTTTAATTATAAATATGGCTATCAGAATATGGGCAATGTGGATACTTTAAGAGAAATGTCAATAAAGTATGGTTTCAAGCTTTTCGTTCTGGATGCCGCTCTGTCAAATGACGACATCATCAGCAGTACGAGAATCAGAAATCTCATCTTAAAAGGCAAAATGAAAGAAGCCAATAAGCTTTTGTTCGAGCCTTTCATGATCAGAGGAGAGATTATCGGGGGAAAGAAATTAGGCCGAAAACTTGGCTTTCCTACTGCAAACATGAGTTATGACACAAAGTATGTGATTCCTAAAACCGGAGTTTATCATACGAATATCATCGTCAAGGGAAAACAATACAACAGCATCACGTCTGTCGGATATAATCCTACAGTAAACGGTGAGAACCTCAGTATAGAAACCTACATCCTGGATTTTGACGAAGAGATTTATGGCGAGGAAGTGCAGCTTTATTTCATTGAATACATGAGAGATGAAATCAAGTATGATACCCTTGACCTGTTGATCGATCAACTTAAACTGGACGAGCAATATGCAAGGGGACAGGAACTTTACCCCTTACTATAATATTGCAGTTGAAATAGCTTTATGGTATAATACCTACGAACCGTGAACTACGTTATAAGGATTGCCGTCTTTTAACTTGGTCATAGGGGATTATAATATTAGGAGGAATAACTAATGGATAAGGCAAGAAAATTAGAACTGATTCAAACTTACGGAAGACACGAAGGTGACACAGGTTCACCAGAAGTTCAGATTGCTCTTCTAACAGAGAGAATAAACTCTCTTACAGCACATCTTAAGATCCACAAGAAGGATCACCATTCAAGAAGAGGACTTCTTATGATGGTTGGTGCTAGAAGAGGATTTCTTAATTATCTGATGGCAGAAGATATTGAAAGATATAGAGATATCATAGCTAAGCTTTCGATCAGAAGATAATCAATAAGTATACTCTGAGCCTGCTTTTCTAAGCAGGCTTTTAGTATATGCCAGGACTAAAACCTTATCATGGACTTAGCCTTGACGAAGAAATGAACGGACAAGAAAAACAATCTGACCTGATATGCAGGCAGGGATGATGAGATGACTATTCTAATATTTTTTAAAAATCAAAGGACACAGGATCATGACGATACTCATTTGTATCTTTTGATTTTTAAAAAATTCAATTGGAGTAAAATCTCATCACATCCTTGGATGCCGACCCAGGCAGTTAATTGAGGAGATGAATTAATGAAAATCCAAAAGAGTATCCAGGTAGCTGGAAGAGAATTCGGAATCGAATTTGGCGATAGAGGAATGCTTTCTGATGCAGCCATTTTCATGAATTATGGAGATACTGTTGTCATGGTCAATGCCAATGCTTCAGAGAATCCAAGAGATGGAATAGACTTTTTCCCATTGTCTCTTGAATATGAAGAGAGAATGTATGCTGTAGGTAAGATCCCTGGTGGTTTCATCAAGAGAGAAGGAAGACCTTCAGAAAAGGCAATCCTTGCTGGTAGAGCAATAGACAGACCAATTAGACCACTTTTCCCAAATGGATACAGAAATGACGTACAGGTAGTCTGCACAGTCATGTCCATTGAAAATGACAACCTTCCAGATATTTTAGCAATCAATGCCGCATCAATCGCACTTCTTCTTTCCTCAGTTCCTTACACCACACCTCTTGCAGCTGTGTCAGTAGGACTTATTGATGGCGAGTTCGTATTGAACCCAACTTCAAAGGAAAGAGAATTAAGCGCAATGAACCTGACTGTCTGTTCAACAGAAGAAAGGATCATGATGATTGAAGCCGGAGCCAATGAAGTGGATGAAGAAACCATGATCAAGGGTATCGAATATGGTTTTGAGGCTTGCCAGCCAATCATCGCTTTCCAGAAAGAACTTACTGTAGAATTTGGAAAAGAGAAAAAGGTTCCAGTTCTTTATCTGTTAGATGAAGATGTGCAGAAGGATGTTAAAGCCTTTGCTACAGATATGGTCAAGGAAGCCATGTATACAGATGACAAGAATGTTAGAAATGCAAGGCTTGATGAAGTCAAGAAGCTTGTAGCAGCAGAATTTGGTGAAAAGTATCCAGACAAGAAGAGCGATATCGCTGAAACAATCTACAAGATTCAGAAGAAGATTGTAAGAGACATGGCGATTTTTGAACATAAGAGAGTTGATGGAAGAGCTTTTGATGAAGTAAGATCCTTAGCTTCAGAAGTTGCAATACTTCCAAGAACACACGGTTCAGGACTCTTCACAAGAGGAATGACTCAGGTTCTTGCAGTGGCAACACTTGGTGCCATCGGAGACATTCAGATTCTTGATGGTGTCAGCGAAGATACCAGCAAGAGATATATCCATCACTACAACTTCCCATCTTACTCCGTTGGAGAAACCAGACCAATGAGAGGACCAGGAAGAAGAGAAATCGGACATGGTGCACTTGCTGAAAAGGCAATCCTTCCATTGATCCCTAACGAGGAAGAATTCCCATACACCATTAGAGTTGTATCAGAAGTATTATCCTCCAATGGTTCCACTTCACAGGCATCCGTATGCGGATCCTCCCTTGCACTGCTTGATGCTGGTGTTCCACTAAAGAGACCAGCTGCAGGTATCGCTATGGGTCTGTTCACTACAGATGATTTAAGCGAAGAGACAGTTGTAACAGACATCCAGGACGTTGAAGATTTCTTCGGCGACATGGATTTCAAGGTTGCAGGAACTACAGAAGGAATCACTGCTATCCAGGTTGATACCAAGATTGCAGGACTTTCACCTTATGTTGTCAGAACAGCGATCATTGATGCCAAGGAAGCAAGACTTAAGATTCTTGATGTCATGAATGCTGCAATATCCGAAGCAAGACCTGAAGTATCAGAGTACGCGCCTAAGATATTCACCCTTCAGATCAATCCTGACAAGATCAGAGACGTTATCGGTTCAGGCGGAAAGGTCATCAACAAGATTATCGCTGAAACAGGCGTTAAGATTGATATCGACGACACTGGAAAAGTATTTGTCGGTGGATCTGACATTGAAATGGTCAAACGTGCGATCAAGATCATCGAGGGAATTGTCAAGGAAGTTGTTCCTGGCGAAATTTACCTTGGTAAGGTCGTTAAGATTGCAACATTTGGTGCATTCGTTGAAATCCTGCCAAACAAGGAAGGTCTTGTCCATATCTCCAAGCTCGATATGAAGAGAGTGGAAAAGGTTGAGGACATCGTTAATGTAGGAGATGAAATCCTGGTTAAGGTCACAGAGATTGACCCACAGGGAAGAATCAACCTGTCAAGAAGAGATGCTCTAATCGACATGGAAAAGAAAGAGAAAGAAAGTGAAGCTGCAAAGTCAGCTGAATAATTAAAATGGAAATGGATGAGTGCGATGAGCATTCATCCATTTTTTGTTGTACAGATTAATCTTGATAATCTGTACAGTTTAAGGGTGTACCTGATTTGAAAATATTCAAAGGCTACAGCTTTAAATAATTAGGATAACGCTCATAAAATATTGAAATTTTGGTGTAATATAGAATATAGATTCAGATAAAAAACATATGATTATTACACCTTAAAATCATCGTCGTTATTTGTTTGGATAGTTTAGGAGTAAAAGTAATTACTACGATACTTAGGAATGAAAGGGGAGGAATGTGCTTGAGAATTTGTAACCATTGTAAAATAGAAATGCTTGAAGGATATGATGTTAAGGTAGAAGGTTCAAGCTACGGAATAAAAATATCAAAAGGAATAGGGATGTTTGCGAAAAGGCTGGGGAAACCTAAAGTGGCCATTTGCCCACAGTGTGGTGAGATTTCTCTTTATCTTGATAATGTAGACGAAATAAGGTAATCAGATAGAAACTATAGCTCATGTTTGTGATAAATACTTTAATAGAAAGTCACTCGATCAAAATGAAGATTGAGTATAGTTCCTAATAATGAGATAATATAACAATATTAGAAAATTCTAAATGATTAAGGAGGAAATGAATTGACTTATTTAGCAGACGACAAGAGATACGATACGATGAAATATAGAAGGCTTGGAACTAGTGGGTTACTACTTCCGGCAATATCATTAGGACTTTGGCATAACTTTGGAGATGTGGACAACTACATCAATATGAAGAATATGGTGACCAAATCATTTGATTTAGGCATCACGCATTTTGACCTTGCAAACAACTATGGACCTAATCCTGGAAGTGCGGAGAAGAATTTCGGGCGGATTCTGAAAGAAGAGCTCATGCCTTATCGAGATGAGCTGATCATTTCATCAAAGGCGGGTTATACCATGTGGCCAGGACCTTATGGGGACCATGGTTCTAAAAAGTATCTGGTTTCAAGCCTTGATCAGAGTCTG
>JBASOA010000062.1:0-5568 GCA_049657765.1 Clostridiaceae bacterium
TGACCTTAGGTCATAGAAACCTTTTCCGTCTGCGGAGAATGTGGAGATCCAGTCGTAGTTGATCTGCATAACGTCTGGTGCTGTGTTTCCTGCAATCATGGTGGTCACCTTGTCTTTGTGTCCGTCCCATCCGCCATACTCAGCTTTGACCTTGATTAGTGGATGCTTGGCTTCAAATTCTTTTATGGCATTAAGCGTTGCTTCATGTCTGTCGTCTCCACCCCACCACTGTACTCTGATGGTTACTTCTTTATCTGAAGCTACTGGGGTTTCTGCATTTCCTGGTGTACTAACTGGAGTATTTGTCTTTGAACCACATCCAGCTAATATTCCAAGTGCCAGTACTGATGATAGGACTAGTGATAAAATCTTTTTCATTTTTTCCCCTCCAATGTCTTTATGTATAAAATTCTAACATTGTAAACCTTTTTATAAAATTCATTTTATGTTATCTCTTCTCAAAATAGAACATATCTTGTTCTGTTATCGTCTTCAGAAACGGATTACATTTCAGGCATTAATCGCCAAATTCTTAGCGAAAGATGTTTTGCTTAGTTTAAATCATTTAAGACCATTGATATCAGCAGTTCTTACGCTAATTTATTTCATTTGACTGATATTCATGCCAATAACAATAAATATCCTAGTTTGCATAAAAGTAGCGCAGAATAAGCCTTTAATGGACATCTTCTGCGCACTTTTCACTTTTATCTCTTCACTTTATGTGTTTTATCTAACCAGCCATCCACCATCAACAGCAAGGATATGCCCATTGACATAGCTCGAAGCATTGCTTGCGAGGAATACGACAGCGCCCATAAGATCAGATGGTGTTCCCCATCTTGCTGCAGGTATTCTTCCTAAGATTTCATCATTTCGATTTTCATCATCCCTGATGGCCTGGGTGTTGTTCGTGGCGAAATATCCAGGGGCAATGGCATTGGTCTGGATATTATAAACGGCCAGTTCATTCGCAAATGCTTTGGTTAGTCCCGCCAATGCATGTTTGCTTGCGGTATATCCAGGAACGAACTTTCCGCCCTGGAAGCTTAACATAGAGGCAATATTGATAATCTTTCCGCCCCCTTGTTCCTTCATCACTTTAGCCACTCTTTGACTAAGGTAATATGCCGAATGAACATTGACGTTCATGACAAACTCAAAATCCTCATCCTTATGTTCGAGCAGGGGTGCCCTTTTGATTGTTCCAGCGTTGTTCACGAGGATATCAATTCTCCCATAGTCCTTCATGCATTTCTCTACGAGTTTCTCGATATTTTCTTTCTCTGCGAGATCTCCAAGGAAATATTCAAACCGTCTTCCTTCTTTTTCGACCAGTTCTTGTGTCACCTCAAAATTTTGGCTTCTTGAGGTAATGAATATATCTGCACCCGCTTTAGCAAGTGCAACAGCAAAACCTTGTCCAAGTCCGGTATTTCCACCCGTTACAATGGCTACCTTACCCTTAAGGCTAAAAAAATCCATAGAAAACTCTGCAATTTGATTTGTCATGTTAATTCCTCCTGAACTTCATCTCTTTTTTTCCAATACTCTCATGATACCTTTGACTCATTTTTGTGTCAACGTATTCACCTCATGAAAACTCTCATTTCTTGCCATTTATCTCGTGAAAAACCGACGATTTTAGGCCGAATCGTTGAAGTGAGTCTCCTAAAGGCTTCTGATTCAATGGTTTTCTGCGGAGCAAGAAATGAATGATATTTTAATCGGATTTTCGGAATCTTCCATAGTTTCATTGAAGATTGCCATTTTATGGGGTACGATTGTTTTATGTACTTAAAAATAGTCCCAAAGGAGAGATAACAGATGATGAAAACGAAATATACCCATAGTCCGGAAGATATCAGAAATTATTCTACTGAAGACCTGAGAAGAGAATTCCTCGTCGAGGAAAACTTTATTCCTGGAGAAGTCTGCCTGACCTATACCCACAATGATCGAATGATTTTTGGTGGCGTGACGCCAACAACTAAAGAATTAGAAATCAGCCTGACCAAGGAACTTGGAGTAACTTACTTCCTTGAAAGAAGAGAACTTGGTGTCATCAATATTGGAGGACCCGGCTCAATCATTATTGAGGGTGTTGAGGAATCCATGAAGAATCAGGATGGTTACTATATCGGCAAGGAAACGAAGGACCTTCGCTTCAAGTCTCTGGATCCAGCAAATCCAGCGAAATTCTATATTTCCTCTGTACCTGCTCATCACAAGTATCCAAATGTTAAAATCAGCATCGACAAAATAAAGCCTATGGAAACTGGCGAAGCAAAGACGCTGAACAAGAGAAAGATTTACCAGTACATCCATCCGAACGTTTGTGAAAGCTGCCAGCTACAGATGGGTTACACCGTGCTTCAGGAAGGCAGTGCTTGGAATACTTTTCCTACGCACACCCACGAAAGAAGAATGGAAGTTTATATTTACTTTAATATGGATGAAAATGCCAGAGTTATCCACCTCATGGGTAAGCCAGATGAAACCAAGCATCTGATTTTAAAGAATGAGCAGGCAGCCATTTCCCCTTCATGGTCCATCCACTCCGGTGTTGGTACCTCCGACTATACCTTTATCTGGGCAATGTGCGGTGAAAATATCACCTACACCGATATGGATTTCGTCGACATGGACACTTTAAAGTAGAACTAAAAAATCCTTTCCATAGAATACTCCTCCCAGCAGATGTAGCTTTTAGCTACATCTATAGGGAGGAGTTTTAATTTGTGCATACTTCTACTGCTTTAACAACCTTGCCGATGAAATAAATAAATAAATAAATATAACAGGAACAATAGGTCAGTTTAATTCTTTTTACTTCACTTCGACGCCTTTCCAAAATGCAACACGGTCCCGGACCATTTCCGCTTCTGGTTTGGGATCAGGATAGTACCAGGCAGCGCTTTTATTTCTCTTCCCATCAACTACAATATCATAATAACTGGCGATTCCTTTCCATGCGCAAGTTGTATGCTCGTCATTTTTTTCAAAATAAGTTAAATCAACATCCTGAATCGGGAAATAATGGTTTCCTTCTACAATAACTGTCTGCTCGCTACTTGCTAATACTTTTCCATTCCATATCGCTTTCATCATTTTTCTCCTTTGTGGTTTGATAAGATTAGTTTAACAAATTTCAGAACATTTTGCATTTTTATTTGACATCCCATTTTAGTTCTAGATAAAAAAGCTCTTAGGGAAGACTTTCATCCTCTCTAAGAGCTTTAAATGCTGTTATTCGATTATTCCCGTCTTGAAGATGGAAATTTCTCTGTATCCATTCTTTTCATTATTGACATATTCTCCACTGGCGACATTAACCACATAGTTTATAAAATCCTGGGTCATCTCGTCAGATTCTCTTCCATCTAATATCTGTCCGGCATTGAAATCAATCCAATGCGGTTTCAGGTCATGGAGCTTGGTATTGGAGGATACCTTTACGCATGGGACAAAACTTCCATAAGGATTTCCTCTTCCTGTAGTGAAGAGAACGATATGACAGCCTGAAGCACCAAGTGCTGTTGTTGCGACCATGTCGTTTCCTGGAGAGCTTAAAAGATTAAGTCCCTTCTTCGTTGCGATTTCACCATAGCCAAGAACATCTTTGACGATAGAATGTCCACCCTTTTGCGTACAGCCAAGAGACTTGTCTTCGAGTGTTGAAATTCCGCCAGCCTTGTTTCCTGGTGAAGGATTTTCGTAGATTGGCTGCTTGTTATCGATGAAATACTGCTTGAAGTCATTCACAAGACTTACAATCTTCTCAAATACCTCTTCATCTTCAGCCCGATCCATTAGAATGGTTTCGGCGCCGAACATTTCAGGCACTTCTGTCAGCATAGTGGTTCCACCCTTTGACGCAAGATAATCTGAAAATCTTCCAAGTAGTGGGTTCGCGGTGATTCCTGAGAATCCATCGGATCCTCCACACTTGAGTCCAACTTTTAGCTCGGAAACTGGGACATCCACTCTTACATCATTCTTCATGATTTCATAAAGACTTGTCAGCGCTCTGATTCCAGCTTCGATTTCGTTGCCCACGGCTTGGGTGACAATGAATTTTGTTCGTTCATCATCCCAAGTTCCAATAGCTTCCTTAAATCCTTCCATGGTATTGTTCTCACAGCCAAGCCCAAGGACAAGAACGCCTCCGGCATTTGGATGCTTGACAAGGTCCGCAAGGATTCTCTTTGTGTTTTCATGGTCATCGCCAAGCTGGGAACAGCCATAATTATGGCTGAAAACTTCGATCGCATCAATCCCAACTGGATTTACTCTTTCCTTGAACTTCTTGATGATCAGTTCAGCTACGCCATTGACACATCCAACGGTTGGAACGATCCATAGCTCATTTCTGATTCCGACATCTCCGTTCTTTCTACGATATCCCTTGAACGTGTCTGGTCCGCCAAGCACTTTATACTCATTTTTTAGCGGCGTATATTTATATTCCATGAGGTCATGGAGTCCGGTCTTTAGATTGTGGGTATGTACCCAGTCTCCTGCATGGATAGTTTCCTTTGCATGTCCGATGGAGAAACCATACTTGACGATGTCCTCGCCTTCCTTGATTTCTTTCAGTGCGATTTTATGTCCAGTTGGAATGTCAGCATTCGCTTTTACAGTAATCCCGTCAATTTCGAGGGTTTCATCTTTTTGGACATCGATGATTGCAACTGCTACGCTGTCATTTCCTGTGATGTGGTATAACTTCTTTTCAGATGACATAACTTTCTCCTCTCTTTTAAAGCTTATTAAGGGTTTCCCTTACGCCATGGCTTGCAATACTTGTGAGGTACTCTAAAATACTTTTTTCAAGTCCTTCTACCTCGGTCAGGTCCTGGTGCCATAAAGCCTTGTTCTTCAGTGTCTCGTTAACAATCACCGCAAGGTCCTTTTCTTTCCAGACCTTCTCGAAGAATTCAAGGATATCCTCATCATCCTTTACAGGATATTTGTCTCCATTTTCTCTTACGCCATAGTAACCTGTTTCATCTTTCTTCACATCGTAGAACTTGATGAGTGCAGCTAAAGAGAAGGATAATCGTTTTGGTAATTCTTTATTCATAGCCTTGTAATCCACGAGGGATGGAAGGCATCTTGCGGTGAATTTCGATACGGAGTTCAGGGAGATGGCTAGTAAGCTGTGCTTGATGAACGGATTGCCAAATCTTTCGAAGACCGCATCAGCAAATTCCTTTAGCTCATCCTTTGGAAGATCGATGGTCGTAATGATCTCTTCAAACAGCAGGTCCTTCAGGTATCCGTTGAAGTCCGCGTCGTCGATGAACTGTCCGACATAGTCATGTCCGGAAAGGTAGGCGGCAAGCACGGTGGAGGTATGTCCGCCGTTAAGGATTCTTACCTTTCGCTTCTTGTAAGGCTTCACGTTGTCGGTCCAGATGACGTTGGCCTTGGTCTTCGCCACCGGGAACATCTCGCTGTAATGCTGTGGTGCTTCGATGACCCAAAGGTTGAACACTTCGCTGGTCACCATGGTCTTGTCCTCGTAGCCGAATCTTTCCTCGTAGCTTGCTGCCTCGTCTCTAG
>JBASOA010000063.1:0-23523 GCA_049657765.1 Clostridiaceae bacterium
TAACCTATTGGAACTGGCTCTTCGAGCCAGTTCCTCTTACTTTTCAGGCTATTTTTTCGAGAAAAATGCAGATAGAAACCGCAAGGTAACTATCTGCATGAAAAAGGGACTATTTTGCAACAGCCCCATTCAAGTAAATCCCAAAAGTGAAAGACAGACCAATCTGCTTCTTACACTGTTATTCAATACGGTTATTTAGTTTCAATACGCTCTATTTTTTCAAATCGTATGTTTTGACAATCTGGTCAGGTGTTTTATCGGCTTCACTCGCCTTCTTGAATGTCCATCCCGACCCTTCTAACTTATTAATATCAAGTCCAGCAGCCATTAGAGGCTCAGCATCAAGGACAAATATCATATCGGTATCATTTAATCCGAGCTTCTCTGTCCATATCGCCTCATTCGTACCCCCAAGATTGAGTACGTAATGCTGTTTGTCTTCATGGTATTTCAAATTATCAGGATCTGCTTCAAGCAGAGCTTTCATCGAGTCATTAGAATTCTTTGAGGCAAGCTTTGTATCACTGATGTCATAAGGTAAGATTAAAACCGCCGGTTGCTCCATGCCCATCGTATTCTTACCTGCTTTTTCAAAAATCCAAACATTCTTATCGAGCTTTTCTACATCCAGTCCTGCTTTAATGAGTGGTTCCGCCTTGATGACCATTGCAAAATCCGCTTTATTTGCAGACATATCTTTGCTCCACTCAAGCTTTTCACCGGATTCCATTTCAAATCCCCAATGCTGCAGAGCATCATGGAAGCCTTTCTTATCCGGATAGGTTTTGACGATTTCATTAAATGCAGTTACTCCCTTATCTGATACGGTTTCCTCAACATTCTTATTACCACAGGCAGCGAGAGATAGGACAAGTACTGACGAAAGGGCAACAGTTATTATACGCTTTAATTTAATCATTTTTTTCTCCTTTATTTTGGAACTTTTACTTAATAAGAATAATACACCATTATGGAGAACTGATGGAGATATTTATATCAAGTAGTTCTCCACCTGTTCAGAAAGATGATTATTTTAATTGATTTTGAGTATACCGGATAGATCCTCTAAACTATTCTACGATAATTTTGCTGCGAATCATGCCCATCCAACAGGTGTAAGTGATTGTTCCCGTGTTTTTAGGAGTGAACTCGATCACATTGTTTCCTAGTTCCAATTTCTTTTGGTAGCCGTATTCAGGAATGACGATTTCATTGTTGCATCCGTTCAAAGAACCACTTTTTACTACAATTGTCCATTTTAAAGGGACACCTGCATAAACAGTAATCGGCTCATAACTTCCAGAATCAAGAATCGTCGTTACAGTTTGAAGATCATTGATCATCATCGCCTGGCTGGAAGGTTTGGTTTCTTCAAGCGTAATCCCGATGGGCGATAGAATTTTATCTTCTATACTGACCCCTGCCAAAGAGAAACCGCGATTGCCCATCACAATACCTAGAACAATCACGAGCATTGCACTCACTTTCATCATCTGACTTTTAAACTTTGAGTTGAGCAATGAACTAAAAGCACCAAAAGCGAACATCAGAGGTACCGTACCCAAACTAAACAAAAACATGGAGAATGCTCCAGCGAAAAAATTGCCTGTCCCAAGTGCATAGAGCTGCATGGCTTGCAATGGTCCACAGGGCATGAATCCATTCAATAAACCGACAATAAACGGACCATTCTCATTTCTTTTCCTGTCAATCTTACCGATTAAATTCTTGGGAATTCTTGGCATCAATTTCCTTAGAGAGGGGATAATACCAAGCATATTCACCCCCATCACGATCATGAATATTCCTGCGATGATGGAGATCAATGCTTTTCCTTTGAGTGTAATACTAAAAACTGCGCCTAAAGATCCAACGATTCCGCCAAGAATTGTGTAAGAAGTCACCCGCCCAAGGTTATATAGAAAACTTGGTTTAAGTTTATGATAAATATTGTTGCTTTCATTTTGTGTGCATCCTGAGCATTGAGATAAATTAATCCCCCCACACATGGCAATACAATGAATTGATGTGAAGAGTCCCGCTATAAAGAGCATTCCATAACCCATATTTTGAGTCACCTGAGGAAACAGGTTAAATCCAATGGTGTTTTTAACGATGATATATAATCCGACGAGGATTAGTCCTATGAGAAGGGCATTCGTAATAGAGCCTTCTTCTTTTGTATCCTCATCTGAAAGAAGAACAGAATACCCTGTTTTTTTAATCGTTCTATAAATTTCAGGTAAATCGATCTTTTCAGGGGAATAGATGATGAAAGCAGAGTTACTTGCATAGCTGACCTTGATTTTCGATATCCCGTTAAGTTTCCCTAATGCTTTTTCCACTTTTTGTTCACAACCAATGCAGGATAGCCCTTCCAATCTGATTTTTTTCTCTACTAATCTACCCGCACAGGAAGCATCGGTATCCCCATCTAATGTTATTATTTTACGTTTAACTTCATTCTTCGTTTTACTGTCCATATCTAGTTTTTCCAGTTTGCGAATATGCTTTCTGCCTCTTTAAAGTTATCACTCTTTATGATAATTGAAGAATCCGTTGTTTCTTTATACTCCTCGAAAATTGGAACGGGATTGCATCCACCTTTTACGATTTCAACCTGATCCATTTTGAAGATATTTCCACAGTTCTGACACTTAAGCACGTCCCCTTCTTGTTTGTAATATCCTCTACCAGATGCATAACAAACCTGGCAGGTATTAAAAGCTGTCCTTATTGTTCCATCTGAAGCTTTAACGGCTAAAAATTCGATTTTCGTATCAAGTTTGTCATAGGAATAAAAAGTTGCCGTTTGACTGATTTCAGAAACGGGGATTATCGCATCGCCTTTTTCATTGATTGTTGCAGCGATTGCAACACCTGACTCTTTTACTTGAGTCTTATTATTGCTGTTTGATTTCATTCCTGATAAAATTGCAATACCAATTACCAGTATGGCAATGATTCCTAGGACCACATTAGTACTCTTCTTTTTCACGGCTGGTTTCTGAGTTTTTTTGTTATTCTTCATCTCTTCATTCCCTTTCATTGCTTCATATTTTAAGCGTTCAATTTTCATTCCACAATTTGTTTTACCTTATAATTGTGGAGAACTCATGGAGGTGATGAAAATGGGCAATCGGCTACAGACGTATTAGAGATAAATCAATATCTAACGGAACAAAAAAGGATTCGAGCTTAGCTCAAATCCTTTATCATTATGATTTTGTAATTACAGGATACTAAACATTAATTTTAAATTCCCTGTTCTTCTTTATGCTTCTTGTGCAGCTTGATAGCCTGTACAAGAACCTTCGGTCCATTGCACATGCCATAATCCACTGAGTTGATGACTTCGATGGGAATATTGAGTTTGGCTCCCTTTTCTTTCATGTCATCGAGCTGGAACCGAATTTGTGGTCCGATTAGTGCCACATCAGCTTTTGCCAGGTTTCGATCTACAGCGTCTGTAGAAACAGCCCATATTTTCGCTTCAAAGTCTTTCTCTTTTGCATATTTCTCCATTTTTGTGACGAGCAGGCTAGTTGACATGCCTGCTGAACAGATCAATAGAATATTCAACATCTTACATTACTCCTTTATTTATACTCGAACTCAAAGCTCTCTGCCTCAAATTCCCTTGATTCACTAACTTCCTTATACCATCTGCCTGATTTCTTCAGTCTTCTGTTACGGTTATCCTCCAGGTTGATTTCCACCAGCCCATACCTGTTCTTAAAGGCATTCTGTGGGGAAACGTTGTCGGTGAAAGCCCAGAGCATATATCCCGTGCAGTTGGAACCTTCCGCTATGGCTTTCAGAAGCCATCTCAGGTGTTCCCGGATGAACTCTATTCGGTAATCGTCCTGAATCTCGCCTGATGCATCCTTGTTCAAATGCTCATGCTCAACACCCATGCCATTCTCTGCGATGAACCATTCGATGTTTCCATATTCATTCTTCATTCTCATGCCAAAATCATACATGATTCTGGGATAGATTTCCCAGCCTCTGTGAGGGTTCATCTTCCTGCCCTGGAGATCATATTTGTCGAAAAACTTGTGCGGGTGAAATGGAGTTTCTTCATTCCACTGATTCTCCCTCGCCTTGACCCGAACAGGCTGATAGAGGTTTATTCCCACGCTGTCTACCGTATTGTGGCGTATCGTCTCCAGTTCTTCTTCCGTGTATTCGAAAAGGCAACCGTTCTCCCCTAGGATCTCAAAGAGTTCCTCTGGAATCTCGCCTTTGATGGTCGGATCAAGATAGATCCTGTTGAAGAAAAGGTCGAACATCCTCGCCGCCTGCACATCATGAGGTGAAGAGCTTCTTGGATAACAGACCTCGGGGTTCAGGATGATTCCGATTTTTCCGCCATCCTTATTGAAACCTTCTTTCCTATAAATCTCACAGACCTTGGCGGAAGCAAGGATTTTGTTGTAGTTCCACTGCATCGCCATCTGGGTATCTTGGATATATGGCCATCTCATACTGTCGAGATAGACTCTTGTCTGGACAACGATGGGTTCGTTGAAGGTCATGAAGGTCTTCACTTTATGGCTGTATCTTTTAAAGACCTCACGGGCATATTTGGCGAAGAGTTCCACGACATGTTTCGATCCCCAGCCGCCATATTTCTGGAAAAGTACGGCAGGTAGTTCATAGTGTTCCAAACAAATCATCGGGGTGATTCCATTGCTAATCATCTCGTCAATGAGGTTGTCATAGTACTCTGCTGCTTCTTCACTGACAGTTGCATGTTCATAGTCTTCGATAAATCTGGACCAGTCAATGGACGTCCGGAAGCATTCTAGACCAGCTTTCTTCATCAAGGATACATCTTCCTTGTATCTATTGTAGAAATCCGTGGCGATGGTTGGTCCGTAGCCATTGTGCCATAGCTCAGGTGTCTTCTTATACCACAGGTCCATATAATTATCCTGACCTTCCTTCTTTCCTGTCCAACCCTCGGTCTGCCATGCAGATGCTGCGGCTCCGAGGAAAAACCCTTCCGGAAGCCTGTATTTTTCATATCTCAATTGACCTCACTCCTTTTCTTCCTGTCCAGTGTAAACAAGTTACTGCATTTATAATGAAAGAATCCAATGATTCTCATCTTCCAAATTTAGGTTTGCCTATTATTTGTGTTTTCCCATGTCTTTATATCGCCTGACCAAACTGAAAGACCAGGTCCGCATGATAATTTTTGCACGTTATTCGAACTTTACCCTCAATATTTCTGATTGTAATTCATTTCATGATCTATCCATGGGAATCTCCATTTCTTCACAAAGGAGACTCCGCATGAATATCTTCATGGCTGCTAAGAACTCAGGGTTTGCCTGACGGATTTTGCTTTACTTAAGACAGCCTGTTTCATTTAGATTTCTATAGGGCGTTCAGATCAAGATCATCATCCAGTTCATTCTCATAAGAGCTGATTTCTTCCGCTAACTTTTGCTTATCCCAGACCTTGATGAAAGGGATATAGATCAGTACCGAGAGTCCGATGAGCAGGATCTGGAGAATAGAAGCCCTGATGTCTCCATTCGTTGCAAGGAATCCGGAGATTGGTGCAGGTATTGTCCATGGAATAGCAACTCCCGCTGGTTTACTCACCAGATTCATCGCCATAGCCGCATAGGTAATGATCCCCATAGAAAGGTTCGATAATACAAAAGGAATCATCATGATGGGATTCATTACAATCGGAATACCGAAGATGATTGGTTCCGAAATGTTGAATATGGCTGGTCCCATAGCCAGTCTCGAAAGCGTCTTTAACTGATTGGATTTTGCAACAATCATAATGGCGATGACAAGTCCGATGGCCGCACCGCATCCGCCGATGTTTGCGAAGTTGTCATAAAACTGTTTGGTGATGATATTTGGAAGTGGATTTCCGGCTTCCAGTGCTAGCCTGTTGGCGTCCATAGCTGGAAGGAGTACGGAATCCATAACTCCGAAAACAACTCTGGTTCCGTGGATACCAAGTGACCAGAAGAACATATACATGAAGATGGTGACCACCATACCCCAGAAGGATAGGCCAACCTTCGCCAGTGGTGCGCCGACGAATTTGGTGATGAAGGTGAAGATCGTCTGGAATGAAGTTGCTTCAAATCCAAGTCTGATGAGGAAAAACAACGTAATAATGATGATACCTGGGGTGATGGCAGCAAATGATTTCGATACCGCTGGTGGAACAGAGTCAGGCATCTTAATGACCCAGTTCTTCTTGACGACGAAAATGAAGATTTCTGTAGAAAGGAACGCGGTAAAGATTGCGACAAGCAGCCCTCCGGCTCCAAGGTTCGAAGTCTGAAGAACTCTTCCAAGATTGAGTGTAGTTCCATCCTTTAATGCTGAGTTCACTGTCATGACAGGTATTAAAAGAAGGTATGCCGCAAGTGCAAGTGAACCGGCTGAAAGGCCATCCACATCCTTGTCCCGAGCAATCTGATAGGATACCGAAAATACAGCGAGTAATGCCACAATGTCAAAAGTGACCCTTACCGGATAAAGCAGTTTTCCTGTGAATCCTGCACCGAAAACGGAGTTAATGAAATCGTTTACTGCTGGGATAGGAATATTTCCAAGGATCATGAAGATCGATCCGACGATAATTAGTGGCATAGTAATGGCTAGTCCGTCTCTTAGCGCCCTGATATGTCTCTGCTGTGCAATCTTCACAGCTACTGGCATTATTTTTTTCTCAAGAAATGTCATAAATTTATTTCCCATGATTTGCCTCCTCGTTTTTTTATGCGTATTTCATTCCTGATATGAATTCGCAAAACCTTCGTCCTTCGCGCGCCAAAGTATAAAAATTATTCGATTCATATTTTTCCTTTGTTCACTTCAAAATTCAAGCATGTGTTTCCTTAGCGAAACACATTACAGTAGCTTCTGTTTCATTTCGTGAAAAAGGTCATACATGTCGATCATTTCCCTCGCAAGATCCCTTACCGTAAGGGCATTCATGAAGTGGTCCTGTGCATGAACCATGAGCAGACTCAATTCCTGGCTTGTTCCGGCCGCTTCTTCCTGAATAAGCGTGGTCTGTATATTGTGTGCCTTCTCTAGGGATTCCCCGCTTTTCAGAAGAAATTCACGAGCTTTCTCGATTTCCCCTTTCTTGGCTATCCTGATGGACTCCATGGCGTAACTTTTGGCGTCTCCACCATTCATGATGATATTGAATATTATTGTTTGATAATCCATATTCTTTCCCCTTCACTTATCCAAGCGTTTGATTTTCTTTACACATTCTATATAGCAAGAAGCGTGCCAAAACACATTCTTCACTTTTTCCATTTCTATGAAGATATTTAATCATTTTTTGAGTATACTAGAAAAGGAAACGTTTTAATACAATTTTAGAAAAGTTCAAGAAAATTCACGATATATGATGTGATAGATTCTGTAATCATCATGGAATCCCATGACCAGAAAGGATGGATAAGAGTGAAGAGAATCGATATGATCTATGAAACTATTAAGAAGGGATATAGCAGCCAGGGTTTCACCGCCCAGGAAATTGGCAATTTACTGAGCATTTCCAGAGCTAATGCGAGTTCGGACCTCAACAGGCTCGTTGCTGAAGGTCGTATCCTCAAGAAAAAAGGAAAGCCAGTCCTCTTTGTTCTTCCCGATGGAGATTTCACGGATATCATGGAGAGCGCTCTCGATGCCTTCTCCAAAAACAACCCGAGTCTTCATTCAGCCGTAGAGCAAGCTAAGGCTGCCGTGATGTATCCGCCCAACGGCATGGGTATCCTTCTTCTCGGAGAGACGGGAACTGGAAAGTCCATGTTCGCAGAGCTTGTTTACAACTATGCAAAGGATATGGAGCGCATCGAACAGGATGCTCCCTTCATTGTCTTCAACTGTGCGGATTATGCAAGCAATCCACAACTCCTCCTTGCACAGATTTTCGGCACCAAAAAGGGCGCTTTCACAGGAGCTTCGGAGGACAAGCCAGGCCTCATTGAAAAGGCGGATGGTGGATTCCTCTTCTTAGATGAAGTCCACAGACTTCCTCCAGAAGGCCAGGAAATGTTCTTTACCTTTATTGATAAAGGAACTTACCGGAGACTCGGCGAAACCGATATGGAGCGCAGGGTGAAGGTCCAAATCATCTCCGCCACCACAGAAAATCCTGAGGTGAGTCTTTTGAAGACCTTCACCAGGAGAATTCCGATGGTGATCAAAATCACAAGTCTTAAGGAAAGAGGGCTCGAGGAACGGTTCAACCTGGTCTGCAAGTTCTTCATCGATGAATCTTTGCGGCTGGACAAGGAGATCCGCGTATCCGTAAACAGCATGAAAGCGCTGTCCAGTTATGCCTGCCCGAACAACATCGGCCAGCTCAGAACTGACATTCAGCTGTGCTGCGCCAAGGCCTATATTGACTATATGAGCGGAAAGAAGGAAATCATTTCTCTGAGCACTATAGATCTCCCTCCCTATATCAGGCAGGGACTCTATGCTGAGACAGAACACAGACAGCTCTGGAATAAACTTACAGGAATCAACAGCAGATATTTCATGTTCCAATCCCAGGACAATCCTGAAATCATCAAAGACTACAAGGAAGGGGAATCCATCTATGACCTCATAGACATCAAGCTCCATGAGCTAAAGGGATCGGGCATCAAAGACGCCGAACTTGAGGACGCCTTGGAGAAGTCAATTGAGGAATATTTCAAGAGTTATATCCACAGCGTCTCGAAGAACCGCGATATCAAGAGCCTGGAAAGCATCATCTCACCGGAAATTATCAGTGTCGTGAATTCTGTTGTGGATTACTGCGAGGAGACCTTGGAGATGCGGATGGAGGAAAAGATCTATTACGGTCTTGCAGTCCATATCGCAAACTCTATCACGAAGATTCGTGGAAACCAGCGGATTGTGAGCCCAAGGCTTTCTATCATCCGCAGCCAGCACAAGAAGGAATTTAGCTGTGCCCTGAATGCGCTCAAAATCATCGAAGGTGCCCTGGATGTCCCTATGCCCATCGAAGAGGCAGGATATATCGCCATGTTCCTGGTCTACGACCAAGCCAGTTATACGCAGAAAGAAAGACGGGTGAAGATCATTGTCGTGGCTCACGGTTCCTCCACGGCAACTTCAATGGCAGAAACAGCGAACACCCTCCTTGGGGAATCCTATGCCATTGGGATTAACGCTCCACTTGATGAGAAGCCCGCACAGATCATCAAAAGCATCAAGGATTTCATCAAGAGCTCCGACATCCGAGAAGATATTCTCTTTCTCGTGGACATGGGCTCCCTCACCTCCTTTGGAGAGGAGCTGGAAGCGGAGCTTGGCATTCGGACGAAGACCATCCCCCTTGTTTCCACCCTGCATGTGCTGGAATCGACAAGGAAAGCCATACTTGGTTATTCCCTAACTGAAGTTTACGAAGATACCTTGAATGTAAATACCCTGCTCAATGAAAGCAATCCTCTAAAACCAGTGGAGAATGAAAGTAAACTCGCGATCATCACGGTTTGCACCACGGGAGAAGGCGGAGCCGTCGCCGCAAAAAACCTAATTTACGAGAAACTCACTATGGACAAGAAGCTCATCACAGTCATTCCCATTAATTATACCGACAAAATAGAAACCATGGGGAAGATTCAAAACCTTTCAAAAGAATATCGAATCGTCTTCATCATTAGTCCCTTCAGTCTTCCTGGAGACTTCGTCCAGTTCGGTCTGGACTCCCTCCTTTCTGAGGATGGCACTGAAATTCTTCAGAACCATGTTGATCAAGAAGTGACTTATGTTAAGATGGGCTACACCTTGGAAAGCCAGCTTCAGATGATTGACGGCTTTAAAGTCCTGAACGATGTCAAGCAGTTCAACCGAGATATTGAGGAAGAACTTTCCATCAGGATGCCAACGGATATCCTCATCGGGGTGACCTTCCATACTGCCTGCATGATTGACCGTGTGCTGGCGAATAAAGATACCCGCTCCTTCAGAAACAAAAAACTTTTCATTACAACCAATCGCCCCTATTACCGGGCCGTCCGCAAAGCTTCCCTCACCCTTATGGAGAAATACGATATCGACATCTCCGACGACGATGTCTGCAGAATCATGACCTTCTTCATGGACAACAAGAATAGCTGAAGCTGAGACCCTCCCTTTACAAACTAAAGGCCTCTTCGATATAAATCCGAAGAGGCCTTTAGTTTGTGTAAAATAGCTTAACTCATCTTTGGTCGTCATCTTGCGATTTTAAAACGACTCCGATTCTTACCTTAGATAATCGTTATCTCCAGTTAGAAAACAAGAAAAAAATCAATAATCCGATGATTAATCTTAGTCTTTTGTCTTATCAAATTCTACTTCAACGGTGGTACCTTCACCTGGTTCACTTGTAATTCTAATTGTTCCATTATGGGCTTCAACAAGAGCTTTTGTAATTGTAAGACCAATTCCTTTTCCTCCGGTTTCTCGGCTTCTTGACTTGTCTCCTCTGTAAAACCGTTCAAAAACATATGGCAGGTCTTCCTTGCTAATCCCGATTCCGTTATCATTCACCTTGATATGAATATGATCTTTGTCTTCATCCATCTCCACATAAACCTGGCCGCCTTTATTGGTATACTTTAGGGCATTGGAGACCACATTGATAAAAATTTGGTTTAACCGATCGGCATCTCCCGAAAAAAATATATTATCCTTGATTGATTTTTCTAATGTAATTTCTTCACTATTAAATAGGGGTTCAAACGATTCGATAATATTCGAAAATAACATCGAAAGATTAATTTCTTTTTTCTCGAAACTGGCTCCTTCATTCTCCAAGCTGGATAAATCACCCAAATCCTTGATCAGTTTAGTCAATCGGGTAATTTCATTTTGTATAATGACGAGTCTTTCTGGCGTTGGTTCCCATACGCCATCAAGGAAAGCTTCAATATGACTGTTTAATGTCGCTAATGGTGTCCTTAATTCATGAGCGATGTCTGCCGTCATTCTTTTCCGAATATTTTCCTGCTGTTCAAGTTTCAATGCCATATTATTGATGGAAAGAGATAAATCACTTAGCTCAATAGTGTTGGTACCAACATCAGACACTTTGCTATAACTGCCTTCTTCAATATACTTCGTATTTTTCTGAATCGCATATATCGGTTTTAAAAAAGTTCCAGATAATCGGTTTTTAAAGAACGCGCCTACAACTACTGAAAATAGTGCTGCAATAAGATAAATTCCATTAATGGTATAGAAAAATCGTTTATCTTCAGTCGTAGAAAAAATACTTTTAGGCCTTCCTACAAGAATGCTTCCAATAACTTTACCATTTTCCTCATATTCGTAAGACTTGTAAGCAAATTTAGTATTATCCAGGTAATCTGACTTATCAATTAACCCTTGATCTACCCCTTCAGGATTTCTTGTGCTGAACTGAACCTTTCCAGATAAATCGAGAAGGATGACCTCTGAAGTCAAGTTGAAAGCATAATGCTCTATACTCATCTTATCCACATCATCTAACCCTTGATTTTCATGGTTAAGCTCAGCAATATAGTCGATCATGGCGAGATCCTTGATATCTCTTGCATTCTGAAGATAATTGCTAAAAAAGATATTCATGCTTAGGTTTGATATGATCGTGATAAAGATGACAGAAATAATTGAAATCAAAGTAAAGTATCGTCCAAGTTGATTTTTTATCCTAATCATTTTTCGTCACCATGAAATTTATAACCCACCCCATAAATTGTGATAATGTAATGTGGATCTCTAATATCATCTTCAATTTTTTGTCTGAGATTCTTGATGTGCGTGTCTACCGTTCTGTCATATCCTTCAAAATCATAACCAAGTGCAGCAATGACCAGTTGATTTCTTGAAAAGACCTGTTCTGGATACTGAACAAAGACATGGAGGATTTTATATTCATTTGGAGTGAGATTAACCGGTACATCTTTTTTTGTCACTAAATGTCTGCGATCATCCAATACCAAATCATTATTTCCAAATACAAATACATCACTTATTGGGTCCTTCCCTTTTGTTCGCCTAAGGATTGCTTTTACCCTACCCACGAGTTCTCTTGGACTAAAGGGTTTCGTAAGATAATCATCCGCGCCAAGAAAAAGTCCTGTAACCTTATCATCTTCACTGGTTTTGGCTGTCAGCATCAGTATTGGAACTTCAGATTCTTTTCTAATGATTGTACAAATTTCTTCTCCTGAAATATCTGGTAGGTTAAGATCCAATATGATTAAATCAGGTTTAATTGACCTAAACATTTCAAGTGCGACAACCCCTCTTTCTGCAACAAAAACTTCGAAACCATTATTCTTGAGGTAATCTTCAACAACCTGGAGAAGGTTTATTTCATCATCTATGACAAGTATTTTATTTCCCATATTTATATCCTTTCAAATTCAAATGGGTCAGAATTAATCACATCCATTTGAAACTTAACTACTATACATTTCCATATTATCATATCTTAGTATCATTCTTATTTAAATGATTTAACACCTTCGTTTTAAATCTCGATTTTCTTCCTACCGGTTCATTCTTTCCACAAAAAGCTATCCATCGATTGGATGTTGAAGGATACCTCCGTTGTCCGTATATCTATTTTCCAAAAAAAACTGTTGATACTATTTTTTCATAAAACGGTGTTTTCCCCATAAATAAACGTACGAAAATTTCAAAATATAACTTCCTGAATAACATCAATAAAGAAAAATTCAATTCTCCTTAGTTTCTCCACAATTTAATCTTAACATGAAGAAAGCACGATGCAGGCTTAACACCCTAATCGTAAAACACAAATTAATACTAAACTATACACAACCTTAACGACATTGTAATGCAGTTAACTTAAAAAATAGGCGGTGTATCGATTATTGCTGATGTCACTAATATATTAAATGAAGAGAAAGGGGAAATGAGTGGTGGAGTTTATCAAGAATAACTGGTGGTATTTTCTCGTGGTTGGTATGTTCGGATACATGATGTTACGAAAAGGGGGAGCAGGATGTTGCGGTGGCCATAGTCATAGTAGTAGCAATGATTCAAGCGAAGATTCCCATGTCCACGAGAATAAAACGGAATCAAATATTTCGGAAATAGTAAAAGATCCCGTTTGTGGGATGAATGTGGATACCGCATCCGCCCTAAGTGCATCTAAATATGGTAAAACTTATTACTTCTGCAGTACAAGTTGTAAAAGAGAATTTACTGAAAGTTGATCTCCCAAGGACTTGTCTACAAAACCGTTGATTGTGTCTAGAGGAAACTAGCTAATATCACGGGTCTGCTCTAGAGATAAATCATATTTTTATCATTCTATTGACTACGTAACCTATAAAAAACACTGATGGAGGAAATTATGAAGTTATTCAAAAATCACACACAGGAAGAAAATGAGCACTGCAATAAGCCGGAAAACGGAAATCACAACCATAAGAAGCACATGCTTCATATGATTTTATGCTGTGCATTACCAATTATTGTCCTATTATCGATTCCATTCGTTTCGAAATTTTCCCCTGGTTCATCCAAATTTCTCATTCTCATCGCTCCATTCATTTGTCCAATTATGATGCTCTCAATGATTCCGATGATGTTTGGTGGTAAAAAGAAATCTAATCATCATGATAACCAGAATGAAACCATAAATTAATCTATTTACATTTAATGTGGACATCTGTTGTAGATGTCCTTTTTACTTAACTTTAAATACATCAATTGGTAGAGATATCGACATCACTATTGGAATTGCCTAACGTTACAATTATTCTATTTGGAAGACAAACGATATTTTCAGACGAATTTTCAATCCATCCCCGATCTGAGCATATCCTTTCTGGGCATGTTATCTTGTCCATCTCCAGCATTCTGATTTTATTATCGAATACCTCCACATAGCCTTTCTTTCCATTAAACTCAAATTCAAAAATTCCGTTTTTATTCATTTCCAATGATTTAACCTTATTACCGGAAACCGAAATAATAGCTTCGTTGCCGGCAACATTGCTATTTATAGAGAATCTCAAAGCCATAGGAACGAAACTTAAAATAACACTTCCAATAAGAATTAGAATATCCCATTTTTTTATTTTCACCTTCATCTTAATTCCTTTCTAATACTTAACCTATCTTAAACCCCCTATTCACCTCAAAACTAAACATCGAAATTCCTCACGTTTTACTGAACGAAGATTAAAAAGGAAAATGGAGGCTGAGAAAGCTAGATATCGCTTTGATCTTCTTCACATATTCAATACTCCCCTCAAAATAAACAGTTTACATTCACTGTTTACTACGAGGGGAGCATTCCGTTTTTAGATGATGATTAGACTCATTTTCATTTAGCGAAAAACATTGAATTGTGCTTGGTTTTATTTGTAAGATTTCTTAAAACATCAATACTTTTGAAGAAAAGGCTGAACAAGCAATCCTCATTGAATTATGTCATGGAGTGCTCTAGTTTTTCGCAAAAAATAACGCTAGCTCTTCATCTTATTTGAAGTTTGCTTGTTCATATTGCAGCAATCAAGTTTTTCCGAACCAAAGTTCTTCTGATTTGATTTTGCCAGTCTTTCAATAAAATTTTTCCACCACTTAAACATGATCAATCACCTCGATTATATAATATGGGTGCACAACTAAAAATATTTCTTTATTTTATTACATCAATATTCCTTGTCCGTGTCCACAATACTATTTTAATTCTACATTGTGAAGAACTGGAGGAGATTCCATTCTTTACTCACGAAACCATAATTTTAATCAATTGCATTCAATTTTACATGCAGAAACACTAAAAACCACTCAAAGCATATCATATTATCGCTTCAAGTGGTCTTTCCTTATCTAGATTGTGCTATTTTCTCCTTTAAACTTTTAACATTCTATACTGAAAATAAATCGTTTAGAGATTCAGTCATCGTCGGATGAGTGTAAACCTGATCTCGTAAAAATGTATAGGGAAGGCCAGCATCCATAGCAAGCTTAATGACGTTGATCACCTCATAGGATTCTGCGCAGAAGAGCATTGCCCCTAGAATTTTGTTTGTTTTAGCATCGATCACCGCTTTCAGGACGCCTTTGGTTTGATTAATCACCTGGGCCTTCGGAATAGCAGCGGTCTGCATAAATGCAATTTTTGTATCATACCCTTGTTCTTTAGCTTCCTTTTCATTTAATCCTACTCTTGAATAAGCTGGGTCGATAAACAAGCTGAAAGGTACATTTTTTCGAAGCTTCGTACTGCGTTTTTCTTTACTGTCTAACAGTTGGGATCTTACAATACGATAATCATCAAGCGAAATGTAAGTAAACTGATATCCGCCTACAACATCTCCCATGGCCCAAATATTAGGGATATTGGTCTTTAAATATTCATCTACCTTAACCGCAGATCTAGGTGTAACGTCTATCCCAGCTGCAGGCAGGTTCAATCCGTCGATATTTGGCTTTCTGCCCGTTGCAATAAGAACAGCATCAGACTTAAATTCCTTGACTTCGCCTGATTCACTATCAAAGTAGGAAACTATTGATTCATTTGCATTATTGCGTACAGTCTTGATTTTTGATCCGAGTATTACCTTAATTCCTTTTTCTGCAAAGACCTTTAGGATTTCCTTCGAAATATCTTCATCCTCTCGAGGCATAAATTCAGTACTATAATCAAACACGGTAACCTCTGATCCGAAGGTGGAGTAAATCGAAGCAAATTCCAATCCGATATGCCCTCCACCAATGATTGCAAGCCGTTTTGGAAGTTCTGAAAGGTTCATTAAGGATTCACTATTGTAAACTCTCGGATTGTCCTCAATCCCTTCAATTTCAGGAATGATGATCGTTGATCCAGTGTTGATGAAGATATATTCCCCTTGCAATATCAATGTTTCGTTTTCTAACTCGACAGAAACCTGGTTTGAAGACAAGAAAGAAGCCGTTCCAGTATAAACCATCACATTCTGATTATTGTTTAGTTTATCAAAATTTTTACCTCTAAGCATGGTAGTCACTCTTCTTTTTTCTTCTATAGCACTTCTATAAAGTTCTGCTTTTTCGCCAAATTTTTCAGATGCCATGTTTTGGGCGAGCTTAGCACTGGTCACCAGTGATTTTGATGGAATACAACCAACATTAATACATGTACCACCATACATCTGATCCGATTTCTCAATGATCGCTACCCTTTTCCCTTGGGCAGCTAAATCTCCTGCAAGTGTTTTCCCTCCTTTTCCAAAACCTATTATAATCCCATAAAAATTTTCCATATCATTACTGCTCCTTCAAATTAACTTCTAATAATTAATTTTAACATATTTCCTAATTTTCTCATAATTCGAGCCTTGTAATTTCATCATAAAATTTAAATTGACCAGGTAACCCATATGGTTATCTTTAATCTAGATATGATAAAAGAGACGAAATAAATTTTATTCCGCCTCTTTTATCATGAGTTATTATCTATGCTTGCGCTACTTTTGAATCAGCATTTTGGTGCAATTTTAGCATGATAAAGCGAGCAATTGGCTGAGCAATAAATGCTTCAATGATGAATGAAATCGCAGCATTCCGTGGCCACTTGTAGAAAAACATTTGAATGGGCTCCATGCTGATATGACGCATCCCAATCCAAGAACCGATAACCGTCATGAATATTGACATCAGAAACACAGTGCAAAGGATGTTGATGATCATGTGAGAGCCGAAGCTATCTCCTTCTTTAATAATTCGAACAGTTAGCCACTCAGCTGGTTTATGTGTGATTAACACCAATGCAATCACAGCAAGCCAAATGATGGGAATAACCTTTAGGGTGTCCGCCCAAATGTTCAAGCTGAAACCAACTTCAAAACCTGTTATTAGTGGCGCAATAATATTGACAGAGATAATAGAGATCACTGCCATAAATAAAGCGAACTCCTTCCTGTTCCGGGGTAATTTCATGTAAAAATCCATTCTTTCCTTCTCCTTTTTTGAATCTGGGCAAAAAATTAAGCACGAGACTAACTTAATAGTCTCGTGCTGATCAATTTTACGCACAAGTATTTTTTATTATACATACTCAAATTTAAAAAGTCAATTTCACAAAACATTCACTTTAAGCAGATGGGTGCTCGTTTATATTTGATTTTCTTACTATTCCTCAAGGACTCCTGCCAAAACATCGTCAATTTCTTTATCCATTTCCAGGTCTTCTGGTTCAACTTTTGGCATTCTTCTTTTATCTCTGTAAATCACTGGTGATGTGGCAAAGAACACTTCGTTTTCAATAGCTGTTCTTTCCATAAGAAGAATTTCCTTGGCGATGGTTGTTACATTTCGCTTAAACTCTGGAGAATTAACTCCCTCCACCGTCTCACCCTTGGTTTTTCTATAGTAGGAGTAATTCTTCCAAAGGCTATGAGTGATTTTATTTACTGTTGAGGGTTTTCTTAAGGTATCTAGGATTTCTTTCCGCAAATTTAAAATATCATCTTCTCCAATTTGCTTACCAAGATTTGCCAATGTCCTACCCATCTCTCTTGCCCAATTATCGTCAATCTCCTGACAAAGGAATTTAAGCACATACCAGGCTGAATACAAGTCATCTTTATTTTCCAATGGAAATGTCTTAAACCAATGAAATGCCAAAAGCCTTCTTCTCCAATCCCACCATTTTATAGGACTTTGAACATCTGTTGAAGGGATGAGAAATATCTCCTCGTCAAGAAGACGGGAGCCAAAAATCCCAGGAGGATTTCCTCTTTTCTGCTTTTTAAGTGAAGTTCTATATACGCCACAAGTAGGGCTTCCATCCATATAGATATAAGCTGACGCCCCAGCTCTTTTCAAGGTATCGAGACATACAAGACATCCCTCTAGAACCTCTTCTGTAACATCTCTACCCTTTCTGTTTTTTACTTTGGCTTCTCCAAGCCATACCATAGAACCATTTCCTCCAGAGATATGGATTGGATCTCTAGGTACACATAGTCCTGACATGGTTTCAGGGCAAACGGGGCACCACATGAAGTCACTTCGCTCCCTACCAATACCTTTAAGCATATCCCAGCCCTTGTTATTGTATCTCACTGGACTTCCCATGCAACAGGCGCTGATTCCGATAGTGATTCGATCATTAAGGATGATGTTCTTCTTTTCCATTCAGATTCCCCCCACAACAGAATAATTGTCAAAATATTATATCTATTATACTACATACTCAACTTCATCTGATGAAGTAGCAATGTAAAAAATCTGTGTTATTCATACCCTAACAGATAGAGCAATGAATTAGAAAATAGTTTTAAAATCAATTTTAGACTCATCTATATGGCTTGGTTTATTAAGAACAAATAATTTCTCTTCAAATATCATCCTTCAATTTAACTTTCTATCACCAATATCAAAGCTTCCACTATCACTATAAACTTCAGTCATCCCAAATTTTTCTTTATTTAAGCCAATCAACTGGATTTCTTCTTTGAAGAGAGCATTGAATTTCTTACCAAAAGCACCTAATGTCACAGATACAATAGTCAGGCCAAGGGCAATGAAGACAATCTGTGCGATGTTGTTTCCGGAAAGTGAAACCATAGTATAGATTAATCCTAATGATGCATTGCCTACACCATGGATGGTTGCGGCGGTGAAATAATTGCGCTTTGAAAGGATATATCCAATCGAAATAACCAGGCTTGAAGTCATGCATTGTAGGATAAATGCAATAAACCACAAGGGTGAAATATGAAACGCCTGGCTCTGCCACTGTGTAGCATAGAAAATCCAGGGGAGATGCCAAATTCCCCATATAAAACCCAGAAAGAGTGAACCCTTTAAAAAGCCATACTTCACCAGCATTTTGTCTAGTGCATATCCGCGCCAGCCAAATTCTTCATTAGCCGGACCATACAGATACATAAAGAAAATAAAGCCAAGTATCGAAAGGGGATTTTGCACAAACCCTTTGATCATCGCAAAATCAGGATATTCACTAAGGAATTGAGTCAAAACTGCAGTCATCAGGAACATCAATGATGACATATAGATCAAAACGAACCCTGCTCCACGCCAAGTGGGTATAAACCGCCTGAAATAATCACGACGAGCTTCTTTAGTATAAGTTTTTAAGACCATAATTACCCCAACACAGGAAGGGGCAATTCCAGCACTAAAGACAAACAGATAATCACCAAGCATCGTATTGTTTATTCCAAGCATGACGGGAACCATTCCTATAATCCAAGTCCAGAGAAGTGTTGCGGCAAAGAAAATCCGCAGATGTTTAGTTTCCTTTTGGGTGAGTGTATTGTTCATCGTTTTACCTCAATTTCACTTATTTTATTTCTTCTCTCAGGCTTTAATCTGCAATCCATTTAGCCACTCATCCAATCCTTTTTTTCGATCCTCATTGGCTGAGAATTCTTTGCAAGATGCAATCTGTCCATCGATGATATAGATTATTTTTCTTGCTTTTGCAGCGACACGCTGATCATGGGTAACCGTCATTATCGTCATTCCTTCAAGGTTCAGATCAGTAAGGATTGCCAACACTTGATCTGTAGCTCCCGAATTCAAAGCACCAGTAGGTTCATCCAAAAATAGTATTTCCGGATTATTGATCATGGCACGGCATATGGAAGCTCTTTGTAACTGCCCACCGGAAACTTCCCGATTGTCACGATTTTCAATTCCATCTATTTCCATCCGCTTCATTAATCCACTTGCACGTTTCCTGATGACATCTGCTGATTCTTTGTTCGCTACGAGTCCAGGCAGTGTAATATTATCAAAGACGGAGAGATTTTTTAACATCTGAGCATTTTGAAATACAAAACCCATTTTGTTTAATCTGAATTTGGATAATTCTTCCTCTTTCATTTCACTAAGATTTATTCCTTCAAACAATACCCTGCCGCTACTCAATTTATCCATACCACTAATGCTGTATAGTAATGTTGATTTACCTGAACCTGACGGTCCCATGACTGCTACAAAATCTCCCCTGTTTATTTCAAATGATACATCTTTTAAAACTTTTACATCATTGAACGATTTATTGATATTTTCTACTTTTATCATGACTCTTCTCCCTATTCCATAATTTGATCTCTGATATGATAACTTCTAACCACTCTGGTTCCTGCTATTACTGTAATAAACACTAAAATCAGCTGTACTATTGGACTAATGAGATAGGATCTCAAAGGTTCAATCAACATCGTTATTTTCGATGCCCCCATTGAAGACAGCATCATTCCAAAAACAACCTCTCCCAATGTGTTTGCAAGGAAAGTGCCTACAAAAATCGCCAAAATTTGAATTATTAGAATCCTGATACCAAACTGTATTCTGATATCCTTATTTGAAAAACCAATTGCTTTTTTGATTGCAATGGCACTGTGTTCCCTTGCCGTAATCAACTTTAAAATCATTACAGTAATCAGCATTGTAATTACGAGGGATATTACAATGGCAGCACCAGAGACAAGTTTCAGATTATCTGTAATCCCACCAAGAGTTTGTGATATGAACTCACTAATAGGTGTTATTTTACTCCCCGTCAAAACATTACGCAGTTCAATGGTTTTTTCCCCAATATTTATACCGTCAATGACGTCTAAATAAATAATATAGACTTCAACATCTTTCTCTTCAAAATCAATATTTGCTTTTGAAGTTTTTCCGCCATAAGTGATATCTTGGTAAGTGCCACTTACGGTTAAGAGGTTTTCCACGCCACCATAGCTTACTGTAATATTATCGCCAACTTCTTTTCCAAGCTCTGTAGCATTTAAAGAAGATAGGGCTATTTCTTTAGCTTCATTGGGTGCGCTTCCATCTAGATATTCTAAAGGAAAAACAGATCCATCACCGTTCTCTACCCGCAAATATTCCAATCCACCGTCTAAATTTTTAAACTGCACAGTGCTAATCTGGTATATTGCATACCTTGAAATCTCAGGATCATTCTCCAGATAGGATAGGGCCGCATCTTTTTGCACTGTAAGTTTATCTGTATACTGAATATCGATTCGAATATCGCTTTTCCCAACGCCCATATAAGTCATGAAGGATGGATTTTCAACGGTATTCTTCATATTCATCGGAAGCAAAATCAAGAATGATGAAAAAACGAATACAAAAAAGACAACGATATATTCTTTCCAATTACATTTTAATTCGCCTAACGCTATACTAAGATTTTGATGCTTAAATCCAAGTTTCGGTAAGGAATAATGGCCCTCTTTTTTGATCCTTTCTTCCCCTCTCATCATCTCTACAACAGAACTCTTCAGATTCTTACGGATTGTCTTTTTGCATCTTAACATAACGATGAGACTAAGAATGATGAGACCGACTAAAGGAAATACCCATTTCATCCATTCCTCTGCGCCATTTCCGTTATATAAGATCACTGATGACGAAAAGAAATTTCCGAATGGAATCGCTGCAAGATAACCAATTACACTCGCTACGAACAAAAGAAATATATATTTCATTTGGTATAACTTCATAATTGCCTGATGTGAAAAACCAATGGCTTTCATCTCACCAATGGTATAATTTTCCTCTGCCATGGTTGCCTTGATAATATAGGATAAACAGAGGACTGCAATCATGATGAGTAGGATACTAATGGTGATGATGATGAATGCTACAAGACCAAAAGAAAGATTATTCATTATACCTAACTGACTTCCAGTTATAGCTACACCATTGGAGGGCATTCCTGCATCGATATAATCTTTTTCTAACACAGCTGTTGATGTACCCTCCTCTAAGAGAAATTCAAATAAGTATTCCCATTCACCCATGTGCTGACTTATTTCGTCTTGATCTGCCTGATTGATTAAAAATCGCTTTGAAGTTGTCAGCGCTGCATTCATCGACGAGTCCCGAATAATTGTGGAAACCGTCAGGCTTTTTATATCATTATTTTCACTTAATATTATTGTATCTCCTACCTGTACTCCAAGTTCCTCTGCATAATATACTGGAACTCCGATTTGACCTTCTTCTACGATAGCAATTTCATTGTCCATATTCATGAGAAAATCAAAGCCTTCATTTTGAACAACAAATCCATTGTCCATAAGAGAATTTTCAAGCGTTACGCCCTGATAAATGATATTTGCATTTCTAAGGCCTAACATCTTAACGATGAGAGAATCCTTAATATATTCCTTACTATCGGCAAATCGCACGAAAGCATTTTCATCGAAGTTTCCTTTATGCATTTGAAGGTACTCAGGAGGCTTAGCCAATTCATTTAATCCCTTCATAGATGAAATCATAGTTCCTGTTACCCGTAGCCCTCCAGCCATAAAAAGACTGGAAATCATCAGGAATACCACTAAAGCAGTTGTAATCACTTTGTTCCTCTTAAAATCCTTCCAGACCAGTTTCAGTAATATCTTCATTCTTATTTAGCCTCCTTTCTAATGTTCTTATATTTTTCAACAGTAATACTTGTATTTCAAGATGTTTATTCATCATATTCCTCCATTATACTTTATCATTCTCAAACACATATTAATACTATACCTGACAAATAAGTTCAAATCGACCAACGGTCGGTCATTGGGCAAAAAAAATTATACTTCCAGATATTAAGGCAACTGCCCAAACATCTGGAATAAAATATCTAGTTCGCCTTTCTTTGTTCCGAGTATTTTCTCCGCATTACTTAAAAACGCTTGAACTTTCCGTGGGTATTCTTCCATCTTCCATTCGAAAACATCAACATCAAACATCATATGTCCCAGCAACAAAATTGATTCTATCGCTTCTATGGGATACTCCATATTGAAAACACCTCTTTCAATCCCCTCTAAAATAGGTTCTTGCAAGATAGGTGTCATCCTTTTAAGCATTTCTCTTAAGTATAACCGTTCCAATTTTGAATTCTCAACCTTATGTAGTTCGTCCCTTATTTCATTCGATCCTTCAAACTCTGGAGTCTGTGCCATTATCGCCATCATAATACGATTCATCAAAGGAACAGACTTATCCTTTATTATATACTTTGCCTTATTTGTTCCTTCTTCAACAACATCTAAAATAATGGCTTCCAATACTTCTTCCTTAGAAGCAAAATAATAATAAAAGGTTCCTTTAGCGATATCAACTATTTTAAGAATATCGTTAATGGAAGTTTGATCATATCCTTTTTTTATAAATAATTCACGGGCTGCCACAAGAATCTCTTGTTTTCTTACTTCGCCTTCTTTAACTGTTTTCATCATTTTCTCCTTCTATCGACCGACGGTCGATAGAATAATAATAACCTACCTTAATAATAATATCAAGTGCTTATTTAAATAATTAACTCATTCTTATATGAAATGGGGGAGAACACTTTATAACGAATTTTCAATAAGATGATATTTTAATGTTTTGTTGAAAACAGAAGCGAACAGCTTAATCCATCGATAAAACTGTCCGCTATTTAAAGCTTTATTTTAAGTTAGATCTTTAGCGAGCCACGGAATCCTCCTACGCCATAATAAGAAGATGCACCGTTGTGATACA
>JBASOA010000064.1:0-37465 GCA_049657765.1 Clostridiaceae bacterium
GAACAATTATTGGAAAGCTCCAATTGGAAAAGTTTGTGGAATCTTACGTCATCAGTAACCATATACTTTTATTGGATGAAGAGAAAATCATCCAAAAAATTCGGATTAATTCTGCGAAAAACCAAGGGCTTAAGATCATCAAAAAGGTATGGCTTTACGTCCTGATTGGTGTAGGAATTGGAGCAGCAATTCATAACTACATCCCTGAATCCTTCATCACCGCAGTAATTGGTGCTGACAAATGGTGGTCTGTCCTTGTAGCGACACTCGTTGGCGTCCCCATGTATACGGATGTCTTTACCACACTTCCGATTGCTGAAGCCTTAGTCGCTAGTGGTGTCGGACTTGGAACTGTCCTTTCCTTCATGATGGGTGTAACCGCGCTGTCGCTGCCCTCTATTGTAATGCTCTCTAAAGTCGTAAAGTCAAAATTGCTTGTAATTTTTTTATCCATCGTCATTTTAGGAATAATTCTCATCGGTTACCTGTTCAATGCCTTCAATTATCTCTTCATCTAGAGATTCTCTTATGACATCAGTCATCGGAATGATATGTAAATCGATCGGAGAAAAAAGTTTAAACCTAAATATTATTTCATTACTTATTGACAAGGGTTTATCCAAGGCGTATTATTATCGTATTCTCATATTCGAATATGAGAATACGATAATCTAAGACAAAATAATTCCATGTGGTGTTTCCCCACTTGAAAGGAAGTAAACATGAAACAATTAGTAAATATCTTTAAATTACTTTCGGATGAATCCAGACTAAGAGTGATCCTTCTTCTTGCTGAAGACAAACTTTGTGTTTGTGAGATCACGGGAATACTTGATCTTCCGCAGCCAACAGTCTCAAAGGCACTCTCTAAACTTAGAGACCTTGACCTTGTTAGAGATGAGCGATCTGACAAGTACATCTATTATTCGCTAAAAAATGAAGATCTCGTGCTACAAGGAATAATCGATGATATCCTGATGAATTTGCAAAATTATCCCCTGCTAGCAAATGATAAAAATAGAATTTCCATGAAGGAAATCTTTAAAAATCAAATCCAATTGATTGATACGATCGGAATCTAAGCGGAACTTTACAGAAGGAGTTAATGCAAATGGTAATTTTTGAATGGCTAAATAATCAACTGCTGAAGATGGAATGGCTGAACAATTTGGTAAACCTACTGGTTGAAAATGTATTTGGTCTGAATACAGAAGAACGACTGGGCGCCAGTATCCAATTTTTCATTTATGATGTGGTGAAGATCTTCATTCTGCTTTCCCTTTTAATCTTCATGATTTCTTATATTCAAAGCTTTTTTCCACCAGAAAGGACTAAAAAGATTCTGGGCAGATTCAACGGAATAACTGGAAATATTCTGGCTGCACTGCTTGGAACGGTTACCCCATTTTGTTCCTGTTCCTCGATTCCCTTATTTATCGGTTTTACCAGTGCAGGGCTCCCGATAGGAACCAGTTTTTCGTTTCTCATCTCCTCCCCTCTTGTAGACCTTGCTTCTGTGCTCCTCCTCGCCAGTATCTTCAATTGGAAGATTGCGATTGCCTATGTTATCGTTGGCCTTGTTTTGGCAGTTGTCGGAGGAACGATTATCGGAAAATTGAAGCTTGAAAAATATGTGGAATCCTTCGTTTTTAGCAACAATATGCTTGTGATGGAAGAGGAAGAAATGACCACGAAAGACCGGGTTCATTTCGCAAAAAATCAGGTGTTCGACATCATCAAGAAGGTATGGCTTTATATTCTTATTGGCGTTGGAATTGGAGCTGCAATTCATAACTATATCCCTGAATCATTCATCACTGCAGTACTCGGTGCGGATAAATGGTGGTCTGTTCTCGTCGCCACACTTGTTGGCGTACCGATGTATGCGGACATCTTCGGTACACTCCCAATCGCAGAGGCATTGGTTGCCAAAGGTGTTGGACTAGGAACAGTTCTTTCCTTCATGATGGGTGTAACGGCTCTATCTCTTCCCTCACTTGTCATGCTCTCCAAAGTGGTTAAACCAAAGCTGCTTGGAATATTCTTCGGAATTGTTACTTTAGGAATCATTCTTATCGGCTATTCGTTCAATGCTTTCAGTTATCTATTCATCTAAAGATTCTCATATGACATCAGTCATTGGAATAAATCAAAATTAAAAGGAGAAAAATTATGATTATTAAAGTTTTAGGACCAGGGTGCAAAAATTGCGTGACCCTAGCAGCAAATACAGTAGATGCCTTGAAAGAATTAAACATGGAAGCTGAAATCATTAAGGTTACAGACTACAAGGAAATGGCCGCTTATGGGATAATGTCGACCCCAGCACTTGTCATTGATGAAAAAGTCGTATCCTATGGAAAAGTCTTGAAATCAAGCGATATTGTTAAGTTTCTTGAAAAATAATCGTTTGAAAATCAATCTTTAGTCAGAACCCTTCAAGCACTTGATCGACGTAATCCGGATCAATCTATCTAAATCCATCTCACCTGGTGATTAGTGGACTTTCACAATTCTATTATCCCCATGTTGAGCTGACATCAAAAGAACTGTTGCAAATATTTGCAACAGTTCTTTTGATGTCAGCTTGATACCTATGGATTTCCTCTTTCTAAAACCACTTGCCGTATCTTTTGATATAGTATGTTTTTATTTTCTGAGAAAGGAAAGCGTAAACCGCGATCAAAATGATGAGATAAAAGTAGTAGTTTCCAGGTAGAGGAATCAATCCTAAAGTCTCTCCAAATGCTGTTTGTGGAATGATGATGCCAAGGGCAACGACGATTGTTGTCATCACTAACACAATGTTTGAAGCCCTGGACTCGAGAAATGGAATTTTTCTTGTTCTAATCATATGGACGATAATGGTCTGTGACAGGAGTCCTTCAACAAACCAACCTGTATGGAACAGGGCTTGCATGCCGACGCTATTGGCTCCGAAGACAAACCATAACATAACAAAGGTCGTGATATCGAAGATGGAGCTCACAGGTCCTATGGTAACCATGAAAGACTTAATGTCTTCTGCACTCCATTTTCTCGGCATCATGAGGTATTCCTCATCGACATTATCCCAGGGAATAGATAGTTGAGAAAAGCTGTAAAGTAGATTCTGCAGAATCAAGTGTATTGGAAGCATGGGGAGAAAAGGCAGAAAAATGCTTGCGATGAGAACACTGAATACATTTCCAAAGTTCGAGCTCACGGTCATCTTGATATACTTAATGATGTTCCCGAAAACCTTCCTGCCTTCTCTTACTCCTTCCTCTAGAACCATAAGGCTCTTTTCAAGCAAGATGACGTCTGCATACTCTTTCGCAATATCCACAGCTGTGTCAACAGAAATCCCCACATCTGCCTGTTTCAAAGCAGGTGCATCATTGATACCGTCTCCCATATACCCCACGATATGTCCTTCTTCCTGAAGTACCCGGATAACTCGTTCCTTTTGCAAGGGAGAGAGCTTTGCAAAGACATTGGTATTTTCTGCAGCCCTTGCTAACTTTTCATCGTTCATGCTTTCGATGTCCGTTCCCAGTAGAAGATTCCGAATCACCAGGCCGACTTCATTACAAATTTTTACAGTGATGGCGTCATTGTCTCCGGTAAGGATTTTAACCTCGATGCCATGTTCCTTCAAGGCTTTTAGAGCACCCTTGGCGGAGCTTTTCGGTGGATCCAGAAAGCCGATGTAGCCCATGAGAACCATATTATCCTCGTGTTCTTTAAAAAATGAATCATCGTCATGGATATCATTTTTCTGGGCGATGGCGATGACACGCATCCCTTCCTTATTCATTTCCTCCACCATTTTCAGGATATTTCTTCGAATATCCTCAGTCATGGGAATAGCTACTCCCTCTATGTCCGCATAAGTCGAAACAGTAAGCATTTCTTCAACAGCGCCTTTTGTAATAAGCTGTCGCTTGCCCTCCTTGTCTTTGAGGACAACGCTCATTCTTCTTCGGACAAAATCGAAAGGAATTTCATCGATCTTCTCATAGTTTTCTTCGGGTGTAAGAAGACCTAATTGAGGTCCATCTTCCAGAATGGCTACATCCATAAGGTTACGCAGACCTGTCTGGAAATAGCTATTGAGATACGCATGCTTTAGAACGCGAAGATCAGGCTGTCCCAGCACATTCAGATGTTTCCTTATCGTAATTTTATCCATGGTAAGGGTTCCCGTCTTATCTGTACACAGGATATCCATGGCACCAAAGTTCTGAATGGCATCCAGTTTCTTTACTATGGTCTTCTTTTTAGACATCTCCATCGCTCCCTTTGCAAGGTTGCTCGTGACGATGACAGGAAGCATCTCCGGGGTGAGACCCACGGCGATGGAAACAGAAAAGAGCAAGGCTTCTATCCAGTCTCCCTTGGTCAGTCCATTGACGAGAAAAACGATAGGAACCATGACCAGCATGAAACGGATGAGTAGTTTTGAAACACTCTCAATTCCTTTTTCAAAACTGCTTTTAGTCTTAACCCCTGCAAGCGAGGAAGCCATGGTTCCAAAGAAAGTCTCATCCCCTGTGGTCAGCGCAACGCACTGTGCAGTTCCGCTAATAACATTTGTTCCCAGAAGGACAATATTTTCAAGTTCAGGTATTCCCCGTTTTACTAAATCTTCCTTACGGGAGACAAATTTCTCTACGGGTTCAGATTCTCCAGTTAATGAACTTTGTCCAACGAACAAATCTTTACAGGATAAGACTCTTAAATCCGCTGGAATCATATCACCAGCAGCTAAATATATGATATCTCCGGGAACCACTTCATTCATGGGAATTTCCTTTACCTCTTCACCGTCCCTTTTCACTGCGCAGGTTGTCTTGACCATATCCTTCAGCGCGGATGCTGCCTTTCCAGAACGATATTCCTGAATAAACTGAACGACACCGCTAATAAGGATCATCGTCGTGATGATGATCACAGTCTTATAGTCCCTATTTCCTGGTTCATTAAGAAAAACGTCCGTGAGCAGGGTCAATGCGACCAAGGCTATCAGGACAAAGATAAAAGGATTGAAAAAAGAGCGAAGTAGCTGAACATACCAAGTTAAGGGTTTCTCAGCATACACTTCATTTGCACCATAAGTATCCCGTCTTTCTTCAACCTCGTCCTCAGTGAGGCCGTTTAGGCTTGTCTTGTAACCCAAGAGGACATCCTCTTGAGTTTTAATGCTATATTCTATTAAAATGTCTTGTTTTTTATGATTTTTGATATTATTTCCGATCTTTTCCATAACCGTCATGATTTACACCTCCAGTTTTTTTGTCGAAATGGGGGCGTGCTTAAAACACCTCATTTCTTTCAATGCAAATGGGATAAATCGTAATGATTCAGTTAGAACCGAAAAAAGAATAAGGACAGATTCGTCCAATTGAACTTTAGATCGTCAAGGAACAAGAACGTTCCTTAAAGACAGGACCATTTCGTTTTCTTCACGGACTCATCACGCCTGTGATGGCGGACAATAAAAATTATCCGATGAAAAAAGCGTCTGCTCACGACTGGCACAAATCAGGCCTATTCTTTTCTTATTTTTTCCGTTCCTACTACTCCCGCCAGCGTCCATGCTTTTCTCACCTCCGTAAAAATAATAAACCTTCACCCCGTTCGAACGTGGTGAAGGTATCTTTCAATACTTTCTCGTTCGAGTTTTGGCTCTATAAGGCGTGAAACTACATTAAGTTAAACCTTCTTTATCGGTAAAACCTGCTAACCAGTTAAAAATGTTTCCATCTTTTCACGGCAGTAGCCCATATCCTTATAGTAACCTCACCTACCGAGGTATGTTACTCTGTTATTATAGCCCATATGAAATTAATGTCAAACCACGAAATTGATTAACCTGTAAGGTTCCCATCAAAGAATACTTTTCGGAATTCGTAAACTTAAGGCTAACTCGTCCTTCTCCCTAACGCTATGTATTATTTTCACCACCCATTTAAACCCATGAGGGAAACATCAGAAAAAGCAGATCAACCTGTGATAAACACAAGTTGATCTGCTTCTAGTCCTTCAAATAACAAACCCAGGTTTTTGAAACCTGAAGAGCTTTATCCCTATTCTATAAAGACGCTTTGATTTATACAGATTCATTATCCTTATCTAAGTCATGGTATTCCACCATAAAACCTGCAATAAGTTTCTCATATTCCTTAAAATCATCTTGCCTCACATTCAATGCATACTTTCCATGGTCAACTTTGATAAACCAATTATAATAATTCTTATGAAGAAGTGTGGCGTTTAGGCCTTTAGTTTTCAACGTCTTAGGAGAAATTACATCATTGAGTTTCATCAGTGCCACTGCACGAAGTGAATCTTCTCGGTAAGCTGTAAGCAGCTTCTTTCCAGTGGAACCACCTTTGTTCCCATCGAGGCTTCTTCTTCCTGTTTCTTTAAGGATTCTCATTCTTTCTTTCAAAGAATATCTTCTTCCTTTATTCAGATCATAGAATAAAGGTTCCTGAATCTCTATGACTGCATTCTTGTCCATATCCACATAGAGCAGGCCAAGTTCAAGTCTCTTCAATAAATACAGGAGATTTATCATTCCCTTGTCTTTCACAATCCGCTTTGGTTTCGGCACTGCAAGATAGACTAGATCACAAGTCTTTTGTCTTAGCGTTCCTTGCATCAAAAGATCCATCGTAAGTCCTCTTTTCATTTCAATGCCAACAAGAAGTTCAGCTTTCACCGCAACCACATCGATGCTTCTGACTTCAGAACGGACCAGATAACCGTTTTTTTCAAAATATTCCTTTATCGCTCCATACATATCTGTCTCTCTCATCTCCAGCCCTCCTAAAGCCATTATACAAAGAAAAGAAAACCTTGGAAAGCCTCGGTGAAAATCTTCACTTTAAGCAGCGTGTTAAAATTTGAATACATAACTGCTAGAAAGGAAGATGAAAAAACCAGGCAAATTGATGCCTGGTTCTACTACAATTTTTATGGAATTTCAATTAACTCTACTTTTTCCCGAACAACCCGCCAAAGATTCCACCAAGATCATCCATGAAGTCGCCATCTCCATCCTGGTCCAGTATCTTTGTTGCCATTCCCATTAAGCCGCCTGCTCCGCCTTTGCCAAGAAGTCCACCAAGCGAACCCGTCAAATCAGATAAGCCATCAACACCAACATTAGCCTCTTTCTTCTTCTTTCCAAGCATTCCGATTAGTATTGGTGCCAGCATGGACAGTAGTCCTGATACCTGCCCTATTCCAAGACCTGAAGACTTAGAAATACTGTTTTCAACCTTGCTTTTATCCTGTCCGAGAATATGTCCAACCATTTTTTGGCTGTCATCAGGATCCACATTATTTAAGAAATTTGTAAGATCATCGATGTCATCGTCTTTATGGTCGTCTAAAGCCTTAGCTAAGGCTTCTTTCTTCTCACTTGAATTGGCATTTCTATTAAGTGCTTCAATAATTGTTGGAACACCTAACGTTGCGGCCTTTTTTACCTCTTCAGGATCTGCATTCACCTTGTTTCCTAAAGTCTGAAGTATTGAAGGGTCCTTAAGTATAGAATCTAGCATACTTGATATATCCATAATCTGCCTCCTTCATTTTCTTTAAGTGTATCAAGTTCCCGATTAAAATGCCAGAATATTTCAAATGTTTTATGGAAGTTTACGATTATTTCATATTATGACTTGTCTCCTAGTGTATGGCTAATCCATACAAATCTCATTACTATCACAAAACCGGGTGATTAATCTTAAGCAAACTAAACGAGGGTGAGCAGTTCAACTGAACCCCCACCCTCGTTTAGTTTCAAAAAAATCCGAGCCTTTCGCAAAACAGGAACACCCTGTCGCTAACGGTTCGGATTTTTGCACTTGGTGCAGATGAAGGGACTTGAACCCCCAAGCCTTGCGGCGCTAGATCCTAAGTCTAGTGCGTCTGCCAATTTCGCCACATCTGCATGAATTATTGAATTAAAGTGGTGCAGATGATGGGACTTGAACCCATACGAGCTGTTGCCCGCTACCCCCTCAAGATAGTGCGTCTGCCATTCCGCCACACCTGCCTGTCTTAACCACAAGTATTATTCTATCGTCATCCCCATCATTAGTCAAGAAAAATATTCATAAGTATAACTAAACTTCTCTGATTTTTTAAGTTCGGATAAATCTAGAATCTATTCTTTGAAAATCACACGAAGTCCTTCCACATTAAATTAATCAAATGCAGAATAAGTCACTTTAACAGTTAATCATAAAAATATTTTCTTCATGCAACAATAACACGAACGTTTTTTTGCTATAATAATAGATACATTATCAATTGTTTTGAAACTTATGTTCAAATCTTGATTGAAATATTAAAATAATATTTTATCTTTTCTCGTCATCATACTTTAAATATTAGGTGTTTCAGGGATGAAGATAAAAGAAAGGACATTAGCTTTAGATGAATATCATCACTTCAACTTTTAGTGTCGTTAAGCCTATTCTCGAGAATCAAAACAAATTCATCGAAGATAAGGTAAGTAAGCTTCCAGGTGTCCTTCAATGTAAGATCAATAAAGATTATAAAGCTTATGTCGTCACTTATGACAGTGAGCTTTGCATAGAGGAGGATATCAATAGAATTATTGAAAATCCAGAACTAAATTCTTCCGATAAAATGGAGTTTAGTCTGGTTTCCTTTCTATTTATCTCGATGTTTTTTATTATCCTATTTTTATTAAACCTCAAATTTAAGCATATCAATAGTTTCCAGACCTTCCTCTTTGTTTTGGTCATCTTCATTGGTTCACTCACTCCGTTCTATCAGATCAAATATGATGATGAGTTCAAGGAAATCTCAGAATATATAAATTTTTTGTTTAGTAATACGAAAATTTCAAAAAGCACATTATTCCATATTGGAAGAGTCTTGGGATTTACCCTCATTGGTCTTGTTTTTGGTTACATTGGTTCACTAATCAAGACATCAGCATTCTTCTTTCCCATTTTCCAAATTCTCGCTTCAATCTATATTCTAGCGCTGGGATTATATATCTGTGGAATCAAAGTCTTCAAAAGAGTCCATCGTTCACTCCCATTCGTCACGGAACACAGAATTGTTTCGGGCAATAAATTTGTAATTGGGCTAAAATCCTGCTTAATTCCGAGCATCACCATTCAAGTCATGCAGATTTTTGCGGGGGCAACTGGAAGTCCACAATTTGGTGCTTCAGTCCTTTTCATCTTCACCCTGGCCACAATTCCAAATGGAATCTCAAATCACATCATCACCCATACCCTTGGAGAATTAAGGGTTGCAAAAGCTTCTGCAGCATCGGGAATTTTGGTTCTGATTTTAGGATTTTTCATCCTTTTTTCTGGCCTTGGCACTTACCCTGTCATTAAAGAATCCACACCAAACCTGAATAATTTTTTCAATCAGAATAAAGAAGACGAGTCTTCACTTCTTTCAAAAGTTGCTGTCATCCAATCTGATTTTCAAACGGCAGAGATCACGATTGAAAACAATCATTTTTCGCCTACAATCCTGTATGTAAAGAAAAATGTTCCACTTCAACTTAATTTCAAGTATCTCGGGAACAATAATGATAAAAGAAATATCTATTTTAGTCCCCTTGACCTCAAATATTCTTTTGAAGAGAAAACTGGCAGCATCCTTCTGCCGCCCCTTGAAAACAACGTAATTTTCTATAATTTTACTGGAAGCCACGCAGGAAAAATTATCGTTTCCGATAATCCGATTCTCGACTCACTTAATGCTTCTAAAGAATTATCCACATTTAAAGTGGAACAAAGAAGATTGACTGAGTTCCTCAAAAAGGATACCCCTTTGGAGAAAGTCATCAAAAAAGCAGAACCTTCACCTGATGAAAAGACCCAGACCATTGTCATTGAAAATTCGCTTTATAATCTTTCCCCATATATTATCGTTGCAAAACCAGCTATTCCACTAGAAATGGTCTTCAATCTCACTAATTTTAACGTTGAACATTCCCATATGACCATTCGGAAGATTGGAAATCCTTCTACGATTAAAACCCTGACGAAAAGTGCAAATTTCTTTAATGAGACGGTAACCTTCAACGTTCCTGGCACTTATGTTCTACTCGATCAAAACACTGTTGTAGCCATGTTCCATATTGATAATAATCTTAGAAATATTGATCTTGAAGCCATCAAGTCGAAACATTTGGGTCCAAAATCAAACTAATGCGGTGATTTGAATAAAGTTCGAGTTCAATTCGTACACAGCGTTTTATAGTATCTTGGTCTGTTAAAAAATCAGAACGAAACGTAAACCGTCAGTAAATAAGGCAAGATGAAAATCCCTAAAGGATTCCTCATCTTGCCTTATTTTGCATATTCAAATCATTGGGTCTTTCTTGCGCTTCTTGATGAAGAATCACTCAACCCGACGCTTCACTTGAAGAAATATAAAATCTTATAAATCTTTTCACGCAAGAGCACTCTGTCGACGTAATCTTTGGTTTCTTTAAAAGGGATGTTCGTCAGGACATCTCCTGTCGCGTAGGCTGGGTCAAGCAGCCATGTCTTCACTCTGTTTGGTCCTGCATTATAAGCTGCAAGGACCGTTTCTTCTCTTTCAAACATGGTCTGAAGATAACTTAAATAATAAGTTCCCATTTTAATGTTTGTTTCCGGATCCTGCAAATCTTCCACTTTAAAATCTGCGATTTCCAATTTCTTTGCAATAAACTGGCCTGTTTCTTCTGTTACCTGCATAAGCCCTACGGCTCCCGCAGGAGACAACGCCTCCGAATCAAATCTTGATTCGGTATGAATCACCGCATAGATGAGGTGATTATCCACGCCAAACTCATTGGAATACTTATCGATAATCCCAACATATTCCAAAGGAAATACCCTAAGATAGAGTATGCCAACGCCTAAAAGCATCATCATCACCAGAAGGGTTCTCATGATATGCTTTTTCTTTTTTACCTGTTCATTTCTTTTTTTCATCAATAAATCCAACCTTCTTAAGTACAAGGGAGAGTTCAGTAATCGTGTCAGTAAGATCTCCACTATTGTTCACAACAAAATCAGATTTCTTTATCTTCTCGCTAATGTCCATCTGCGCTTCAATTCTCGTCAAGGCCTCTTTTTCAGTCAAATTGTCTCTTTTCATCAATCTTTTTAGCTGTGTATATTTATCGACATAGATGGTGATGGTCACATCCGTCTCTTCCTCAAATTTCTCCTCGAAGAGAAGCGGGGCATCAAGAACGACAAAACTTTCATTTTCCAGTTCTTGAAATCTTTTATCCACCTCTTCCCTGATTCTTGGCATAATGACATCGTTGTAGTTTTTTCGATCTATTATGCTGTTAAAGATGATGTTTCCCAAAGCTTTTCGGTCGAGAATCCCATTTTTTATGACCTGGTCGCCATAGGTTACTTTTAGATAGGACATAATTTCAGGGTAGAGATCAAGGACTTCCCGAGCAATGAGATCCGCATCGATGACTTTGAGTCCAAGACACTTCAAGTAATTGACGATGGTCGTTTTACCAGAAGCAATGCCTCCTGTTACTCCAATTCTTATCATCTCTTTCTCTATGCCTCAAACCAAGTATTTCCTACGGATTCCTCAGCCTCTAGTTTTACTTTGAGTTCTACCGCGTTTTCCATCTCATGCTTTACCAGTTTCTTTACTTCTTCCAGTTCATCTTTTTTCGTATTGAGAATCAGTTCATCGTGAACCTGGAGAATTAGAGATGATTTGAGGTTATTTTTCTTTAACGCATGATAAACTTTGACCATGGCAACCTTTATGATGTCAGCTGCACTTCCCTGAATAGGGCTGTTCATCGCAAGCCTTATTCCTGCTGCCTGAACCATCTTGTTTTTCTCCCTGATTTCTGGGATATACCGTCTTCGGTTCATGATGGTCCTGACATAACCCATCTCTTTTGCCTCGTAGACAATATTGTCAAGGTACTCCTTAACCTTCGGATACCTAGCAAAATAAATATCCATATATTCCTTGGCTTCCTTCTTTGTGATGCCAAGGTCTCCAGCAAGGCTGAAATCGGAGATGCCATAGACAATACCGAAGTTGACTGCCTTGGCATTGCTTCTCATGGTCTTGGTTACCTCGTCGAGAGGAACATTGAACACTTCAGAAGCGGTCTTTGTATGAATATCGATATGATCATGGTAAGCCTTAATCATGTTCTCATCGCCAGCGATGTCTGCCAGTACTCTTAGTTCAATCTGCGAGTAATCGCAAGAAAGAAGGACAGAATCCTCATCATGAGGAATAAAGGCTTTCCTGATCTCCCTACCCATCTCATGTTTGATGGGGATATTTTGTAAATTTGGCTCGGTACTCGAAAGTCTGCCCGTTGTCGCCAGAGTCTGATTAAACGTCGAATGGATTCTTCCATCCTCATCAATTGCAGCCTTGAGTCCGATAATATAGGTGGAGTAGATTTTAGTAACCGTTCGATACTGCATAACCTTGTCTATAACAGGATGTTTATCCTTAAGGGCCTCCAGTACATCGACGCTGGTCGAATATCCTGTCTTCGTCTTTCTCATGACGGGTAGCGATAATTTATCGAACAATACGGTTCCAAGTTGCTTTGGAGAATTGATGTTAAAGGTTTCTCCTGCAAGTTCGTAAATCTCTTTTTCAAGATCCTCGATGTCTTTCTTGAACTTCACGGTATACTTGTCGAGTAACTCTTCATTAACATGAAAACCTTCAATTTCCATATCCGAAAGGATATACGTGAGTGGAAGCTCCACGTCATAGAAAAGTGCGTGAAGACCTGTATTTTCAACTTCATCAAAAAACTTCTCATAGAGGTCGAAAAGTGTTCTCGCCAGATAAACTTCGCCCTGGTCCCCCTCTGGAACCCTCGACTTGCTGAGGGATTTCAAGGTCAAATCCTTAAGGGACAGTTTTCCATCAGCAGGGTCGATGAGATACGCTGCAAGGTTGACATCAAAAATGACATTTTTAATGTTAATCTTGTTTTTTCTAAAAATGGTATATCCGTCCTTGATATCAAAGGAAATTTTCTTAATTTCTTCATCTTCAAGTATTGAAGACAGCTCCTTTAAAGCCTCCTCGTTCCTAAACACCTGATCCATCTTGATTATTACACTATTTTCCTCAGTCGATAGAATCAGCCATTCCATCTCCCTTTTAGAGAGTTTAGGATCATGGATGATATTGAAATAGAGACTGAGCATCGCCTGCTTGGTATTCAACTTCTTTCTGAAGCTTGAAATGGCTTCTTTCAATTCTTCAGGCTTCTCCACCACAATATAATTTTCAATTTCAATGGCTTCTTCCTTGATTTCAGGCATGGTGCTTTCAAGTTTTGCCAGCAGCGACTTAAATTCAAGTTCTCCGAACAATCTTCTCAGTTCGTTCTCGTTATAAGCTTCGCTGCTTCGCAAGTGATCCATGTCCATTTCAATATCAACATCCCTGATGATGGTTGCTAGCTTCTTCGAGAAGACAGCATCAGCAGAAAAATCGATGAGATTCTCCCTGACTTTCTTCATGGTGATGTTTTCAACATTTGAAAGGACACCTTCCACTGAACCATATTCCTTGATCAGCTTATAAGCGGTCTTCTCGCCAATACCGGGTACACCCTTAATATTGTCTGAAGCGTCGCCCATGAGACCCTTGACGTCGATGAACTGGGTTGGGGTAATGCCGAACTCTTCGATAAATTTTTCTCTGTCGTAGGTTTCTACTACAGAAACCCCTTTTTTCGTAATGATGACCTTTGTCTTGTCTGAAGCCAGCTGTAGGGTATCCCGGTCTCCAGAAAGAACAAAGACTTCATCCCCTTCATTTTCGGCCTTTAGGGATAAGGTTCCGATGACATCATCAGCTTCAAATCCATCGATTTCAAGGATATCCACCGCCATATGTTCAAGCACTTCCTTGATTATAGGAAATTGCTCGGCAAGCTCATCAGGCATTCTTTTTCTTCCAGCCTTGTATTCATCGTATTCTAGATGCCTGAATGTTGGGGCTTTCCTGTCAAAGGCCGCAACCATATAGTCAGGGTTAAGTTCTCCCTTGATCTTCATCAGCATATTGATAAAGCCAAAAACGGCACCTGTATGCTGTCCTCTGGAAGTGGTAAAATTTGGATTCGCGTAAAAAGCTCTGTTCATTAAGCTGTTGCTGTCGATAATCAATAATCTACTCATCAAATTCTCCTAATCGATTTTCTCTATAATTCATTGCTGTAAGTAATTCTTCTTTGGAATCACGTGAAAACGTGTTGAGGATTTCTCTAAGAATTTCAAAGGCGAGTACATTTTCAAGTACGATGGAAAGGGGGACTATTGCAGTCACATCACTCCGCTCATATCTTGATTCGGTCTTTTCTTTCTTAAAAAGATCCACTGAAGGGAGCTTCAAAAGTATGCTGGGTATGGGCTTCATATAGCAATAAACCTCAATATTTTCACCATTTGTGATTCCGCCCTCGATCCCTCCGGCATGGTTAGACGTTCTCGTCAGTTTTCCGTCCTCATAAGTTATACCATCATGATATGAAAAACCTGTAAGGTTGCTGAAAGGATTTCCAATTGAAACTTCTTTCACTCCTTGGATCGACATGACTGCCCCGCCAATAAGTCCACTAATTCTTCGGTCATATTCCGCAAAGGACCCGAGTCCTCTCGGGCATCCTTTTACTGAGGCATATACCCAGCCACCTAAAGTGTCTCCTGCCTTCTTTGCGCTATCGATGATTTCAATCATTTCCTCTTCCCGTTTATGTACCCGCACAGGGCTCTTCTCAATCTTTTCATAGATTTTATCATCAAAAAGATCGTCCTGCCCATCAAAGATTCCATAAAGGGCATATACCTTGGAACGAACGACTACATGAAGTTCATCGAGGATTTGTTTGCATACCGCACCTACTGCGCATCTGATGGCAGTTTCTCTTGCAGAGGAACGCTCTATGCTGTTTCTTAAATCCCCTGTGCCGTATTTGAATTCCCCCGTAAGATCTGCATGTCCGGGTCTTGGAACGGAGACGAATGTCTCTTCCTTGGTTTTCTTTTTCCAAAGTTCATAATCTAAATTCTTAATATATAACGTGATAGGTGCTCCTGTAGTCTTTCCATCGCGGAGCCCAGATCGAATCTCAACTTTATCCTTTTCAATCTTCATTCTTTCTCCACGGCCATAACCTGCCTGCCTTCTTTTCAGCTCAGCGTTGACCTTATCAACATCTATGGAAAAATTTGACGGAAGTCCTTCAATAATGGCCGTAAGGCCTTGCCCATGGGACTCACCTGCATCAAGAAACCTTAACATCTCATCACCCCACAATTTAATTTGTTATGCTTATTATAGACTACTTTACCTACAAAATAATAGGAATCTCCTCAAAGATTCCCGAAGTATTAACATATTAGAATATGCTGAGATCAAGCTTTTTTGAAAGAAACTCCATCATTTTGATTCCAGCAATAGAATTTCCTTTCTTGTCCAGGCTTGGTCCAAAGGTGCAGATGCCAAAAACGCCAGGGACAGCACCAAGTATTCCCCCACCGACGCCTGACTTTGCAGGAATTCCACAGGAAACTGCAAACTCTCCAGATGCGTCATACATCCCGCATGTGGTCATGATTGTCTTGACCAGCCTCGCATTTTCCTTCTTGATCACCCTCATCTTCGTGAGGGGATGAATGCCATTCGAGGCCAGTATAGCCCCAATGGTTGCGATATCCTTGCAACTCCCAAGGATGGAACATTGCATGAAATAGAGGTCCAAAATCTCAGCGGTGTCTCCCTGCATGATTCCCGTGCTCTTCATAAAATACGCAAGGCTCCTGTTCCTGTCCCCTGTAGCCTTTTCAGAGCGGTAAACAAGCTCATCATAAGATGCGCCTTCTTTCCCTCTGAGGAGTTCATAAAAGGCAAGAATTCTTTTAATCTTCTCTTCTTTGGAATCTCCCAGAATAAGGGAGGTTACAACCATGGCACCCGCATTGATCATCGGATTGAATGGCTTTTCAGGATTCTTCACTTCAAAGGACATGATGCTGTTGAAAGGGTCCCCTGTAGGCTCCATATGGACATGCCTGAAGACTTCTTCCTTTCCTTTGTCTTCCAAAGCAAGAAGAAGTGCAATGACCTTGGTAATGCTCTGAAGGGTGAATTCCTTAAGATAATCCCCTTCACCATAAAATTGCCCTTCAAGATCCATAATGGCTATCCCTACATCATTCTTATTCCCTTTTTCCAGTTCCGGAATATAAGTGGCTACATTACCAAGCTCAGCCACCCGCTTCCCAATTTTGACGCATTCCATAAGAATATCTTGCATCTCTACCTTCCCCCTCTGATCAAATCCGAATTCCCCGCAATCCCTTACAAATCCAAAGAATATTCTATGTTGATTTTATCATAGATTGTCGTTAAAGTAATCTGCGGGTAAACGATCACCTTAGCAAGGAACAGCAACCAAGGTATAGAAGATAGCAAAATGCTTAAATTGAAAGTCAAAATATTTCCAAGCGCTATTGATTTATCCCCGCAACCTGTGATAAAATCGATGAGTACGATAAACATGCCGGTGTGATGGAATTGGCAGACGTGCGGGACTCAAAATCCCGTGGTAGTAATACCGTGCCGGTTCGACCCCGGCCACCGGCACCATCACTAAAACCCCAGACCTTTTAAAGGTTTGGGGTTTTTCTAATTTCTATAAGGCTTAAAACCTCCCGATCTATGCTTACCTAAGATTGTTCTTCATTTCTTCTGAATATCCACTTCCTCAGTTTTTGAAATCCTTTGGACTTTCCAAGTTTTTCAAAAATCAGGATGAGGAGTACAGATAATCCCATGAGAGGAAGATATACTAAAGCAAGATCACTGATCATCGGTTCGATAAAGTACAGCTCATTGAAAAAAATCACAATGAAAAGAAAGATTGAAACCATAGTTCCAAACAAAAGCGCCTTGAGGAGATTGAATGGAAGCATCACCTTAAAGAGAATAAAGAATCCGATAAACCCAAGCACCAGCAGTGCAATAGTTGAGGTCTCCGTATCGCTCAGGTGAAGTGTCTCCCTAATTAATTCAAGGAGAAGAATGGAGGAAGCTGCTGAAAGTCCTGCAGGAATCGCTCTGAGGAGAACAAGTTCCAGAAAATATCCTGAAATTCGCTGTTTGTTTGGTCGGATTGCAAGGAAAAAAGAAGGAACTCCAATGGTCAGCACCCCTATTAATGTCATCTGAATGGGAAATACCGGATAAGTTTGTGGAATAAAGATATAGAAAACAGAAAGCAGGGCCGAATACGTCGTTTTGACAAGAAACAACGAAGCTACCCTGATGATATTATTGATGATTCGCCTTCCTTCATAGACCGAAGGGATAAGGGCAGAGATATTATCTTCGAGAAGCACAATATCTGAACTAGCTCTGGCTGCATCACTTCCACTGACCATGGCGATAGAGCAGTCTGCTCTTCTTAAAGCCGGAACGTCATTCACCCCATCACCTGTCATGGCGACGATGTGTCCATTTCCCTGCAGAGCGATGAGGAGATCCTTCTTCTGATAAGGGTCGACTCTTCCAAAAATATGGTACTTCGTGACAATTTCTGAAAGATTGGCGCCTTCTGGAAGCGTGGACATATCGATCCATTCCTCATAATTTTCAAAACCAGCTCGTTTCGCAAGTGAGGATACGGTTTGCGGGTAGTCTCCAGAAATAATTTTGAGTTCTACATTTTGTTCTTTAAAATATTTCAAGGTTTGCCGGGCATCTTCCCGAAGCTCATCTTCAATTCCTATGAGGCATAGGGCTTCGAGGTTCGCTGGCAACTCCTGCTCATTTTCAAATGAATTATCCGAGTGTGCAACAAGAATCACCCTTTGGCCCAAGGCGGCCAGCTTACTGATCTCATCCTTTAAGTCATCTAACTCTTTCCCGCCTAAGATGAATTCTGCAGCCCCAATAAGATACGAACCCTGTCCTTCAAAAGAAACGCCGCTCCATTTTCTTTTGGAGGAAAAAGAAACTTTTGAATTCACCTTCCATTCCAAAGGCTCAACAAAATAAGCCATCATCGCTTTTTGGGTTGCGTTTTGCGTTTGCTGCTCTTTGATACAAGTGGAAACAATTCGTTTCAATTCCTCTTCCTTTTCATTCGTGGTTACAGGAAGAAAAGACTTGACGAGCATTTTGCCTGACGTCAGCGTTCCGGTCTTATCAAGGCAAAGGGTATCAATTCTTGCCAAAGATTCAACCGCTGACATGATTTGAACAAGTACCTTGTGTTTGCCTAAATTCACAATCGAAACTGCAAAGGCAATTTCCGTAAGGAGCATAAGCCCTTCTGGGATCATTCCAATGAGTGCAGCCACAGAACTAATGATGACGTCCGGTAAATACTCATTCTTCATAGTGAATTTTGAAATGAACAGTAGAATACCAATGGGAATGATGATGATCGTCAGCACCTTTATGATTTTCTGAAGCTTGGCTCTAATCACCGAACGCTGCTTTTTCTCGGTTTTTGCGACACGGATAATTCCAGCGGCATACGTGTTTTTTCCAATCTCTGTGACTTGAACTTTTGCATCTCCTGCGACGATAAAACTTCCTGCCAATACTTTATCCCCAGGAACTTTTAGAACAGGTTCAGCTTCTCCTGTAAGAAGTGATTCATCTACTTCAAACCCATCACATTCTTCCACCGCTCCATCTACACTCACCTGTTGTCCTGATACAAGAAATAGCAAATCATCCAAGACAATCTCATCTACGGGAATCTCAAGCTTTACTCCACCACGAATCACCAGTGTTTTTGGTTCTGTGAGGATCGAAAGCCTATCAATCGTTCTTTTCGCCCGAATTTCCTGTATGATTCCAATGAAAATATTCGACAAGACTACCCCCATAAAAGCGAGGTTTCTAAAATACTTTGGCTCCATGATGCTGGCGATAATGACGAGGGCAGCCAAGCCAAAATTAAGAAAATTGAACAAGGTAAGAAGATTGCCAAGGATAATCTCTTTTTCAGTTCTTGTTGAAGCATGAAAAGGCTCGTTGACGAGGTTTTTTTGCTTGCGTAGCAAAACTTCATCATCACTAAGTCCCCTATCGCTATAGTTTTCTCGCTTCAGCTCATAACCGTGATTTGAAAGTTCTCCATTCCTATTTCTTTTAAGACTTGTTTGAGCAAGATGTTTCATTTAAAACAACCTCCTAACAAACCCATGCAACCTTGATCAGCTTAAGCTATTTTATCTCACCTAATCTCTTCATTCTTAAGTAAAGAATAGCATATTTACCTCGTGTTATTTTCGTCGTTTAAGAATTTAACCCCTAGTTCACCATTTTACATCCAGCGATTTTATCTTGAACAAAGTAACTATAATTTGATATCTGTATTAAGCAATCCTCTTTCAAAATTATTCCCCCATAGCTTATTCATTTCAAACAAAAACCAGCCTCTTTCCCTTATAATAAAGATAAAAAATTATCTGAGGTGAATTATGGAACTTGAACTCATTAGAACCATTCAAAGTATTTCAAACCCTTTACTTGATCGATTCTTTGTACTCATAACCATCCTTGGTGAAGAGACTATTACAGTTCCCCTCCTCGCTTTAATCTATTGGGCTGTGGACAAGAAGTTCGGTGAGATCATCGCTTTCACCTCTTTTACCAGTCTCCTCTTCAATAATTCAGTCAAAGATATCTTTAAATTTCAAAGGCCTATAGGTCAAAAGGGAATACGGAGCTTGCGGTTGGAGACCGCCACAGGATATTCATTTCCCAGCGGCCACGCACAAGGCGCAGCATCTAGCCTCACTGCAGTCGCTCTTTATTTTAAAAACAGGATCCTTAGCATCCTCTGTGGAATACTGATTTTCCTTATCGGATTCTCAAGGGTATACCTCGGAGTTCATTATCCAAAAGATGTCATTGGTGGAATAATTTTCGGAATCCTTATCGCATTTCTTTGTGCCAAGCTCTATAACAGGTTCGATCATATTAAGGTTTATTTTATCATCCTTGTTCTTTTCTTTTTCGCTCTGAGTTTCTCGCGCTCTATGGATTTCATCAAATCCTTAGGTTCTTATTCAGGCTTTTTTGTTGGGATCCTTATCGAAAAAAAGTATGTCAACTTTAGCACCCAAGGAATGTTCTTAAGAAAAGTACTTCGGGTCATCATAGGGGTTGCCTTAGTCCTCGGAATCAAATCAGGACTTAAGGCAGTCTTTCCAGATGAGCTAATCTTTCATTTCATCCGATACTTTACCTTGACCTTTTTTGCCATTGGTATTTATCCAGCCCTATTCAAGAAATTGAAACTTTAAAAAGATTGCCATAAAAAAGATGCCAGTTTTCAAAAACGTTTTTTTGAAAACTGGCATCTTTTTTTATTTCATTTCCTTCTTACTAATCTTCTTTAATAACTTCTTCAAGCAACGCTAGTCCCTTCTCGTTGACTGCAACTAAAATCTTACCATCTTTTACGGTATAAAGTGTCCCAGTATAAGCATCACGAACTGTTGCTTTATCACTGAAAGCCTTGGAGACATCGAGATTCACTTCTCCAGGATCCCCTTCATAAACCAGTATGGTATTCTCTACCCCATCTTGGTTATAATTTCTCATGAAGACATAAGGTTTTTCTTGAAGCATCGTATGTTCTCCGGCACCTACAGCAATATTGCGGCTGCGAAACTGGCCAAGTTTTTGAAAATGCTCCAAAACCCCTTGATCGATACTGTCCCAGTTCATGAATGATCTCGTCCCTTGGGTGGAATCAGAGCCGCCATCCCCATAAGGCCTTGCTGTTTCATCGCCATAAAAGACCATGACAGCTCCGGGAAGTAGCATAAGGTAAGTTCCTCCCTCTACGAGTTTCTTGCGATTATAGAGGCCAGTATCGTGCTGTGAAATATAGCTGAGAACATTAAAGTCATCATCGCTGTTCAAAACGTCCGCATAATTCTTATAGATGAGATTCATCTTCTCTTCCTTATAGACGGAACCATCTTTTCGGAGACCTTGAAAAGTGAAATTGATGAGCGCATCAAAGCCATTGTCAAAATAGTAGTTCTTCAGGAGTCCATGCCCCCAGACTTCCCCCACCATGAAAAAGTCATCCTCAAACTTTGCAGCCACATTTTCTGGATTCTCAGCCCTGAATTTCTTCAAAGCGAGATCTGTCACCACAGAAAGCTCTTTCCAACGTTCCACTTCCACGTGCTTCGCCGTGTCGACTCTAAACCCATCGATGCCGAATTCTTCTACCCATGCTGCGAGCCACTTCTCGATATACTGGTAAGGCGCAACACCGAGGTCCTGTCTAAGGTCTTTCGCACTTGGAACAATCCAATCATCATATGAGGCGTCCTCATTTGCCCATTTCTTCACGAGGATTGCTGCTAGGCCGATGTCTTCCGTTACATCTGTACGAATATCTGGAAGACCTGACAAGGTCTTTGTGATTTCAGAGGTTCCTGGTGGATTGTATCCTGGAAGGTCTGCTCTCACCCAATCTCCCCAGAAGTTTTTAAAGGAGTCCGCGCTATCTGTATCCACATACTGATTATAGCTGAAGAAATCTTCTCCTTCCTTTACGGTGAAATCTTCAGGAACCCCACTTACATTTCCATAATCATAGTCTTCCATATCCTGAAGATTTGTATAGCCAACGTGGTTCATGACCACATCCATGATGATCCTAATTCCCTGACTGTGCGCAGTATCCACAAAGGTTCTAAATTCTTCCACAGTACCCATGTTTTTGTCCATCATTGTCCAATCAAGGGCATAGTAGCCATGGTAGCCATAATGGGCGAACTCCCCCTTGGCTCCACCGCCGATATAACCATGAATCTGCTCGTAGGGAGCCGTGATCCATATGGCATTGATCCCGAGTTTTTCAAAGTAACCTTCCTCGAGTTTTATGGTTAGTCCTTTGATGTCTCCCCCATTGAAAGTTCCGATATTCTTTCCGAGTGAATCCACATTCACTCTCCCATAGGAATTGTTGTTTTTAGTATCCCCATCGAAGAATCTGTCGGTCATGGCAAAATAAACTGTCGCGTTTTCATAGGAAAATGTCCCCTCGCTAGAGGTTTGATAAACGGTATTGCTTCCTTTACTGCTGCAAGACCCAAAAAGCAGTGCTGAAATCAAGAGTCCTATGATCCCCATTAAATTATTCTTCTTCATCCTATAGCCCCTTCCCATAATCCTATCCACCCCAACCCAAAGAGATGAATCTTATCTCGTTCTTTACTTTGTAAAAAAGATGCCATAGAAAATCTATGGCACCTTCTGAAATATAAGGCTAAAACTCTCCTTCAGTGGACTGCCTTTTTATAATCGTATAGGGGATAATGACTTTCTTGCCTTTAATCCCTTCATTGATAGCGCTCACAAGAAGCAGTGCTGCTTCATAGCCAAGATCAAAGGAGTTGATTTCTACGCTGGTGAGCGGGATGTCCGAGTACCTCGAAAGCACACTGTTGTTGAAGCTGGCGACGGCGATATCCTCAGGAATTTTAACCCCGTTCCCTTTCAGGATATGTACCGCACCAAAAGCGATAAGATCGTCTGTAATGATGATCGCATCAGGCTTCTCTTTGAGGTTTAGGATTTCATTCCCGTAGAGATATCCGGTTTCCTCGTCGAACTTTCCGGTAAAGAGAAGTTTCTCGTTAAAGGGAAGATTGCTCTCCATCAGTGCTTTCTTATAACCTTCCACTCTCTTCATGGTTACCATCTGTGTGATCTCCCCGGCGATCAGGGCAATCTTCTTCTTGCCGATCATCGAAAGGTACGTGGTCATTTCATAGGCAGCCATATAGTTGTCATTATCCACATGATTCACTTTCTCTTTATGGTGATAAGGAGAACCGATGAGCGAGAAAGGAAATTCTATGCTATTTAAATACTCCTGGCATTCATCATCAACTTTCGAGCTCATGAGGATGATGCCATCCACCTTGGAACTCCTGATGAGTGTCTTGAGCATCTGAAGCTCGCTTTTCCCTTCAGAACTGGAAGATAAGAGGACATCGTAGGGAGATAAGGAGGCACCCTTTAGAATTCCCCTTAAAGCCTCCGGAAAAAAAGGATTGAGAAGCAGGTCTCCTGACCTTGCAGGTAGAATCACGCCGATAGTTCCTGTTTTTTTGCTGGCAAGGCTCCTGGCGATGGCATTGGGATAATAGCCTAATTCATCCATAATTTTATGCACTTTGGTTTTTGTCTTTTCGCTGATTTTTGGATGGTTTGAGATGACTCTGGAAACAGTAGATGGCGAAACACCAGCTCTATCTGCCACATCCTTGACTGTTGTATGGTTTGTCTTATTCACTTGCTAGAACTCCTTCCAAAACAATAAAATCAATCTTAAGAAAGTCATTATCCCTCTGATTGCCCCGTCATTTTGCCTCATGGTCTTCATTTTTCTTTACAAAATCATAAAAGTCTAAAATTCTTTAATTCAAGACCTGTTCCCAGGTTTTTTCCGATTACAGAACAGCCCTACTGTTAATTCTCTCTCCGGTTTCCGCATCGAAGAAATGTAGAGACCCCTGGTCTATTCCAAACTTGTGGGTTGAACCCGGTTCAAAATAAAGATGTCCTGGGACGGAAATAATGATCTCATCATTAGAGGGCAGCTTGGTGAACAGGATTCTTTCCTTACCAAGCATCTCTACAACATCAATGACTACTTCCACATTTTCTTTCGCTTCCGTTGTCAAAAATCTTTCCGATCTGATCCCGACGAATACTTTCTTTCCCTCAAACATATTAACAGATTCACTATCCTCTTTACTAGGGGTTGCACGGATAAATCCGTTAGTGGAAACAAAGCTTCCATTTTCGATTTTTCCTTCAAAGATGTTCATGGTTGGTGAACCGATAAATCGAGCTACAAAAAGGTTTGTTGGATGATTATAGAATTCCTCAGGCTTTCCAGCCTGCTGAATCTTTCCTTCATTCATGAGGACAATTTTTGTTGCCATTGTCAGGGCTTCCGTCTGGTCGTGGGTGACATAGATTGATGTCGTGCCTAATGCCTTATGAAGCCTCACAAGCTCAACCCGCATATGTTCACGCAGCTTGGCATCGAGGTTAGAAAGTGGTTCGTCCATCAGGAAAACCTTTGGTTTTCTTACCATAGCACGTCCAAGAGCTACTCTTTGTCTTTGTCCGCCTGAAATGTCCGAAGGTTTGGAGTGAAGATAAGGTGTAATCTGCAGTAGGTCCGCAGCTTCCCTCACTCTTTCATCGATGAGGTTTTTTCTTTCCTTTCTCATGGAAAGGGAGAAGGCCATATTCTCATAAACCGTCATGTGTGGATATAAGGCATAGCTTTGAAAAACCATAGCGATGTCCCTGTCTTTGGAAGGTACCTTGTTCATTCTCTTGTCGTCAAAAAGAAGATCTCCTTCTGTAATGGAATTAAGGCCTGCGATCATTCTTAAAAGAGTGGTTTTTCCACAACCTGAAGGTCCCAGAATGACACAGAAGTCCTTGTCTTCAATTTCAAGGTCTATATTTCTAAGGGTGAATTCTTCACGCCCCTCGTATTTCTTACCGATATTTTTTAATGATACTCTCATTTTTTCTCCCTCCTGTTTGCTGATTTTTATTAACCCTTTACCGATCCCTGTGAAAGTCCAGAGATGAGCTGCTTTTGTAGCGCTCCGAACAAGATGACAATAGGTACGGCAGTCAAAAGCCCTCCAGCGGCGAACGCTGGCTGATTGATCGTTTCCCTGTTGTTCATGAGTGTATATAGTCCTGCTGCGAGTGTATAAGACTCCGGACTTGTCAGTAATACTCGGGGAAGCAAATAATCCATGAAAGGACCGATAAATGACCAAAGGGCGATGATGGCGAGCATTGGCCTTACAATAGGCATGATGATCAGTCGATAGACCTTCATATTTGAGCAGCCATCAATCTTTCCTGCATCATCCAGCTCCGAGGAGATGGAATCCATATACCCTTTTAGGATAAAGGTGTTAGCGGCAATACCGCCACCTGCATAAATCAAAATGAGCATCATCTGTCTTGAGAACACTGGTACTACAGAAGAAACGATGCTATGAAGGGTATAGTACGCGGTGATTCCAGCGAAGGTAGGAATGGTTTGAAGAAGCATGATCGCCATAAGGCTTGCTTTTCTCCCCTTAAATCTAAACCTGGAGTAGGCGTAGCCCGTAAACGAAACAATCAGGATGGTTAGAATTGCTGTAGCTGACGCGATAAGGATCGTATTCTTCACCCAAGTGAGATATAAGGTTTCCTTGAACAGGAACTCATAGTGCCTTGTAGTGAACTCAAAGATGTCATTCGTTGTCAGATAATTCCCCTGTTTTCCATTAAAGGCGGAAAGGATCATCTGGTATAACGGCCAAAGGATGGCAAAAGACCAGGTGATGAGAATCAGATAACTGATGGCGAGCATGACTTTACCCACGGCAGTCAGTGGCTGCTTATCGGAAAGATAAAGGTTCTGTTTTTTCTTTTTCGTCTTCGCCATTATAATCTCTCCTCCTTAAATGCCTTGGAATTCCTATAACCCAGGAAAGTAAATATCATCAGTCCAAAGGATATGACGATGGTGATGGCTGCACCGATGGACTGGTACTGGTTGTCCATGGTCAGCTTATAGATGTATGAAATCAGGATATCCGATGATCCCGCAAGATTACCATACTTTGTCGGGTTAAAAGGACCTCCATTATTAAACAGATAGATGATGGAAAAGTTGTTGAAATTGAACGTATACTGATTCACAAGCAGAGGTGCTGTCTGGAAAAGCACCATAGGGAGCGTGATCTTCTTTATCCTCTGCCAGGTATTTGCGCCGTCAATATCCGCAGCTTCGTAAAGGTCTTCCGGGATAGCCTGAAGAACTCCTGTCGACAAGAGGAAGATATAGGAACTTCCAAGCCAGCCTTGCAGAAAAATAAGAATTGCCCTGGTCCAGGTCGTATCATTCTTGAAATCGATGAATACGCCAAAAAGGTTTTGGATAATCACCGTAATCGCACCCGTTTTAGAAAACATGATGGAGAAAAACATGATACTGATGAATCCAGGCACAGCCCAAGGAAGGAGGAAAATTGTCCTGAAGATAGCCTTCCCTTTGATTCTTGGATTGTTTGCAAGAAGCGCGAGTCCAAAACCGATGAATATGGCAAGCGACGTCGAAAGCAACGTCCAAAGGACCGTCCATCCGAAAATCTCCCAGAATACAGAACCGGCAAGGCCTTCGCCTAATGCGATAAGTTTATAGTTTGAAATCCCCACCCAGGGGAATTTCGACTGGTTCTTAGGATCCATTCCCGTAAAGGAAAGAAGAATCGCTGTAGCAATCGGAACCAAAACGATAAACACAATGACAAACAGTGCCGGGAAAGAAACCAGATACGGGAAACCATCTTCTTCGATCGAAGTCTTCGTCTCAAACCAGTTCTTTGGTCTGATTCCTCTGATGATGCCCTTCTCTACGCTGCTGACATCCTTGTAACTCAGGATATAAGCAAGCACAGCGAAGACGAGAAGAAAGATGGCAATGACCCCTTCAATCATGAAGATCAAGGATTTGTCGATTCTTTTTCCACCTTCCGCGAGACTCACAAGACCCGCGATGCCTTTGCCCTGATAGTTTCCATAGCCGAGGGCATAGGGAATGGCAATGACATAGATGAATATTAGACTGATTAAGAAGAGTGCAGCCTTCATGTACTGTTTGTTGAGCAGTTGACCAAGACCTGGAAAGGGTATCGTCAGATACGAAACGAAAGGGGTGGTCTTCATGACCTCAATAGGCACATTTCTCCTGGTATCCGCGATATCTGCATTCACGACCCTTTTGTTCACCTTCATATAACTCTTCAGTTCATACTTCTTGCTCTTGATGTATTCCTTCTTGTTCTTGACGGGGTCAAGAAAAGATTTAACATTAACGGCATATTTATAATCTTTCTTAAATTCTTCAATTCCATACTTCAAGGCCTTCTCTGAGATAAGCCCCTCGCTTTTCTTTTTCTTCAGATTTTCAATCTTGGTATCGAGCTTTAACTTCTGAGCATTCTTATACTCTTCGATCTCCTGCTGGATTTTCGCTGAATCTGCTCTAGCAGTACTCATATTCTCTGCGGTTTTTAGTTCTTTCTCGAGCCTTTTGATGTTCTCGATGATGTCAGGTAAAAGCTTCATGTCGATCTCAGCTTCCTTGAAGCCAAATTCCGCATCATAGCTCAATTCAGTATAATCGGCATAAAAATCGTAAGCCATCTTGCTTTTGAAGAGTCTTTTTTCTAATTTAGCGACTTCAGGTGACAGCGAAGGATCTAAATTTTTCGCATAGGTCTCCCCGCTAAGCTTTTGTTCTTCGAGAAATGACTTTCTTTCATTCTCGAAATCCTTCAATTTGAGGATATAGGGATGTGTATTCTTTTTACTTATCAATTCTTTCAGCTGATTTTTATGTGTCTCTTTTTCACTCGGACCCGCATTTTGGATGTTCTCCTCCAAGGTGGCCACTTCTTTCAGATATAAGTTCTTCCTCTCATATTCGCGTCCGATATAGTCGTACAGGACTTTATTATATTTCGCCAATATTTCTCCCCACCTTTACAAATTCTTGTTCTTCTGCATCTCTTCGTTTAAGCTCATTAAAACAATGAAAAGTCCGACAAAACCAATGATGACCATATAATAGAAAATCGAATAAAAATTCAGTTCAAAGAATGTATAAGCCATTCCTCCAAGGATTAAAACAGTCCAGACAAAAATAAATAGTTTGTTTAGCCTGAGTTTCTTATAGGTATAGAAGGAAAAGAGGCTGAATCCGATTGGAATACTGATTCTAAAAAAATACCTGAACATCTCTCCCACAACATAATCATCGAATGTCGGAGGATTGCTCTCAGTAAAATAACCTGCGAGAAGGGCACTTGTCTTCCAGGTCAAAAAAAGACCGCTATCCTTTACCCTGATCAAGACTTCAAGCGAACTGGATAAGATGATGATCGCAGAGAGGATCATGATGATATTCAAATGTTTCAAGGGAAGTTTCGTACTATTCTCCATTTGGATTCCTTTCGTTACCTGTTATGTTCTTATAAATTGAATGATTTAATTTTATTATATATTGAATCTGCATATTTATATAGATAAAAGAGAGGCCGAAGCCTCTCTTAATGATTTTGACAATTATTTGATGGTCAGCATCATTGCATCAAAGGCTGCCTTAACTTCTTTATAAGCGGCTTCTGGTGTTGCTGGCTTCACAGATGACCATGATAGAACTGAGTTCTGCCAGGTATCCCAAACTGAACCCCATTCTGTAAATAGTGGTCTAGCTGGAGCATCTGCATAGGAAGCAAGCACGTTCTTAATTACTGCCTTGTCTGTATCGGTAAGGTCAGAGTTAAGATAAACATCTGCTTCTACATTAGGCATGATCTTACCAAGAGTCTTCCAGAAATCTGTAGCAAATTCAGTGTTCATCAGTTCTGCGATAAACGCTTCTGATAAAGCCATTTTAGCTTCGTCGCCGTCGTTTCTAGCATTTACAGCCAGTCCCCAGCCACCCTTCCAGTGCTTAAGTGGTTTGCCTGCTACGGTAATGCTTCCTATTGGAAGTACTTCAAGGTCAGCTCCGTCAGCTGCAAGTCCAAGCATTTTGCTGTTATCCCATGGTCCTTCGATTCTAAGGGAGGTCTTTCCGCCAGTTGTAAACTCTGTATCCATAATTCCCCAGGCTGTGCTTGAATCCCACATTCCTGTTCCTGCATCCTGGATACCCTTCCAGTAGTTGAACAGTGCGGTGAAGTTTTCCTGCTTGTCGGCTGGGAAATCTTTCCATTCTGCTGTAAAGTCAGAGTAGAGTGTTCCATCATCCTTCATTCCGAGAAGTTCAATTTCTGCGGCATTAAGGATCGCTACGCCATACCATGCATTAAATGCTGGGATTGCGATATCGTTTGACTTTGCTGTAGTTAGCTCAACTGGTTTTGTAAGGTCTATACCAGCTGCAGCTGCATTCTTTGTGTTAGCAAAGGCAATCAGGGTTTCGATGTTCATTGGGAAAGCAAGGTAGTCTCCATCAATGTTGAAGTTTCCACCAAGACCTTCGTCAAAGTTCTTGTATCCGCCTATCTTTGCAGCTAATGCAGTTGCATCAATAGGTGCAAGGGATTCGTTTTCAGCCATTCCGTAAACTCTGTCTGCTGGGATAGCAAAGATGTCAGCGACATCGACATTGGATGGGTCTGTCTTATCAAGGACGTCAAGCATGTCAACAGCCTTTGATTCGATCAGGGTAACCTTAGCATCTGGATTAGCTGTCTTAAATCTTGCAACAGCTGCCTCATAGTAAGGACGCCATGATGCTTCAACCTGAACAGTGATTTCGCCTGTTAGTGGTTCTGTTTCTGTTCCTGCTGGTGTCTCCACAGGTGTTTCTGTTGGAGTTTCTGCTGGAGCTGGTGATTTTGTTCCACATGCTGCAACGGAAAGTGACAGGGAAAGAGCAAGTAATAAACTAGTAATTTTCTTCATTTTTTATCCTCCTAAATTTTTTATATGTTTGTATCTCTTATAACAAATCCGTAACCGTTTACAACTGCTATAAAGGTAGGGGGTATTCAGTTAGACCAGTGCCTTCTTCACAGAGAAAGTTCACCAGATAAATGCATACGCTTGCACCAAATTGCAAATGAAAACGCTTTACTTCTTTAGTATACTGTGTATTTTCGGGAAAAGCTACCCATTTTTTAGATTATTAACAAATATTCACAAAGATTTAGTGCAAGCGATAGCACTAAATACAGCACACATTCCAAAATCCTTGTGCACCATAACTTTTTTATGATTCGGGAGAGAAGTCTCTCCCGAAAACATTAAACTCTTTTCTTCTTTTCTTTAGCTCACCCTTGAATATCTCTCGAAGCGGCAGATTCATGATTTTCGGCTTTGAATTGGTTTCTCGATCCGATGTTCCAGATTTCTTCGGCATACTGCCTTATTGTCCTGTCAGAGGAGAATTTACCCGCTTTGGCCATGTTGATGAATCCCTTTCTGTAGAAGGAAAGCTTATCCTTAAAGTCTTCACTTACCTTCTCCTGAGCTATCCTGTAGCTTTCAAAGTCACGTATGATAAAGTAATTGTCCGGTTTGTGCCATGAAGCACCCTTGGTGAGTGAATCATGGAGTTCTTTGAAATCCATGTATGTCTGTCTGTTTTCCTCTTCTTTGACAAAAGTTCCGTCAACTAAAGTATCGACGATTTTCTTCAATTCCTTGTTCTTCTTGAGTTCTGCTAGAGGATTGTAGCTCTCTTTAATTTCCTCGATGTCCTCTACAGTAAGCCCGAAAATATAGCTGTTCTCAAGTCCTGCTTCCTCAGCGATTTCAACGTTTGCGCCGTCAAAGGTGCCTATGGTTGGTGCGCCGTTAAGCATGAACTTCATATTTCCTGTCCCAGATGCTTCTTTGCCTGCAGTGGAAATCTGCTCGGAGATATCTGCAGCCGGGAAGAGCTTTTGGGCATAGGATACGCCATAATTTTCTACAAATACAACTTTCAGTCTGCCTCCGATTTCCGGGTCGTGATTAACGAGTTCTGCGATTGAATTGATGAACTTGATGATGGCTTTAGCCCTGACATAACCTGGCGCAGCCTTTGCACCAAAAATGAATGTTCTTGATTCCGGATTGAAAGTCTTGTCCGTTTTCATCCGGTTATAGAGGTAAAGGATATGGAAGGCGTTAAGAAGCTGTCTTTTGTACTCATGAAGCCTTTTGACCTGGATATCGAAGATCGTGTTCTCGTCGATGTCCACCCCTTCATGTTCCTTGATGTAGTCCCGGAGTTGGAGTTTCTTCTCCATCTTGATGGACATGAACCTCTCAATAATCGAATCGTCATCCTTGAACTTCATGAGTCCTTCAAGAAGCGATAAGTCGGTAATCCATTTCCTTGTGCCGAGGAGTTCAGAAATGAAATCGGACAGCTCCGGATTGGACTCAAGCAGCCATCTTCTCTGGGTGATGCCATTAGTTTTGTTATTGAACCTCGTCGGATAAAGCGTGAACCATTGATTAAGCTCCGTCTCCTTAAGGATTTCCGTATGCAGCTTTGCTACGCCGTTGGTGGAATGTGTACCGTAAATGGAAAGCCATGCCATCTTAATGCTGCCCTCATGGATGATCTCATACTTTTTGATTTCCTCAGTACTGAAGCCCTTTTCCACAAGTTCTTTCCTGAGCACGTTGTCAATTTTTACGATCACCCTGTAAACCTCTGGGAGCACTTTCTTATAGAGCTTCACCGGCCATTGTTCCAATGCCTCACTAAGGATGGTATGGTTTGTATAAGCAAAGGTCTTCACGGCGATTCCTAGTGCCTTCTTGAAAGAAATCCCTTCAAGGTCTAAAAGACGAATGAGTTCAGGGATAGCCACTGCCGGATGAGTGTCGTTCAGCTGAACAGCATGAAATTCATGGAATTTCTTGAAGTCGCTATTGTCCTTCTTGTATTCGCGAATCATATCCTGAAGCGATGCGGATACAAAGAAATACTGTTGCTTTAGTCTAAGAAGTTTTCCTTTATCCGTCGCATCGTTTGGATAAAGGACTTTGGAGATGTTTTCTGCATCATTCTTTTCCTTTACCGCCAGGTCGTAGTTCTCTGCATTGAAGGCATTATAGTTGAATGGAGTGATGGCTTCCGCCTGCCAAAGCCTCAGGGTATTGATCGTATCTCCGCCAAATCCAATAATTGGGGTATCGTAAGGCACCGCATAGACTTCCTGGTTCCTGAAGGTCACTTTTACTCTTTCATCTGCTTTCCTTATCGACCAGGAATCGCCATCCTTTAGCCAGTTATCGGGTTCTTCCACTTGGTAGCCGTCGATGAGCCTCTGCTTGAACATCCCATAATTGTACCTGATGCCATAACCCGTCAGGGAATAGCCAAGGGATGCTGCAGAATCTAAAAAGCATGCAGCAAGCCTTCCAAGTCCCCCATTTCCGAGCCCCGCATCATTTTCCGCTTCTTCCAGGGCGTTATAATCAACCCCGAGATCTAGCAGCATTTCCTTAAGCTCCTCCAGGTCGCCCAGATTGATGAGGTTGTTGGAGAGCGCTCGGCCCATTAAAAATTCCGCTGAAAGGTAATACGCTTTTTTCTTTCCGTCAAATTTTCTATTGGAATCTCTCCATTTTGGGACAATGTCTTCCATGAGCGCTTTCGAAACGGCTTTGAATTTCTCCTGGTCGCTAAGTTCCACAAAGTCCGTTCCGTAGCTTGTCAGGGCATAGGCCTTGATCCTTTTCAAAAGGTTTTCCTTATCTATCATAACTTCTATTATCTCCCATACATTCTAGTCAAATTTGATATCTTCTCTACAATTCTGTTCGTGATGGCGTCGTCTTTCATCCTCCACACCCAATTGTTTCCAAGGGTGGAAGGGGTATTCATTCTGGCCTCTTCACCAAGGCCCAGGATATCCTGCATCGGAATGATGCAAAGGTCGGCTACGCTCGAGAATGCGCCACGGATGAATCCCCAGTTAAGCCCTTCCTCGAAGCTCAGCTTCAGGTATTTTCCTGCATAAATCAGGTCTTCGGACTTTACGTTCCTTACCCAGCCCATAATGGTGTCATTGTCATGGGTACCTGTATAGACAACACAATTCGTGTCATAAGTATGCGGAAGGTAATTGGATTCTTCCCTTGCATCAAAAGCAAATTGAAGCACCTTCATCCCAGGATAGCCGGTCTTCCCGATGAGGTCGTAGACCTCTTCGGTGAGGAAACCCAGGTCTTCGGCGATGATATCTACTTCTCCAAGTTCTTCCTTGACCTTCTGAAACAACTTGTAATTTGGTCCCTTGACCCATTCGCCCTTTACCGCATTGATCGAACCGTTTTTAATTTCCCAGTAAGCTTCAAATCCTCTGAAGTGATCGATCCTGACCATGTCGTACAGCTCGAAGCTCGAACGGATTCTTTGAATCCACCAGCTGTAGCCATCTTCCTCCATCGCTTTCCAGTCATAAATGGGATTTCCCCAAAGCTGTCCGGTGTTCGAAAAGGCATCCGGCGGGCATCCGGCAACAGTTAAAGGTTCAAAGTTCGCATCTATCCTGAAGTTTGTTGGATTTCCCCAGAAGTCGGAGCTATCCTCTGCCACATAGATTGGAATATCTCCGATAATTTTAATATTTTTGTCGTTGGCATAGTTTTTCAGTCTCTTCCATTGTCTAAAGAAAAAGTACTGAATAAATACATGGAAGAACATTTCTTTTTCATGACTGCGTTCAAACTCCAAAACTTCATTCGACTGAATATTTTTCAGTTCTTTCGGCCATTTGAGCCAGGCTAAACCATCCTGATCTCCCTTGATGGCCATGAATAATGCATAATCCCGAAGCCAGGACTTCTCTTCTTCGTAGAACTTCCTGAGTTCAACATCAAGCTTTCTTCTAGCTCTCTTGTTGGCCCGCTTCAGAAGCTCCATCTTGTTCCTGTAGAGAATTCCATAGTCGACTTTAGTTTCATCATCTCCCAGAGGGAAGAGTTCGATCTCTTCCGGAACCAGGAATTCCTCTTCGAGTAGCTCATCCAAATCGATGAAATAAGGATTCCCTGCAAAGGCAGAAAAATTCTGATAAGGTGAATCTCCAAAGCCGGTAATCCCCAAAGGGAGAATCTGCCAGTTTTTAACGCCTGCCCTATCTAAAAAATCAACAAAGTCATAAGCCCCTTTACCGAAATCTCCGATACCGTAAGGACCTGGGAGACTTGAAATATGAAGTAAAATACCACTGGATCTTTTTTTCATCATACCGGTTTAAAATCCATTTGGGTCTTAAACCTGCACCTCCTTTTCAATAATCTCATTTTCTGAATTAATCAGGGCTAAACTTATTTTCTTAATCTTTGGATTTGTATTAGTTACTTGAATATCGTATCCATCTTCAGTCTTTGTGGCCTTAACCGTTGTCTTGAAGAATATTCCATCCTGGTATCCGAAGCTTTCCCCATCATCGTCATAAAGCTCATACTCGGCTTCCTCATCGACATAACCAATAAATTTCAATTCGCTGAGTTCAAGGTTTTTGACGTTCATTGATGGTGCAGTATAGGGGAACAGTCGGTTTCTTCGAAGATAGAACTTGAGTTCATCAAGCTCATAGGAGAGATGATTGAGTCCATCCTTCTCCACACGCATCGTGACCTGATTGGTTCCAAAGCTTACTTCAGCCATACTTTCAGGAAGGTAGACATACCTTCCTCTGGCATTGGATTTGTAGACTGGCGCCAGCATGAGTTCATTCCCCATAAGGAGCTGGTCATCTGCACCCATGACTTCTTCTCCCCAAAATTCGAATGACAGGGGAGTAAACATGAGTCCACCCTTCTCCCAGTTTTTCAGATACTCCGAATAAATGTAGGGAATCAGCATGTATCGATCCTTGATGAGTTCCCTGTTAAAACCCGTAATCTTATCTCCGAAGGCATATGGCTCCTGATTGACACACCCGATGGCGGAGTGGTTCCTTAAGAGGGGCGTAAAGATGCTCAGCTGCATCCAACGAGTCAAAAGTTCTCCATTGGAGTTTCCTCCAAATCCGCCGGTATCGGCGCCGATATAATAAAATCCAGACATGTTAAGCGAAGGAAGCATTTTGAGGTTCAGTTCCAGATGTGACCACCAGGAACTGTTATCTCCGGTCCAGATTCCACTATACTTGTGCATTCCGATGCTTGAGGCTCTCGAAATCAGGACAAACCTCTTTTCCAAGTGCTTTTTGAGTCCCATGCTGGCCGATTTTGTCATGTAGTAACCATAAAGGTTATGAAGTTCTTCATTGGTGTATCTTTTTCCGTCAACGGTGTGAAAAAATCTTCTGTAGTATTCATCCTTGTTTCCGATATTTTGAAACTTGTCCTTCAAATCGAAGAAAGGGAAAACGCCAAGGTTCTTTCCTTTGGCTGCAATGGCCGCATCAACAGCTTCTTCAAGTGACTTCTCATCGTAGAAAATTGCTGGTTCGTTCATATCATTCCAAACACCTTCAATCCCAAGGTCTGTGAGGAACTTGTATTTGTCACCAAACCATGCTCTGGTTTCTTCTTTTAGAAAGTCCGGAAAATGGACCTTACCAGGCCATACCGCTGCGACATAAGGTTTCCCTTCCTCATCTAAAACAAAATGGCTTCCCTTGATTCCTTCGTCATAAATGTCATACCCCTCTTCAATCTTGATGCCTGCATCAATAATCGGGATGAGACGAACACCGTCTTCCTTCAAGGTATCACTCATTTTTTTGATATCCTTAAATCTCTCCTCGGATACGCTGAAATCTTTGAAATCTTCCATATAGTCCAGGTCAAGGTAGATCCCTTCGAGCGGGATATCCTTTTCTTTAAAAGTCTTATAGACATTCATGACATCATTTTGCGTTTCATAGCCCCAGCGGCTCTGGAAGAATCCGAATCCCCATTTAGGTGGGACATAGGGCTTACCAATAATCTGATGGAAGTTCACGATAACATCCTTGATGGATTCGCCTTCAATAACGTATACCGTAAAGTCTTCCCCATAGATTTCGATATCGAAATCGTCTATCCGTTTAAAACCAATATCGTAGGTAATCATGGAAGGAAACTCGATAAAATACCCCGTGGACACATCGTCATCTTCTACAATAAAGAAATTATGAGCACCGTAGAGTGTGGTCTTGTCCTCATGATGAAGTGCATCATCTGTGCAATAGGATCTGTAATATCTTCCCCGCTTGTTGATTCCACCAAGATTTACCCCGAGTCCGAAGACCCTGTCCCTCTTGGTCAAATCGAAGTGGATGAAGCTATGTCCACCCTCTATTTTAACTTCCAGTTTCAGAGGCACCTCCTTAAAGGTTCTTTCTCCTAAGATAATTCCTGTCTTCAAAGGGTTTCCATGGATATATCCGGTGATATTTTCATTCATCATAAAGGTCTGCATCGTCTTCCTCCTCAGTTTGTGCAAGCGATTGCACTGTTCAATAATTCCATTATATTATAATTATAAATATTGTAAAGGTTTTTTCTTGGATTTCGGGATATTAATTGTGTAAAATCTGATGAAGCGTTTGTACTCCACGGATTGGTGAATTGTGTTATTTTCTCCTTCGAGATACTTTATAGCATGACAAAAGCCGCGAATAAGTTTTCGTCCTTCGTAGCGCTCTTGTTCCTTGACGCTTACTCGGCAGAAGTGATTTCTCTAAAGACTCGATCATAAATCGAGAGGGTCTCGGATAAATCCCTGATCATCTTCGTTTTCTTTAACACATCCTTAGCTATAGGCCTATTCTTCACTACTTGCTGACATTTATACTCTTTTCATGGTGTCCCCCCATAAAAAACCTGAATCACCTTCCTCTCAAGATGTTATAATGAGTATTAAGAATACTAATTCTTTTAAAAAATAGCCAAACCGAAAAGGAGCACTCTGATGCCTAAATTTATGGAAATTATAGAAAAATCAAGAAGTATCGATTCACTACCGTCGTTGAAATCCATCTATAAAAAGGTGAATAAGAAAATCACCGAGGGAGAATATACTTCCGATGAACTCATTGCTGTGGATGAAGCCTTTGCTGAAGGCCTTACAATAAAGATAGAGGATGGAACCGAAGTTCAGCTCATCAAGGACATCACTTGCGCCGGACACTCCTATCACGAGAAAAAAGACACTTTTGCCTACAGAATCGGAGAGGACAGATTCTTGTGTCTCACCTGTCACAGAACCTGTAGAAAATTTGATGAAATCCCTGAGAACATGATGTTCCCTTTGGAGTGGTCCCTCTCCGACGCGGAGTTCTTTATCAAGAACAGCTACCCTTGGAAATTCGCTAAAATCATCGCTGATGCCAATGATTTTACCCAGTTACCCAAGATTTCGGATTTGCTTGAGGAGCTCCGCGAGCTTGAGCTGCTGAATGAATGCAGCTTCGATGCAGAAAAGAAAGCCATGGAAAACAGCTTTCTTGAAGGAACCACCATCATGATCGGAGGCGGGTCTAAAGTTAAGCTTGCCTTCGGCAAAAGATGTGTCCTTCATCGTTTCAATACCCCTTATATCAAATATTCCTATGAAATTGGAGAAAATGAATATCTTTGTGGAATTTGCCTGAACAAAGGAGCAGAACACAAAGATATGGTGAGCCTTCATCCGCTGATTCACGAGGAACTTCTCTTTCCTATGGACTGGACACGCTCAGGTATAGATCTCTGGCTGGAAAACGTCGAGAGAAGGCTTGAAGCCCTTTCTGATGCCAAAAACAATAGTTGAAAATCAAGTCAATGAGTCCAGTTCCCATCGGGAAGTCAAAGTTTATTCGTTAATTTGCCAACTAGATATACTCGTCCCGTTTCAGGAGATCTAGAT
>JBASOA010000065.1:0-9243 GCA_049657765.1 Clostridiaceae bacterium
GATGAGCAGTATCTTAGGGGGCAGAAGCGGTAACCGTGGAAGATGTGCCCAGCCTTGCAGGCTTCCTTACGATCTTCTGGATGAGACAGGGGAGTCCAAAGCCAAGGCTTACCTTCTGAGTCCAAAAGATATCAGCGCCATCGATTTCATTGATGAAATCAAGGATTCAGGTGTTTCCTCCTTAAAGATCGAAGGCAGGATGAAGAGACCTGAATATGTGGCTGCGACCGTGAAGTACTTCAAGGAAGAGCTTGAAGGCAAAAAAGACAAGAGCCATAGAGAAAATTTACTGAAGATCTTTAACCGTGAAGGTTTTTCTGAAGGTTATTTCAAAGGCAAGCACGGAAAAGACATGATGAGTTTTAACTATCCTAAAAATACAGGCGTACCTGTAGGTTACTCCAACAAAGACGGAAGCCTTACTCTTAATGCGAAAATCATGAAGGGTGACGGACTTCGGGTTGGCGAAAAGGGACTCACCATCGAAGGCATCAGGGATCAGGCGAATGTCAAAGAAACCGCTGATAATGGAGAAACCGTGTCTCTCATCGGAAGATCCAAATTACCTGAAGGCCCACTTTACAAGACTTTCGATTTCGAATTGATGGATAGTCTAAAGAGAAGCCATAACGGCATGTACGACTATAAAATCCCCCTAAGCGCTGAACTTTACTTTAAAGCAGGAGAAGAGGCGACTTTAAAGGTTGCGTATCTTGGACAGATTTACCAAAACAAGACAAAGGTAGTGGAAACTGCAATTAAGGCACCGCTGTCACTCGAGAGAGTTGAAGAGGCCCTCATGAAGAGTGGAGAGATTCCTTATGTCATCAGTGACATTCACGTCATTGAATATGGTGAAGGTTTTCTTCCTGTAAAAGAAATCAATGAGCTTAGGCGAGTTCTTCTAGAACAAATTTTAGCCCATGAGATTGAAGTGAAAAAAAGACCATTAGGTATTGAAGAACCGAAAAACAAGGAAAAAATAACCAAAGATAAGATAACAGCACCAAGAGAATTAAGGCATGAGCTGATGCTCGTTTCTGTGTCTACAAAAGACCAGCTAAAAGCGGCTCTAGAAATGGGCGCGAAAGAAATCGCACTTTATCCTTTTTATCGCGGAGAAAAGTATCTGAATTTTAATGATGCCAAAGAACTGCTTCTGGAAAGAAAAGATATTGATCTTTATCTGAAAGTCTCCAACATTTTAAGGACAGAGCTTCCTGGGGTCATCAGTAAAGTTAGAATGCTGAGTAAACATGGAGAAATCAAGGGAATCATCACCAATAACGCAGGAGTCATTCAGAATCTGAAGGATGAATTCTTCATTATCGGGGATTACAAGCTAAATCTCATGAACAGTGAATCCATAAAGTTCTATGAAGAAGACATCAATATGGCGATGATCAGCGAGGAACTCAATCGAGGAGAAATCTTGGCCATGGAGGGTAAAGAAAAGTTTCTTACCCTTGTCTATGGACGTCAGGAGCTTATGCACAGCGAATACTGCCCGATTGGGAGCACAGTTGGAGGCATGGATAAATGCACGACTTGCAATGAAGCCTGTATGAGAAATTCCTATGTCTTGAAGGACAGGATTGGAGAACAATTCCCTATAATGACCGATGTTTTTTGCAGAAGCTACATCATGAACGGAAAAACCAAAAATCTACTTGACTCAACAAAGGATCTCCGAAGCATAGGCATCAATTCCATGAGAATAGACCTTACGACGGAAACTTATGAGGAGACTAAGGAAGTTGTTGATGCATTCCTTAATGAAAAGCTCTTGTTTCTGGAATCTTTTAATAAAGGACACTACAAGCGAGGTGTAGAATAGTGAACGAAAAAAGCCTGAATAAGCTTGAATTTAATAAAATCAAGGAAAAAATCAAAGCTTACGCAGTATCTTCGCCAGGAAAAGAATATATTGGGGAGTTACTTCCTTATTCAAGCAAAATAGAAATTGAACGTGCGCTACAGGAAACTAAGAACGCTGAAAGCCTTATTATGGAAAAAGGTTCTGCTCCTTTCGAAGGAGTCTTCGACGTTCGCGGTGCCATCAGTTATGTTGGAAAAGGAGGCACTGCCAGTGCTGAAAACCTCCTCCATATCGCCAATGTCATGAAGAGTGCAAGACTCTTCAAGGACTACGTAGGCAAGGAAGAAACCTATAGCCAACTGAGGGAGATCACTTTCGGAATAAATCCACTAAAAAGTCTGGAAAACGAAATCTATAATGCGATCGTCAGTGAAAGCGAGATTTCAGATAAAGCCTCTCAGACACTTTACAATGTACGTAAAACCTTAAGAGAGAAAACTGGAAGCGTTAAAGACAAGATCCAATCTCTCGTGAGGGAAAACGACAAGTACCTTCAGGACAGTATCTTCACGGTAAGAGGGGATCGTTATGTCATTCCGGTCAAAGCGGAACATAAAAGCCAGGTTAAAGGACTAGTCCATGACCAGAGTGCTTCAGGCCAGACCTTATTCATCGAACCGTTAAGCCTTGTCAATCTTAATAATGAGATTAAAGAATTAATGCTGAAAGAAAAGGCCGAAATTGAAAGGATCCTTATGGTTCTTTCAAGCAAAGTAGGAACCGAAATTGATTCGGTCAAAAGAAATGCAGAAATCATTTATGAACTTGATGTGATTTTCTCCAAAGCAAAATATTCCCTGCAGATCGGTGGTTCTATCCCTGAAGTCAGGGAAGACCTAATCTTTAATCTAAGAGATGCCAGGCATCCTTTGATTCCAGACAAGACTGTTGTCCCTTCAACCATTTATATGGATCAGGGCATCACAACAATCGTCATCACTGGTCCAAATACCGGAGGTAAGACAGTAACGCTGAAAACCGTTGGTCTCCTGCATATCATGGCCATGGCAGGAATTCTCATTCCTGTCAGCGATGGTTCAAGCATTGGTCATTTCAAGGAAATATTTGCAGATATCGGTGACGAGCAAAGTATCGAACAGAGCTTGTCTACCTTTTCTTCCCATATGACGAATATCGTCTCCATCATCGAAGCTGCGGATGATAAGTCCCTGGTGTTATTTGATGAACTTGGCGCAGGTACGGATCCAACAGAAGGCGCAGCCTTAGGTGTTGCCATTCTTGAAACCCTGAAGGAAAGAGGCGTAAGAATTCTTGCTACGACGCATTACAGTGAATTAAAGGCATATGCCCTAAAATCGCCTAAAACTGTAAATGCCTCGGTTGAATTCAATGTGGAAACCTTAAGACCTACTTACCGTCTTCTCATTGGCGTACCAGGGAAGTCAAATGCATTCCTTATCTCTAAAAGGCTGGGCCTCTCCGATGAGATCGTAGAGCTTTCAAAGAGCTTTATCGATACAGAAACGTTAAAATTTGAAGACCTCATCGAGAGTCTTGAAAAATCACGAAGAGATGCCTCAAAAGATGCCAGAGATGCTGAAAACATAAAAAATGAACTCCTTAGAAAAGAAGCTGAACTGAATAAAAAGCTTGAACGTATCGATGAAATCAGAGAGAAAGCACTCCATGACGCCAGACAGGAAGGAAAAAAATACCTGGCAGAAGCCAAGGAGAAAGCAGATGAGCTTTTAAAGAAATTAAGAGAACTTGAAACTGGTGTAGATACGAAGGAAACCAGGAGAGGACTTCAGTCCTTAAGGGATGACCTCCGAAAAGAAATGGATCAGGATAACGGGAAAGATCTTTTCAATCGTGTTGAAGGTAAGGAAATCAAAAACCTTAAACTTGGCCAAGAAGTTCTTCTTTCAACCCTTAATCAGACGGTTTCTGTACTTACCTTACCGGATCAGAAGGGCGACCTTATGGTTCAGGCAGGAATCATGAAGCTTAACATCAACAAGAGAGACTTAATTGAGATCAAAGATGCGAAAGTGGATAAGAAAATCAGGAAACGGGAAGTCAAGCTTAATATGAGGAATGTATCGACAAGTATAGACCTTAGAGGCCTTGATGCCATGGAAGCCACTTATCAGGTTGACCAATACCTTGATGAAGCGACGCTGGGCGGACTTGAAAACGTGACGATCATCCACGGGGTGGGTACTGGTGTCCTTAAAGAAAAACTATGGGATATGTTCAGGCATCATCCTCACGTGAAAAGTTACCGTCTTGGAGAATACGGCGAAGGTGGACAAGGGGTTACGATTGTTACGATAAAGTAGTTCCTCATGATACATATTCTAAAGTAATTACAATAAAATTTAAAAATGCTGAAGAACGAGGTGTTTTTATTGGCCAAAGAAAAAATAATCGTCAGCGCCTGTCTTTTGGGAAATAAAGTCAGATATGATGGAAATGACAGCTTTAAAGAGGAGATTGCCACCCTCAAAGAAAAATACGACCTGATACCCGTCTGTCCGGAAGTTCTGGGAGGCCTGTCGATTCCAAGGGATCCTGCGGAAATTACTGGCAATTTTGTCCTGACCAATAAGGGAACAGACGTGACGGTCAATTTTAATGTAGGGGCTGAAACCGTACTTGATTTGTGTAAAGCGAATCACATTTCGAAAGCCATCATGAAGTCCAAAAGTCCTTCTTGCGGAAAGGGAAAAATTTATGACGGCAGCTTTAGCCGGAGATTGATTGAAGGGAATGGAATAACCGTAGAATTACTTCTTAAGAACAACATCAAAGTATATACAGAAAATGAACTAGGGGGATTTTAACATGACATTAAATGAAATCAGAAAGAACGCCAGAGAGAGAATGATGCCACAATGCAAAATGTGCCCGGAGTGCAACGGAGTTGCATGCAGAGGTGAAGTTCCGGGTATGGGTGGCAAGGGAACAGGACAAAGCTTCATGAATAATGTGAACTCACTTAAAAAGATCACGCTTAATATGAAGACCATCCACGAGGTGAAGGAACCAGATCTTTCTTGTGAAATTTTCGGAATGAAGATGAGTATGCCCGTAATGCCTGCTCCTGTAACCGGGGTCAATATCAATATGGGCAACAAGATGAGCGAAGAAGACTATATTAGAGCAATCGTAAAAGGATCTGCAGCTGAAGGAATTATTCCTATGGTGGGCGATTCTGCCTTTAAGTCCTTTATTCTCGATAATCTGAAGGTTTTAAAAGAGGAGAATGTCAGGGGCATCCCGTTCATCAAACCTTGGAATAATGAGGAACTGCTTTCGAGAATTGATCTTGCCATGGAATCCAATCCCTTGGCCATTGGTGTGGATATTGATTCCTGTGGTCTTGATACCCTAAAAATCCACGGGACAAGAGTGGATTCAAAGACAGTAGAAGAGTTAAAAGAAATCAAGAATCATCTTCGTGTTCCGTTTATCATCAAAGGGATCATGACCACTGATGATGCTGTAGCTGCAATTAGAAGCGGTGCTGATGCAATTGTTGTATCTAATCATGGCGGAAGAGTGCTCGATGGCACACCAGGCACCTGTGAGGTCCTCAGCGACATTGTTCTGGCTGTTGGAGGAAGATGCAAGGTATTTGTTGATGGCGGCGTTAGAAGCGGTGTGGACGTCTTTAAAATGCTGGCACTTGGTGCTGACATGGTACTCATCGGCAGACCGTTTGCACAATATGCCATCGGTGGTAACGATGAAGGCGTAAGTGCATTTGCCAAGAAAATTTATAATGAACTTAAGGGAGCCATGCTTCTTACCGGAACCAAGGACCTGAAGTCAATCAAGAGGACGAGCATCAACTTCAAATAAGAGACCGATTTACAATTTGGGGATAAGGAATCATTAAAGGTACGTTGATTATCAGATTAGAATAATTTATACTGAAGAAGATGAGACATCTGTTTCATCTTCTTTTTAAAGTGTGTTGTATACGTTATCACCTGAAAAAGGGGGAGTTATTTTGATTACGAGTTTGAAAGATATCGTCTTAAAGGCAAATAACATGAAAAAAAGTATTGCTGTGGCGTCTGCTGAAGACAAGGAACTGCTGGTTTCTCTCGCCGAAGCGGAAAGACATGGCATGGTTTCTTCTCTTTTACTTTTTGGGAATGCTATAAAAATCAAAGAAATCATCGAAAAAAACAACCTGAACTTAAGAAAAATTGAGATTATTAATGCAATCAATTCTGAAGAAGCCGCTTATCTTGCAGCTAAAGCTGTTTCGGATAAAAAAGCGGATATTCTGATGAAAGGCATGGTGGACACACGAATTCTTCTTAAGGCACTCCTCAACAAAGAACTATCATTAAGAGATTACGATTTGATTTCTCATGTCATGATCTATGAGATGAAAAACTATCCTAAGCTTATGCTCTTAACTGATGCGGGGATGGTACTTTTACCCTCTTTAAAAGACAAGGAGAATATCATTCACAATGCAAAAGTACTTGCTGATGCCTTAGATATTCATCCGATGAAGGTTGCAGTACTTTCTGCCGTTGAGAAATTAAACCACGACATCCAAAGCAGCGTAGATGCCTATGAATTGAAACGAATCTTTGAAACCTGCGAATATAAGGACATTATCGTTGAAGGCCCATTATCATTTGATCTGGCGGTTTCGAAGGAATCTGCTGCACATAAGGGAGTGAAGGGACTCGTGCCTGGGGATGCCGATGTTTTTCTGGTTCCTAATGTAGAAGCGGGAAATCTACTTGGAAAGTCCTTCACGTACATGGCTGATGCCGAAAGCGCAGGGATCATCCTTGGCGCAAAATGTCCGGTGATTTTAACGTCACGTTCAGACTCGAGTGAGACCAAGCTAAACAGTATTGCTTTGGCCATTTTCATGACCATTCAAAAGGGGGACGAATAAATTTGAAAGCATTCATGTCTGGAAACGAGGCTCTTGCAAGAGGAGCATATGAGGCGGGTGTACATTTCGCTTCAGCCTATCCTGGAACACCTTCAACGGAAATTCTGGAAAATCTTGCCACATATGAGGGAATATATTCGGAGTGGAGCACAAATGAAAAAGTTGCACTGGAGGCTGCTGCGGGTGCATCCATCATGGGGGCGAGGTCTCTCGTTACCATGAAACATGTGGGCTTAAATGTTGCTGCGGATCCATTTTTCACGCTGGCTTATACTGGGGTGAACGGAGGACTCGTTATCGTAAACGCAGATGATCCGGGCATGCATTCCTCCCAGAACGAACAGGATAACAGGCTTTACGCCCCGCATGCGAAAGTTCCTATGCTGGAACCTTCGGATTCAGAGGAATGTAGAACCTTCATCAAAAAAGCATTTGAAATCAGTGAAGAATTTGATACGCCGGTACTTCTACGCACAACAACCAGAGTGAACCATTCCAAGTCCATTCTCAATCTAAATGATCGCCTTGAAATTCCTGTTAAAACGTATAAGAAAGACACCTTGAAAAATGTCATGATTCCAGGACATGCCAAGAGGAAACATCCCATCGTGGAAGAAAGGTTAAAGAATATAGAGGCTTACAATGAGACCTCAGCGCTTAACCTTAGGCTCGATTACTCCAAAAATTTAGGAATTATTACCTCAGGAATCTCTTTTCAGTATGCCAGGGAAGTGTTTAAAGAGGATGCTTCTTATTTAAAACTTGGAATGACTTACCCACTTCCTGAAAAACTCATTCGAGAATTTGCTGCTGAGATGAGAGAAATCATCATTATCGAGGAGAACGAACCTTATCTCGAGACGATGATCAAAGCGATGGGGATTCAGTGTACAGGAAAAGAAGTCCTTCCGATTTGTGGTGAACTCAATCCAGAAATCATACGGGATGCATTCTTTGGCGCCAGCTTAAGAAAAAGCATCCAACTTGAGGGAGTTGCCCCTTCAAGGCCTCCTGTACTTTGTGCCGGATGTCCTCATCGGGCGATGTTCAATGCCTTATCCAAAGACAAGGATATCATCTCTTCAGGAGATATCGGTTGCTACAGCCTTGGTGCAATGGATCCGATTAATGTCACGGATACCGTCATCTGCATGGGTGCATCCATTTCTGCAGGTACAGGCATGCAGAAAGTCCTAGATCTTCAAGGGGATAAAAAGAAAAAAGTCTTTTCGTTTATCGGTGATTCCACATTTTTTCATTCTGGGATGACAGGACTGGTCAATTCCATTTATAACCGCATTCCGCTCGTCACGGTAATCCTCGATAACAGGACAACGGCTATGACAGGCCATCAGGAAAACCCTGGAACCGGGCTTACCCTTTTAGGCGATCCGGCAGGTATCGTCGATATTCCACTTCTAGTCAGGTCCCTTGGCATCAAGGAGGAAAACATCAGAGTCCTTAATCCTTATTTGCAGGAAGAGACCAAAAAGGCGGTATTGGATGCCAAAGAAGCCAGAGAACCTTTTGTCATTGTCACCACAGAACCCTGTGCGCTGATGAAGGATGTGCAGGAGAGAAGAAAGAATTCTTATGTATCGATTAACCAGGATGAATGCAAAAAGTGTAAAACCTGTGTAAGGACAGGCTGTCCTGCAATCTATATCAAAGATGGAAATGTCATGATCAATCGTGAAATGTGCAATGGATGTACGTTATGTTATCAGGTTTGTCCATTCCATGCCATCGAGAAAAAGGGGGATCTCATCCATGCTTAACACAGGAAACATCCTATTTGTCGGGGTTGGCGGACAGGGCACCATTTCCGCCTCAAATTTATTGGCAAGTGCACTAATTGAACTCGGCTTCGACGTGAAGATGAGCGAAGTTCATGGAATGGCGCAGCGAGGAGGAAGCGTATCCACGCAGGTGAGATATTCAACTCAAGTCCATTCTCCACTCATCGAGATGGGCACTTGTGATATCATTGTTTCGTTTGAAAAAAGTGAAGCCGCTAGATGGCTGAACTACTTAAAAGAAAACGGCACAATTATTTCCAGCGAACACGAAATCAGGCCGTATTCCGTAAATGTCGGAAAAGAAAGTTATCCGGAAAGCATCCTTGTTGAAATGAAAGATAAAGGCATCCATGTCATAAGCGTCGATGCGCAAAAAGAAGGGGAGGCACTTGGAAACGGAAAGGCTGCCAATATGTTTTTGCTCGGCATGCTTTCGAAAGAGATGGATTTGCCTGATGTTATCTTCAATAAATTGATTAAAGAATACTTTAAGCCTAAACTTCAAGAGGTGAATGCCAAGGCATTTATGAGTGGATATAGTAGAGCCCAATCATAATTAATGCACATCTTAAAAAGAAATGACCGGTTAAGCTTGAACTTAATCGGTCATTTCTTTTTTGGTTGTATGCTTCATTTTTCCCTTTGCAGAGCCTTATATCTCATCATTTTTA
>JBASOA010000066.1:0-59034 GCA_049657765.1 Clostridiaceae bacterium
CTAGAGACGAGGCAGCAAGCTACGAGGAAAGATTCGGCTACGAGGACAAGACCATGGTGACCAGCGAAGTGTTCAACCTTTGGGTCATCGAAGCACCACAGCATTACAGCGAGATGTTCCCGGTGGCCAAGACCAAGGCCAACGTCATCTGGACCGACAACGTGAAGCCCTACAAGAAGCGAAAGGTAAGAATCCTTAACGGCGGACATACCTCCACCGTGCTTGCCGCCTACCTTTCCGGACATGACTATGTCGGACAGTTCATCGAGGATCCACTATTTAATGAGTACCTCAAAAACCTGCTCTTTGAAGAAATCATCCCAACCATCGACCTTCCAAAGGACGAACTTGCAGAGTTTGCCCATGCGGTCTTTGAAAGATTTGGCAATCCGTTCATCAAGCACAGTTTACTAGCCATTTCCCTGAACTCCGTATCGAAGTTCACCGCAAGATGCCTGCCATCCCTCATAGACTATAAAGAACTGAAGGGTGAGCTGCCAGCAAGACTTGCGTTCTCAATAGCTTCATTAATCAAGTTTTATGACATCAAGCAGAAGGAAGATGGATTCTACGGTGTAAGAGAAAATGGAGACAGCTACCCAGTGAAGGACGACCAGGATATCATGGAATTCTTCGAAAAGGTTTGGAAGGAAAAGGATCTATCTGCCCTTGTCAAGGAAACCTTGTCAAACAGCGGCCTATGGCATCAGGACCTTACCATGGTAGAAGGGCTGGAAGAAAGTGTTCTTCAGAACCTTACCAGCATTGTAGAGAAGGGTGTAAGGGAAACCGTCAAAGCCCTCTAAGAAAGGAAGAAAACAAATGGAAACAGAAAACAAATTGTACCTGATCACTGAGAAAGACAATGTGGCTGTTGCACTAAGCACAGTCGCCACTCACGAAACAGTTTCAATAGATGGCCAGAGTGTAACCGTCAGCGAAGAAATTCCTACAGGTCATAAGGTTGCTCTTAAGGCAATTGCTGAAGGGGAGGACATCATCAAGTATGGTTTCTCCATCGGAAAGGCAAGAAATGACATCAAGGCAGGAGAATGGATTCATACCCATAACGTTAAGACGGGTCTTCATGATCTCATGGAATATCATTATGAGCCAAAGAGAGACGATTATAAAGTTCTGGACGGACCGGATACCTTTAAGGGCTATCGAAGAAAGAACGGAAATGTCGGCATCAGAAATGAAATGTGGATCGTTCCGACTGTTGGCTGTGTCAACGGTGTTGCTGAATTGATCATTAAGAAGTTCAAGGAAAGAGTAAATCCAGTTGGAATTGATGCCATAGAAGTATTTACCCATAACTATGGTTGTTCACAGCTTGGGGATGACCATGAGAATACCAAGACGATTCTTGCAGATCTCGTTAACCATCCAAATGCTGGCGGTGTACTAGTCCTTGGACTTGGCTGCGAGAACAACACAATGGATGCTTTCAAGGAAGCTATAGGCGAGATTGATGAGGAAAGAACAAAGTTTATTGTCACCCAGCAGGTAGGCAATGAAATTGAAGCTGGAATTAGAGCGCTTACAAGCCTTTATGAAATCATGAAGAAGGATGAAAGAGTTGATGTCCCAGTTTCCGAACTAAAAATTGGACTCAAATGTGGAGGTTCTGATGGATTCTCAGGAATCACTGCGAATCCACTTCTCGGAAGATTCTCAGATTACCTGGTTTCTAAAGGTGGAACTACCATGCTGACAGAAGTGCCTGAAATGTTCGGTGCTGAGACTATCCTTATGGACCGTGCTGAAGATGAACAGGTATTTGACAAGATTGTAGATCTTGTGAATGACTTTAAGCAATACTTCATTGACAACAAGCAGCCTATTTACGAGAATCCATCACCAGGAAACAAGGCTGGCGGAATTACAACACTCGAAGACAAGTCTTTGGGTTGTACCCAAAAAGGTGGGCATTCCATCGTTAAAGATGTCCTGAAATATGGCGAAGTTTCAACGAAGAAGGGATTAAACCTTCTAAGTGCGCCAGGAAACGACTTAGTTGCAGCGACAGCCTTAGGAGCATCAGGATGCCATATCGTCCTCTTCACCACAGGCAGAGGAACACCATTTGGTAGTTTCGTTCCTACAATCAAAGTTTCCTCAAACAGCAGAATACATGACCTCAAACCTCATTGGATTGATTTCAATGCGGGACAGATATTAGAAGGAAGACCTTCTGATGACATGACCAAAGATTTCATCAACTATGTCATTTCGGTGGCTAGCGGTGAACTTTCAAACAATGAAAAGAGTGGCTTTAGGGAAATTTCCATATTCAAGACAGGAGTTACCCTGTAAAGTGATCGCTCTAAGATAAAGATCAGCCCCTTTTGAAAAATATGTAGAGATACATCAATTCAAAAGGGCTTTCTTTTTAAAATAAATAAAAAAGAGAAAATGGGCTTAAGGGGGATAAGATGAATATAATTATAGAAGAAAATGCTGAACTCTTGGGGAAAAAGGCTTCAGAGATCATCAGCAAAGCCATAAGAGAGGCGATAATAGAAAAGGGATCAGCAAGAATTCTTCTTGCGACCGGAGCCTCGCAGCTCTCTACATATACTCAATTGATCAAAGAGGATATTGAATGGGGAAATGTCGAAATGTTCCACTTGGACGAATATATTGGACTTCCGATGACTCATGTCGCTAGTTTTAGAAAATATCTCAAAGAAAGATTTGTAGATCTCGTACATCCAAAGAATGCTAATTTTATCAGTGGAGAAGGAAACATAACCGAAAACATAAGGATTCTCACAGAAGAATTAAGGAAGTCGACCATAGATGTGGCTCTGATTGGGATTGGAGAAAATGGTCATATTGCATTCAATGATCCGCCGGCTGATTTTGAAACCGATGAATCCTATATCTGTGTAACTTTGGATGAAAGATGCAAACTTCAACAAGTAGGTGAAGGTTGGTTTTCTTCATTAGATGAAGTTCCGAATGAAGCCATTACCATGTCGGTAAAGGAAATCATGAGGAGTAAGAAAATCGTTTCGATAGTTCCTCATCAAGTGAAAGCGACAGCAGTTCGGGATACCCTAAAGGGGGAGATTGGGCCAATGATTCCGGCTTCAATCCTTCGATCTCATCAGGACTGGACGCTCCTTCTTGATGTAGAGTCTGCGTCTCTTCTTTAATATAAGATAACGAGAAAAAAATACTTTGGCTTTAGATGCTGTAAGTAAACATATACTGAGATGATAAATCATTATATTTGAATGAGTTGGCATATGAATAGATAAAACCGCTCTGTACAAACCTTTTATAGGAATGTACAGAGCGGTTTTGTCTTGAGGATTTTTATTCACAGCCTTAGGTATTGTCGTTATCTCTGAGTTTTCGATAAGGAGATTAATAGAGTTCCAACTTGAGGGAGAATGATTTTAGCCAATGAATATTAATGCAAATATTTGAGTGAGACTCTACCAATGTGAGATAAAGAAAATTCTTGATGATGATTTCCGGCACGATGATTTAAGTAAGGGGATCGAATTTCTTGAGCCAAAATAATAGGAAAATCACATCGGAAAATTAAATGAACAAAAAGTTAACGTATTAAGAAAAAATTCATATTTATCAGAAGTATGTTGAGTTGTGTTAGGTGCTGATTTAAGCCAGTTTGCGTAAAGCCGTATTTATTGGTTGAAATTTTAAACTTTTAGATTGAAAGATTAGTTGATTGGTTATTTAAATAATATTCAAAGTTTCATTAAAATGTTGAGAAGGTTATGAGAGAATTAATGTTTTTGTCTTTCAATGGTTGATTATGAAAAAAGAATTTAAGATTAGAGTAAAGTGTATATGATAAACATTTTAATGTAAAAACTTTAGCTACTTTTTGAAATGACAAGAAATCAATCAACGATAATAAAATATGAATACATAGTTAAATATTTTCAAGATATATACACAATGTCCTAAAAATGTTAGAATTAGTCATAATTAATCGATATATTTAAATAGTTTTAAAGTAATGATTATTTAATTGAATAATATGCAAGAATCAATTGCGTAATATGACGCATAAAGGAAACCAAATAATTACTATCTAACACGATTATTAGAGAATCCTACGAAATATTTTAGATAGTAATAGTGATTGAGATAATGTGTGAAATCTAACTTTGAAGAAGAAATGGAAATAAGTGCTGTCACTTGTTGTCACTTTATCATATATAAATATCAAAGATAACCTTATTTATATTTAAATGATTTAGTTAGGAATGAAGAAAATGTCGAATTTGATTTTTGCATAAACTATAAAGAACAATAGTGCATTGCGAATAATGGAAAGGTTTGAATGAAAAATCTTAATCTTGAATGGGTAAATTTAGTTATTCGTAATTGAAATGCCTGGTTAGATCACATTGTATATTGAGTAATGACAAAATCAGAATCTCTACACAGGTAACTATGGTTTAGTCTTATTGATTTGATAAACACCCCAAAATTCTTTATAAAAGGAGCTGGAAAATGAAAGGGAATAGCAGAAATTCAAATAAGTTGAATCAGATAGGGAGAAGTTTTTCTTTGATTTTTGTCACGATGATTGTAATGGTCGCAATCTTACTAGTTGGTACTAGACTTATTGGATTAACACCTTATGCTGTTTTGTCAGGAAGCATGGAACCTCAATATGCTGTAGGTTCACTTATTTATGTGAAGGAAATAGAGCCACAGAACATTCAAATAGGAGATTCCATTACATTTATATTGAATGAAAATCTTATCGTTGCAACCCACAGAGTTGTTGAGATCACCCCAGAAGGAAGTTTTACTACAAAAGGGGATTCGAATGAATCCACTGATGGAGTTCCAGTACACCCCAACAATGTATTAGGTAAACCAATATTCTCTATCCCGTATTTAGGTTACCTTTCAGTATTTCTTACATCCAAACAGGGAAAGGTTGTATTGGGCGTTATAAGTACCTTAATCCTCATTTCCATGTTGATTCCGGAGAAAAGTAAAAAGTCGGGGATAATAACTGAAAACTAATGAATATTCAAATTTAATTATTAAGGAGGAGAGGAATTATGAAGAAAAAAATCGGACTTTTCGCTATTGCAGTTTTGGCATTAACCACAACAATCACTACATTTGCCTATCTCACTGCACAAACTGATGAACTTAAGAACACATTCACAGTTGGGGATTTACAAATCACATTAACGGAGACGTATATACAAAACAGTAAAATCTATCCAGGTGTAGTGATTCCTAAAACACCTGTAGTTACAGTAAAAGCTGCTTCAGAGCCATCTTATGTATATGTATCTATAGATAATAATTTGGAGCCAGCCGGAGTGCTAAATATCGATATCACGAAATGGATAAAAGTAGGTACTGACAATGCCACAAAATCTATCTATAGATACTTTGAAGTCATCCCTCTTAGTGGAACTGATTTGGCCTTACCTGTTTTCACAACGGTCAGTTTTTCAGGTGAATTAACAAATGTTAAAGGATTAACAGATAAGGATATTCTCGTTGATGCTTATGCGCACCAGAGTCTTGAAACTACAGAATCTGTAGCGACTACAGCTGCACTTGCTCACTTTGGGGCAACCGCTAACTAAATAAATTGGAGGATTTAAGCATGAAAAATAAGAGAATGATGACGGTTATGATTCTTGCTCTTGTAGCAATCTTTGCTGGTGGTGTAACACTAGCATATTTCACTGATACTTCAGATTCCGTTGAAAACACCTTTACGATGGGAAACGTTGAAATCGAATTGGATGAAGCAGAATTAAAAGAAACTATTACTCCATCTGGAACGACATGGACGGCTTTAACAGAAAGAGTTAGAGATAATACATATTCGAATTTATACCCTGGCGCCGTATTACCTAAAGACCCAACAGTTTATAACGTAGGTGCAAATCCAGCCTATATTCGAGTTAAAGTAACTCTTGCACCGTACGATGTTTTTGATAGATTACTAGAAGCAGATCCATCAGTCTTATGGGATTCTACGTTAGGATCAGGTTGGGTACTCGCTTCATCAGCTAATGGAGTTTATACCTATAATTACACCAATATCGTTACTAACGATGCAAATATGAAGATCCCACCATTATTTACGTCTGTTTCGATTCCTGCTGAATTTAACAATACAGCGATGACATCAATCAATGGTTTTACAATCAATGTCGTTGCTGAAGCTATACAGTCACAAGGCTTTGACAATGTAACTGAGGCTTTTGAGGAATTTGTTGCAGAGTAGGATGTTAAATTTAAAATTGGTAATATGAAAAAATTGGGGGAATTATTCATGAAAGTAAACAAGAAAATAATTAGTTTGTTAGCCATAATAAGTATCTTATCTGTCATGGCATTTTCTACTTTAGCTTATTTTACGGCTGAAGAAGCTGTTCTTAATAAGATTACAACAGGAAACGTAGATATCGAGCTTCATGATGAAACCTTAAATGCAAATAATGAATGGGCTCCTTTCCCAGAAGATGGATTAACCGGAATTATGCCTGGTGATGTTGTCAGCAAGAAAGTAAATGTTGCGAATACAGGAGACAATCCCGTATGGATTAGAGTGTCTCTAGACAAATCAATCACTGAAGCGCTTAATTTTGAAGGAATCACACTGAATATCAATACAGTAGATTGGATAGAAGGCGAAGATGGATGGTTCTACTTTAAGCAAGTATTGAGCCCTAATCATACAACAAGCAATTTGTTCACGGAAGTTAAATTCGATAAAAGTTTAGGGAATGAATATATCAATGCATTAATTGAAATTGATGTGTCTGCCCAAGCAGTACAGAGTCAGAACAATGGAATCGAAGTTCTAGAAGTCGAAGGATGGCCCGCTAAATAACACCGTTTTTAGGGATAATACCAAAAAATGGGTGAAGAAAGGAGGATGACCAAATTATGAAAAAGTCTATGGCAGTAGTCCTATCAATTTTCATGTTCTTTGGCGTCCCTCTTCCTGTTTACGCTTTAGAACAACTCACTGAAACACAAAATGTAGCAGTTGAATCACAAAACTCTCCAGACATTGAAAAAACTGAAGTTACTATTAATGGATCGGTGAAAGAGGAAGAGCAATTACCGGCAGATATTATGCCAATCATTGAAGAATCAGCTGAGAATGCCGAAGAGATCAATGGATTGTCTTCTGAAGTTGAACAGGAAGATGAATCTTCTAGAAATGAAATAGATATTATAGCAGAAGAAAATGATGTAAAAGGACTTTCAAATATTACTGTAAATGAAGAAAATGTCACAGCGAAAACTGCAAGCCTTACTATCACGAAAAAATTTAAAGATGGCGAAGTAATAGATCCTCAACAGAGATTTATATTCGTTGTTGAAAATACTTCTAATAAATATCGGGTAGAGATAGCGATGCAAGGCAATTCAAGTGTTACAATTGAAGGACTTCAATATGGTGCATACAGTGTGCAGGAAGTGATCGATTGGTCATGGCGATATGAAGTAAGTGATATTACAATATTTCCAAAAGTAGCTGGAGCTACAGATGAGTTTGAGGACGGTAAATTTGTAGGTAAAAGGGTGGCTTTAAGTGCTGCGCAAGATGATGTGACCATGACATTCTTTAATCAAAAAGTAACAGATAATTGGCTCAGCGGTGATAGTTTTGCTATTAATTTATATGGTCAAGCAAGCAAAACCGACGCTGTCGTTTATTTCAGAGAGGAGGATGATGAATCATGAAGCGTTTCATTAAACTCTTTTTCGGAATGATGATGATCGGCTTAGTCGTGTTTAGTACCACTAAGATGACGATTGCGTGGTTGTCAGCTGAAACGATAGAAATACAGAATAAATTTTCTACTGGCATAGTTGAATCCGAAATAATCGAAGAATTCGATGGACAAACTAAAACAGATGTTTCAATAAAGAATACAGGAAATATCGATGCCTACATCAGAGTCGCATTGATCCCCGCTTGGAAAGAAGCAGATGGAAATGTTTCTGGAACTCCAGTGGGAGCTGAGTACACGAAACCACAAGCACCAGATGGTTGGTTTTTAAAAGACGGATTCTACTATCATATGACAAAAGTGCCTTCTGGTGAAAATACAAGTATCTTAATAAGTGAATTTACAATGCCTACAAAAGATGGACTTCTTTTTGAACTCCAGATTTTAGCTTCTGCCATTCAAGCGAATCCAAAAGAAGCGGTTGAAGATAGTTGGCCGGTGATCGTAGATACAGCAGGTAAATTAAATGGAGGTGGTCCATGATGGTGAAGAGAATGACAGCAATGCTTCTTGTTCTTTTAGTGATTGGACTTTCGAACCCGATATTTGTTGAAGCTTCTACTGTGAGCTACGTTAATCAGGCGGAACGGTTTGTATTCATCCCGCAAAGCTCAGATTTATTTGAGAATTTTAAAGGTCTCATGCCAGGGGATGTAAGAAAGCAAGAAATCCAAGTAAGAAATGACTCTTTAGTGCCTGTGAATATTTATTTGAAATTTAATCCGATTGATGAAGATTCAATCGCATTTTTAGAGCAGGTAAATCTTCAAATTAAAGATCAAGATCAAGTGTACTTTAGTGATCGTTTAGCGAAGCAAGGTTCATTTTCAGCCTATAAACTTCTTGCCAAACTAGAGCCGAATACTCATATATCCTTAGACTTGGTGCTAGAAGTACCCAAGTCACTAAGCAAAGAGTTCATGAATCAAGATACTGAAATAGAGTGGATGTTTAAAGTGGAAGAGGTTGAGTCTTCATCGGGAGAACTACCTAATACTGACAATCTTCCTAAAACAGGGACAACAACAAATGCGCTCTATATCGTGAGTGGTTTATTATTCATATTAGTTGGAAAAGTACTTTTCGGAAAAAGAAAAAATCATCACAGCTGAACAAAAAAATCGTTTCAAAAGCTAGTGAGGAAGAAAAAATGAACTTAGTACAAAATATTACATTTTGGACTAAATTCACTAAAATGATACCTATTTTAATTACTCTTTTTGAGCAGGAATATCTAATTTAGGTATTCCTGCTTAATATTTTACATGAAATTCTCACGTTAAAGTCTAAGATTCAGATTTTTTCGTTTTTGAATTTAAGGAATATAGAGGTTGAGTACAAGGTTAGAAAGAACAGTAAATTGTTTTCATGTCTTTATCTTCCTTATCGTACCCAGCTCTGATTGCAGTGAATTTCTTTCCAATAAACTGAATTGTTCCCATGTGGCTGACTTTAAATAAATTCCAGCTATACTCTTGATTGAGAACATCACGAAAACCACCGATAACATAACCTCTCAGCAGTTCCTCACCATCAATACCTACACCGTAGCAAAAGGGTTCTACAATTTTAACCAACCCATCGTATTCGAATTCAATGATTTCTCCATCTCTTATCGCATCACAGATTGCAGTATTCAATGATCTCCCTCCTTTTTTAAAAATTTAATAACCTTAACGATTGATTTCTTGTATGCCTTCATCAAACAGTACGAAGATACAGAGTGTTCTGTAGTATTACCTTTGAATAGGGTTAGAATACCATAAATTTGTTAACAAAATACAAATTTGGGTGATTAAAACCTTGAACTAATTATCGATCAAAGACTAATATTTAAGAGATTAATAAATGATCAGACTTCATATCCCTCACCTATTAAGTTAAATTGTTAACAATTCGTAATTTAATGTTTAGAGATATACAGTAAAATATGAAAAAAGAGGTAAACCAATAAATAGCTTTATGCTGAGCAATAATTATGACTAGAAATAACACGAGGAGGCATGATCAAATGAGAGATGAGAACTGGGAACGGGAACATAACGAAATTATTCGGTCATACTCCTGTAGAAGAAATAAAATTATCCTGTATATATTAATATCACTCATTATGATCAATGTCACCAGCTATTTCACTCATGGGTATGAAAACTCAACAAATAAAGGATACGTTGCAATTTATCAGGATGGAATGGAAGTTCAAAAGGTCTCGGTTCCTGTACTTGGTAGAAAGGTAGTTGAGTTTCCTCTGCATCATCAAGGGAAATATGAATCGTTTGCCCTTGAAATCGTCAATGGTTCCGTGAGAATTAGGAAAAGCATGCGTTGTAAAGTTGAAACAAATACAAATAATGAGTGGATTCGAAGATCCGATGAAATCATCCAAATCGTGGAGATGAATGTAAAAATCTTTTTTGTTCAATAAAACAAAATCTAAATTAAAAACATACCTCAGTAAAATAATTATTTGAAAAACCTGTGTCCTTTTAAAAGGGTACAGGGTATTACTTATATAAGAAAGGAGGAAAGAGATGCAAAACTCCATGAGATATGACCCCATGATCGAACGTGTCATTAATGAATATTCCGATATGGTATACAAGCTAGCCTATGCCAGAACCAAAAACAAGTATGATGCCGAGGATGTCCTCCAAGAGGTCTTTTTGAGATATATTAGGCGTAAACCAGTATTTCAAAATGGAGAACACGAAAAAGCATGGCTTCTAAGGGTAACTATAAATTGCAGTAAAAATCTCTTTGCTTCTTTCACAAGGAATAGGACGATTTCTCTTATAGACAATCAAATAGGAGTAACCGATGAGGAAAGAGTACTAAGTGAATTTCTTGCAAAACTGCCAGTAAAATACCTTACGATTATCCATCTTTTCTATGAGGAGGATTTGAAAATACTGGACATCGCTAGGCTACTCGATCTCAAGGAATCCACGGTGAAAATGCAGCTAACAAGAGCGCGAAGGCTTCTTAAAGAATATATTGAAATGGAGGAGCAAAATGTTTGATGAAAAATACAAATCCCTTTTTCAAAAAATACAGGTAAGTGATGAACTAAAAGAAAAGACTAAAGAAAATATGCAAAAGGAGCTAAATCAAATGGAGAGAAAACAAGGGAAATATAAAAGCAGTAATCAATCGATCTTCAAGTATGGCGCAGTAGCCGCTACGCTTCTTCTGGTCTCAGTGGTTGCTTTCAAATTACTGGACGGGGAAAGAGGAAAAGGGCCAATTGCTGGAGGTCTGATTCCGGAGACAGCAGTTGAAACACCAATTAAAGAAGAGACCACAGTACTTTATAGCCATTTGAATTTTGCTGATACGACAAAGATTGAAGCACCTGTTGCAACAAAGGGAATGGATATAAAAATCGCTGCATTTACAGAAGACATCATTGGTCAAAGCAATGCGGTTATCAAAGGAACAGTAACAAACATCAGGTTCAAGGAATATAAATTCACGATTGGATCAGAAAGTGGCGACACCCAGGCCACTAGAGAATCCGTGATCTATGAGGTGAAAGTTGATAAGATTTATTATTCAACGCTCTCGTTCAAAGAAGGAGATACCATTATCATCGAAAATGACCTTTATACTTATACCTCCCTCGCCAGCAGTGTAGAGAAATTAAATACAAGCAGGGATTACATCCTCATGCTTCATCAGAATGAAGGTGAAGTATATAATCCGGCGGATACTGAAAAAATGGATGATACGATAAAACTGGAAAGTAATCTCAGCATCCTTTATCCTTTTACGCCTCAGATTGAAATCACCAAGGATGGACAATACCTTTTCCCCGATCATTGGGTAAATCTTGTTAATGACAAGACGAAGACCGTGACCATGGATACTTCTGAAGAACTCGGCTACTATGGCGAGATGAAACTAAGAGATGATACTGAATTTGAAGCGGATTTCCAAAAAATAGTTGATTTATATTGCAAATAGAAGGACCGAAATTCACATGATCTAAACTGATAAGGCCATTTAAGACAGCAAAGTCTTGAATGGCCTTATCTAAAGAATAAATTTATTCAAGTTAATCTATTGACATAGTTTAGAATAGTCACTATAATTAAAACAATTTAGAAAATGCAATGACTGAGAAGAAGTAGAACATGAGTATCCAGAAAGAGAGCGGCCGGGTGGTGAGAGGCGCATGGATGAATGACTTGAATACATCTTGGTAGCAGCTTGCTGAATGGGTTAAGCCCTAGTAGGACAAGCCGGGAATCTGCACCCGTTATAGTGCTAGGGTATCATGAGTACCCGAAAAGATTGATGCTGTGAGGCGTCGATGAATAAAGGTGGTAACACGGAGTAACTTCCGTCCTTTGCGTAATGCAAGGGACGTTTTTTATTCCGTTTTTTTATACACAAAATGATGATGAATCAATCGAAAAGCGATGAAAGGTGGTGTTCCATTGGAAAGTGATTATGATTATCGAAATTTTAAAGATGACTTTAAACGGGTAAAGGAAAAGACAAAATATTTCAAAGAAAAAGGAGAAATTAAAATGACAACAATCAAATTCATGAACGGGGAACAGATTCCACTAGAAATGCACAAGGTAAGGATTGTTCAAAAGCTGAACCTCATTCCTATAGAAGAGAGACTTGCTGGGATGCAAAAAGCCGGAAACAATACATTTTTATTGAAGAACAAAGATGTCTTTTTGGATATGCTTACAGATAGCGGGGTCAATGCCATGAGCGACCTTCAACAATCAGCTATGCTTAGGGCGGATGACAGCTATGCTGGAAGTGAGACCTTCACGAGATTAGAAGAAAAAATTCAGGACATTTTTAATAAAGATTTTTTTCTTCCAGCGCACCAGGGAAGAGCCTGCGAGAACATCCTGGCTAAGGCTTATGTTAAAAAGGGAAGCATCGTTCCGATGAACTACCACTTCACGACAACTAAAGCCCATATCATGCTGAATGGCGGAGAAGTTGTTGAACTGATTACGAAAGAAGGACTTCAGGTCAATAGTGATTTTCCATTCAAAGGCAATATGGATATCAAAGCCTTGGATGAACTCATCCTTAAGGTCGGCATCGATCGGATTCCCTTTGTCAGGATGGAAGCAGGAACAAACCTAATCGGTGGACAGCCTTTTTCCCTTCAGAATCTAAGGGATGTCAAGAAGATCTGCGAGAAGCACGGGGTGATGCTGATCCTCGATGCCAGCCTCCTTTCAGACAACCTTCACTTTATCAAGGTTAGGGAAGAGGAGTGCAAGGAGTGGAGCATTAGAAAGATTACGAAGGAAATCTCCGATCTTATCGACATCATCTACTTTTCAGGAAGAAAACTTGGGTGTGCAAGAGGTGGCGGAATATGCACGAACCAAATTGAACACTTTAATGAAATGAGGGAGTTTGTTACCTTGTTTGAAGGATTCCTAACCTACGGTGGAATGTCGGTTAGAGAAATGGAAGCCATGGCTGTAGGTCTTGAAGAGACCATGGATGAAGATTTTGTCTCACAAGCTCCAGCATTCATCGAATTCATGGTCAAAGAATTCTTGAAATCTGGTGTACCTGTGATCACCCCAGGAGGGGGACTTGGATGCCATTTGAACGCAATGGAATTTGTCAGTCACATTCCTCAGGAAGAATACCCGGCTGGAGCTCTTGTTGCTGCGCTCTACATCATTAGCGGAATTCGTGGAATGGAAAGAGGCACTTTGTCCGAAGAACGAGATGCGAATGGAAATGAGACATTGTCAAATATGGAACTTGTGAGACTGGCTGTGCCTAGAAGGGTGTTCACCCTGTCCCAGATCAAGTTTGTTATTGACAGGGTGAACTGGCTTCATCAGAACAGAGAACTTATTGGAGGCCTTGTATTCGTTGAAGAACCAAGCTGCATGCGATTTTTCCTGGGTAAACTTGCGCCTATCGGAAATTGGCAGGAAACTTTGGTTCAAAAATTCAAGGAAGATTTTGGGGATAGTCTGTAAATAATAGGAATTTTCAATATTTTATACGCTTGAATAAAAGGGGTCATTCTGAAGGCAAGACGAAATCAGAATGACTCCTTTCCACATCAGATGAAACGAACCTATGACATAATGATGAATTATCTTTTTTATTATTTCAACTTGGTGAAATAATTAGTTAACATGACGAGTAATTAAGGAATAAGGTGTGCATTACTGCTATAATTGGCAGTAACAGAGAGAAAGTTACCCTTTATACAGGTGGGGAGAGAAGAAATGCTCAACTGGGCTAAAGCGCAAAGATATTCAGATTTTGATCTTAAACGGTTAATAGCTATTTAAAATACCTATCACTTAAAACATTAAAGTACTAAGGAAGGAATTTCAGCGAATTAGAATGTCATAAGATTGTTTCCAATCATGCATTTTTACATGGTAAAATAGTTCAATTAAGAAATGATGGGAGAAAATACGATGGAAAGCAAGGATAAAGCAGGAAGAAAAAAGAAAAAATCCGGTTTATGGATATTTCTTGGATTGTTTTTGATCGTCGGGATTTTAGTTGGTCTTGTTTATCTTAAACTTGGTTCACTAAATAAGACTGTTGCAGAATTCATTGAAAAACCTGAAATCATTTTAGAAACTGCAGCAGAGTTGCCCCCAATTGTAGGCACACCTGCAGATATCGATGAGGATTACTTGGTACCGGTAGAGACGATTGTAGAAGAAGCAATTTATAAGCAAGTACCCATAAACGAATCGGTCTTCAACGTTCTTCTTCTTGGAAGCGATGTTAGACCAAATGAAGGCGGAAATGGGAGATCAGACAGCATGATGCTCGTGACTATCGATAGGGCAAGTGGTGGAATTAAGATTACATCCTTTATGAGAGATACTTGGATCAGTATTCCAAACAAAGGCTGGAACAGGATCAATGCGGCTTATGCTTTCGGTGGTATTGGGCTTGCCGTGAATACCGTCAATGAAAATTTTGGACTTGATATTCAAAATTATGCCATCATTGAATTTAGCGGACTGGAAAATGTTGTAGATCATCTAGGCGGAGTAGAGGTTGCATTGACACAAAAAGAAATCTCGATCATCAATAACTTTAATCCGGAAAATTCTATACCAGAAGTTGCAGGGACTTATGTCCTCAATGGTGCTCAAACCTTAACCCATTGCAGAAACCGAAAAACTGGTGATGGTGATTTTGGACGAACAAGAAGACAACGGGAAGTCATGCTTTCCATTGTAAGTAAATTAAAATCTACGATGGACCCCGTAAAACTAGCCAGTTTTCTTACAGAAACGTTAAAGTACGTCGATACCAACATCGCTCCAAATACAATTTTCACCTTGGGGGTTGAGCTTCTGGGTGCAAAAGAAAATAAAATGGAACAGGCAAGAATTCCCTTTGATGGCACCTGGCAATATGCCAATATGGGTGGAAGAAGTGTTGTGACGATAAATCTAAGCAAGAACAAGGAACTCCTCCATGATTTTCTATACAAGACAAAATAATAAGTAAAATGAATGGTACTCTGATCTGAAAGTGGATTTATCACTTCACTAATAGGTCAGGGTGCTTCTTTGTTGGGAATAAGCTTGTATGATAAATAACTTGGGTTTCAAGTATAAATCATCAAGACCATGTAGATTTGCTATTCAATCAGGTGAAGCACTCAGGTGAAACACGGTGATAATTTTTTTGTATATTTGATTATGACATAGATTAGAGTTAAATATATATAAATATCATAATTTTGGACATTTTCAGAAATTCATTGATTTAAAATTAAATAAATGTAATAATTCTATAAACATATGGAAAAATAAAGTTTATTGCTGTAAACTACATATAGTTAAGTGTAACCTATAATACATATTTTTAATAACGTGTTTGTCTACGATTAAAATGAATTTGACGATGTTGAGGAGGGAATATGGATATAGGTCTCTTAAATCAGAATGAACAAGAATTGGTCATTCGAGATACAGATAGGAAGACAATTCATCCAGAAGATATTAAAAATTTATGGATGATGATTAATAAGAACCTTAATAAAGGAATGGTACCTGAGAAATACTCGATCGTTCAAAGTCGCGCCCTAAATTTAGTGGATGAAGTTTTCAAAAACATTTTGGGAAGAGAATATGATTCATCAAACCCAAGTAATAATTTAAGCAAACTAATCGCATCAGGGTATGATATTCAGACAAAAGAGAGATTGGAGTTTTTAGAAGTTGTCCATTACACAAGTAGCAATTTTGAACAATTAGCATTTTCTTTGAAAAGTATAGGAAATGTTCTCTATAAATTAAGGGCACTTGATATAGAAGACATCGAAGTGAATCCAGACAAATTAAGGGCTGAAGTGGGCGAGGTCATTGAGGGAAAATGCACTGTGACTCAGTTCATCGGAGCCAGTGATGGGGGACGCGTACTTGAAGCTAGTTATCTCGGAAGGGATAAAAAAGTAGCAGTAAAGGAAATTTCAAGAAACACCTATCCCATATTTGATTATGAAATTGAAAAGAAAATCCTGATGGCACTTGAACACCAGGGAATTTCGAAAATTCATGATATTTTGAAAGATAATCAAACGTATTATATCGTTATGGAATTTATTGAAGGAAGAACCCTTACCGCATTCATTGAAGACCAAGGAAAACTTGAACTTCCATTGGTCACTAAACTTGCCAAAGAGTTGGTAGAAATTGTCAACTATTTGAATAACAATGAATACGGGAAAATCTACTCGGATCTTAATCCTGATAACATCATGATTGACGATGAAAATCATCTGCACCTGATTGATTTTGGCGTGAAATACAATAAAAAACAAAAGTATCAGAAAATCAGTATGTTTACAGGAGGAGCTAATTATCTCTCCCCGGAACTTATGGAAGGAAAAAATTCTGATCTGCAATCGGATATTTTTTCGGTAGGGGGAATTATCTATTATTTGATTGAAGGCAGAAAACCCATACCTGGAAACAGACAAACCTATAGAAACACTACCGATTATAATCTGGTAGGAATTATTGAAAAAGCCATGGCGAAAAACCTGAAGATGAGGTATGTGAATACAAATAAATTCTTGCATGACATTGAGCTCCTTGAATCTTCGTCAGAAATAAGTAATGGGGATGAGCAAAAGCAAAAGGATCATCAGGTAGTTCGTACTTCGCCTGAGGAGTCACGCCGAATCATGACAAGATACATGCCTGAAAATAAGAGCAAACAGGCGGAAATTAAGGATCAAGTTGACAAGATAAATCCAGCACTTAATTTTGGGATTCAGCTCTTTCTTGGCATCCTCTTCGTTAGTGTAATCATTGTTGTCATGTACCTGCTCAACAATTAGGTTGAGATGACTATCTTTAGAATGAAGAAATCATGAAATATTATTAAAAAGCTAAGCCCTGAAGCATATCCTAAACGATATGTTTCAGGGCTATTTTGATTTTACCATACGATATTGATGAAAAGTTTCCGTTTAATGACCTTAGATTTCCTATTTAAGGGTTTCCAGGATTTCATCGATGTCTGTGCAGTATTTATCTGCTCCAGTGAGGAGCTCAATATTTTCCATGTGCTCGAAAGCTGAACCGCCAAGTAGAATTTTAGGTGATTTGTTTCCAAAAGTTGCTTTGATCAATTGAGTCAGGATAATGGCTGAATCGATATGATAAGGCATGGTCACGGAAATTAATATGGATTGGGGATCCTTCTCCTCGATGGCTTGTATGATATTTTCAGAAGGGATGCTGTTGCCCAAAAAAACTACATCGAACCCCTTCATCTCCAGCATATCACAGAGCATTTTTAAACCGATGTGGTGTAGCTCCGCACCAGGAGTAAAGGCTAGAATCGGTTTTGAATGTTCTTTCTTAGGGCTAGAACTCTTTTTCAAAAGCTCTAGGATCTCTTTGCTGATTTCAGTAATCCCATGTTCTTTCCAAACTGAAATCATTCCACTCTCCCATTGTGTACCGATTTCGATAAGGGACTTCTTGATAAACTCAAAATATATGTCCGCTAACGCCACTTTATTTTCGAGAAGTGAAAGGATAATTTCCTTTGCTCGATCTTTATCTAAATTAAGGAGGCTTTGCATATAATCCTTATAAAACGTATCGATTTGTTCTTTTGGAGCCACGTGATGTACCTCGCTTAAAACTCGTTCTTCACTTCGCCCGAGAAGGTAATCGATCGAAACAACGTAAAGGTCAGCAAGCATGGACAGTTTCGAAATATCAGGAATCCTCGAACCATTCTCATAATTGGCAATGGTTGTCTGGCCGATATTAAGCTTCGATGCAACTTCACTTTGCGTATAGCCATATTCTTTTCTTAGTGATTTCATCCGTAAAGCAAAAATATTATTCATCGCACAATTTCCTTTATCCGTTATTTTTCTAATTATATCACATATTGTGTTAATAAGGTGTTAACGTTTGATAAATAACTTGAAATATTACATAACGTGGTATATCATAAGTTATAAGAATAAATTGTAAGAAACAATGATTATTAAATAGAGGTGCAAAATGAATAAATTTTATAACGAATTTAAGGCCATTATTGAAACGGAAGATCGAAATCACACCTTAAACTATGTCCTCGATAAACTGAATCGCAAAGAGATTACAATTATCTCGCTATATGAAGAACTACTTACGCCAGTTTTAAAAAACATGGACACTACAGGCGATGAGAAGATGGATATTTGGAAAGAACATATCAGGAGTTCGATGGTAAAGACGATTATCGAAAACTGTTACCCTTATGTGATTAAAGAAAGAGATGCGAAGTACGGGGTAGAATCCAAGAAACGTGTAGCCATCATCTGTCCCGCTGAAGAATATCATGAAATTGGGGCCAGGATGGTCGCAGATTATTTTACACTTCTTGGTTACCAGGCAACATTTGTGGGTAACAACACCCCGAAAGAAGTCTTCCTTAAAGGAATAGAGACACAGAACCTTGATTACATTGCCATCAGCATCTCTAATCCCTATCATTTGGTTAGTGCAAGAAACACAATAGAGTTGATTCGAAAAACCAATAAAGAAATAAAAATCATCGTTGGTGGAAACGCCATAACAAAACTTGGCGAAAAAGTAGAAAAACTTGACGCTGACTACTACATGAGTACATTCGATGACATCATTGCCATCACTGGAGGAAAAACAAATGAAACTACCATTTAGGATAGCCGTCAGATTTTTAAAATCAAGTATAGGACAAACGGTGCTCATCGCTTTCGGAATCGCCATAGGCGTTTCAGTGCAGATTTTTATCGGTTCCTTGATTCAAGGGCTTCAAATCAGTCTGGTGGATAAGACCATCGGAAATCAGCCTCAAATCTCAATAACTTCACTTACTGAGGATAAGCTCATTACAGATTATGAAAAGGTCATGGAAACTGTAACGGAAAAAGAACCAGAAATTAAAAATATTTCAGCATCAGCTGATGGACCCGCGCTGATCAATGTTGATGAAGACACCTACAGTATCCTGGTCAGAGGATTCAACATCGATGAGGCTGATAAAATGTATAACATCAAAGAAAACGTCATTGAAGGAAGTGTCCCGACAAAGGATTATGAAGTCATCATGGGAAAAGACCTGCAAATGGAAACCGGAATAAAGGTAGGCGATGAAATTGAAGCCCTCACCAATTTAGGGGCATCTAAAAAATTCAAAGTGGTCGGATTCTTCGACTTAGGAGTATCAAGCCTCAATAAGTCCTGGGTGATCACAACAATCCCTACAGCACAAGACTTGTTTGCGCTTGGTGACAAGGCAACAGGAATCGACATGCAGGTGAAAGAGGTCTTTGCAGCAGATACCATTGCGGCAAGCATCGCTAGTAACTTAGACAGTGAACTTCAAGTGGACAACTGGAAGGTTCAGAATGAGCAGCTCTTAAGCGGACTCAGTGGACAAAGCATTTCGAGCATCATGATTCAGGTCTTTGTCATGATTTCAGTGCTTCTCGGTATTGCGAGTGTTCTGGCGATTACCGTCGTTCAGAAATCTAAACAGATAGGAATCCTCAAAGCCATGGGCATCAAGGACAAGACGGCAAGTCTTATCTTCTTGTTCCAAGGACTGCTTCTTGGAATCGCGGGAGGGATTCTCGGTGTAGCTTTAGGACTTGGACTCGCATTCGTCTTTACCAAATTTGCGATAAATTCTGACGGGACACCTGTTGTTCCTCTATATATCGACTATAAGTTCATCCTTCTGTCTGCATTGATCGCCGTAGGCGCATCAACACTTGCAGCACTCATTCCAGCTCGGAAATCCTTAAAATTAAATCCAATAGAGGTGATTAGAAATGCCTAATGTCATAGAACTAAAAAACATCAACAAAATATACGGAACAACAGTCAAGACTCAGGTTCTTCATAACATCAATCTTCATATTGAAGAGGGGAGCTTTAACTCGATCATCGGACAATCAGGCAGTGGAAAGAGCACCATGATGAACATCATAGGAACACTGGATCAGCCAACCAGCGGCGAGGTTTTTATCAATGGTAAAAGGACTGACCTCATGAAGAAAAATGAACTCTCCGAACTCAGAAATCAGACTATCGGCTTCATCTTCCAATTTCATTATCTTCTTCCCGAATTTACAGCCATTGAAAATGTCCTGATGCCCTTTAGGATCCAGGATGAGAATATATCCAATGAGATCAGGGACAGGGCAGACGAGCTCATGAACCTGGTTGGACTTGAAAAGGTAAAGAACAATCTTGCGACAAACATGTCAGGCGGACAGCAGCAAAGAACAGCCATCGCAAGAGCACTGATGAATAATCCAAAGATCATTCTTGCTGATGAACCTACTGGAAATCTCGATTCTGATTCGACGGAGAATATTTACAATCTTTTGAGAGATATTAACGAAAAGATGAAGACCACTTTCCTCATCATCACTCATGATCGAAAAATCGCTGAGAAGGCAGATCGGATCATCGAAATCAGAGACGGTAAAATAGCCATGGACTTCTAAAGAAGAGAGGGATAAACATGATCCAAAGTGAACGGGTGAAGATGCTCAATCAAGAAGAAATTCAAAATAAGCCTTATGTCATCTATTGGATGCAGAGCAGCCAAAGAACTCAATATAATCATGCACTTGAGTTTGCTGTAGACTATGCAAATTTGCTTGAAAAACCACTGATTGTTTATTTTGGGCTCACGGAGAAGTTTCCGGAAGCGAATCGAAGGCATTTAAGGTTCATGATCGAAGGCCTACTTGAAGTCAAGGAAAACCTAAAACGTAGAGGCATCAGATTTATCGTGATGCACTGTTCACCGGAAGTCGGGGCGATCAAGTTAGCCAAAGAAGCAGCGCTACTTGTAACAGACAGGGGATACTTAAGGATTGAAAAGTCCTGGAGAAGAGCACTGGCTGATAATGCCCACTGCAAAGTTTTTCAGGTGGAAAGCAATGTTCTCGTTCCTGTTGAGGTAGCTTCGATGAAGGAAGAATACTCTGCAGCAACCATCCGGCGAAAAATTGAAAAAAGGATGGAGGAGTTCGCTCTTCCGCTCATGGAAAGAACCTTGAATTATCCTTCAACGCATCTAGAAATGCAAGAGAATGAAATCCTTTTTGAGGATGCCCGGAAAATCCTTCAAGCATTGGATTTGACTGACGAGGTCAGTGAAGTCAAAAGTTTTGTTGGAGGAGCAAAAGAGGCCAATAAACATTTTGAAGATTTTCTCCTAAACAAATTGAAGCACTACGCGAAATATCGGAATGAACCTTCAATGGACTATACCTCAAACCTGTCTCCGTACCTTCATTTTGGACAGGTTTCTCCACTAGAGCTCTATCTTCGATTACCTGAAGGTTTTGACGAGAATAAGCGGGTATTTATCGATGAACTTATTGTCAGGCGGGAGCTTGCGATAAACTTTGTGGAGTATCAAAAGCATTACGATTCCTATGATTCAATTTCATCCTTTGCGAAAGTGACCTTAGAAAAGCACAGGGATGATATAAGGCCATGGCATTACACTTTGGAACAACTGGAGAAGGGACTCACCCATGACCCATACTGGAATGCGGCAGAAATGGAAATGCTCGCAACCGGTAAAATGAATGGTTATATGAGAATGTACTGGGGAAAGAAAATCATCGAATGGACCGAAACTCCGGAAAGCGCCTATGAAATCGCCCTATACCTAAATAATAAATACAATATTGATGGTAGGGATCCAAGCGGTTTTGCAGGAGTCGCCTGGTGTTTTGGAAAACATGATCGCCCTTGGAAAGAGAGGGAAGTGTTCGGAACAGTACGGTACATGAATGATAAGGGACTGAAGCGCAAATTTGATATGGAAGCTTACCTTGAAAAGGTAAAGCTTATGATCAGCAAAGAAGAAAAAATTGAAAATACTGAAAATTTTAAGTGAAGTATAAAAAGGTATCGTATATAATTAAAATAAACGGGAGGAAGATTTTCATGCAAAATATAAAAATCTATATACTTACCCTGGTTGTATTTTTTCTAGTGGACATCGTTTGGCTCACCGTCATTTCCAGGAAGCTCTATGCCAAATATCTGGGTTATATCATGACGGAAAATGTAAACTGGCTAGCAGCACTTCTTTTTTATATTTTATTTATCGCCGGACTGGTATTTTTCGTCATTAATCCAGCACTGGTAAAGGAAAGTCTCCGTTATGCCATCCTTGCAGGAGGCTTTTTCGGGCTCGTTACCTATGCCACCTATGACCTCACAAACCTAGCGACATTAAAAGACTGGCCCATACTAATTACTGTAATTGACCTTGTTTGGGGTACCTTTGTCACAGCGACAACCTCAGGAATCACTTATTATCTGGCAACACGCTTCAAATGAAGACCATAAAAAAGAAAGGAGTAAGCAAATGGGCATACAATATCTGGATAATGAAAAATTATATTATTCTTTTGTTTCCGGTGCTCAGGAAGTCATTCGAAATAAAGCGATTTTAAATGAAATCAATGTGTTTCCTGTGGCAGATGGAGATACGGGGAGCAACCTGGCTTCTACGATGAACGCTATTATCCAGGAGGCTCAAATTCTGCCTTCTGTTAAGGAGACGATGAGTTCCATAGCTGATGCAGCACTTATGGGTGCGAGAGGAAACTCCGGCATCATTATTGCAGAGTACATCAACGGAATTTTCATGAGTTTGCGCGATGAAGAACAAATTACGATGTCCTCTTTTGCAGAAACTGTAAACCTTGCTTATCCCCATGCTTATCATGCCATAGAAAATCCAGTAGAAGGGACGATCATTACAGTCATCAGAGATTGGGCGGAGGCAATCAATCATCATAAGGACCTAGTGCAGGACTTTAGTGATCTTTTATCGAAAGCGATGGAAGTTGCAGCGATTTCCTTGAAAGAGACGACATCAAAATTGAAAGTCCTTGAACATTCAAAGGTTGTTGATTCGGGAGCTAAAGGATTTGTTTATTTCATCCAAGGTTTTGCAGAATTTCTAAAAACTGGAAAGCTACTCAATGTATTGCCTTTATCTTCTGAAGAAATTACATTCACAGAGCCGCTTAACCATGATCAGAAAGAAATCCTCCATCGTTATTGTACGGAGGCTTTGCTTGAAGTGGACAGCCTGAGTGGTGAACAGCTTAAACAGGAACTGATGGCGTTTGGAGATTCTTTGATTATTGCTGGAAACGATCATCGGACAAAGATTCATATCCACTCCAATACCCCGGAAAAAGTATTTCAGATTTTGCGAAAGAAAGGGAAGATTTTGCAGCAAAAAGCCGATGATATGATCCGGCAAAACGAAGACGTTTATGGACGGAAATATGAAATTGCCTTAGTGACAGATTCTATCGCCGACCTTCCAAAGGAAATCATCGATAAGTATCAGATCCATATGTTTCCGTTGAACCTTGTTTTTGATGGGACAACTTATTTGGATAAGGTCACCATTACCCCTGAGATCTTTTATCCGCTTTTAGATGAAAGTACTGAATATCCGAAATCCGCTCAGCCTAATCAGAAGACCTTGGAACTCTATCTTGAAGCGCTCACTGCACATTATGACAAGGTTATCGTCATTACGGTGGCCAGTCAGCAAAGTGGAACGAACAGTGTATTCAAGAAAGCCAGCGAGAAATTTATCCAGAATGGAAAGATGATCAAAGTCATCGATTCCAAGCAAAATTCTGGCGCTGAGGGACTACTAGTGATGAAAGCCGCAGAGCTTATTCACGAAGGTCTCGGTTTCGAGGATGTTATCGAAAGAATTGAGAAACTTCGTGATAGGGCAAAAATTCTTGTCAGTGTGAATACCTTGAAATACATGGTTCGCTCAGGTAGACTTGGAAAATTTGGGGGGATTGCAGGTAGAATGTTAAACCTTAAACCTGTGATTTCCATTGATGAGAAGGGAAAAGGCAAGATTGAAGGCAAAGCGTTCAGCGAAAAAACGAATACGCGGATCATCATGGAGATTGTGAGGAAAACCCATGCGGAAAAGGGGATTACAAGGTATGCCATCGTCCATGCCAATGATCTTAACAAAGCTTTGGACTACAAAAAGAAATGCATGGAAATTCTTGGAAAAGAACCAGAGTATATCATGAACATTTCTCCAATTATGGGAATGAGTGCGGGTATTGGGTGTGTTGCCGTTTCTTACATCTGGGAGGAGGATCTAAAGTGAACCCATATTTAGTCAGCGCTATTTTAATTCTAATCTACTTTACAGTCATTTTTATTGTCGCTCAAATATTGAAGAATAATTCCATTGTCGATAGTTTTTGGGGACCAGGTTTCTTCATCGTTGCAGCCTATACGTTTCTCGCGGCAAAGAATCAGGGAACGAGGTCCATCATTGTGACAATACTAGTGACCATATGGGCATTCAGGCTCTTTTTCTATATCACACTACGAAACTGGAACAAACCAGAGGATTATCGCTACATCAACATGAGAAAAAGGTGGGGAAATTCATTTCCTATGCTTAAGGCATTTCTCAATGTTTTTCTTCTCCAAGCCATCATTAATTATATCGTTTCACTTCCGATCATTGTAACGAATACATCCAGCATCCAAACGATGAACGCCCTTAATTATCTGGGTCTCGGAATCTGGATTATTGGGTTCATCTTTGAAGTTCTTGGCGACAGCCAGTTAAAAACCTTCAAGGCAAATAAGGAAAACAAGGGAAAACTCATGACTGAAGGCGTATGGAAATATACCAGGCATCCTAATTATTTTGGTGAAGCAGCCATGTGGTGGGGAATCTTCCTGATTTCCGTTGCAGAAATTAATGACACGCTTTTTATCATCAGCCCGCTTCTTATCACCTTACTTCTTCTTTTTGTTTCGGGAGTTCCACTTCTGGAAAAGAAGTATGCAGGACGAGAGGACTTTGAAGCGTATTCGAGAAGAACGAACAAGTTCTTTCCAGGCTTGCCAAAAAAAGGCTAGGAATTAAGCTTAAAGCAAAATTAAAGGTCAGATTATGCTTGAAATTAAAGCATAACCTGACCTTTTATGATCGGATTTATTATTCGCATTAAGCAGATGACGTGGAAGCAATGGAATGAAAATTGCTAACCCTCTATTTCTGCAGTTAAAGCCAGAGCTAAAGCGCCTTTGATTCCAGAATTGTTCATGAGGCTGGGGGAGACGATATAGCTTTCAATGTCTTGCAATTCATCTGTAAGGATATAACCATTAAGCATTCTTTGAACATTTTCTCTGATTTTTGGAAAGAGAAAACTTCTATCCATGACGCCGCCGCCAAGAACGATTTTTGTTGGAGACAGGACGAGGATATAGTTCATTAAGGCTTCTGCAATATATCTTGCGATGAATTCAAAGGATTTATCACAATCTGGAATTTCGCTTCCCTTAAGTCCCGTTCTTCCTTCATTGGCAGGACCTGCAGCCAAACCTTCAAGGCAGTTCTCATGGAATCTGCAAAATCCTTTGTAGGTGTCATTTGGATCCTTCGTGACAAGGATATGTCCTAGTTCTGGATGAAGCATGCCATTGTGGATCTTGCCATCGATAACATAGCCACCACCAATTCCTGTGCCTATCGTAATATAGAGTAAAGTCGGCTCGCTTTTAAATTCACCGAATGTGACTTCACCAAGCGCTGCAGCACTGACATCTGTACTGATGCTGACAGGAATTTGAAGTGCTTTTTTAAGGGTCCCAAGAATATCAAAATTCACCCATTTTGCCTTGGGGGTAGAAGTAATATACCCATATTTTTCTTTTCCCTTGTTTAATTCAAGCGGGCCGAAACAGCCAAGGCCCAATGCCCTGAGGTCCTTTCCTTTGAAAAATGAAATGACTTCTTCCATGGTTTCCTTTGGATCTCTTGTCTGGATGCTTTTTCTCTCTAGGATTTCCCCTTCCTTATTTCCAATAGCCAGTACAAACTTAGTGCCACCAGCCTCAATAGCCCCGTAATTCATCATTGTCCTCCTTGTGTCTTTATTCAATTGCATGATCATAAGTTAATCCTCTCATAGCATGGAAAAATGTCAAGGGAAAATATTTGGATTTAGGGGAGCAATCTGACGAAATACCTCATTTTTTCATCATCTTATCTTAAGAAAGGGACTCAAATGCCTTCAGATGTAAACCTTTAAAATTAATTGTCCAAACTGCAATTGTGACATATAATATTCATAATAAGAATATTTGGAAATCCATCAGAAAAGATATGAATTCATATGAAATTACGGTTAAGGAGGTGCCTAATTGCTGAAGGTAGTTATAGCAGATGATGAAGATCGGATCTGCAGGCTGATTGTAAAATTGATTGACTGGGACGCACTGGAGATGAACGTTGTAGGAATCGCCCATAATGGCATCGAAGCAATTGAACTCATTAAAACCCTTCTTCCAGATATTGTCATCACAGATATCCGTATGCCCGGATATGATGGACTCGACATGATTATGAAGGCTAAGGAAATCAATGAAGCTATCGAATTTATCATTATCAGCGGGTATGGACAATTTGAATATGCGCAAAAAGCCCTGCGATATGGCGTAAGCGATTATTTGCTAAAACCGATTAAAAAGGAAGAACTGGAAAAGACACTGCAGAAAATCAAGGAAACCTTGAAAGATAAAAGAGGAATGTTATCGCTTGAAGAAAAACATGATCTTCAGATTAGGAACGAGCAAGAGGAGAAAAGATATGCATTTTTAAGCAATCTCCTCCTTTTGGATGAAGAACAAGAAGAGGACTTTGAATTGGAAAAAGTTAATCAAGAGCACTTCTTCTTCTTCAAACCCGGCGCGCTTCAATTTTTGAACCTGAAAGTAGATTGTGACATGAGACTTCTCAATAACAACAGGAAACCTCTTGAGGAGAAAGTTGGAGAAATTTTAGAACTTGCTTTTAAGGATCTGGTCTATGAGATTTCCTATCTTTTTGAGGATTCCAGTTTCATCATTCTCCTCAATTATGATGGGAAGCAAAGTCAGGCTTTGACAAAGAAATATGGTGATCTCATCAAGGAGCTGCAAACCACTCGCCCGATTTCAAATGATATGGCGTTTACGCTAGGTGTAGGTGCTGTTGTAAATTCTATTGGGAAACTCGGACTTTCCTATGAAACTTCCAGGTGGGCAGTAGAGGAAAGAATTTTAAAAGGATCTTTCCATGTCCTCGAGATTGGGGAGAGGAAGGAAACGGACCTGATCAGCAGTGAAATCATCAATGATTTTTATTTGAAATTTTCTCAGAAAGTAGAGAGACTGGATATTCAAGGAACAGCAAAGGTTTTGGAGGAACTTAAAGAAAATATTCTTCGCCTCAAAAACGTTTCGGGACATGAAATCATCCATATTACAAAGGAGATTTGCAATCTCTACACCTTTACGCTACGCAAAAGTAAATTTCGGATTATGGATGGGATCACTTTCTTGAATGAGTTTGAAAATAAATGCAATTCCTGTAAGAACCTCGACATGGTCTTTCACACGCTTCAAAAATCCATTGCGACTTCGATGCAGGATATCATGGAAGAGAAGACCATCATGGATTCAAAGCCGATAAGGGATGCCAAGCGGTATATGGAAAGTAACTACATGAAAAACCTGACGCTTGATGAAGTTAGTGGAATCATAGGGTTCAGCGCCAGTTATTTTAGTTCGATGTTCAAAAAGGAGACCGGCGTCAGTTTCATCGAGTATATTTCTGACGTCAGAATAAGCAGGGCGAAGGAACTTTTAAAAGAATCCGACTTAAGAGTCAGTGATGTCTGTGAAATGGTCGGATACAGTGACGTCAAATATTTCACTAAATCTTTCATCAAGCATACAGGACTTAAACCGAATGAATTCAGAAAAATTTATCGGTGAATGAGATGAAAAAGAAATCTTACCTGAGTACACGGACGTTTTTTATCCTCATGCTTCATACTGCATTAACGATAGTTCTTTTAGCTGTCATTCTCTTTTATTCGATAAAAGGGGAGAACTTCTGGCTTTTCCTTTTCCTCTTGCTGCTAGAACTTTCTCTGCTTTATTTTACCTATCGTTTTCTCTTTCTACCAACGAAAGAAACGAATAAAACCCTGACACTTTTTGCAAAAGGTTATATTCTGAAAGGAATTTATGACATCAGGGTTCCTTATAGTCCGGAACTTGCAGAGGCCTTAAAGAAATTTGAAGAGCTTCTGGATACCAAAGAGCTTATCAATAATACGAAGAAGCACGCTGAATTTCTTGCCCTCCAAAATCAGATCAATCCGCACTTTCTCTATAATACGCTAGAGGGAATCAGAAGTGAGGCCTTAATCGAAGGATTACCCGTGGTTGCAGAAATGACCGAAGCGCTTTCTACGTATTTTCGCTATACCATCTCTAATGTGGAGAAACTGGTTACTTTGGAGGATGAGCTGACCAATATTGAAAACTACTATAAGATTCAGCAGTTTCGTTTTGGGGACAGGCTTAGCCTCTCTCTAGTCTATGAAAGCGAAGAGAAAGACAGGATCCTTCAATGTAAACTCCCTAAACTGACCTTGCAGCCTATCGTGGAAAATGCCATTTTTCATGGGATGGAAAGGAAAATCGGCAAGGGAAACTTAAGGATTAAAATGGTAAATACCAAGGAGAGGCTAATCATTACAGTTTCGGATGACGGGATTGGCATGGATAAAGAGAAGTTACTTGAAATCAATGAAAAACTCAATGGAACGACACTGGAATATATGAAAGAAGATTATGACAAAAGTGGTGGAATTGCTCTGATTAATGTCAACAATAGGATCAAGCTTATTTTCGGCGATGAATATGGCATTTATGTCTATAGTCAGAAAAATGCCGGAACCGATGTGGAAATCACACTTCCCATCTTTGAGGCGGAAATATGATCGATGAAATCCTACGCGTGGAAAATGTAACGAAAAGCATAGACGGGGTAAAACGGCTGAATAACATCAATTTCAATATCTTCAAAGGGGAAATCTTAGGCCTGATTCCCCTAAATTCTCATGGAAAAAATGAACTCATCAGCCTGCTTACCCAAAATCTTCCCATGGATATCGGCAGGATCTATATCGATGGCGAACTCGTCAACTACTATGAACACAGCAACATGGGTATCAACAAAGTGGAGATTATTGACTACAACAAAAGGCTTGTAGAAGACCTAACTGTAGCCGACAATATTACAGTGCTGAACCGAGATTTCAAGGAGATGATCATCAATGCAGAGCTGATCAACGAGGAAACCGAAGATCTTTTGTATTCCTTTGGGATCAGCCTTGGGTGCGATGAATTTGTTTCGGAACTGGATGTTTTTGAAAAATCCATTATTGAGCTTATTCGGGCAGTTCGCAATAAGGCAACGCTTGTCATCATCAATGAAATCAGCAGTTATCTGAGTACCGTTGAACTGCTGAAATTCCAAAACCTCATGAGACATTGCGCTTCGAGAGGAACTTCATTTCTTTACATCGCAAATCATCATGAAGAAGCCTTTAAAATATGTCACAGGGTATCGCTTATGGAAGACGGGAGCATTGTAAAGGTCCTTGATGCCAGTGAATTCACCAATGAACGAATAGAGCCCTATATCATTTCGTTCGATTTGCCCTATAATAGTGCCGTAACTGAAATGGTGGGAGGAATACTTGAATTCCAGCATATCAAATCAGGGACACTTAAGGACCTTTCTCTTTCAGTAGAAGAAGGGAAATGCCTGACGCTCCTAGACCTTGATAACACGGTGCTCGATTCGCTCATTTTACTGATGAGAGGAGATGCGATCCCGGAAATGGGTACGGTTTTCCTTGAAGGAAAGGCACTTTTGTTTAAGAATGGTGAAGATTTCACTGATAAAGGGATTGCCTTCATTCAAGAGAATCCAAAAGAGACTATGATTTTTAAGGACATGTCTTATTTTGACAACCTGATTTTCCTTCTCGATCGCAAGATTAAGAAAAGCTACCTTTCAAGAAGGATAAAGAAGAGCATCAAAGAGGAATACTTTGGATACCTTGGCGAAGATATTCATGCGCTTGATTTAAGACATGTGAGGACAAAGTCCCTTTATAGCCTTGCTTATTATAGAATCCATCTTTTTTGTCCTAAAATCGTCTTTATCATCCAGCCGTTTTCCAATGCGGATATGTACCTTCGTGCGCATATCATCACCCTGATCAATATACTCAAAAAAAGAGGAATCACCGTTGTTATTCTTGCAGTGAGTATACAAGATTCGCTTGCTGTATCCGATAAATTAATTACCATCGAAAAAGGTAGCCGGACAAGAGAATTTGAGAGTGATGACTTCTATCTTTTCGAACGTTAAAAATGAAAACCTTTAAATTGACCCCTTAATTCATAAGAATCACCCATACAAGAGAAAAATCCTTGTGCTAAACTCTATGTAAAGGAATACAGTGATTTTTTTGAGTTAGGGGGTTTTTATGGAAAATTATATTATCGAAGCGAGTAATGTCAGTAAAAGCTTTCCTGGAGTTAGAGCGCTAAATCAGGTTTCTTTCAATTTAAAGGTTGGAGAGGTACTTGCACTGCTTGGGGAAAATGGAGCAGGAAAATCAACTTTAGTTAAAATCCTTAGCGGGGTTTACACCAAAGACGAAGGAACCATCAAAATCTTTGGGGAAGAGGTTGAAGGAATGAATCCCCTGAAGGCAAGAGAAAAGGGAATTGCGATCATTCATCAGGAATTGAATATGTGTGCACATCTAACGGTTACTGAGAATATTTTTTTAGGCCGGGAGATCATCCAAAATGGAATGCTTAAAGACAGGGAAATGGGCAAAGAGGCGAAACGGATTCTTGATGAACTTAATGTGGATATCGATCCCGATGCCGTCGTAGGAAACCTGTCGGTTTCCAAGCAGCAGATGGTTGAAATCGCTAAAGCACTTTCAACGAATGCCCAAGTCATCATTATGGATGAACCGACTTCGGCACTGACTTCCAAGGAAATCGATGATTTATTTCGGATCATTAAAAAGTTAAAAGCAGAAGGAAGAAGCATCATCTATATCTCCCATAAACTGGAAGAATTACAGTACATCATTGACCGCGTCATGATTTTAAGGGATGGCGAATATATCACTTCCATGAATTTCAAGGATACCAATCTTAGAGAGATCATTGGATATATGGTTGGAAGGGAAATCAAGGAGAAATTTCCAAGAGTGGAGTGCCCGAAGGGAAAGAAACTACTGGAAGTAAAGAATCTCAATGCTGGGAACCTGGTGAGGGATATCAACTTTGATCTTTATCAGGGAGAAATTGTAGGAATTGCAGGTCTTATGGGCGCTGGGCGTACAGAAACCACAAGAGCAATTTTTGGCGCTGATCCTAAACAGTCTGGTGAGATTATTCTTCAGGGAAATAGTATTCTCATCAGTAAACCTATGGATTCGATCAAACACGGTATTGTACTTGTCCCTGAAGATCGAAAGAAGGATGGGCTTTGCACAAAACTCAGTGTGAGTGATAATATTTCTCTTCCTAACCTCGATGCCCTTTGTGACAAGTTTGGAGTAGTCTCAAGGAAAAAAGAGCTGGAGATGACGGAGAAGACCGTTAACGATTTGCAAATCAGATTAGCTAACGCCGATGTGGATTCAGGAAGCCTTTCGGGCGGAAATCAGCAGAAAGTCGTTGTGGGAAAGTGGCTGGCGAGGAACTCAAAAGTTGTTATCTTTGATGAACCTACAAGGGGAATAGATGTAGCGGCCAAGGTTGAAATCTACAATCTGATGAATGAGCTCAAGGAAAAAGGAATCGGTGTCCTCTTCGTGTCCTCAGAATTACCGGAAATTCTTGGAATCAGCGACAGAATAATCGTCATGTGCGATGGCAGGATCACCAAAGAATTAGATCGGGAAGAAGCCACGCAAGATCTTATTCTAGAATATGCAACCAAGTTTGAAAATAAGATGGGAAAGGAACCTGCTGATTTGCAGTAGACATAGGGGGATGAAAATGGAAGCAAAAATGAAGAAACAGGGGAAATTCAAGCGGTTTCTCGCCATTAGGGGGATGGGTCAGGTTATAACAGTGACCTTTGGACTCGTTGCATTATGTATTGTATTTGGAATTTTAAATCCGACTTTCTTTTCGAGTAAGAATGTTGCTAACCTATTAAGACAAATCGCTCCAATTATCATCATCGGAATTGGACAGTCATATGTATTGATTACGGGAAACATCGACCTTTCCATAGGATCGGTTATTGGGATGAGCTGCATGATCTCATCCAAACTCATGACCATGGGCATGAGTCCTGTTACAGCAGTAATATTAACCTATTTGGCTGCGCTAAGCGTGGGTATAGCCAATGGACAATTGGTTTCCAAGGCTAAACTTCCACCATTCATTGCAACGCTTGGTACAATGACCATCGCAAGAGGTATTGCCCAGATCGTGAACAACAACTATAATACCGATTCCATAGGTGAAGCTGCTGAAGGCTTCAGAAACTTCTTTTATTATGGCAGGACAGTCAATGTGTTTAATACCATTTGGATTGCCTTAGCCTTATGGTTTGTCTTTAATTTTATTTTGAGCAAAACCAGAACTGGAAGACATGTTTACGCGGTTGGAAGTAATATCAATGCATCACATCTCTCGGGGGTTAATATCTCCGCCACTACGACCAAGGCCTATATGGTCAGTGCTTTCTGTGCAGCCACAGTTGGTCTTGTACAGACAGCTACAAGTGGAATGGGTACCATGGACGCTGGCACAGGTTATGAGATGTATGCCGTAGCTGCGTCAGTTATTGGTGGTGTATCGACTTTGGGCGGACAAGGAATCCTACTCGGAACCATCGTGGGTGCATCGATCTGGGGAGTTCTTCAAAATGGTCTTCAGTTTGCAGGAGCACCAGTCGCCATCAGAAATATCGTCATCGGAATCATCGTTGTCGTTTCTGTACTCATGGATGTATTGGTGAGATCGAATAAGGCCAGGACATTAAGAAAATCAAAATCCTGACCAGAGTGATAAAAAACATTACCTTTGTTATTGAAGCGTAAGCTTTAAATAAAAATAATATACGGGGGGATTTTTTAATGAAAAGAAAAATTATTGCTTCATTACTGACATTGGTACTGTCCCTAACAGCGTTTGCGGGTTGTGGAACAACACCAGCTGAAACACCGGCTGAGACTCCAACTCCAACCGAAACTCCAACGGAAACTCCAGCCGAAACTCCGACCGGAACCACAGAAAAATTCAAAGTTTACCTGATTACTATGGATCAGATGGACCAACACTGGGTAAATGTTGATGCTGGGGCTAAGAAAGCAGCTACAGAACTTGGAAATGTAGAATATACATGGCTGGCACCTGATGTTAAAGATGATGCGAAACAGATTGAAAGCATCAACAATGCGGTTGCTGGTGGCGCAAATGCCATTATGCTTGCTGCAAATGGACCTACAGCTGTTACGGCTGCGTTGAAGGAAGCTGAGAGTGCTGGTGTTAAGATTGTTTATGTTGACTCTCCTGCAGATTATCCAGCAGTTGCAACACTTGCAACCAATAACGAAGCTGCTGGAAAAACAGCGGCAAACAAAATGATCGAAGCCCTTAAAGCGGCTGGAAAAACAGATGGCAAGATTGGTATCGTAAATGTCAATGCTGCAACTGCTTCTACAGTGGCTAGAGAAAAAGGATTCAGAGCCGCATTTGATGGCCTTGGATATACTATTCTTGAGACTCAATATGGCGAAGGCGATGCTGCTAAGTCAAAGGATATCGCAGCAAACTACATTACTCAAGGCGTAGTTGGTATTTTTGGCGCAAATGAAGGTTCAACAGTTGGTGCAGGAAATGCAATCAAAGAAACTGGTGGAACAGTCATTGGTGTAGGTTTTGATAAATCAGATACAATTTTGTCCTTAATCAAGGAAGGAAGTCTTCTTGCAACAATGGCACAGAATCCTGATGTCATGGGCTATGAAGGAATGAAGGTTGCAGTTGCTGCACTTAAGGGCGAAACCATTAAGGAAACTAGTGTTGATACAGGTGTTTCAGTAATTGATGCCGCTTCCTTAAAATAAATGCATGATTTTGTGGTAGGGTTACTTTTTGAGTAACCCTATTTCCACATTAAGGAGAAAACATGAAAGAATATACGAATAACCTGATTGAATCATTTTTTCTAAAATGGCCCAATCTTCAATATCTGAAGGAAAACATGAGAAAATCCATCGCACTCATGACAATTAATATTCTAAGTGGGGGTAAAGTTCTAATTTGCGGCAATGGGGGAAGCGCTTCTGACAGTGAACATATTGCAGGTGAACTTCTAAAGGAGTTCTATATCAAGAGGCCGATCAATTATGAGTTTAGAGAAAAGCTGATTGCAGCATATGGGGAAGAAGGAAGAGACATGGCTGGAAGCCTTCAAGGAGCAATACCGGCAATTTCCCTGATTTCACAGACTGGATTTTTAAGTGCCTATGGAAATGATGCAAAGCCCGAATTGTCTTTTGCCCAGGAAGTTTTTGCCTATGGGAAGCCTTCCGATATGTTGATTGCAATTTCTACTTCTGGAAATGCTAAAAATGTATGCTACGCTGCAATGATAGCGAAGAGCCTTGATGTATTTGTGCTTTCACTCACGGGTGAGGATGGAGGAAATTTGCGAAAACACTCAGATGTGCTTCTCAATGTTCCCGAAAAAGAAACTTATCTTGTCCAGGAACTGCATCTTCCCTTGTATCATCTCCTTTGCCGAGGAATTGAATACGAGATTTTCGGTGAAGAAAGATGAATATTTTAGGATTTGATCTCGGAGGAACAAAGAGCGCAGCGATTTTAGCTAAAGTAGAAGAAGGGCAAATTGAAATTATTGACCGGATAGAACTTCGAACCATCGGCCTCTGGCAGGAAGTGCTGGACGATCTCGGAAGAGAGGCTGAAAAACTGATTACTCGTTACGGATGGAAGACCTCGTCCTTCAGCATCGGAATATCCTGTGGTGGCCCGCTTGACGCGAAGAAGGGAATCCTCCTTTCTCCACCCAATCTTCCAGGGTGGGACAACGTGCCTGTAGTCGCGTTTTTCGAGGAGATGTTTAAGATGCCGGCAAGGCTTCAAAATGATGCTGATGCTTGTGCCTTAGCCGAATGGAAGTACGGGGCAGGAAAAGGTGCGGAAAATATGATTTTTCTCACCTTCGGAACAGGACTTGGTGCAGGGTTGATTCTTAACGGAAAACTGTATAGAGGAGCGAGCAATATGGCTGGAGAAGTCGGACATATCAGGCTCGAAGAAGATGGACCCATAGGTTACGGAAAGAAAGGAAGCTTTGAAGGCTACTGCAGTGGTGGCGGTATCGCCCAGATTGCAAAAAAGAAGGCAGAAGAACTTGAAAAGGAAGGGAAGAGGGCATCATATCAGCACAAGGGATTAGATGCCATCACGACTAAAGATGTCGCAAAATCTGCGGAAGAAGGAAATGAGGATGCCCTGGACGTGTTTCGAATTTCAGGACACTATTTTGGAAAAGGACTGGCTATCCTCATTGATATCTTAAATCCCGAACTGATCGTTGCAGGAAGTGTATTTCTTCGGGCTGGGAAATTCATGAAGGAGGAAATGAATAAGGTCATCAACGAAGAGGCACTTCATTATTCTAGTGAAGTGTGTCAAATCAAGGAATCTCTGCTTGGTGAAGAGATTGGTGATTATGGTGCAGTGATCACTGCACTTTCAGGAGACTGGTAATTAAACTGGATTTTTTAGGGTAAGAAAACAGGGTAAAATATAATCCCTCAATTTGATGAGCAGTCTCATTCAATTGAGGGATTATTTATTGAAAGAAAATATGATTGAATTATTTCTGCAGTTTTTCTAGTCAGTGACTGATGATAAGAATAACCAGATTATGGTCAAAAAGAACAGCCCAGATGCTATAATGGTTAAAGCATAAGGTATTGGGGGTAACGAATTGGAAAAATATATCATTGGTGTAGATTTAGGTGGTACAAAAATCACCACAGCAATAAGCGATCTAGAGGGACATCTCCTTTCCAAGACAACTGTAGCAACATTGTCTAATGAAGGAGAAAAGAAAGTCGTTAATAGGATTATAGAAACGATTAATTTTGTCCTTAAGGATAGCGATATTTCAAAAGACAAGGTATTATCCATAGGAATCGGCTCTCCAGGAATAATCAATCCTGTAGAGGGAAAAATTATGATGGCAGCAAACCTACCATTTAAAAATTACTGTCTGACAGAACCCATTCAAGCATTCTTTCAGCTTCCTGTTTATCTCGAAAATGATGCGAATGCGGCAGCCCTAGGTGAATTTACCTTTGGAACGGGAAGAGGAAAGAAGAACTTTATTTATGTTACGGTTTCTACAGGCGTAGGCGGAGCGGCCATCATCGACGGGAAACTATACCATGGAAATACTTCCAATGCTTTTGAGGTGGGACACATGATTCTCGATCCGAAAAGCGAAATCAAATGTAATTGTGGTCTTTACGGTGATGTGGAGGCTCTTTGTTCAGGCACAGCCATCGCGAAAAAAGCAACTCTAGCCGTAATCCAAGGGAAGGAAACACTCCTGAGTGATGTTCAAGAGATTAGCACAAAAGAGGTTCATGAAGCATATTTGAAAAACGATGCCGTAGCCATGGGAATTCTCCATGAGGCTTTTGACGACATGGGCATAGCTGTAGCAAACTTCATCACCATCTTTGATCCGGAGATGGTTGTTATCGGCGGAGGAGTAGCAAGTATAGGAAATCTTTTCTTTGATCGGGTAAAGGCGAGTGCGAAAAAAAGCTGCCTTGATTTTATCTTTGATCCGGTAGAAATTCTGCCTTCGAGCCTTGGACAGGATACCGGAGTCTTTGGCGCTTTAGCCATTGCAAAAAATAATATCAACTGCTAGATATCATTAATTAGAGTTTAAAACGAATAGAACCTTAGAAATGATGATGAAGCCTAAGGCCATATCATCATTTTCTTTTAGAAAATAATCCTATGTGTATAAACATTTGAAAGTCGTTCAAAGATAAGCCTTTATTCAATAAGTTGATATTTAGTCAAGAGAATTCCACCTCGGCTTTTTCTTCAGAAATCCTTCCTGACTAGTTAACACTAGTTATTAAACGTTCATTCCAAAGAATCAGGGCAATGCTATAATATAAAGATAAAAAAGTATTCCAGAAGGAGGATAAATAATGAACATTGAAGTAGTGGAACGAAAATATCAACCTACTTTGTGTATTAAGACGTCTACAAGCATGGAGAAACTTCCGGAGTTGATCGAAAAAAGTTACCATCGGATCATGGAACATATGGAGGAAATAGGAGAAGAATTGCATGGAGAGCCTTACGTAGGATATTTCCATATGGAGATTCAGCGTATGGATGTAGAAATTGGAATTCCTGTGGGTAAGTTTTTACCAGGTAAGGATGATATCATTCCTGGGGAAATTCCTGAGGGTACTGTGGTTACAGCGCTGTATCAGGGACCTTATAGAGAATTAAAGGCTGCTTATGATGAGGTGATTGAATGGATCAGCGTTCATGGATATAAGCCAACTGGAACTGCTTATGAGATTTATTACAATTCTCCAGCAGAGGTAAAAGAAAGCGAACTCCTTACTCGAATTGAATTTCCCATAAACAGGGTGAAGGTGGAAAATATATAAGATACAGGCAAGATGAATAAAATGATGTTATCGTAGGGGACTGTAGAGCAGTCTCCTTATTTTTTTGGCTCAACATCAAGTGGTGAATATCGGAAAGAGAAACATAAATATCCAGAATTCAGCCGATTTTTGGGCAATAAAATAGAAGCACCAGATGCTTCTTACTATTTTACTTCTATGTGGTTATTAGATTAGAGTGCGACATCAAAATCAGATGCTGCAAAATCTTCGATGATATTTCCAATTTCATTCCAGGAATTTACCCTGATGACGTTCTTTGGAAGAACACCTTGATTATAGCTACAATTGACAAGGATGACCAAAATACCTTCTCTGGACAATTGCAATGCATTTTCATATCGGTCTTCAATAAAGATGTCACAGTTTAGTTCGTGAGCCTTATTAACTTTGTCATGGCTTCCGAGTAGATTCAGGGAATCCATTGGGAAATTAAACTTGCTTAGCCAATACTTTGTCACAGCCTTCATTTTAGAATCTCTTGCTGTAATGAAGTGGATGGCATGGTCCTCATAAAGATTTCTGATGACGATTGGGGCATTCTTTACGACCATGGCATTTTGATGTATGCTTTCTCCAAAAATCTCATAAAACTTATCAAATTCCTCACTAGGAACGTTCAATGCTTCATGCATGTCATATCTGGTAATCTCTCTTGGATCTACATGTGTATCAAAATAACTGTTGGCTTGCTTTAGCCAGTAATAGGGTTCAGTAACTGTGCCGTCGATATCTATACCGATGTTTAGTCTTTTCATTTATTCACCTCCTTTTATATTTACTATGTTACAGTCTTTTTGTTTTCTTCAGATGAAGAAAAGGTTAAATGCCTGTAAAATAGCTTACTAGATATTATAGCACAAATTATTCAATTGTACAAAATCTTTTTTAAAAGCTCATAGCGCTATGCTTGAATGAATGATATTATTGCAAAACTGATGGCAATGTATTATTGTTATTATAAAATGAAATAATATTTCAAAGTGAAAATTAAATCGGAGGAATTATGAGCAGTATTTTCAAGATCAAAGAAGGCTTTTCGACATACACGGAGACAGAAAAGAGATTAGCTGAGTATATTCTTGAACACAGAGAAGATGTGCTTAGCCAAAGTGCACAAGTATTGGGGGAGAAAGTGAATACTTCAGCTGCAGCTGTAGTTAGATTTTCAAAAAAACTCGGCTTTAAGGGATATACCGCTTTAAAGGTTGAAATTGCAAAAGACAGTAGTGGTGAAGCAATTGATTTCGATGATATCATTAAAGAAGAAGACAGCATAGGCGTAATGGTCAAAAAGGCATACGCCATGAATTTGAAAACCATAGAACAGACCTACAAGCTGATCAATGACAGGCAGCTTGAATTTGCCATCAATGCACTGATTGATGCGAAAAATATCTACCTTTTCGGGGTAGGCGGCTCAGGCATTGTGTGTGATGACTTAAAGAACAAGCTCATTAGAATTAACAAAAGATGCATTTTCAATACTGATCCACACGTTCAGCTTGCTGCTGCAGCTCATATCACAAAGGATGATGTTGCGATTGGCATAAGCTATGGTGGTAAAACCAAAGAGGTCAATGTGGCGATGCAATATGCAGAAAACGTTGGGGCTACAACCGTTGGAATTACACAATATTCTAAATCAAAGTTCAGTAAGATCTGCAAAATCATCCTTCATGTCCCTACAGAAGAAAAAGAACTGAGACTAGGAGCGATTCAATCCAGAAATTCTTCATTGATTATTACAGACTTGTTATACTACGGAATGACAAAGGCTGAAATTGAAGAAACAAAGGAAAGACTAAGGAAAACTAGGGAAATTATCGAAGAGCTCATATAGAAAATGGGGATTGCCTTAATCGGCATCCTATTTTTTTATTGTAACAATATTTTATAAAAGTAATCAATTTTGTTGAAATATTATTGCAGAAGGGTTATAATAAGTTCAAACAGATAAGGAGTGTGAAGCCGTGTTAGACTTAAATCTTCTGGATACAGAGGGAATCAATGAAAATTCAATGGAAATTGATTCCATGAGTACATTAGATATCCTTAAGACAATAAATGATGAAGATAAGAAAGTAGCATTGACCATCGAAGAAGTGCTGCCAGATATCGAAAAAGCCATCAATGCAATTTATGTAAAAGTGAAAAACGAAGGACGGATTGTCTATATAGGTGCAGGAACATCAGGAAGACTTGGGGTGCTGGATGCTTCAGAATGTCCACCAACCTTTGGTGTAGAACCTACAATGGTGACTGGTGTAATTGCAGGGGGAGTAAAAGCCCTGTATAGTGCGATTGAAGGTGCAGAAGATGATGCCGATCAGGCAATCGAGGACCTTAAGGCCATTTCTTTTTCAGAGCAAGATGTCCTGGTAGGGCTCGCAGCATCAGGTAGAACACCTTATGTGCTTCGTGCACTGGAGTATGCCAATGCGCTCGGTTCGGTCACCGTTTCAATCAGCTGTGTAAGACAGGCGGAAATTTCAGCCGCAGCTCAATATCCAATCGAAGCTGTTGTTGGTTCAGAGATTGTAACGGGTTCGACAAGAATGAAAGCAGGTACTGCTCAAAAACTCATTCTCAACATGATTTCGACGACAATCATGATTAAGCTTGGGAAAGTTTATGGAAACCTCATGGTCGATGTTAAGGCGACGAATGAGAAACTGAAAATAAGAGCGAAGAATATCATTGAGATCGCTACAGGTCTTGAAGGTGATGAGGCACAAAAGATTTATGAGAAAAGCGGATTTTCTGTGAAGAATGCCATCGTAATGGAAAAAACAGGGCTTGGAAAAGATGAGGCCTTAAGTTTATTGAATGAGAATGAAGGCCGAATATCGAACGCTTTAAGAAAATATAAGAAGAAAAGAGGGAACTAAATTATGACTGAAGAAATGGAAATGATCATATTTAATATAATAAATTTTGCAGGAACAGCAAAGGGACTGGCTTATGAAGCCTTAGGCGAAGCTGAGAACGGGAATTATGAGAAGGCACAAGCGCTTTTAAAGGAATCTGATGCAAGCCTACTTGAAGCTCACAAGATTCAGACAGGCATCATTCAGGCGGAAGCCAGAGGCGAGAAGCAAGAACTTTCAATACTTTTTGTTCATGCACAAGATCAGCTGATGACTTCAATGGAATCAAGAACCCTGATCGAATCCTTGATCAAGATGTACAAAAAAATGGATGGGTTAAAGTAAAATGTATGCTATAGGCTTAATGTCCGGAACATCTCTGGACGGCATAGATGCTGTCCTCTGTGAGGTTCATGGACATTCCACCAAGACCAGAATCAAAGTGATTGCCTTTGAAACATTTGCCCTCAAGGAAGAAATAAAGGATGAAATCAAAAAGGTAGTGAGAAATGATTCTCCTGTCACTGATCTGATGACTTCTTTAAACTTTAAACTCGGGTATGAATTCTCAAAGGCCGTCAAAAATATTATCCAAAAAGCGGGGCTCAAATCCGAAGATATCGCTTTTGTAGCCTCTCATGGTCAGACCCTTTATCATCTCCCTAAAGATAAGGGAAACCTTGTACGGAGTACCCTTCAAATGGGAGAACCTGCAATCATCGCCTATGAAAATGATCTAATGGTCATTTCAAACTTTAGGGCTATGGATGTTGCAGCAGGCGGGGAAGGAGCTCCATTGGTTCCTTTCAGCGAAATCATTCTTTATGGCGAGGAAGGAAAAAATATTGCGCTTCAAAATATCGGAGGTATCGGCAATGTTACGCTGCTTCCAGGAAATAAGGATTCAAGTTTTGTCTTTGCGTTTGATACAGGGCCAGGAAATATGATGATCGACGAAGCCATGAAAGTACTTTATGGAAAGAATTATGATGAAGATGGAAAAACTGCACTCTCCGGTACGATAAATGAAGAAATGCTGAGGTTCTTGCTCACTCACCCCTATCTTGAGCTGAATCTCCCCAAGTCTACCGGAAGAGAAGATTTTGGCGAAGAGTATACGACTGGAATCCTAAAAAGGTTCAATGAACTAAAACCTGAGGATATCATAGCGACTCTAACCATGTTTACTGCACAAACCATAAACGACAGTTATCGTAGATTCATCATGGACGAATATGCACTATCAAAGGTCATCATCGGCGGCGGTGGAGCACACAATAAAACCTTACTTGGAAACCTCAGAGAACTAATGCCGGAAGTCCAGATACTGACACAAGAGGATCTCGGAATGTCAAGCGATGCAAAAGAAGCGGTTGCTTTCGTGGTTCTTGGTAATGAGACCTATCACAGAAGTTTTTCGAATGTACCAGGTGCAACAGGAGCCAAAGAACAAGTAATTCTTGGGAGTATTACCCTGGCACCAAAAAGATTCGATCAAAAAGGAGAAAGCAAATGGCTTTAGGTTGGAAAGTTAAAAATGAAGAGAAAACAGAATATAAGACAGCTCAGGGAAGAACAGATTATAATATCCCCATGCTTGGATATCGGAGTGCCTTATTCCTTTTTGTAACCGCTATGGCGGCACTTACCCTTGTCCCATTTTTGATGAAACAGATCTTTCAAGACTTCAGACTTCCAACTGCAATTTTGACCGGTCTCATCGTCGGATTTTCTGTAGCCTTTGCTCAGTACAGAATCGAGAGAAAGAAGAAAGTGGATAACGGGTTCTATCTTCTTGGCGCTTTAATGTCCATCGTTATCGCTGGTGCATTGTTTATTGTTTACTATGCAGGAATTATGTTTTAGTAAAATAAAAATACAATAAAACGCTTACAAAACTAAAATTATATTGCAAAAGTAAGCGTTTACCCTTATAATTAATTTAACTCATAATGAAAGGAGAAAAGCGATGAAAGTATTATTTGTATGTTCTCTTGGAATGTCCAGTCAGATTGCTGTTGATGCACTTCTTAAGGAAGCGAAGAAGAATGGCGTTGACATGGAAGTATCAGCAGTAAGCACACAGGAATTTGAAGAAGAGGTTCATAATGGTTGGGATGTAGCGATGGTTGCACCACAGATCAGACACCGATTCTCATATCTTGCAGAGTTCGCGAAAGAGGCAAATGTTCCTTGCGCACTGATCGAACCTATGGGTTACAGCCCACTTGGTGGCCCAAAACTCCTTAAACAGGTATTAGGTATCCTCAATAAATAGTAGACAAAAAATAAAACAGAAAAGGAGAATAACATGTTTGAAAAAATTTCCCAATTTATGGACGAAAAGCTCTCAACACCAATGGCAAAAATCGCTGAACAAAGACATCTAAGAGCAATTCGTGACGGAATTATCGCTACACTTCCTTTAATCATTGTAAGCTCGATGTTCATGGTTATTGCGTTCCTACCGAACCAAATGCCAGCAGACTGGGGACTTACACAGTTCATCAAGACGAATCAATTTAAGATTCTGCTTCCTTATAGGATGACCATGTATATCATGACCCTATATGCAGTTTTCGGGATTGGTTATTCCTTGGCAAGATCATACAAGCTTGATGGTCTGTCAGGTGCAGTCATGGCTGAAATGGCATTCCTTCTTACCATCATCCCAAAGGTTGGTCCTTCGGCTAATGATGCAGTGAAGGCTCTTGCAGCAAGCAATCCAGATTTGCAGGCTTATGTCAAATCAGTTCCTACAGGACTTCTCATTTCACCTGGTAACTTAGGCTCAGCTGGTATGTTCGTTGGAATCGTTGCTGCAATTTTCGCAGTGGAAGTTTTCAGATTCACTGAGACAAAGAACTTCAAGATTTCTATGCCTCCACAGGTACCAGCATCAGTTGCAAGATCTTTTGAAGCACTTGTACCAACAGCAATAATCATTGTTGCTGTGTCCGCATTAACCATGTGGGTAGGCGTGGATGTCCATGGCATTATGGCCAAGATCGTTGCACCTATGGTATCTGCAACAGATACATTGCCTTCAGTCCTTATTATTATATTCATCGGAATGTTCTTCTGGACTTTTGGTATTCACGGTTGGTCCATAGTTGGAACAGTAGCAAGACCTTTATGGTTAACTCTGCTTGACTCCAATACAGCAGCTTATGCCGCTGGAACAGCAATTCCTCATATCGGACCAGAACCTTTCTACCAATGGTTCATCATGATCGGAGGATCAGGAACAACTATCGGACTTGCAATCCTATTCCTTATAAAAGCAAAGTCTGCATATGGAAAGGCGCTTGGAAAGACTGCGTTCATTCCAGCAATCTTCAACATCAATGAACCAATGATATTTGGAGCACCAATTGTTTTAAACCCAATCCTTATGATCCCTTTCATCCTAACACCAATGGTCTGTGCGACCATTGCATGGGTGGCCACAAGCCTTGGCTTGGTTAACAGGGTTGTTGCACTTGCTCCATGGACACTTCCAGGACCTATCGGTGCATATTTGGCAACGGGCGGAGACTGGAGAGGCGCAGTACTAAGTGTTGTTTTAATATTAGTATCGGTTGCCATGTATCTTCCATTCTTCACACTTTATGACAATAAGCTTCTTAAGGAAGAATCTGAAGATGTTGTTGTGAAGACAGCATAATACTACCAATTTGGATTATGAATATCATATAAATGAGGGGGTTCTACTTAAAGTAGAGCCCCCTCTTTGTAAAAAACTATAAAAATAAGAAACATGAACGATAAGGATGCCTTTCAATAAGGTAATCACCCATTTGACAATAGATTACTAGTAGGAGGTTATTTATGAAGAAGAAGTTAAAAATTGTTACCATCGGTGGAGGTTCCAGTTATACACCGGAACTTGTGGAAGGGTTTATCAAAAGGTATGATGAGCTTCCGATAGACGAACTCTGGTTGGTGGATATCGAGGAAGGTAAAGAGAAACTTTCGATTGTGGGAAATCTTGCGAAAAGAATGGTTAAAGCTGCAGGTATTCCTATGAAAATCATCCTCACCTTGGATAGGCGAGAAGCGCTGAAAGATGCTAATTTTGTGACGACTCAGCTTAGAGTTGGTTTGTTAGAATCCCGAATTCACGATGAAAGGATTCCACTTGAAAATGGCATCATTGGTCAGGAGACTAATGGGGCTGGAGGAATGTTTAAGGCACTAAGAACAATACCAGTTATCCTTGACATTGTAAAAGATATGAAAGAACTTTGTAAGGATGCCTGGCTGATCAACTTCACTAACCCGGCTGGAATGGTAACTGAAGCTGTAATGAGATATGGTGATTTTGATAAAGTTGTTGGACTTTGCAATGTTCCAATAGGAATGAAAAAAGGGATGGCCAAGCTTCTTAAGGCGCCTGAAAATGATATTAATCTGGAAATTGTGGGACTTAACCATCATTTTTTCGTAACAGAGGTGTTTGATAAAGGTGAAAGAAAGATTGATGAAATTTTAAAGATATATGAAAATCTAACTCAAGAGGACTACATTGGGATGAAAAATATCATGACTATTCCTTGGTCCAAAGAACTGATCAGAGGATTGAAATGCATCCCATCTCCATATCTATCCTACTATTTCTATTCACAAGAGCAATTAGAACATCAGCTTGAACTCTTTAAAGAACATAATGTCAGAGCTGAGTTTGTAAAGAAAGTAGAAAATGAACTTTTTGAACTCTATAATGAAGAAAACTTGACCACAAAACCCAAACAGCTGGAACAAAGAGGGGGTGCAAATTACAGTGATGCTGCATGTGAACTCATTAATTCCATGTATAATGACAAGGGAGATATTCAGTACGTCAACACCTTAAATAAGGGGGCAATCACGAACCTACCTGACGATACCGTTGTGGAAATCGCTGCAATCATTACAAAATATGGACCTGTTCCTGTAGATATTGGCGAAATTCCAGTAGCTATCAATGGGACAATACAGAATACTAAATCTTTTGAGAGATTGGTATGCGAAGCAGCTGTCACAGGAAACCGTGACACAGCTATCGCTGCCCTAACAATAAATCCGTTGGTCCCTTCAGGTGACCTTGCGGTTAAAGTGTTTGATGAATTGTTTGCGGCTCATGAACGGTATCTTCCCCAGTTTAAAAATAGAAATATGCAAAAAAAATAAGAAGGTATATAGTGAACTTAAGAGATTAAAGGAGAATGATTAGATGAGAAAATTAGGATTATCCATATATCCAGAAAAATCAACAAAAGAGGAAATCATGACTTACCTTGAAAAGGCAGCAAAATATGGCTTTACGAGAATATTTTCATGTTTGCTCTCCGTTGAGAAGAGCCCTGCTGAAATCAAAGCGGAATTCCTTGAAATGAACCGCTTCGCTAAGAAACTTGGATATGAAGTCATCGTGGATGTTTCACCAAGGGTATTCAAGGAACTCGGCATCAGCTATCAGGACCTGACCTTCTTTCATGAGATTGAAGCGGATGGAATCAGGCTTGACCAAGGATTTACAGGACTTGAGGAATCACTCATGACCTTCAATCCTTTTGATTTAAAGATCGAGGTCAATATGTCGAATAACACCCGCACCATCGATACCATTATGGATTATGAACCGAATCCGTATAATCTTATTGCATGCCATAACTTCTATCCTCATGTGTATTCAGGACTAAGCCTTGAACATTTTGAGAATTGCACAAAGCGCTTTAAGCAGTATGGCTTAAGAACAGCGGCATTCATTACTTCACAGGAAGAAGGTTCTTTTGGTCCATGGCCTGTAACAGATGGACTTCCAACGCTTGAACTTCATCGGGATAAGAACATGGCTGCACAGGCGAAGCACCTGATTGCCATGGGCGGGATCGATGATATCATCATCTCCAACTGTTATCCAAGCGAGGAAGAACTTATGTCCGTGTCAAAGATGAGAAAGGACATGGTTTCCTTTAATGTAATACTTCGCGATGACATTCCAGAGATCATGAAAAAAATCGTGCTCGAGGAAATGCACTTCAATAGAGGAGACGTTTCCGGTAACTACTTAAGATCAACACAAAGCAGAGTAAAATTCAAAGGAAGCGAGTTCGTTCTCTTTAATGCACCAGAGATGATCAAGCGTGGAGATGTTATCATTGAATCCAGTCTTTATGGCCACTATGCAGGAGAACTGCAAATTGCCCTTAGCGATATGAAAAACTCAGGAAAAAGCAATGTGGTGGGGCATATCGATGAAGATGAAGTATTCATTCTGGATGCGATCAAACCTTGGCAAAAGTTCAATTTTATAGAAAAGTAGGGAATTGTATGCATTACATAGGCATTGATGCAGGAGGGACCAAAACCCTCTTCGCACTTTATGGAGAACAAGGGAATCTTCTTGACACTACAGTACTCGGCAGTTGCCACTTTATGAAGGTGGGTTATGAAGAGATGGGCAAAATACTAATGGAAGGCGTACGCATTCTTCAGGACAAGAATGACCTCACCTTAGATGAAATCACAATCTCATTCGGGCTTGCCGGTTATGGAAGGGAAGAAAGTGTACGAAAAGCCATAGAGGATACCTTAACTTTGGAATTTGGCGGATATCGATACTTGCTCCATAATGATGTGGAAACGGCTTTAGCTGGTGCTTTTGAAGACGGGGATGGGATTATGCTCATCGCAGGGACCGGGTCCATCGCCTACATGAAACATGGGAAAATTAGGAAACGAGCCGGTGGATTTGGGTATATTCTAGGTGATGAAGGCAGTGCCTATGATTTGTCCAAGAAAATGCTAAACACCTTTACCAAAGAAGATGACGGCAGGCTTGAAAAAACAGCGCTTTATGATCTTCTTATGGAGAGATTATCTCTTCCGAAATCTTATGACATCGTCAGTTATGTTTCGGATACCCTTAAAAATCAACGTGACGAGATTGCAAAGTTGGCTCCACTTCTTCACGAAGCGGCATTAAAAGGCGACCCGGAAGCGATAAGAATCTATAGGGAAGCGGCTCTAGAGTTGGCGGCCTTAGCCAATGCGTTAGCGAAAGACATTGATGGAACAATCGATTTGGCATGTTTTGGCGGAGTATTCAAAGCAGGAGAGCTCATCATGAGTCCACTTCGAGATGCTTTAGCAGAAAACGTATTTCTTATCGAACCTAAGTTTCCGCCAGAGTATGGGGCATACCTTCTAGCAAGAAAATCAGAAGAATAGATTTACTAAATAGAATCACCTGAAAAATGATAAGGTGATTCTATTTTTTGTGCATCATTATGAATTTTCTTTAGAGAATGGGCTTATTAGTTCCATTAGGCTTCATTATGATTTATTTGGAAATATCCAAATAACTACTATTTCTTGGTATTTAAATAATAGTATAAATATCAATTATCGTATATAATAAGTTATATAAATAGTTTAAAGCGCTGTTAGGACCTTGGTTGAAATTAATTTGGTTTTATAATATGATTAGATATGACTACGCTGTGTGAATTATATTCAAGAAAATGGATGTATCGAGTTGTAAACTAAGTGGGGGATAAGGATGAGCCATTTTAATATAAAATTTAGAGAAATGACTGACGGTGAGTTTAATAAATTCCTTGAAAGATCTATTTTAAGTTATTCAAAAGATTTAGTAAGGGCAGGGATGGATAGTGCAAAAACTGCATTGATAAACTCGAAAAAGCAATTCGATGAGCTTCTACATCATGGCCATTTCACTCAAAATCAATTCTTTTACATAATTGAAAGTAGTGATAATGAAGAGTTAGGGTATATTTGGTATGAAAAGCATAAAGAAAATGTTGCATACATTTGTAATTTCTTCATCTTAGAAAAGTTCCGCAAAAAAGGTTATGGGAAGCAAGCGCTACTTTTGGTTGAAATAGATGCCAAATCAAAGGATTTAAATAAGATATTCCTACATGTATTTAAATTCAATGACAATGCTATTTCATTATATAAATCTTTAGGTTACAAAGTATTTCAGGAAGAATCTGGAGGCATGTATCTAGTAAAAGAGATTTTATAATTTCGTGTCGAGCAATAATTAAATATATCAGAGTCAAGGGACCCAAAATAATTTCTTACATAGCTGAAATTTCAACACTCTTTACAAGCAGAGCTACAAAAAGCGAAGGAAATCAACTAATAATTCTTTAATGAGTAAAGGAGAGACCCATGGAAGAAAAGACTAGGATTAAGATTCTCAGATATGCGATTGGTATACTCGCTTTATTTCTTTTGGTTTATCTTCCTTTTTTTCTTCAAAAAGGGATTGTGCTTGATGAAAGCTTTTTGAGGAAGACTCAAACAGAAAGTGAAACAATATATTCTGGGAAAGTAAATAGAGTGAAGACGACGATTATGCAAAAGGGAGAGGTTTCGAGGGATTCTTCGATCATAGTTAAGGTGGTTGAGGGAAATGAACCAGAGAAAGTTTTTACCATTAACATTTTGGATATGGTGAAAAACGAGTTAGGGGAGAGGTATTCCTTTTCTGTTAAAGAACCATCCGGAGAGGTTTCAAAATTTGGGTATAATTCCCGTGAGATTCATCCTCTGACGGATGAGGCGGGAAGGCCGATTTTTGTGATCGATCATATGGTGTTCAGCTTCGGAGAAGAAGAACGGACGCCCATGCAGAACTTGATGTTCAAAGTGGTGAGAGTTGCTTTTGGTGATGCAAACACCATTCGAGGAAATGTCGGATATTTTATCTTTGCGCTGCTTTTCCTTGTCATGACGCTTATTGACATAAGGTGGCCGCTTTTCTTCTTTACCGTGGATCATTTTTTGTTTGTCCGAGACCCGGAACCTTCAGATCTTTATCTTGCGATACAGAAAGGGAGATGGATAGTATCTCCGGTTATTTCAGTTTTTCTCTTTGCTATGGCAATGTTTGACCACTAGTGATGGACTTTGGTGCAAGAACTAAGGATTAGGCATACATCTCATATCATAATGTAGCAACTTCTAAATTCTTATACATAAATCTGTGTTTAATGTTATAATAATAGCGTATTAAGTAAAGTGAATAAACATTTATGGTAGGTTTTGGAGGAAACAATGAAAAGTAGTCTAGTGACCCTTACAGATAAGAAATCCGTAGCGGCTGAAGCATATAGAACATTAAGGACCAATATCCAATTTTCATCATATGACAAGGAATTGAAGATCATTACTGTGACATCATCGAGACCAGGTGAAGGAAAGTCCACGGTATCCTCAAACCTTGCGGTTACATTTGCTGAAAACGGTAAAAAAGTATTACTTATTGATACTGATTTAAGAAGACCGACTATTCATAAAGTATTTAAATTGCCGAATTCATTGGGACTTGTCAATGCTGTTTTAAATCCTGAGCAGATCAATGACATCATTAATGTCGATGTGATTCCAGGAGTCGACATCATCACAAGTGGAGTGATTCCGCCAAATCCCTCTGAACTTCTTGGAAGTAAAAAATGCCGTTCGCTTATCGAACAGCTAAAGACCATTTATGACTACATTATTCTAGATGCTCCGCCACTCCTGGCAGTGACCGATGCACAAATCCTGACGACATTGTCTGATGGAACGTTAATTGTAGCATTCCATGGCTTAACGAAGAAGGATGAACTTTCAAAAGCTAAAGATCTTTTGGAGAAAGTTAATGGAAACATTTTGGGCGTAGTTTTAAACGGAATTCCAGAAGATGATACAAATTACTATTATTATTCCTATGAAGAAAAAAAGAGAAGCACGAAAAAAAAGTAAGGTAAAGTTGATAGAAGCTGATCGGTAAAACATCAGCTTCTTCTAATATCTGGAAACGACAACTTAGAAAAAATGATTTTGAGAAATCAGTTTAAATGAGAAGTAGAGGTGGACTATGGTTGATTTTCATTCCCATATTCTTTTCGATGTAGATGATGGTAGCAGGGATTTTTCAATGTCTGTAAGAATGATAGAAGAATCGATTCATGAGGGCGTAACGATGATGGCAGTTACTCCACATGATATCGAAGGCGTGTATTCCACAGAAAAAGAAGAGTATCAGGAGAAGTTTGATCAGCTAAAAGAAACATTTAAAGGGCGAATTGAACTTATCCCTTCCATGGAAATTATGATCAACGCACATCTCAGGGAAGACCTTAAGTCAGGTAGAGTCTTTGGATACAATTACTCTAAAACCATCTTGGTGGAATTTAACCTCATCGATTACCCTAGTTATGCAGAAGGTATCTTTTACAAACTAAAAAAAGAAGGATATCAGGTTATTTTAGCCCATCCTGAGCGGTACAAAGTATTAAGGGAAGATCCTGGCATCCTCTACCATCTCATTGATCTCGGGGTCATCTTTCAACTGAATGCAGGAAGTCTCATTGGGCATTTTGGTGAAAAAGTCACTGCATTTGCGGAAAAGCTTGTTACAAAGAATCTCATCCATATGGTTGGATCAGATGGCCATAATGATGATAAGAGGAACACGAAGATTAAGTATGCTTATGACCGCATAAATGAGCTGAATCCGGAGCTCTATGCGAATATCATGGAAAATTCACCGAGAATCATTAAAGGAGAGAAAGGTGAATTCTTACCTTACAAAGATTGGGAGAAAGCCTCTCACAAGAAAAAAAGAGGATTCTTTAATTTCTTTGGGAAGTAGAGGGTTTAAGCGCCTCTGAAATCCTTATGGATATAAACATACGCCTCATCAGGGAGACAGCGAAGAAATAAACTGTTTACCGATGAGGCGTATTATTTTAGAAAAATTTATTCTTTTGAAAAACCTAAGCCTACTAGAGCGCTTTTACCATTCCCCCATCAAGGAATAATGTGCTTCCGGTAATATAGGTATTTGCACCCGAAACAAGCCACGTAACGGCTCTGGCGAATTCCTCCGGTGTACCATATCTCCCTAATGGGATTTTCTTCAGTGCATCCGCTTCAATCTCTAAGACATCTTTCCCTTGCTTATCCGCGTTCATTTGGTTCAGGTATTTGATCCGTTCAGTGGATATAAGTCCCGGTGCCACAACATTGACCAAAATTCCATAAGGAGCGAGCTCCTCGGCTAATGTCTTACTAAGTCCGGCTACACCTGTTCTGAAAGTGTTGGATAGAATGAGGTTTGGGATGGGCGTCTTGACGCTGGAAGAGGTGAAATTGACAATTTTTCCTCCGTTTTTCTTCAAAGCGGGAAGAGCTTCCCGAATAAGCCTGATGTAGCTTAAAAGATTAAGTTCAAATGCATTTTGAAAATCTTCATCTGTGAAATCTTCAAATTTTCCTGCAGGTGGTCCGCCTGCATTATTGATTAAAATATCAATTTTGCCATAAGTGCTTAGAGTGGCAGCGATGAGTGCTTTGATCTCCTCTTTTTTTGTAATGTCTGTGACATGATAGGCAGCTTTTCCTGGCCCTATGGCTTGAAGCTCTAATGAGGTCAATTCCAATTTGATCTTGTTTCTGCTCGCCAGCATGACATGAGCGCCTTCTTTGACTAATTCTGTAGCGACGGCTTTCCCGAGGCCCTGGCTTGATGCGATGACGAGTGCAACCTTACCTTCCAAATCTAAATTCATCAATATGCGAAGGATTTCTCGTCCTCCATGAAGCTAAAGCTTCAATAGAGTGAAGAAATTCGATTCGCTCCACCTCCTTTATATAATTTTTATATTAACTTAATTTGAAGAGATTTACGGGGATTGATATGAAGACTTAGATATTTAGTAATCAAGTATAAATTCTATTCTTATCTCTCACTTTACGCCTAATTATTGGAATTAGAATCTTATCAGCGTGGAGTTAACAGATAATTTACGAAATCATGTAGATATGGAACACTTGGCGTTTATCTTAATCATGAACGACATACTTTTTGAATTTTATCTCTTAACACATAAAAAGCTGCCCGAAAGCAGCTTTTTTATGTGTTAAGAGGTAACTTCTCCACTATTTGATTTCAAATTTCTTAAAGCCTGGTGTTCCTTCTTTCAGTTTTGGTAAAGTAACGGTTAGCAAACCATTATTAAATTCGCAGGTAACCATATCCTCATTGATGTTCTCAATATAGAAACTCCTATAGACATGCCCATATCCTCTTTCTCTAATGATATAGGTGTCGGATTCCTTGTTGTGGGATTCCTCTTTAGTTGCAGAAATAATAAGGTTTCTGTTCTTGTACTCCACAGTGATATCTTCCTTCTTTACGCCAGCGAGATCCGCATGAACAATAAATTCAGTATCTGTTTCCTTGACATCAACACGGAAAAGTTTCTTTTGAGACCTTATCGGAGAATCCCAATTCAGTGTCGGTAAGAATTCTTCAAATGGAAGCATCCCTTTATCGTTGAAAATGTTCCTCAATTTGAAAACCTCCTTGTTTTCTTATAGATTTGCGCTTTCTGGCATGAATTATGATGAAGATCGTGCTCTTCATAGTTATATTGTAATCTAAATTCAAAAAAAATCATTTCTTCCGTACGACGATAATTATCGATAGACCGTGATAACCAAAGCTTCCTTATAAAGAATGCATGTATCAAGAATCATTGCACTTTTTTAAGCGTTATTCGCTGAATTTCAGCAAATCGAGAGAAGTAATAGAATGTTAACTTTTCTATTCAGTTGGGGTAATTGGAATGGAGTATACTAAAAAGGAAAGAAAAATGAAATTTTCTCGGTTCCAGTAAAGGAAGAAATAAAGGATAGGAGGAAAAAAGATGTTAGAGATCATAGCAGAGAGTCTAGAAGATGCAATAACGATCGCTGAATGCGGTGGAGAAAGAATAGAACTGATTCAATCTTTAGGAGAAGGCGGTCTTACGCCAAGCTATGGATTGGTGAAGAAAGTGCTCACTCATGTCTCTATTCCAATAAATGTCATGCTGAGAACACAAAGCAAATCATTTCATTATTCAATGAATGACATTGAAATCATGAAAGAAGATGCCCTTGCTTTTAATGGACTCGGAATTAAACATGTTGTACTTGGAATCCTTAATACAGATGGACTACCAGATATTAAAGCGATTGAATATATTCTTGAAAATACAGATTTAACGGCAACTTTCCATCGGGCAATCGATGAATCAGCGGATATGATGAAAGCGCTTGAGATGATCAAGGAGTGTAACCGCATTACGCATATCCTGACCTCTGGAGGACCTGGGTATGCTGAGAACAATGTCGAGGTCATACGAAATATGATCGAGCATTCGGGAAACGTAAGAATTATCGTCGCTAGTGGTATTCATGCGGGAAATATTAACGCAATAAGAAACGAGCTTGATTTTGGCTTGGCGTCTGACGCTAGTGACGGCGATAACTACGACTTACATGTGGGAACAGGTGTCAGAGGAAGAGATTATCGGAATTCAGTTTCGAGCGATGAACTTAGGGAGCTAATCTCCCTTTATGAACACGAGAAAGTGAAATTAGGATTTTAGCGTTCGGAAGGATCTCGAAAATAAAGACTAATGCTTACTAACTTCTTTTTAAAAGATTCGAGAAGACCATTAAATTTGGAGGTTTTAATAGATATGGTGAAGAATATTATATTTGATATTGGTAATGTTCTGGTGAAGTTTGATCCTTTAGCTTATTTAGCTCTCGAATATGAGGATTTTGAAACGGTGATGACCTTCTTCCTTGAAGTGTTTGAATCTGAAGAATGGTCTCTTCTTGATGCGGGTTTAATCGATGATGATGAAGCCGTAAGAAGAGTATCAAAAAGGCTCCCAGAGCACAGGGAAACTGTGGAGAAATTCATTAAAACCTGGGAATATTTTCTGATTGAAGAAATGAAAGCCTCAACATATTTTCTAAAGCTATTTAAAGAAAAAGGTTATAAAGTCTATGCACTTTCAAACTACCCCGAAAGAAGTTTTCTTTACACAGAAACGAAATATGATTTCTTCAAGCTTTTTGATGGGAAAGTCATCTCTTATGAAGTGAAAAAAATAAAACCTGACCTTGGGATCTACAATACTCTGTTTGAGAAATATTCTTTAAACCCGGAGGAATGTATTTTCATCGATGATACCTACGCTAATGTTGAAGCCGCAAGAGAATTGGGAATGAAAGCTGTCCACTTCAGACAAACTGAACAATTTCTCGAGGTTCTTGACATCATCGAAGGGAAATGACTTGAAGCAAGGTCATTTCAACCTGATTGCACATGAAAAACAAAATTCAGGGCGATAATGGCTGAATTAAGCTAAGCGTTTAAAATTATTCAGTCCAATTCATCGAGTTTCATCGAAAGTTATGCTAAAATAAAGGTAATCAGAGTATTATGAGAATAGTAAGAAAACAAAATCTTAAATTATTAATGGTCAGGAGGACAAAATGAAGTATTTTATCGACACAGCAAATGTAGAAGAAATCAGAAAAGTTGCAGAACTTGGAATTATTGATGGGGTGACAACAAATCCGTCTCTAATTGCGAAAGAAGGAAGAGTTTTTGAAGAGGTAATCAAAGAGATTACAGAGATTATAGATGGACCAATTAGCGCAGAAGTGGTTTCACTCGATGCCGAAGGCATGGTGAAAGAAGCCAATGAGTTGATTAAGATCCATAAGAATATCGTGGTCAAGGTTCCAATGACCGCAGATGGCATCAAGGCGACGTCTATGCTGAGCAAGAGGGGAATCAAGGTCAATGTGACGCTCGTGTTCTCAGCAACTCAGGCGCTTGCTGCAGCTAAGGCGGGAGCAGCTTATGTATCTCCTTTCGTAGGTAGACTGGATGACATTGGACTGGAAGGTATGGACCTTGTGGAAGAGATCATGGAGATTTTCAATAATTATGGAATCGACACTGAGGTCATTGTTGCCAGTGTTAGAAACAGAAACCATTTGACACAGGCAGCTCTTGCAGGTGCAGATATCGCAACCATCCCATATAAGGTGATCATGGATTCTTTAAAGCACCCATTGACTGACCAAGGAATTGAAAAATTCTTGAAAGACTGGGAAGGCAGCAAAAAATAGAACGGGAATTGGCGATCAACCAAATCGCTAACAAAAGAACCGATAATATTTAACCATAAAAGGAAGATACCGTATTGGCATCTTCCTTTTATGGTCATAGGAAAAGTTGGCTTAAAACAAAATATATAAATTAATAAGTAAGGAGTGAGATTCAATGATTATTGACTTGATTATGTTACGTCATGGCGTTGCAGAAGATGTATCTTCTGACCATAAAGATAGCAGCAGACGTCTGACCGAAAAAGGTAAAAAGAAATTACATGATAATTTACCGGCATTGCTTCCGCTGATTGATTCAAATAATCATGTTGAAGTATGGACAAGTCCACTGATCAGGGCTAAAGAAACTGCTGAAATTCTATTACCGCTCATAAAGTCTGCTGAACTTGTGAACTGCGATTTTGTTGCTAATGGCGACTATAAGGATTTTTGGGCAGCCATCAATAAACTGGATGACAAAAAAAAATTCACCATCATCATCGTTGGGCATGAGCCGCATCTTAGCAATTGGTCAAGTGAGCTCTGTGGATTAAGGCTGCCTTATAGAAAAGGTGCTGCAGCTGGGATCAAAGTCAATACGAGAGATGCTGTGGATAGCGAATTAAAATGGTTTCTTCAACCTAGAGAGATGAGTCGACTTCTTGTGAGTAAAAAGTAAATGTAGGAAGAAGAGAATAAGCAAAAAAAGATTTGAGAAACTCAAATCTTTTTTTGTGCAACTACTTATTTACGCTATTATTATTCCATTAGAAAATCATTTGATAGATCAGCTTTGCAAAGACTGCAAAAGACATGACGAGGAAAATTGGTTTTATAAATTTTGCGCCATTTTTGATGGCGAGTTTTGTACCAACCAAGGAACCTAAAATCATGAAGATGGCTATAGGGACACCGATCAGATAATTGATTTTTCCGTTGATGGCAAACATAATCAGGGAAGTGAAGTTAGAAGTGAAATTAATCAGCTTCGCATTTCCTGAAGCATTTGTAAAATCAAACTTGAAAAACTTAATGAAAATAAAAATAAGGAAAGAGCCTGTTCCAGGTCCGAAGAATCCGTCATAGAAACCTAAGGCGAATCCAACAAGGGAGGCAAAAATGATTTTCTTTGTTGTGATTTCGGTAAAGGAATTCGTCTTGCCTAGATCTTTCTTGAAATAAGTATAGAGGCCTACAAGAAGGATCGCGACGGATACCATGGGATAAAGAAAATCCTGGGGTATCTTTAAGACCGAAAAGACACCGAGTGCTGCACCAAGGGCTGTAAAAGGAACAGCTACCCTTAGAAGCTTGAAATTAATCTTGCTTGATCTGGCATAACCAGAAGTGGAGATAAATGACCCCATGGTTGATGCGAATTTATTGGTTCCTAAAGTGAAGTAGGGAGGGATGCCTGCTAATAGATAGGCAGGAATTGTGATTAGGCCTCCACCACCTGCGATAGAATCGACAAAAGCGCCGATAAAGCCTGCGATGCATAGAAATATCAGTTTAAAATCCATAAAATTACCTCGTTGATTTCTATAATTAGTCTTTCGTTTTTACAGTTCACGAATTCAATTATAGCATATTTTGTGGTTGATTTAGCAAGCCAAGGCTCATTCTTACTTGATTTGTGGAGTTTCTGAAAAGCCGGTAAAAGTTACAGGTTTTCGCTGACTAAATGGTGGTAAGAAATGGTAGGTCCTATTGAAAAAAATGACCAGTTTTTCAGATACTTATTCATCTTCATGCCTTAATCTGGTATTATACAAGAGGAGTGTGATTTGATTTTGAAGAGAAATGAATTAATAGAAGTTAAAATAGAAGACCATGTTTTTCCAGCTACAGGCGTAGGACATCTGGAAGGCAAGAAAGTGAAAATCAAAGGGGCTTTTGTCGGAGAGACTGTCTCAGCAAAGGCTTTTGAAATAAGAGCAGATCGTGCAAAGGGAAGATACCAAGGCATCGTAGAAAAAGCGATTTATGCAGTTGAACCAATCTGTCCGCATTTTGGAAAGTGCGGAGGTTGCATCAGCCAGCAGATTCCACTTGAAAAGCAGAGAGTGTTTAAGGAAGAGGAAGTACTTCTTTTGTTCAAGAATAACGGCATCGATCCAGGAAATTATCTCGGCTTTGCCGGAGATGATACCCAATATGAGTATCGGAATAAGATGGAGTATACCTTCGGTGACGAAGTGAAAGATGGAGAACTTAACCTTGGCATGCATTTCAGGGGACTCAAGAATTCTGTCATCAATACCAATGAATGCATGCTGATTACAGAGGATTTTAGAAAGATCCACGACTACACCATCGGTTACTTCAGGGAGCAGAATCTCGATTACTACAGGGTGCTGAGGAAAGAAGGGTATTTAAGAAACCTCATTATGAGACGAGGGACCAATACGAAAGAAATCATGGTGAACCTCATCACGACAACTCAGGCTGATTTTGACCTGACAGAGTATACTGATGGTCTACTAAAACTTGAGCTTGATTATGATTTGGTTTCCATTCTTCAGACGGAGAATGACCAATTGGCGGATGCTGTTGTACCTGGAAAGGTCAACATCCTTCATGGAAGGGACTACATCAATGAGAAGCTCGGAGAACTGACCTTTAAGATTTCTCCGTTCTCCTTCTTTCAGACGAATACAAAGGGAGCTGAGGTTCTCTATAAGGAAGTCAAGAATTTCATTGGAGAGAAAAAGAAGGAGATCTTTGATCTTTACTGCGGAACTGGAACCATCGGTCAGATTGTTGCCGATATGGCCGATAAGGTCGTTGGAATTGAGATCATTGAAGAAGCAGTCGTTGCAGCCAATGAAAATGCTGCAACCAACGGACTGGATCATGTTCACTTCCTTGCAGGGGATGTCAAAGATATCATCAAAACGCTAGAAGGAACACCGGACCTCATCATTTTGGATCCGCCAAGAAGCGGGGTACATCCTAAGGCACTGGAGTATGTGAAGGATTTTGATGCCAAGGAAATCACTTATGTTTCCTGTAATCCTAAAACTTTAGTTATCGATCTTAATTATTTGGCGTTGAATGGCTATAAGGTCATTCAAACTAAGATTCTCGATTTATTTCCTAATACACCACATGTGGAGACAGTAGTACTGCTGGAAAGAAATAGAATTCCAAAACCCTAGAAACTAACGGTAGAAGCTGTTTGTAGAGCTTCCGTATTTACTTAACTTGGCATAGTATTAGGTAGTAGGCTGTG